>PLXE01000027.1 GCA_003151335.1 Acidobacteriaceae bacterium
CCGGCGAACAGTTGCCCACAGTGCGGCGGCTGGTCCAATAGTTCCCGTAGGGTCTCCAGGCACTCAACCGACAGATGCTGGGCTTCGTCAAAGCCCAACAACACCTTGCGCTGGCTGAGATCGAAACGCAGGTTGCGCAGAATCCGGTCGACGGTGCCCAGCCCAATTGCCCCGCAGCTCTCTGCTACCCGCTTCATCAGGTCCAGCGAGCGGATTCCCTGACGAACGTAGACGTAGTAAGCTCTCCGGCCCTCTCCGTTCTTGGCGATCTCTGAGCGGTTTAACTCCGCGATCAGGTGCTGCAGTACGTAGGTCTTCTGGGTTCCCGGGGCACCGTAGAGGTAATAGGCTCGCCCATGATCCAGGGCTTCGTAGAAGTACCGTCGCAGCAAACGGGCATTCTCGGTTTCGTAGAGCTTGCCTGAGCTGACTACCGGAGTCGCAATGGGATGGGCCGCAATGAAGCCGCGAATCGCTGCCCGGATAGGGCCGTCGTTGGAGGAGATCCAGCTGTAATTGCCGTTCAGAAAGGAGTAGACCGTCTCCCGGGCGTAGTTGATGCGGCGGGCGAAATCTGGCGGTGCCATGCCGGTCCGGGCCAGGTAATCCTGTAACTCCAGTCTGACTTCGGTGGCTTCCGGCAAGCTCGCCGCCAGCAGCTGCTTGCGTACCGCGCAGGAAAGAGCCATAGCTATTCCCCTTCGGTCAGTTCCCGAACGATGTCGTCAATGAAGTCGGGACGGGCAATGATGTGCAGGTCCTGCGGCCGTATCAGACTTGGCGGCGGTGGCGACTGCTTCTCCCCGGGCATCTCAGCTCGATCCTGCAGGTGCGAGATCTCGCTACGGTCCCCGGCGCGAGCCCGTATGCCTGATAAGCCAGTGACGTAATCGGCGATCGCCTTACGAGCCGTACGCCTGATCCGCATCGAAGCCCGAATGTCTTCGTGGCTGATAGGTCCGCGGGTGATCAGCTTCTGGGCCCGCAGCCGCCCCAGGAATCGGCCATCCAGATCCAAGGCGATGGCTTCTCCCAGATTGGCTGGGTCACAAGCCACCAGGACATCTCGCTCGATCTCCAGAAACAGCTTGGCCAGACTCTCGCCATCGGCTGGTTCGTAGCGCTCGCCGTACAATTGCACGCATCCGCCCTCCGACACCTTGCGCCGCTGACGGTCCCAGAACAAGGCATAGAGAACATCTGGGGTCTCAATCAGTCTTTTCTGACCGGGCAGCAGCAGTTCGTTATAGACCTCATCCGGAGTCCGGCCTCGCATCGCTCGCCCGCCATGGGGATGCTGCGAGTTGTATTCCTCAATCCATTGCCGCGCCGTGGCGATGAACTCACTGGCCAGGGGTAGAGGTGAATTCTTTCGTTTGCCCTTCAGAAAGGCCTGGTGCTCCTTCAGGGCAGCTATGCACGGCTCCGGCCGCTCCTTGGGACCCGCTCCGCAGTAAGACGGCCAGAGGCAATCAAAGCGCTTCCTTACCGTTCCAAACCAGCTCTCGATCAGCTTCGATTGCGGATGTCGGGGCAGGCAGTACTGCGGTTGGATTCCCAGCCTGACCAGTACGCCACTACATTCCGGAGAGAAGTCGATGCGGCCGACCTTCTCGTAGTCTTTGCCGTTATCCACATAGAGGATCTGGGGAATCCCAAAGCTCTCAATCCCGACACGCAGTGCCGAGCTGATGGTGTGTGAGCTGGGGGTGGCCGACCAGGCGGTGCCGACGATCTTACGAGAGCGCATGTCGATCATGGCAGTCAGCCAGGGCCGGACTGCGGCATTGGTCGATACTCCGGAAAACAGGTCATTGCGCACCCAGACGTCATGCTGGCCGTGGTCAGAGACCCAGATCTGGTTGGGCACCAGAGAATCGAAGTCGGTCAGCAGGTAGGGCTCACAACGTTCCTGGAACTGCCGCTCGCCTTCCCGGCTCAGGATCAGCAAGGGCTTGGGCAGCTGTTGCAAATAAGACCGGACGGCGCTGTAGCTCGGTGGTCTGGTGCACTCGGGCTCAAGATTCCGCAGATCGCGCAGCAAGGCCTGGTACACCAGCCGAATCGACAGCCGCTCACCCAGGTACTTGTTCTCGAGATATGCGCGGACCGCGGGATGGGCTTTGAGAAACCGCGATTTCCCCTTATCCGAGCGAACTCGGTCGACCAGACCCGCATAGCCGAGCTTGCGGTACTGTGCATACCAGTTCCAGAGAGTTCGGGCGCTGACGTGGTGCTGATCCGCAAGGTACCCGACCAGCGAGTTCATGCTTCGCACGGCGACTCCCCTGATGGTACGGAAGGTTGGACGGGATCGCCGGCTGCGCCTCGAGAATTCCACCAGGGACGCAATGGCCTCCAGGCGCTTCAAGGCCTGTGCGTTCTGCCTTGCAGAAAAGTTGAGGCGCTCGGGCTCGGGAACCTCCGGCAGAGAAGCAAACAGCTTGGACTGGTTCAGATTCGAGCGCAGTGCCAGAGCCGTGCAGTCTGGTCCCGACAACAGCGGTTGCTTGAGGAATTTCAATTGCGCTTCAACCGGCAAGGACGACAACGCGTATTCGCGTTGAACTCGTCCGTTGCGCCTTGCACTTTTCGAGGGCCGGTGCTGCAACTGACCCTCTCTCGCCAACCGGCGCACATGCTGAGGGTGCCAGCCGGTCAGGTCAGTCACAATACGAGCGCTGACCCAATGACTTTCGACCACCGAGCTTGTATGTCGCAAGTGATCACCGCCTTGCCGGCAATAGCCGAATAGAAATCAAAATGCATCGACACTCGTGTTAATGTGGCACCCGGGAGAAGGCATTAAATAAGCGCGGCCTATATCACCGTAGTTATATCACCTTAGTTATACCGCAACTCTCGCGAGAGGTCAACTAATGGCAAGACCCGATTGGGCAGACCGCATAGCAGCGCTCCGCAAGGACCTGGGCTTATTGCAGACTCAGTTTGCTGCACTCTGCGGGGTTACACAGGCGGCCGTCTCGCAGTGGGAGACGGGTTATAAGCAGCCGTCGCGCTCGAACTATATCCGGATGGGCAATTTAGCGAACGAAGCAGACTGCCTCTGGTTTTGGGAGCGGGGGGGCGTCGATATGAAGCGGATGGAGCGCTGGATCCCCTCTCGGAAATTGCCTAGGAAGAAATCCAAAAAGACCTAGTGGGTGGCTGCTTAGTGCAGGTTCGTTGGGTGTTCGCCGGATCGCTCTAAGCTCATGCATCAGTTCACAACGTAAGCTACTGAGGTCAATGGGTTGTCGCTCACAACCGGAGCCGCACGGGAGCAGCCACAGAAAAAATAATGCTCTCGACTCCCTCGCGGGGTATATAGTGTGAGGCTGTTGAAAGCTAAAACGGAAATTCTGGTTTAGGGGCGAACTCAGGGAGGCAGTTATGGGTAAAGTGAAACGGATCCTCTTCAATCCTTCGGGATATGTTCCGTCGAGCACGCCGGCCGGCAGCGTGGAGGTGCTTCCCGGTTACAAAGGCCCGAGCAGCGAAAAGGACCTGCCTTACAAGCTTCCCCCTCGCCAATGGCATGTAGGCGGAAAGCCGAAGTCTGCTTCTGGGACAAAGAAATCTTCTTCCCTAAAAGCTGCCGCGGCCCAAACCACCTATATCCAGGTGGATGGGCGAAGCTATACGGTCGACCTGACTTGGACCGGATTGCGCTTTATCTACAAGGTCGATAACCTTGCGGTGCAGAGCGGAGAGACGGAGTTCAACTTGTTCGCGACCCACCTGGGTCACACCATCAATAACGTGGCCCATTGGGCGGAAATCGGAATAATTCGGGCAGCCGATGATCCTGTCTACAGGCTGTACACCTACGACCCCTTCCAAAATCCCCAATATCAGTTCTTTGGAACCACGCATCCAGGTGAAGTTTTCGAATTTGTCATTCGCATGAACGAAAAGCCTATAAAGAAGGGGAGACCGTACTCCTACGAAATCCTTTGCGACGCTATTCGGGTTCGACAAGGCGAGATGCCCAGCCTGTATAACCAGGTGGACACCAGCCATGAGACCTTCAGCATCACCGGCACCTTCAGCAAGGGAGACTACGTGATGTCGGTCGAGGGGTGGCTTAACTATCCTCCGAACAAAGCGCGCTGGTATGCACCGGATGTGAATATTGACTTCTATAGTACAAGCACAGTGAAAAAAGTGGACTTAGGTGCGCCGTTCGCTTATAAGTTCGACTCTTCAACTTGAGGCGGGGGCCCTCACCCTCTACGTTCCCGATCGCCTTTGGGAACCTATCCCTTCTATTCGGGACCTTTTCGAGGATGTTTCGCGCGTGCATGAATTTCTCAGCCACATAGGCGAAATCCAGTTTCTCCCCCATTAAGGTTGCATCACCGCTATGACTGGGCTGCTTGAATCGGTTGTACGCAAGCTTTCATTTGTCTGGACCCATGACAGAAGTGTCCGCTCATTCAGCCGGTTACGAAAAAGTCCCGCGGGTCTGGCATTCAAGGCCACAGAAAAGTTAGATCCTGATGTCAGAGAACTCTTGAGTACGCACTGCTCCTGGTGCGTTTTGGATTGTGGCGAGGCACACGTACCAGATTGGTGGCGGTAGCGTGCTGAGTACCCCCTACAATTCATCCGGAGGTACATACAGTCTGTTTGTGGGCTTGGAAGCAGGTAATTTCAACGGCTGTCTTTACTTCCGGCGGTTCTTCTTCGATATCGCGGAGCAGTTCAAGCGCCCTTTTCAGAAACGAACCACTCGGCGGTCCGAGCCGAGCATAGCTCGTTAGTTGCCGTCGCTGTCGCAGACTGGCGATTGGGAAAGAAGATTCACCTCAGCCGAAAGTTCACCACCACCTGAATATCCGAGACGACCGGCTCCGCTCCGCACATGGCTGGCTTGAATTTCCATCCTTTCAGGGTTTGCAACGTGGCGTCGTCCAAGAAGTGCGTACTGCTGCCGAGCAGCTGAATCTCACCCACGGATCCGTCGACAAACACCGTCATCGACACAGTCGTGTCGCCCATCACCCGATTCTGAATTGCCGATTTCGGATACAGCGGATCCGGCTGCTTCACAGGGACTGGGGGTTTCATGTTCGCGCACAACCGGCGCTCGATCGCTCCCTGCGGCGGCACCAGCAGTGCCTGATCAACGGGAACGGTCGACAGACTCACAACCTGCGCGCCAATCACCTTGATGCCGTTCTCAAATAACTCCATCTTGCGCGGATACCGATGTCCATGGAACTCTACGAAGTCGGAATACTCTTGCCTGCCGTTTCCATCAGGATGAGTCTTCCACTCGTAAGAGAAGATCTCGCGCGACGGGGGATTCACGCAAACCTCATACCCCTCCCCCTTTTCGTCTTCCTTGCGAACTTCCAAGCAAGAGATTGCCAGCCCCCCCTCCACTCGTTGCTTCTGTTTTTTTACCTGTAGATGATTGGTATTTCTCGCGACGGAGACCAACCTACTGAGTTCTGTGATTCGCAACGGCGTGAACGCAGCGTTGCGAAGGGTATAAAGTCTCTCGCCGTTTTTGACTTCGATCTCCTGGAAATCTCCAATGCTGACCTTGCGCCACCAGCGATCAGCGGATTCCCACCTGTACGTCACATGCCCTTGAGCCGGCATCCGCACTTGCGCAACGAAATCGATTTCCAGTTGCCAAGGGCTAGCATCGGGGCTAAAGAGATTGGCCTGCCGTTGAGCGGCAAGGAGTAACTGCTGCGCCCCCGGATCCTCTCCGGCCAGCAACGGGCGCGAGCTGGCAATGAGCAGCAGCAGACTCGCCAGGACGGCCTTCTTGTTGGATAAGGTAAAAGCCATAACCTATCTCCGTTTTGCAATCATCATAGAAGTCAGCGATGGACCCCGTTTTTGTTTCCCCTCAATTCGTAAAAAATTGGGTTCATCTTATGTCGAAACCGTTTTGATAGCGCAGCGCCTTGCCAATCATTGGGTGGTACCGCTGGTACATATCCTTCAATGACCGGCCCCAGGCATGGTGGTCACCCATAGGGTTATTGGCGGTTATCGGCCCATCCAGAAATGACCAGCGTGGTCCATTCGTCGTCTGCTTACGCAACTTCTCAAAGATGCGCCCATCCTCCCAGAAGCGCAGGATCTTGCGCGCAATGCTGGGGAAATCAGGCGCTCTAGGGACAGGCTGATACAGCGTTTTCAATAGCAGGCACCTTGGGAAGAAAATAAAAGCGGCTTGCCATTGTCGTCTTTGCTGAAGGCTAGGCGCGGATTGCCTTCCAGCTAATGCGCAACTTGGCCTTGCCTCAGTAGCCGGAATTTCCGTTTTGGCTCCCAACAGCCCCACACTATACACCCCTTCAGGGAATCCAGCGCACCATTTTCCCTTTGGGGCTGGCCCCCAGGCTCGGCACAGGGTCCGCATGGCCCAACCCAAGTTCCAAAACTGCTGACCACGGCCTTCCCATCCGGTTTTGTCAGACACCCCCCCCCTTCGCTGTTGGTCTGGATCGATTTCCCGGCTCCCACAGCCTCGGCTATCCCGCCGGAAGCGACAGCCCAGCGATCCGCCGGAGCATACTGCCAAACAACCGTTTCGTCAGATGGCTCTCCGCCAACAGCAGCCAATAATAGCGGGCATGTTTCACCAGCCGTCCACCCGTCTTCACCAGCCGCTGCTGCAAGCTGGTCAGCGACCAGTTCTCGATTTGCTTGGGCAACGCCAGCCGCCGCCACAAATTCCCCAGGTTGTAAGCCAGCACACTCAATCCCAGCCGTACCTGGTTTGAGCGGAAACGATGACAACTCAGTCGCGTCATCTTCACCGCTTGCTTTCCCTCTTTGATCCACTGCTCTGCCGTCCCGCGCTTGTTGTAGAAACGCACCACGCTCCGGCTGGGTGTCTCTAAGTTGGTCACGATGAATCCGACTCGGGGGAACAACTCCCCGAAGTGGAACTCTACCTTTGCCACCACACGCCGCGCCGTCTTCCAACTCGCGGCTTGGTAGAGGAAGCCCTTGTACCACACCACGGGTTTGTGGCTCGGTCTTCCTACGGGCCGGGCCAGCAACTCCGCGATGTCGCGCTCCAGACTGTCATTGGCGGGTATGCGGATGGCATACTTCACACCCCTCTCCTCCAGAGCCTCGTAAATCTCCGGTTTGGCAAAGGCGGCATCGGCGCGGAACACCACTTCCTTACCCAGTTCTTGTTGGCGCTCGATCTCCGGCAGTAACAGTTCTGCCCAGTCTTCCGCACTATGCACGTTGCCCGGCCGCAGCTTCGCCGCGAGGCAGTCGCCCTCGCCGTTGAACAGCAGCAGCGGGTGATAGCAGGTGGACTCAGAGTGGCCGTTGTAGGCGCTGTTCTCCTGCTGACCGTACACCGGGATCTCTGTGCTGTCCATGTCCAGCACCACGCGCTGCGGCGAATCGATCGCTTCCGCCCGGGCAATCAGTTCCCGGTTGATCGCGGCCAGCCCAGAGAGATTCTCTTCTTGGGTCAACAGCTCCGTCTCGAACGACTGCAAGCGGGAGGTCAGTGCCGCTCCTCGCTCCCAGATTCTTTCCGAACCCATGAGCCGGAAGGCGGGATCTTGTGCAAGACGGTCGGCATCGTTCACGTCTTCATAGCCAGCCAATCGGCTGTACACAGCCTGACGCAACAGATCGGCCATCGGCAATTGCGTGTTCTTCCCTCGTGAGTCGGTCAAGTGTTCTGCGATGAGTTCGCTCAACCCCAAGCGTTCATCCAACTCTCGCACGAGCAGCAGGCCACCATCCGACGTTACTCGCGATCCTTGGAAATCCACCTTCAAAGAGGGGTTGAAAGAGAGCTGAAACGGCTGGTATAGTTGTTCACCAGCTGGGTACAAGTCACCGGAGAGTCTTTTGCGCCGTCAAAACAGCATGAATACTGGCGTTGGCGCGATCATACAACCACTTACACAGAGTTCAAAAA
>PLXE01000020.1 GCA_003151335.1 Acidobacteriaceae bacterium
AGCAGAAGCACCTCGCGGGCGTGGCTGTGGATGCGGTGTTCGACAGCGTCTCCGTGGCTACTACGTTTAAGGAGAAGCTGGCCGAGCTGGGCATTATTTTCTGCTCGTTCTCGGAAGCTGTCCAGAAGCATCCGGACCTGGTGCAGAAGTACCTTGGCTCAGTGGTGCCCTATACCGACAACTTCTTCGCCACCCTGAACGCCGCCGTGTTTACTGACGGGTCTTTCGTCTATGTGCCAAAGGGGGTTCGCTGCCCGATGGAACTCTCCACCTACTTCCGCATTAACGCGGCGAACACCGGCCAGTTCGAACGCACGTTGATCGTCGCCGAGGAGGGCTCCTACGTCAGTTACCTCGAAGGTTGCACTGCACCCATCCGCGACGAAAACCAGTTGCACGCTGCTGTGGTCGAGTTGATCGCGCTCGACAACGCGCAGATCAAGTACTCGACCGTGCAGAACTGGTACCCGGGCGACAAGGACGGCAAGGGCGGGATCTTCAACTTCGTGACCAAGCGGGGTAAATGCATGGGCGTGAACTCGAAGATCTCCTGGACGCAGGTTGAGACCGGGTCAGCCATCACCTGGAAGTATCCGAGCTGCATCCTGCAGGGTGAGAACTCGGTGGGTGAGTTCTACTCGGTTGCCCTCACCAATAACTATCAGCAGGCCGACACCGGGACCAAGATGATCCACATCGGCAAGAACACGCGCAGCACCATCGTCGCCAAGGGCATTTCTGCCGGCCACGGCCAGAACACCTATCGAGGCCAGGTGAAGATCATGAAGGGTGCCACCGGGGCACGCAACTACACGCAGTGCGACTCGCTGCTGATCGGCGATAAGTGCGGTGCCCACACCTTCCCTTACATCGAGGTGAGGAACTCCAGCGCCCGCATGGAACATGAGGCTTCCACCTCGAAGATCGGTGAAGACCAGCTCTTCTACCTGCGGCAGCGCGGGCTAAAGGCGGAAGATGCCGTTTCCATGATCGTGAATGGCTTCTGCAAGCGTGTCTTTCGCGAGCTGCCCATGGAATTCGCAGTGGAGGCGCAGAAGCTGCTAAACGTCAGTCTGGAAGGCAGCGTCGGGTAAGGCTGAGAACCGCGGGGAGAATTGCAACGGCGTAGCTATTGAGGGGAGAGCGAATGAGCTTACTGGAAATCAAGAATCTGCACGTCAAAGTGGATAACCACGAAATCCTCAAGGGCATTGACCTGAAGGTGAACGCCGGCGAAGTGCATTCCATCATGGGCCCGAACGGCTCGGGCAAGAGCACGCTGGCGCAGGTGCTGGCCCGCCGAGAGACCTATGCGGTCAGTGCCGGCGAAGTGTCATACAACGGCAGGGACCTGTTGGCGATGAAGCCGGAAGAAGCAGCCTGTGAAGGCATCTTCATGGCATTCCAGTATCCAGTGGAGATTCCCGGCATCAGCAACGCCTATTTTCTCCGATCGGCGCTCAATGCCATCCGCAAGTACCGCGGGCTGGATGAGATCGATGCCATCGATTTCCTGCCCCTGTTCCGGGAGAAACTGAAGCTGCTGGACATGGACGAGAAGCTGATGAACCGCTCCGTGAACGAAGGCTTCTCCGGCGGGGAAAAGAAGCGCAACGAGATCCTGCAGATGGCGGTGCTGGAGCCGAAGCTCTCCATCCTGGACGAGACCGATTCCGGTCTGGACATTGACGCCCTGAGGATCGTGGCCCAGGGCGTCGATGCTATGCGCAACCCGGAGCGCGCCATCATCGTGGTAACCCACTACCAGCGCCTGCTGAACTACATCGTCCCCGACTTTGTCCATGTGCTGCTGGATGGCCGTATCGTGCGTTCGGGTGGCCCCGAATTGGCTCTGGAACTTGAAGAGAAAGGCTATGGCTCGATGGAAGCCGAGGCACGGCATGCTACACCCGCCTAACGAGAACGAGGGAAGAACAACGTGATCACGGCAACTCAGCAGCTAGAAAGTTACCTAGAGAACTTCAGCGAGTTCGAGAAGCTCGCCGCCGGCCATGCCCTGCCATGGTTGCGGAATCTGCGCCAGGATGCGTTTGCCCGCTTTTGCGAAGTCGGGTTCCCAACCACCCACGACGAAGACTGGCGGTTCACCAACGTCTCTGCCATCGCGCAGACTGCTTTCCGGCTCACCTGCAACCGCCCCGTCCGGCTGTCCCAACAGGAACTCGATCCGTACCGGGTTCCGGGCGTTAACTGTCAACTCGTGTTTGTGAACGGGAACTTTGCGCGCGAGCTATCGTTGCTGGGCAAGCTACCCGATGGCGTGAAGGTCAGCAACCTTGGTGGGGAGATTTCCAGCAATCCCGAAGCGATTGAGCCGCACCTTGGCCGCTACCTTGATATCCGCCGCGATGCCTTCTGTGCACTGAACACGGCTTTCGGGGAAGACGGAGCGTATGTACACATCCCCAGAGGCACGCTCGTGGAGGAGCCCATCTACCTGTTGTTCGTCTCGACCGCGAACGATGCCCCTTCAATGAGCCATCCGCGCAACCTCATTGTGGCGGAGGAGGACAGCCAGGCCACGATCGTCGAAGACTATGTGTCGCTCGACGGCGGCGCGGTGTTCTGCAACACGGTCACGGAACTGGTGGCCGGCGACCACACTGTGCTTTCGCACTACATGATTGAGCGCGAGCACGAGGAGGCTTTCAACATCTCCACGCTGCGCATCCAGCAGGGGAGAAGCGCCAATGTCGTGTCGCACTCAGTGCTGCTGGGCGGGGCGCTGGTGCGCAACAACGTGCACCCGGTGCTGGCAGGCGAAGGGGGAGAGTGTCTGATTAACGGCCTCTTCATCGGCAATGGCCACCAGCACCTGGACAACTACATGCTGGTGGAACATGCCAGCCCGCGCTGCGGCAGCCGGCAGTTCTACAACGGGATCCTCGATGGCCACGCACACGGCGTCTTTCACGGCCGCATTATCGTGCACAAGGACGCGCAGAAAACCGATGCCAAGCAAACCAACCGCAACCTGCTGCTTTCCGATGACGCGCAAATCGACACCAAGCCGCAACTAGAGATCTACGCCGACGACGTGAAGTGCACCCACGGGGCCACCATCGGCCAGATCGAGGGGGACGCCCTGTTCTATCTACGCTCTCGCGGCATCGACGAGGTGTCCGCGCGCAAACTCCTGCTCTTCGCCTTCGCGAGCGAATGTCTCGACCGCATGAAGCAGGGGCCAGTCCGCAGGCACGTAGAAGAGCTGATCAACCGTTGTCTGTTCCAGATGGCCAACTCTGCGCCTGGTGCGTCGACAGGGATCCGCCGCGACGACACCGGAAGAAACTGGGAGGAAATCGGATGACTACCGCCGCCAAGAGATTACCCAGAGAGTCCCGTCCAGCGGACGTGCGCGACGCCGGTGGCGATTTCGATGTGCAGAAGCTCCGCCGTGACTTTCCTATCCTCCGGCAGAGGGTTCACGGCAGGACGCTGGTTTACCTGGACAATGCAGCCACGTCCCAGAAGCCGCAGGTGGTCATTGATGCGATCTGTCGCTACTATGAGCGCGACAACGCCAACATTCATCGTGGCGTGCATTTTCTTTCCGAACATGCGACGGAAGAGTACGAGGAGGCGCGCAGGACGGTGCAACATTTCCTCAACGCCGCCGATGCGAGCGAGATCATCTTCGTCCGCGGCGCCACGGAAGCCATTAACCTCGTGGCGCAGACCTGCGGCCGCACTAACGTTCACGCCGGCGATGAAGTGCTCATCACCGCCATGGAGCATCACTCCAACATCGTGCCCTGGCAGATCCTGTGCGGAGAGAAGGGCGCAAGGCTGCGGGTTGCTCCGATGAGCGACAGCGGTGAGCTGCTGCTCGAGGACTTTGAGAAGCTGTTAGGACCACGAACGAAAATCGTCGCCTTAACGCACATCTCAAACGCGCTGGGCACGATCAATCCTGTCCAGCGGATCATCGAAGTGGTACGTCGCTGGAACATCCCGGTGCTGGTCGATGGAGCCCAGGCCGTGCCGCATGTAAAGGTGGACGTCCAGGCTCTGGATTGTGACTTCTACGTTTTCTCCGGTCACAAGGTGTACGGTCCGACCGGCATCGGCGTTCTGTATGGCAAGTCCGCTCTGCTGGAGGCCATGCCTCCGTACCAGGGCGGCGGCGACATGATCAGTTCGGTGACCTTCGAGAAGACGATCTATAACAAGCTGCCTTACAAATTTGAAGCCGGCACGCCCCATGTGGCGGGTACCATCGGCCTGAGCGCAGCCATCGAGTATGTGAATGGCCTCGGGATGGACAATATAGCTGCCTATGAGCACGAGTTGCTGGCTTATGCCACTGAAGCCGTTTCAGCAATTCCCGGTGTTCGTGTGATCGGCACCGCAAAAGAAAAGGCTGGCGTGCTCTCGTTCCTGCTGGACAGTATCCACCCGCACGACATCGGGACCATCCTCGACCAGGAGGGAATTGCTATTCGAACGGGGCATCACTGCGCCCAGCCGGTAATGCAGCGCTTCGGCATCGCGGCCACGGCACGCGCTTCGTTCGCCCTCTACAACACCAGAGAAGAAGTGGATGCTCTGGTCGAGGGCATCCAGAAGGTGCGGGAGGTGTTCGCCTGATGCCCGATCTGCGCGAGCTCTACCAGGAAGTCATCCTGGACCACAGCAAGGCGCCTCGCAACTATCGCGAGCTGGCGACGGCGAACCACAGGGCGGAAGGATATAACCCGCTCTGCGGTGATCATTTTACCGTTTACCTGGACTTGGAGGGCGACTCGATTCGCGACATCAGTTTCCAGGGCTCGGGATGCGCCATCTCCAAGGCCTCTGCGTCCATGATGACGCAAAGAGTGAAGGGTAAGACCAGAGCAGAAGCGGAAAGAGTTTTCGACCAGTTCCACAAGCTGGTGACGGGCCAATCGCCGGCGAACGGGAACCGGGCTGAACTGGGCAAGCTGGCCGTTTTTTCCGGCGTCTCTGAGTTTCCTGTGCGGGTCAAGTGCGCAACCCTTGCCTGGCACACCTTACACGCTGCGATGCAAGGGAAACAAGAAACCGTGTCGACGGAGTAGCACGCGACGCGGAGAAGAAAAAAGAACAGCTACGAGGTGAGTTCTATCATGGGTGGGAGCGAACCGATCACGCTGAGTCGGGCTTGTGAAGTCGTCGAGATCCCCAGTGGGATTCGCAGCACCCTCCCGGCCGGTGCCGTCGTAAGGATCATGCAGTCCTTGGGCAGCAGTTATACGGTGGCTACCGATCGCGGCTACATGTACCGTGTCGATGCCAAGGATACAGATGCCCTGGGGCTCTCCAACGTGGCGACAGCACAAGCACCGGCAGTCCAGGATGGGACCTTCAGCGATCAGATGGTCTGGGATCAGTTGAAGACCGTGTACGATCCGGAGATTCCGGTCAATATCGTTGACCTGGGCCTGGTTTACTCATGCGTGATTACCCCGCGAGAGCAAGCCGGGAACAGGATCGACATAAAAATGTCCATGACCGCTCCCGGTTGCGGAATGGGCAACGTGCTCAAGGCCGATGTGGAGAACAAGCTCCTGCGATTGCCGGGTGTCGAGGAAGTCCACATTGAAGTCGTGTTCGATCCACCGTGGCATCCCGGCCTCATGTCGGATGCGGCCAAACTCCAGCTTGGCTTCGACCTGGATTACGGCACAACACAAGCTTCGCCACCGATCTATGGAGAAAAAAAGTGATGGCAAGAGATTTCAGGACGGCAAAGGCATGAAGGCTGAGCGGCAGTTATAGGCATGGGACGGCCGCATTTCAATCCGGGTAGATGACCGGCCGTATCCTGATACTATGAGGACAATTTTCCGCCTGAGGGGAGTTCACATGGGCTGTAATACACCTTCAATGCTGCCCGAACCGGGGAGGCCAGGGCAACGCAAGGTCTTCTGCGTGAAGTTCCAGAGGGAAATGCCGGGACTGGACGAGCCGCCGTTCGACACGGAACTGGGCCAGCGGATTTATGAAAACGTCTCTGAGGAAGCCTGGAACATGTGGGGCGAGCATTGCAAGATGCTCTTGAACGAATACCGGCTGAATCCCGCCAACCGCCAGGACCAGGAGATCCTGGTCAAGCACCTGGAAGATTTCTTCTTCGGCACGGGCGCCGCGCTTCCACCGGGATACGTCCCCCCGCGCAGCAAGGACTAATTTCGGGTTTCTATATGCCCGATCTGAAGGTACTACTGATCTCGACCTACGAACTGGGCCGGCAACCGTTTGGGCTGGCCTCGCCCGCGGCGTGGCTGCGCGCTGCCGGCTTCCACACAACTTCGTTGGACCTCTCGCGACAGTCGCTGGACGAAGAGGCGGCACGCACCGCCGGTCTGATCGCCTTTTATCTGCCCATGCACACCGCCACGAGGATCGCAGTGCGCGTGCTGGAGAGGGTCCGGAAACTCAACCCTGCCGCCCACCTGTGCGGATTTGGACTGTACGCTCCGGTCAATGCCGGCCTGCTGCGTCGTTTGGACGTCGGCACGATCCTTGGGGGAGAGTTTGAGCAGGGGCTGTTGAGCCTAGCCCGCCGCCTGGAGGCTGGCGCGCCGCACCCTGGTCTGCCGCAGATTGAGCCCGAGATCTCGCTCGCCCGCCAGAATTTCCTGGTGCCCTATCGCGACGACCTGCCTCCACTGGAAAAGTACGCGCATCTCACCTTGCCGGACGACAGCACTCGCGTCGTGGGGTACACCGAGGCCAGCCGGGGCTGCAAGCACCTGTGCCGTCACTGTCCCATCGTGCCCGTGTACAACGGCACGTTTCGCATCGTCCAGCGCGAGGTAGTGCTGGAAGATATCCGCCGCCAAGTCGCGGCCGGCGCGCAACACATCACCTTCGGCGATCCCGACTTCTTCAACGGGGTCGGTCACTCGATGGCTATCGTGGAAGCACTCCACCGCGAGCATCCCGGCCTCTCTTACGACGTCACCATCAAGGTGGAGCACCTGCTGAAGCACGCCGGGCGCCTCCCGGCGCTGTGCGAGACGGGATGCGCGTTCGTGACCACGGCGGTGGAGTCCGTGGATGACCGCGTGTTGGGCATCCTAGACAAGGGCCACACGCGCGCCGACTTTATCCGTGTCGCCGGGCTGATGCGCGGGCTCGGACTTTTCCTCGTGCCCACCTTCGTGCCTTTCACGGCTTGGACTACGCTGGAGGGCTACGAAGACTTGCTGGCCACCCTGATACGGCTGGGGCTGGTGGAGCATGTCCCGCCGGTGCAGCTCACCATCCGCCTGCTGATTCCCGCCGGGTCGCGCCTGCTGGAAGTTCTGCCACTGCACAACTCGGCCATCGGTCCCTTCGAGCAGGAGGCGTTGAGCTATCCATGGGCAAACCCGGACCGTAGGGTTGACCGGCTCCAGCGCGACCTCGAAGCCATGGTGCAGCGCGAGGCCAAGGCCGGCGCGTCACGCACCGTGATCTTCGGGGAAGCCTGGAAGCTGCTGCAACGCGCCATGCACGAAGACGGGGACGAAGCGCCGACGCCCCTTCCGCTCGACCCACCCGGACCGCCGCGGGTCACCATCCCTTACCTGACCGAACCCTGGTATTGTTGATCCGAACCCACCAGCGGGCAGTTGGCCTGCTTCTAGTCCCAGGGGAGAACACGCCGGATCCCACGCAAATGGATCGTGTGTATCAAGCGCAGCCCGAAGCACGAGTATCCGTACCGCCGCATCGCACTATGGAAATTTCCGTCTCGGTCCTCGTCACTGGCCAGACCGGACTCCGCATCCTGCTCACCCAATGGCAACAGGCCAAGAGAGTCGTGCTGGATGGTGCGCAATAGTCAAATCACCGGCAGGGTGGGGGTCAGCACGAAGCGCAGTTTCTCGTGGGCGTGGCGCAGCGCATTTTCGACGAACTCGGGTGAGTGCCCGCGGCCGAAAATAAAACCCAGATAACTGGATCCTTCCGGCAGCGGAACCAGCTTCTGGCTGACTTTGGCTGTGATGTGGATCTCCTCGATGCCGGGCGTCGCCAGCGCCTCGTCCACGCCTTGCGTTTCCTGGTAGAACCCTGCCTGGGGGATGGGGATCATCATGACTCCCGCTGCCGCATTCTCGCGGTAAATCCGCGACACATCCAGCCCCAGCGCCAGCCGGATCAGCAGTTCTTCCAGAGAAACGTTGTCGTCCACTAGCGGGATGCGGAAGTGCAGGGCGCGAGAGCAAAGGCCGCCGATGGGACGTGCCGCCACCTCCATCACCCAGACGCCTTCGCGGTTGATCCGCAGCTCGGCGTGCAAAGGCCCGTGATGTAGGCCCAATGCCTGCACCGCGCGCCCCAGCGTCTGTATCACGTGCTGCTGGGTCTCAGCCGCCACACGCGAGGGCGTGACATAGATGGTCTCCTCGAAGAAGGGGCCGACCAGCGGGTCGGGTTTGTCGAAGATGGCCAGAATGCGCAGCCGCCCGCGGTCCACGATGCCTTCCACCGCGATCTCCGCCCCCTCGACGTAGGATTCCACCTGTATGAAGTGGCTGGTTTCCTCCCGCAGCACGCCCACTTCGGGAGTGCGCAGCAGCGCCCGTATGCGCTCGAAGGCGCGGACAAATTCTTCCGCCGTGTCGGCGCGGATAACGCCACGGCTGGCCGAGAGTGCCAGCGGCTTGAGCACCCAGGGGGACGCGAGTCCGACCGCGTCTGCAGCCAGCAGGCGCCGGGGGTCCGCATCCACAGGAAAGCGAGAGAAACCAGGCACGTTGAGCCCCGCTTGCCGCAGGCGCTCGCGGGAGCGGTACTTGTCGCGACAGGCGTCGGCGGCTTCCGGAGGATGGGACAACAGGCCCAGCGCGCGGCAGGCTCGTGCTGCGGAGGGCGTCGGCCGGTCGCCGATCGAGACCAGCGCGGCTACGGGGTTGGTGCGCGCGTATTCCGCGATCCTCTGCGCCCCGGCTTCGGGATCCTCAAAGCGCAGCGGGAGAGCGCCGTCCTGCCACGGGTCCTCCAAAACATGGCAGCGGTCAGTGGCGAAAACCACCGCCAGCCCGAGCTTCTCAGCTGCCTGCACGAACGCCTGCGTCTGGTACCCGGTCGTGGTGCATAAGAGAAGAAGGCGCTGCCTGCTTTTGGTGTCCGTCATGGTGGGTGAGATTTGCTTCCACGATAGCAAGCCCGACAACTGCCCGCAAATCGCGGAAACTCAATGTCACTCTTTCTTCATCTGATGCTCTTCCCGTATGGTAAAAAAACTCATCGTCGCTTCCGAGGAAGGGGAGTTTACCCGACCGAAGCCTCATGCCGCTTCCCGCTCATAGTACTTCAGCAGACCACCCAGTCGTTCCTTGCAACGCACAATTCCGTTATCTCCGCTCACTCCTCGATTCGGCAAGGGGAACAGCAGTCGGTTCTGCTTGCCCTGGTGATTGCGCTCCTCGTGGTAATGGGCCACGTATTGCTGCAGGGCTCGGTGCAGCGGCCTCTCTCCGAACAAGATGAGCTTCGACAGGCATTCCTGTTTCACCGATCGCACCCAGCGTTCCGCATAGGCGTTCAAATTCGGACTCCTGGCTGGTAGGGGCATGGTCTTCACCCTTCCAGCCTCGATCAGTTGACGGAACGAGAGGCAGAACTTGCTGTCCCGATCATGCAGCAGATATCGGCTGTTGGCCAGAAATCCCCACTCCTGCATGGTCACGTTGCGCCCCATCTGTTCCATCCACTGCTGGTCCGGATGAGGCGTGATTCCAGCCAGACAAACCCTCCGACTCTCCAACTGGATAAAGAACAACACGTAGTAGGTAACCAAGCCTTTGCGCGTAAGCACTTCCACCGTGAAGAAATCCGTTCCCACCAGAACATCCATATGAGCGCGGATGAAATCTTTCCAACTGGTGGTGTGCTTTCGTTTGGGGGCAGGAGGGACTCCATGGCGACGCAGGATGTTGCCCACCGTCTGGTCCGATAGCCGCTGGCCAAGTTTGGCCAAGGCACCCACAATGCGATCATAGCCCCAGGTGGGATTCTCCTTCGCCATCTGCACCACCAAACCCTCTATCTCCTCATCGACTCTGGGCCGTCCTGCGGAATGACGGAATCTGGACCCATCGAACTTGTTAGCGACCAGCTTGCGATACCAACCCAGAATGGTATCCGGCATGGCCGTGGCCGCTACTTCCTCCAGCGCCTTACGCCCTAGGCGGTGAGCGATCTCCGCCAACGTGGCCTTGTCAGCTTCTGAAAGGAGCAGTCGGCCCTTGACCTGGGCTTTCAGGATACGGTTCTCCGCAGCCAGATATTCGTTCCTCAACAGCAGTTCTTGATCGACGGTGCTGGTGATGTAGGCCAGCATGCGAGCCCAGTTCAT
>PLXE01000077.1 GCA_003151335.1 Acidobacteriaceae bacterium
CGGGGCTGGCCCGCCATCGCCGGCTATCAATGAGTTCGACCAAGCACCTTCAGCCGCAAGGACCGCCGGCGCCGTGAGATTGGCAGGAATCGGAGTTGTAGAGGCGCACAGGACACCGGCGGACAACAGCATACAAATGATTAGAATCAAAACGTGTTTCATACAGTTTCTCCTTGTCGTTATCGAGCAGAGTTCTTAACAAGTAACCAGCCATTGGAGCGCGATGTTTAATTACTCGCGTTCATCGCGGGGGGCAAAGTCGTAGGCATCGGCGCGGAGCCTTCCCCGATGACTACGGCTGTATTGGGTTGACCGACGGAGGTCGCGCCACTCACGGCGGTAAGGGCTCCGGCTAACATTAAGGCGGCTAGGGCGGCGATGATTGTCTGTTTCACGGTTTATACGACCTCCTGAGTTGAACTTTTCTGAGCGCTGCGTCTTCCGTTCCGAGTGGATAAATCTGCTGCCGGCAAATCTTCTGCCAGATCTGGCAATCTGTGATAACAGCAGTTATATCAGCTAGTTAATAGACCTAGCTGTTTCCACGTTTGCCTAGTCCACACGCGCTTCTTCTAAAGATGATCGCGGTGTGTTCGGTCGCGCGTGCGAGGATCCATGAACCTGGTACTACAGCTCGCATTATAGATACCGCCATATCAGGTGGCACAAAATTCGCGCTCCCCCTATGACGGAAGTACATGTACTAATTGGGAATTCGGTCCCTGGGGACTGTACCACTCTTGCGCGTTCTGGTGCTGATCTAAGATCATGGATCATGCCCGCGTTTCCTGTCGTCGCACCGAATTTCGTCTTATGGTAAAAATACTTGGACCATTATCGCGGTGTAAACATGACGGACGGTGCCGGTAAAAACCCAAATCGCTTGCCGCGCGCCGACTTTGCGATCAAAGCCGCGCAGAGTGCTTCGTTGCAGCCCTCACAGGTTTGTCCCAACTGTTCTGCGAACCTGCAGCAAAACCACTGCAAGTTAGTCTGTCCGCAGTGCGGATATTTCCTCAGTTGCTCCGACTTCTACTGAACCCGTTGCAAGCTGACCACCAAAGTCAGCGACGCTGACGGAGCAACTGCGCTTTCCCACGTGTTTCCAGCCGGCACTGCTTCTCGTGCAACGTCGCGATACAATAGATTCGCTTCCTAAGGAGGATCGAATGCAACGCACAGCCAGTGCTCACTGGTCGGGTGGTTTAAAAGACGGAAAGGGCACCGTTTCGACACAGAGTGGTGTCCTCAATCAAACCCAGTATTCCTTCAGCACACGTTTTGAAAACGGGGCCGGAACGAATCCGGAGGAACTGATTGCCGCAGCGCATGCCGGTTGTTTTTCCATGGCACTGTCCGCACAGCTTGGCAACGCGGGCATGACGGCGCAGAGCATCGATACCAAGGCGATCTTGACCCTGGACAAAACCGAGGCTGGCTTTACCATTACCAGCGTACACCTCGACGTAAAGGCCAAGATCCCCGGAGCGGACCAGGCGAAGTTCGACGAGGCCGCCCAAAATGCCAAGAAGGGATGCCCTGTCTCCCGGGTCCTCAATGCCAGCATCACCATGGACGCGCAACTGGTTCCCTAATCCTGTTGACGGCTGCCCGGGTCGAACCGGGCAGCCAACCTTCCTCCGCCGAGCTCCCTCGAAAACGCAAGACGGGTGAACCTAAGAGCTGTGTGCCCCGGCCCAATATTTGGCTGCCTGGGTAGTTAGGTAGCCCACGCTCCCGGTTGTGAAAATCTTGCGCTTGTTCTAAAGTTCTCAGCGTGGGTCAACGAAAGGATTCCTATGACAAAGAAAATTACTTTACTGCTGGTATGCTTGGCGATTTCCCTGCCGCTGTTTGCGGAAAACAAATACTCGAAGCGCTTGTCTGAGTCAACAACGGTTCTCACGACCATCCTTGACAAGCATGAGGTACCGCAGGACGTTCTGGACAAGACGGTATGCGTGCTGGTCTATCCCGGCGTCAAGAAGGTCGCCATCGGCATCGGCGGGACTTACGGACGGGGCGTGCTTAGCTGCCGGACCGGCGACGAAATGACCGGCGCTTGGAGCGCTCCAGTCATGTACACCTTGGACACGGGCAGCCTGGGAGTGCAATTGGGCAGCACTTCCACCGATTATGTGTTGTTCGTTATGACCACAAGGGGCGCCAATAAGGTCCTCTCGGGCAAATTGAAGCTGGGCGCGGATGCCAATGCCACCGCCGGTCCCTCCAGTGCGAACGCCGGCGGATTCAATGACCCCAATGTCGACATACTCACCTATTCCCAAGCGAAAGGACTTTTTGCCGGAGTTTCGCTGGGCAGCGCTTCGATGGGGACGGACAACGACGCCAACAAGGAGTTGTACGGGAAAGATGTGGATGCTATGCAGATTGTCCGTAGTGGCGCAGCCCAGCCCCCGGCTGCCGGTAAAGGGTTGGTGGACGAACTCAACCGGATGTCTGCGATGCGCAAGTAATAATTTTCTCGATAGCACGCTGTCGCGAGTTGGCGAGTACTTTCACCTGCCAACTCGCGCCGTCTCCAACCGAGCCGCGCCTGCAGCACACCGTTCACTTCCAAGCGGGCCTGCCAAGTAGTTGTGGCGGCGAAGCGGAAAAGGTTGGACGAACTGGCGGTGGAGTTTGCCCTTTCGATCTTGCCAGTCCCGACTCCACCTGACGAACCCGATCCTCAATTTTGCGAACGCAGTATCTCGCGAATCTCGCGATTGACTTGGGCCGCATCTTGCGCTGCTTTATCGATCAAGTCGAGCCACTTCTTGTTGTTCTCGTCTAGTTTCGCCTGGGCCAGAAGATAGGAAGCCTGCATGATGGTTTCGATGTAATTGCTGAGGTCGTGGGACAGAATGCGGAGTTTGGTTACTGTCTCGCCTTGTAACTTCTTGCTCTCTTCCATTGCCGGTTGGGCCACTTGTTCTCTCCTGCCTTACCGTAGCAACCCCGCCGCGGATGCTACCCCCGCAGCGCGTGGGCTTCTACCATTGGACGCGGATGGGGAAGTTTTCGTTGTTCAGGCACCCGCCGTGCCCCTGCCACCTTACCACACTGCCCGCACCCGGCTGCGCTGTCGTCAACTTAACCCGTCGCCGATGTGCCACTTGCAAACAAGGAGCTAGCCCCTTCCGGCAAGCTGCGACCTTTTCCGCCGTCCTCGGCGGCTGCTATGATTCTGGCAACATCCCAGGCAGCGCGAGTTTCCCATGGCTCAAATCCGGCTGAAAACGAAGCTGGTGCTTGCGATCAGCGGTATGGTGTTCGCGCTGGTCGCGGCCTTTTCTTATCTGTACGTCTCGCACGTGGTGCGGCAGCGCACGGCGGAGGCTTATGACAACGCCGGCTTCGTGGCCAAGGAGATCCGGGAGAGCGCTCGCGAAGCTTCGCAGGTTGACCTCAGCAGCGCCTTTATCGATACCAACGATCCCGCGCAGGTCAATGCGGTGTTGGATGAAGCCCTACGGACTGACTCCGGGCTGAACACGCTGTTGCAATCCATCGTCGGCTATTCTCCCACCATCGCCGATGCCGCCATTACGGATGTAAATGGCCGCGCCATCGTGCACACCGACCCCTCCGCCATTGGCTTTCAACTGGAGTCGCGGGAAGACTTCAGGAATGTGCATAACGGCAGCTTCCGCCGCCAGCTCGAGGCCGTGTACGGCAAGCCGAAAGTTTACGACGTTTACCTGCCCATCCAGCGCGAGGGGCAACCTTTCGGCGATATCCGCGTCGGCATCTCCACGGTGCTTCTGAAAAGCGAAGTCCAGCCGCAACTGACGCGCGCTGTTTTCTTCTCGGCCCTCGCCATCCTGCTGTCGCTGGCGTTAGCAGCCGGAGTGTCAAACATTGCCTTGCGCCCGTTGGAGGCGATTGGCCGTCGTCTGGACCTGATGACCGTGGGCGTGCCCGACATTGCACCCGAGCCTAATCCGAAGGAAACCGACGAGTATGGGCTGGTCAACACTAAGATTGATCGCCTGGGCCGGCAGATCCGCGACGTGAAAGAAGTTTTTAGCGCCCTCAAAGAAAACCTCGACCAGATTATGGGCACGTTGCAGGACGGACTGGTCCTGTTTACGCGCGACACCCGCGTGGTGCTGGTAAGCGCCTCGGCCGAACGCTTCGTCGGCCGTCCGCGGGGAGAGATTCTGGGAAATGTGGTGGAGGAGGTATTCAACGATGCCAACAAGCTGGGCCGCATCGTGCTGGATGCTTTCGCTCTGCTCCAGCCCATCCCGCAGCGTGAGATCGAGCTGGAAAATGGACGGCGCATACAAATTGCGCTGGATTTCATCGCCGAGCGCGGCGAGCGTATCGGCGCGCTTCTCACCATGCGGGACGCCGAATCGGTGCGCCGAATCGAGAACGAAATTGAACTGTCCCGCCGTCTGGCCGCCATCGGGCGGTTGACCTCCGGCGTTGCCCATGAAGTAAAAAATCCCATCAATGCCATCGTGGTCCATCTCGAGCTGCTGCGCGAAAAGATGCGCGAGATCGATCCTGACACCCGGCGCCACATGGACATCATCGGAAGCGAGATCCATCGTTTGGACCGGGTGGTGCAGACGCTGGTGGACTTCAATCGTCCTTTGGAGTTGCGCCTGTCCGACTTCGATTTGCGCCGTTTGATGGAGGAAGTTGCCCTGCTGGCAGCGCCGGAAGCCGCCCGCCAAGGGGTGAAGGTGGAAACCAACTTGGGCAGCGAGGCGCTGCCCGTGAGGGCCGATGCCGACCTCATTAAGCAGGCCCTGCTGAACGTAGTGATCAATGGAGTGCAGGCCATGAACGACGGCGGCGTGCTTACTATGGTCACACGCCGGGACGATACGGCGGCCACGATCGAGGTGCGCGATCAGGGCACCGGGATTCCTCCAGAGATTCGCGACAAGATTTTCAACCTGTATTTCACCACCAAGAAGGTGGGCAGCGGCATTGGTCTGGCGATGAGCTACCGCGTGTTGCAACTGCACAATGGCGCCCTTGATTTCGTGACCGAGATGGGTCAAGGGACCACGTTCCGCCTGGTCATTCCTTTAGCGGGCGCGCGCGAGGTGAAAGATACGGAAATCGCGACTCGCACCTGATCGTGAGGATGTGCTGGCATACAACCGCAATGCCACGGTGTTCAGATCGTGCGGCCCGAGGTTTATCATGGAGAACAGTTGTTCTGCTCGCTTGCTCTTGGGTGGCCGCCCAGACAGAGACTAGCGTGGCAGCGACATTGCAGAACTTCGCATGAACATTTGGCGCCAATTCGCCGCTTGGGTTCTGGCGTTGTCGTTGTTGCTGAGCGTGGCATGCAAAAAGAAAAAGCCACAGCTTCCGCCACAGGCGCAGGCTCCCATCGTCTCGGTCCCGCTACCGGACGAAATTTCTGAGACCGCTCCGCCCCCTCCACCGCCCAAACAGGAGGTTCCCGCTCCGGAACCGCAGAAGCCGAAACCCCCGCCGCGTCACCGAAGAAAACCGGTCCAGCCTCCGGCCACCAGCCCAGAAAACACTCCCGTGACTTCAACCGGCAATGCTACGGTGGCCGCGGCCCATCCTGCGCCGAGTCCGGCTGAGGGCGCCCCTGACACTGCCATCGCCGCCGACGCTAGCAGCCAGCAGGTGAGCCAACAGAAACAGACGACCGCTGACTTGCTTGCCGCCGCCGAGAAAAATTTGAAGAGCGTGAATCGCGCACTGAACCATGACGAGCAAGCCATGGTGGCGCAGATCAAAACCTACATTGATCAGTCGCGCAAGGCCACCTCGGAGAATGACTTCGAGCGCGCCTATAACTTGGCCACCAAAGCCCGCCTGCTTTCCGACGCACTGGTCAAGAAATGAGCGCGGCTTTGGGCATCTACTTCTTGCCTGCTGCGTTCACCTTGCTCAGCATGTCGCGTGCGAGTGCCTGATACGGACCGTCCATCGCAGCAGCCTTCTGCAGGGCAGCAACGGATTCGGCTTTGCGGTTCTGCTTCGCGTAGGCATAACCCAGCCGGAAAAGCGCAGCCTGTTGGGCTTGGGGATCGTCCTGTAACAGGCCCACCGCTGTTTTGAGCTCGGGTACGGCTGCCGTCGGCTTGTCCTGTTTCAAATACGCATAGCCCAGGGTGGAGTGCGCCACTCCCGCCGATAGCTTCTTCGACTTGTCGGCAGTGGCCGCCTCTGGGCCTTCGAGGGCGATCACCTTGTTCGCATAAGTGATTGCCTTGGCCGCTTGCTTTGGATCCTCCGCATAGGCATTGGCCAGCATGAGCAGTGTGGGAACACTATCGGGATTGGCCGCCAACGCTTTTTCTCCGTAGGCCTCCAGTCGTTGCGGCTGGTTTAGCTGTTGCAAGCTGTAGAGCGCAAGTTGCGACACCGGCTGCTCGAATTCCGATTTAGGGAACGCCGGAGTGAACTTCTCGATGTAGCTCATGCGCTTGCCTGGATCCTGCTCAGCGGCTATGGCGTTGTAGGCAGCCGTTTCCAGGAACTCGTAGTTGGGGCGCGCCGAATTCTGCTCCTGATTCACGTGAGAGGCCCAATCCGCATCGGAGACGTCGGCGGGCTTCGCTTGGGTGGAGATGGAATGGAACACCGCTGCTCCCTTGGCGGCGTAATCAATTATCTTGCCATTGTCTTTCATGGCCTGCGCCACCCCGGCCTGGGAAACGATGATGTCGAGATTATTGGGATAGAGTGCCAGGGCTTGGTCGCCATATTCCAACGCCCTGGCAGTGTCGCCCGCGGAGAGATATTGTTGCGAGAGTTGCCAGTCCGCATAAGCTACGGCAGGCTTACTGTCGGCATATGTTTTGAGGAACTCCTGGTAGAGACTTATGCGCTTCTGCGCATCGGACTCGGCGGTGATCGTCGCTAATTCCTTGTCTTCCGGCGATCCGGCTGGAATTACAATCTTGATGGCTTGCGACCAACCCGCAAGAGAGAAAATCAGCGTCCCGAAGAAAATCAGTTGACGTGCGAACCGCATAATGCACCTCGATGACTGACCTGGGCAGCCTCCGGACGGTTTGTGCTCGCTATCCGCACAGGGCAAATGCCGAGGGTCGTATTCCCGCAAATCGTAGCTCTTCCGGCCGCAATTCGCTATGAGCTACCGCACACCGATAAGTGAGATTGTCGAGCATTCACGAGGAACGAACATTCCATGAGAATTGAATGCCCATTCACCGGGGAGTTGTGCGTCTGGAACAGCAATGCTCGCGTCTTCAGGGTGGGTTGGCAGAATTGCACGCCACCACTGGGTTACAGTTGAATAGTATGAGGGAGATGTTCCGACACCGTGGGATGCGGCTGATCTTCACAGCCAATCTCATTTCCATGATCGGCAGCGGCATGAACTCCGCTGCCGTGATCTGGTACATCCTGCAAGCCACGCATTCGGAGGTATCGCTGGCGGCGCTAATCGCGTTGCAAACCCTTCCTTCGATGCTGCTGTTGCCCTTCACCGGCGTGCTCATCGACCGCGAAGACCGTCGCCACCTGATGTTGTGGCTCGACTCCGCGCGTGGGGCCATCATCTTCTTCGTCGCAATACTGGTGTTCACGCATCATGTTCGGCTGTGGCACCTGTACGCCATGAACGTTCTGGTGGCCATCGGTTTCTGGATGTTCTTCCCCACCGTGAACGCGCTCATCCAGGAGTTGACGCCGGACGACAAGATGCTGGATTCGAACTCGCTGCTATTGGCGGCGTTGCAGGGCGGATGGTTGATGGCTGGCGCTGTGGTCGGCTTCATGTACAACCACGTCGGTCTGGGTGGCGTGTTGCTCATTGACTGCGCCAGTTACGCCGTTTCGCTGGCCTGCATCCTCCAGGTGCGCAAGGGCAGAGTGACGGTTTCGCGTCCTGTATCGGAGAATGCGGCATTGGCTTCACCCTCCGGCGCAATTGCGCGCTATATCCACGAGCTCGGAGAAGGCTACCGCTATGTTCGGAAGAACCGTCGAGTGCTGCTGATCGGCATTGCCTGGGCGCTATTTGTAGCCGCCATGATGACGCAGGGTGTACTGTCGGCCCCGCTGAGCGAGCGCATTCTGCACGGCGGAGCCGTGGGTTATGGCTGGCTGAATGCCGGCTGGGCAGTCGGGGCCTTCGTCAGCGTTTTCTACGCTTCGACATTTATCCGGCGGCACGGCGCCAACCGTTCGGTCACGCTGACCATGTCCATCATTGCGTTGTCGCTCTTCCTGCTGCCAGTCTCGCGCTGGCTGGCGCTGGCGGTGCCCATTTACTTCATGATGGGCTCCAGCCGCGGCGTGGGCGGCATTGCTCTCTCCAGCGAGATGATGCAACTGGTGCCACGTCACTTCATGGGACGAGTGCAAAACACTTTTTCCTTCGTGGCCAGCGCCCTGCAAATCGGAACGTCGTTGTTGGCGGGCGAAGCCGCCCATCGCCACGGGCTGACCTACGGCTTCTGGATTGTAGGAGCCATGTATTTGGGGGCTGGGTTGGCGGCATGGCTGCCGGTTCGCCATGCCGAAACCGAGGTTTATCAGCGGGACAAATCGGCCGCCGACTAGCCTCGACTTTGCGATTGAATTAATCCGCCAGGCGAAACGGAAAAAGACGACGGCTGCGGTGACTCGGCCGCAGTTTCCAATGGGGTTCGCGGCGTGTCACGCAACAGGAAGTCGCAAATCACCCGATTGAAATCGTCGGGCACTTCCTCGTAAGGAACGTGGCCGACGCCATCGAGCATGACCAGCGCGCTGTTTTTCAGGTGGCGCTGCAGAGCATGGGCCGACGACGGGTACACCGCGGTGTCGCGGGCACCCCAGAGCAGCAGTGTGGGCAGTTCGCTGATCGTCGGCAAAGACTCCTCGATAAGTGCCAGGTCGCAATGCCACGACCGCACAATGCGCAGGATATGCTCAAAGCTTCCCGGCACTTCCAATCCCGCGGTGTAGCCTTCGATGCTGCCGGGCGCGATACGCGTCGGATCGCCATACAATTTGCGAAAGTACCGGAGCATCATCCAGTGCTGCCTGGGTAGGACGTGAGTGACGAAGAATCCGCCCATCGCCGTGGAAAGCAAGCGAGTCAACAACCGTCCGTAGCCCGACCAGGGATTGATCGCGCAAACCAGCATCAGCCGCCGGATGCGGTGTGACATCGATCGTTGTGCGGCCATTGCAGCCAGGACAATCACCACTCCGCCGCCGCGAGAAGTGCCCAGCACGTCCGCCTGTTCCATTCCGAAATGATCCATGAAGCGCAGAACGCCTTCGGCATCGCTGGCCAGCGAGCATTGCGGCGCATCGGTGCGCTGCGAAAAGCCACAGCCCGGCAAATCGATGGCATACACCGAGAAATGCCGGGACAGAGCCTCCATGTTGAAGCGCCAGGAAAAGGAATAGGCCATGAAGCCATGGATCAGCAGCAGCGGCGGGCCCGAACCGGCATGAAGATAGCGCCACCTCACCCCATCGAGGGTCACGCTGCAGTCTTCGGTTCCGGGAATCCCGGCGATCTCCGGGACCGCCCCGGCTTGCTCGGCCGTGTCTAGTTCTGGCATGTCGTGCAACCAATCTCTCGGTCAGAGAATCCTACGAACCGATGTCGCCTCTGTCGCACGGGGGAGGGTGAAAGCTCTCCCCCTTTTTTGCATGGAAGTTTGCGGCGATTCCTGACTCTCAATGCAAATTCTAGTCCTGAGTGCGTTGGTTTGGGAGCGGTCTGCTTGCTGAGCAGGTTGAGGTCCTTGTCGTTTAGTCGCTTTCGCTCGCTCTAACCGGCGTATTAGTATGGGGCATCCGCCATGGGTCCCGGTCCTCCAATGCGTGCCTCTTCCACGGAAGCCTTGCCTTTCAGTGAATCCCAGGCATCGCGCTCGGCGCAGCAACAGGTGGCACGCGCGGCCGAATTGCGCAAGGTCCACGAGGCGTTTGCCTGGTTCCGTTCGCACGCCCGCGAGTTGGAAGACCTGCAACTCGAAGTTACGTCGATTGCCGCGCCTCCATGGGGCGAGGCTGCACGCAGCGCATGGCTCGAAGCTCGTTTCAGCGAGTTGGCGCTTTCCGATGTGCATCAGGATGAGTTAGGCAACGTCTTTGCAATCCGGCCGGGCACCGATCCCAATGCTCCGTACATCGCGCTGAGCGCACATATCGATACGGTGTTTCCCGCAGGAACGCCGATCGAGGTGCGCCGCGATGCCGGCAAACTCTATGGGCCGGGCATCTCCGACAACTCGTCGGGAATTGTCGCCCTGTTGGCGATTGCCGGCGCCATGCAAGCCGCGAATCTATCGGCTGCCGCTCCGGTGCTCTTTATCGGCGACGTGGGAGAAGAAGGCGAAGGCGACCTGCGCGGCATGCGTCACATCTTTCACCAGCCCAGGTGGGCCGCGAACATAGCTTCGCTGGTGGTGCTCGATGGCGCAGGCACCGACACCATTATTGCCGAAGGCCTGGGCAGCCGGCGTTATGAAGTCACGGTGCGGGGCCACGGCGGCCATTCGTGGAGCGACTTCGGCGTCGCTAATCCGATCATTGCGCTGGCACGGATCATCGATCGTTTCGCCGGCACGCCGGTGCCCGCCCTGCCGAAGACGACCTACAACATCGGCATGATCAACGGCGGTACGTCGGTCAACTCCATTCCGGAGTCGGCGACCATGAAGGTGGACACTCGATCGGCTTCGGTGGAACAACTCGACCGCTTAGAGAGTGCCCTGCACGAAGCGGTGGACGCCATGATTTCCGATAGCGCTGGCCACAAGAAACAGGAGCTGCTGTCGGCAGAGGTCCGCGTGATCGGCAATCGTCCGGCGGCTGATTTGCCGGTAGAGTCGCAACTGCTGAAAGCCATCCGCGCGGTGGATGCGCAACTCAACAACGCAGCGCGCATTCAGCGGGCCTCCACCGATGCCAACGTGCCACTGTCGCTCGGCCGGGAAGCGATCGCCATTGGCGCTGGAGGCAGCGGCGGCGGCGCTCATACCATCGGCGAATGGTACGACCCGACTGGCCGGGACCTCGGACTCAAGCGCATCCTGTTGCTCATCCTCGCGCTCGCCGGAATGGTGGACGAATGAAATTGTTTCTGCTGATAGTCCTCGTGCTAGTCGCGGTGAATACAAATACCTCCGCAAGCCCCGCGTCATCTTCGGGCAAAACTGCGGGCACCGAGCCAGCCGACACCATCTTCCTCAACGGCGACATCTACACGCAGGCGACACCACCGCGCGCGCAGGCGATGGCGTTACGCGAGGGCCGCATCATCGCTGTCGGTTCCAACGACGATATTCGCAAGTTGAAGGGCGCCCACACGCACGTTGTCGATCTAGGCGGCCACTTCGTGATGCCGGGCTTCAACGACGCCCACGTTCATCTGGAACATGCGGGCCTGGAGTTGCTCAGCGTCGATCTGCGCGGCACCCAGTCGCTCCAGGAGATGCAGCAGCGCATCGCGGCCGACGCCAAAACTGCCGCTCCCGGCGAGTGGCTCGTGGGCGGTGGCTGGGACCAGACGCTGTGGACGGACGGAAAGCTACCGACCCGCCAGGACATTGACGCGGTCAGCGGCCAGCATCCGGCAGTCTTCATCCGGGTGGATGGACACATCTCCGTAGCCAACACAGCGGCCCTGAAAGCGGGAGGAGTTACACCGCAGACGCAAGCTCCGGAAGGCGGCAAAATCGACCACGACACCGACGGCCAGCCCATCGGGATTCTGCGCGAAACGGCAAGAGGACTGGTCGAGTCCAAAATCCCGCCGCCGGCTCCTTCGCGCTTGCGCCGCGCTGCCGAACTGGCGACGGCCGACGCCGCGCGTTGGGGCATCACCTCCGCTCAGGACAATTCCAGCTGGGAATCCTTTCTGGTTTACGAGGACTTGGAACGCGAAGGCAAGCTGACGCTGCGCATCAGCGAATGGCTGAGGTTCGACGATTCCGTCAGCCTGCTGGAGACGCACCGCGCGCATCATCCCGCCGACGATCCCATGCTGCACACCGCCATGCTGAAAGGCTTCATGGATGGATCGCTGGGCTCGCGCACGGCCGCGCTGCTGGCGCCCTATTTCGACGATCCCGGCAACTCCGGCCTGCCGCAGTATGAGCAAGGCAAACTGAATCGCATGGCCATCGAGCGCGCGCTGGCCGGCTTCCAGATCGGTTTTCATGCCATTGGAGACCGCGCCGCGCAAATGGCGCTCGACGCTTTCGCTGAGGCTGAGCGCAGCGCGAAGGAGAATGACAAGACGCGCGACTTCCGCTTCCGTATTGAGCACGACCAAGTGATCACGCCCGGCCAGTTCGCGCAGTACAAGACGCTCGGAGTCATCGCTTCCATCCAGCCGAGTCATCTGCTTACGGATATGCATTGGGCGATCGAGAGGATTGGCGCCGATCGGGCTAAGACCTCCTATCCCTGGAAACAATTCCTGGATGACGGCATCCCGCTGGCGTTCGGCACGGATTATCCGGTCGAGCCGATCACTCCGTTTCGCGGAATCTATGCGGCTGTCACCCGCAAGAACGAGGCGGGCACCAAAGAATATTTTCCCGAGCAGAAGCTCACCATCGAGCAGGCCATCGCCGCCTACACCACCGGCTCGGCCTACGCCCAATTCGCGGAGAAAGACAAGGGAACGCTGGCGCCGGGCATGCTGGCCGACTTCGTGGTACTGGATCGCGATCTCACCAAGGTCGCGCCGCCGGAAATCCTGAAAACGCGGGTGCTGAGGACCGTGGTTGGAGGGAAGACAGTGTACGAGGCAGCGCGGTGACTAGGAGCGAATGATTCCCAGAATGGATCTTTACAGACCATTGGAAGGGTACCCCCTCCCCCCCACGCTGCAAAGTCTCTGTTTTGAATATTTTGCCCCTAAAATATTGCGAACATTGGAGTTACGCGTAGTTGTAACTCATGCTATTTCAATACCTTGCGAGGATCCTCGCAAAATATTCCAAACATTGGAGTTACACTCCACGTTAACTCATGATTTATCAATACTTTGCGCGGCTCCCGCCAAGCTATAGATTCCACAGGAGATACAAGCAAAATATTCCGGACAAGGGACTTAGGGAGAAAGTGCTCACCACGCCCTGAGAGCTCCGAGCCACTTCTTTGCCGGGATCGCCGTGCCACTCGACGGCATCCTTCCAAATTTTCAAAGACCCTCGCCGCAGGCCTCGCAGCGCCGGAGTCTGGCTCCGGCCCTCGCAGTTTATTTCGCCGAAGGGAACCGGGCGAAGAACAAAACGCGGTCAGCAAAACGAAGGTAATCACAGTTCCTGATTGGCGCACTGGGCCATTTAGAGCAGTTTTCGAAATGGTATCCGAAGCGAGTAAGGGTGGTGGAGCGGCGCTTTAGCTGGATTAGTCATGAGAATCTCACACCTGAAGGAGCACGGCTTCAGAGGCTGCTGAAAAACTCTGAGGAGGCGTTTGGTCGGAGCCCCTGGGGGAGCTGGAGTTCAGTCCAGCGGAAAAGGAGTCGATTTTGAAATGGGCTTTAGCTGTGGTGTGTAAAGAGGATGTTGACATCGAGACCGGATCGGCTGATGGGTGGTTATTGGTAGAGGGCGGTGTGCGGTCGATGCCAGATGTACTGGTGGATCC
>PLXE01000062.1 GCA_003151335.1 Acidobacteriaceae bacterium
AGGGGTTAGGGGTTAGGGGTTAGGCCCTTCGACTCGCCCGCCGCGGCGGGCTCGCTCAGGGTGACAGACGCCTGTGGTGAATCACACCCCAATCGCCTGTTGGATGGCGTTGGCGATGGCATCGGTATGGCGGCGCATGACTTCTTCCGTCGGCGCTTCGATCATCACGCGCGCCAGCTTCTCGGTGCCCGAGTAGCGAACCACCACGCGGCCGTTGCCGCTGAGATCGCGTTCGGCCTCGCCAATGGCATCCATCACTTTCGAGAGTTGCTCCAGCGGAAGCTTCTCGCGCACAGGAATGTTCTTGATTTCCTGCGGAAAGACTTTCATGTCGGCGACCAGCTCGGCCAGCGACTCTCCGGTGCGCGCAAGCACTTCCAGCACCCGCAGCGCAGTCAGGATTCCATCGCCCGTCGTGGTGTCCATGTCGCGGAACAAAATGTGTCCCGACTGTTCGCCGCCCAGCGTCGCTCCGGTCTTCAGCATCTCTTCCAGCACGTACTTGTCGCCCACGGGCGCGCGCAGCATGGCGATGCCGTCGCGTTTGAGCGCCGCTTCCAGCCCCATGTTCGACATGGTGGTCGCCACCACCGTGTCGTTGTGCAAACGAACGTGGGTCTTCATGTCGCGCGCCGCCAGCAGCAGCACGCCATCGCCGTTCACCACCCGTCCGGATGCATCCGAGAACAAGGCCCGATCGGCATCGCCGTCGAAGGTGATCCCCACGTCATACTTGCCATTCGCAGCGGCCACGGCCCTGGCCACATTATCGGGATGCAACGCCCCGCAACCCGCGTTGATGTTGCGCCCATTCGGCTCGACGTGCACGAAGTTGGCATTGAGACCCAGGCCGCGAAAGACCACCGGAGCCACCGAACTGGCCGCTCCATTGGCGCAATCCACCAGGACCCGCAAGCGGCTGAAGTCGGCCGCACAAACCAAGTCCGCCAGCCAATCGGCATACTGGTCACGTAGCCCTTGCTCACCCGGCAGCATGTCGGACGTCGAAACCGCCGCATCCGCCGCTCCCGCAGCCAACTGTTCTAGGTGCGCGAAAATGTCGGCTTCAATCTCATGTTCCAGTTGGTCCGACAGTTTGTAGCCGTCAGCGCCGAAGATCTTGATGCCATTGTCTTGCCAGGGATTGTGCGAGGCCGAAATGACGATGCCCGCCGAGAAGTGGTTGGCGCGCGTCAGGTACGCAATCCCAGGAGTCGTAATAATGCCTGCGCTCACCACCTGCACTGGTGCCGCCTCCAGTCCCGCTGCGAGGACCGCACCGATCAAGCCGCTCGACTCGCGCGTGTCCTGTCCGATGAGGACGCGGGCCACCACATGGTGTTCGGCAAGTCGCTGCCCCAAGGCGCGTCCGATGGCGTACACGGTCCGCCGATCCAGCGGATACTCCCCCGCAATACCACGAATCCCATCGGTCCCGAAAAGTTGTCGCATCTTTGGTATTGGCATTGGCGTCGCGGCGCTCACGGCTTGCGTGTTTCCTTGGAAGGCTTGCCCGTCGTCACCGTCACATGGATCGCGCCCGGTTTTTGCACACGCACCAGAGGGTCGGCCACGTAGGCGTTGGTTGTGAAGGTGGCTTTGCCCACCACCCCGGTCGCATCCACGGGATCGGTAACCGCATTCTCGACCGCATTCACTCTCTTCTCCGGACCCACGATGGTGATTTGCGAGGGATCGGCCTTCACCTCGGTTATGCCATATCCGCTCAATAAGGTGCCGATGATGCGCGGCTGCACCTCTACCAAGCGCGTGGCGCTGCGATCGAAGCTGATGTGAAACGTTGCCGGCGCCACCTGCATGACTTCGGCGTCGCGGGGCACACGGATTTGTTTCGGGGTGAGCTCGAAGGTCCGCTCGCCGGGAACCGCGCCTTGCAGATCGATGACGGCATGCACTTCGGAAGGGTCGATCTGGCGCAAGAAACGCTCAGGCCCGCGCATGGTGATCTGGGCCTGCAACGGACCGTCGGAGTTCATGTCGAGATTGTCGGGCGCATGATGAAACTCCAGCGGCACGGTCATGGGAATCTCGATGGTAGGATCGCGCCCCACCACCCACCACATCAATACGGCGACCGCGAGCGCGACCATCTTGAGGGCGAAATTTCTAACGACATACTTGCGGAAGAAGTTGCGGAGTGAGGCGAGCATGGCTTTATCGCTCCGCTCCATCGGCCAGGTCCTGATTGTGGCTTAGGCGCTCGCGCTCGACCACGGGCCCGTCGGACGGCAATTCGTGGTCCGCCATGATGGTGGGCAAGGTCGCCGCCGGCACGTACCGCCGCAGCACTTCGCTCAGCCGTTCGCGCAAGTACTCCACGGTAATGTCCCGCTCGATTTGTCCGCCCACCGCAATGCTGATGGAACCGTTCTCTTCCGACACCACCACGGAGATGGCGTCGGTCTCTTCCGTGATCCCGATGGCAGCGCGGTGGCGGGTGCCAAACTGCGTGGAAAGCAATGGATTCATGGAGAGCGGCAGGAAGCAGGCAGCCGCGGCGATACGCCCCTTTTGCACAATGACGGCGCCGTCATGCAAAGGCGCGCTGGGCCGGAAAATGGTGACCAATAAGTCAAATGAGAGAAAGGCGTCGAGGGGCACTCCGCTCTCGATAAACGTCCGCAGGCCAATCTCGCGCTCGATGACAATCAGCGCGCCGGTGACGGTCTGCGAAAAATGATTGGCCGCCAGCACGATGTCTTCGTAGCTGTCGGTGCCATTGAAGGCGCCACCGCGGCCGGCTGACAGCTTCTGTCCCAGACGCGCCAGGGCGCGCCGGATTTCGGCGCCGAAGACCACAATCAGCGCGAAGATGGCATAGGGCAGCAGGGTGGTGATCAGCCAGTCCACCGTCTTCAGTGCTTCCAGGTGCGCGATCCAAAAAGCAAGTGCCAGGATCACCACAGCCGCCAGCATCGCTATGGCGCGCGTGCCTTTGATGAGCTTGAGGAACTCGTAGACGAGAAACGCCACCACCAGAATATCGAAGACCGAAGTCACCGAAACTCGCGGAATGGAGCTGAGACTTGGCATTTTCGCGGTTCCCTTGCGCGGCCAGAGTCCGCGCTGAGTGCCTTCATTCTAATGCAGAGCAACAGGAAGTGGTCAGTAGATTAGTAGTTAGCGAATGCTTTAGACACACACGAACCGATGATTTCCAGAATTATACGAGGTGCTAGGAATCTGGATGGATTGCTCGCTCAGGAATCTCGCTTCCACAGCTATCCATCGTCCGCTGGTTCATCCTTGACGTGATCGACTTTCGCCGTGAACTCACCGCGACCGAGTTGGGCGCGGACCCGGCTGCCGGGCTTGAGCTGCGCCGCCTGTTTCACCAGGCGGCCCTCGTCATCGAAGACGAGCGCATAACCGCGGGCCAGGATCGCCTTGGGCGAGAGCGCCTCCAAACTACTGTGCAATTGCTGCCAGTGGCCCCGCCGGCGCAACAAGATGGTTTCACTCGCCCGGCCCAAAGCGATCGTCAGCCCGTCGAGCTCGTTTCGTCGTCCAACCAGCAGCCGCAGGAATGACGAATGTAGCCCCGCAGTTTGTCCATCGAGCTGGCGGCGCATCACGCCTAAGCGCACCCGAGGATCGTGGCGGCGGAGATGCGCGTCAACATCCCCGAGACGGCGCGACAGGTTCTTCAGTGCCTCGGCTTGTGACTGCGCCATGCGGAACACCAGGTCGTCCACCCGCTGCTGACGGCGCGCGATGCTGTCGCGCATGCGCGCGAACACGGCATGCTGGGTGAGCCGCGAAAGCGCATTATGAGCCCGTAACAGTTTGTAGTTCGCTGCTTGCGCCATGCGGCGACGCAGGGAAGCCAGCTTCTCCGCCAGCTCCTGCTTCGACCCAATGACCAGTTCCGCCGCTGCCGAAGGCGTCGGTGCCCGAAGATCGGCGACGAAATCGCAGATGGTGAAGTCAGTCTCGTGGCCTACGGCCGAGATCACGGGGACGTGCGCGGCCGCAATGGTGCGCGCCAGGCCTTCATCGTTAAAGGCGAACAGATCTTCGAACGAACCTCCGCCGCGCGCCACCACGATCACATCCACCTTGCCGTGGCGGTTGAAGTAGCGGACGCCCGCGCTGACTTCCGCGGCGGCACCCTCGCCCTGCACTTGTGCGGGATAGATAAGCACGCTAACCGACTCGTGCCGGCGGCGAAGAATGTTCAGAATGTCCTGGATAGCAGCGCCGCGCGGGGAGGTCACCACTCCGATGCGCCGGGGCAACGCTGGGATAGGCCGCTTACGACTGGGTTCGAACAACCCTTCCGCAGCCAGCTTGGCCTTCAACTGCTCGAAGGCAATCTGGAGTGTGCCAGCGCCCTTGGGTTCGAGGTATTCTGCCTGAAATTGCAGGTCGCCGCGCTCGTCGTAAATGGTGAGTCGACCACGCGCGATAATCTGCAGGCCGTTCTCCGGACGAAAGCGCAACAGTCGCGCTTGGGTCCGCCACATCACCACCCGCAGTTGCGCCGAGCCATCCTTCAACGTGAAGTAAAGATGTCCAGATTCGGCAGGCCGGTAGTTGGAGATTTCGCCTTCCACGTAAATGTCGGTGAAGGCGCGCTCCACCTGGGTGCGAACTGCGGCGACCAGCTCGCGCACCGGATAGATTTTGCGCGACGGCGCTTGGAAGGTCAGCCCGAGTTGTTGCGCGTCGGCCATGGGAAGAGCGTCTGGAGGCAGTGTATCAACTGACGGCCGTTTCACCGCTGCATCCGATTTACCACATACAACACCAGCGACAGGATTACGCTCAGCAGAATGGAAGTGGCCAGGGGGAAATAGAAGGTCGTGTTCTTGCCGCGACAGACGATGTCCCCCGGCAAGCGTCCAATGGGCAGGTTCGCTTTGCCGGCCAGGATGACGATGATCCCGACGACGAGCAGCAGCCCACCCGCAAAAATCAGCATGCGCCCAAGGTTGCCCATGGCCCTATTAGAACAGATGGTCGTAGCGGACTTTCCGCTAAATCACTTCGACGCGCGCGTGGTGGCCCGGAGCGAGGGCAAGTTTGCCGTCGCAGGTGAGCAGCGTCGCATCGAGTGCTTCTGCCAACGCCACGTAAAGGGCGTCGTAGGCAGTCAGATTGCCGCGCAACTCCCAGACGCGCCGCAAAAACAGGCCATGCGGATAGCGACTGACCCGAAGATCCAGCAGGTCTTGTAAGGCCTCCTCGGCGCGAGAGGTAGTGATAGCTCCGTGCGCCACCTGGCGTCTGAAGACTTGCGTCACCTCGACGTCAAGCAGATGCGGAGCGTGCAAGGTTTCTCGCGACGACAGGATCCGATGCGCGACCCGCGCTCCCATCGATGTTTGCAGTAACCACGCGACGGCGGCTGAGGCGTCGAGAACGATCACCGCGCATCACGCTCGGCGCGTACGGCGGCTGCGGCCGATTCCGGCAAGGTAACAGGTTGGCGGCGCTGCATGCGCTGCTGCAACTCGGCCAGGGTTGGACGCTCTGCGACCTCCCGGATTTCGGCCAGCAGGTAGTCCGAAAGCGACATGCCTGCCATGGCCGCGCGGGCCTTCAAGGTGCGGTGCAGCGCGTCGGGAACATTGCGCAACTGAATCATGCGTGACATGTGTCTAGCATACTTACATGTGCATCACATGTCAAACTTGCGACAGCTCGATTGAGTCCTACTTGCACAGCGCGCACCTGCCCTTCTGGTATGCTCTTTGCTTTGCCCTGCGGCAACAATGACATCGCAACGAAAGGTCCTGATTTGGCGGTCGATCCTGTAATGCTGGTCCACGGCGGAGCGTGGGCAATTCCCGACGATGCTCTCGACGCGCACTTGCACGGAGTGGAAGCCGCGGCTACCCAAGGCTGGCAGGTGCTGCAACGCGGCGGAAGCTGCCTGGACGCGGTTGAGGCGGCGGTGGTCGCGATGGAAGAGGACGAGGCCTTCGACGCCGGTCGCGGTTCGTTCCTCAACATGGATGGCCGGGTGCAACTGGATGCGCTGATGATGGAGGGAGCGACCCTGCGCGCCGGAGGCGTGGGCTGCGTGGAGCACATCCGCAACCCCATCCGTGCCGCCAAGAAGGTGCTGACCGAGAGCCCGCATGTGTACTTCGTCGGAACCGGAGCCGAACGGTTCGCTCAGCAGCACGGCATCGAGTTATGTTCCAACGACGAGCTGGTCATCGAGCGTGAGGTGCTGCGCCTGCGCGAAGCCAAGAAGCAGAGTTACCTCGAGATGCCCGACGAGTTCGGCCCCATGCGCTCGAGCGACACCGTGGGGGCCGTGGCCCTCGATCGGGAGGGCAACATCGCGGCTGCCACTTCGACCGGGGGAACGCTGAACAAAGCTCCGGGCCGCGTCGGCGATTCCTCGCTGATCGGCTGCGGCTGCTATGCCGACAACCGTAGTGCCGCGGTTTCCACAACCGGATGGGGCGAACCCATGATGAAATTGGTCCTCAGCAAGTGGGCGGCTGACCGCGTGGAGGATGGGCTTGTCCCACAAGAGGCTGCGCAACGCGCGCTATACTACCTGAAAGCCAGGCTGAACGGCCACGGGGGCATCATCATCGTGGATGTCAGAGGGAGAATTGGCCTGGCCCACAATACGCCTCGTATGGCGTGGTCTTTGACTACCAAAGACGGCGTTTCCTCGGGCATCGAAGTCGGCACTACGAGTCCTGGGTGCGCGCCGTAACCGTGGAAGCGCCCGGTTTTGTTTGGCAGATTGCAGCGGATGGACTCATCGCCTCCTCGCAGGGCCACTTCGACAGCTCCAAATACCAACGTCAACTAGAGCACGGTGTCCAGGACCCGCGATCGACGCTCCACGCCCTACAGCCAGCACTACTTGTTCTTCAACTCTGCCGGCCAGTTCTGGACTAGAGTCAACGACTGCGAGCTCCCTTCACTGGGCGTGACCGCGAGGAACCGCTGACCATCGTGCGAGGGAGCATACTCACGAGATATGATGCCTCGCAGAGGAAGGCGGAACAGCAACTTAGTGCTGCCCACCTGGAATGCCGACCCCGCGCCGTCCACCTCAACCGCCGTAATGCCGTTGAGATCGAAGTAGAACAGTTCCTTGCCGTCAGCTCGCCAACGCGGTCCGGCGCCGCCTCCGTTCGAAACTTGCCACTTGGCGCCGGTCCAAGGGAATGGCGCCACAAAAACCTCGGGACGGCCCCCTTCTTGGCCCACATATGCCACCCAATGGCCATCCGGCGAAAACGTTCCTCTTGACGACCCGCTCGAATAGGGAAACGGCTTGCCTCCGCCAGATAACGGAAGCACCCAAAGGTCCGTATTCACCCCGGTACCCTGCTCATACATCAGGTAGCGGCCGTCGCGCGACCAGTCCGAAATGGCTTGATAGATAGGATTCGGCGACGAAAGAAGCGTCCGCTCCGGGGCGCTGCTGCCGATCGTCTTAACCGAGATCGCGGCCTGCTGGTTCGAGGTGAAGGCTACCTCTTTTCCGTCCGGAGACCAAAGCGGAGTAAGGTGTGCGCCGTCGCTGAAGGTAAGCCGGGTCTTCAGATTGTTTGCCAGGTCGCGAATCCAGATGGTCGCGATGGCTGTGTTCAACTCCGTGGTCGCGATTTTCTTCTCGTCGGGGGAGAGATCCAGATCGTAGAATTCCCCCTGCTCGCCCACCGTGCCCAGGCGCTTTCCGCTGCGGTCGTACCAGGTTAGGATCTCGGTCCCGGAAGCCGTGCCGGATGCGTACAACATCATGCCGTCGGTCGAGACGCTGAGGTTCATCCGCCACAGCCCTGGGTCAAATTGAACGTTTTCACTTAGGGTCTGCGGCTCGCCGGAGAATTTGCCGTTGGATGGGTCGAAGCCCTGCGCCACCAGGGAATTTTCGCGCTGGAACAGTAAGCGTCCCGATGCGTAGATGGCGTTCGATAAGGTGTGAAACAGAAGGCGGTTCTCTTTGCCGTCGAGCGAGGCAAGGAACACCGCGGTTTCCGGGCTGGTCGGCGCATTATGTTTAACGGCGATGTAGAGGAAGTGCTTGCCGTCAGGCAAGAACCACGGCCAGCGATGGGAAGAATAGTGGACACCATCGATCGTGGTGACAGCAGTAGGCGTGCCTCCGCTGGCTGGGACCTGCGATAGACCGGTATTGTAGGAGAGGGCGGCCACAATGGTTCCGTCCTGGTTCCAACTGCCGCCACGTCCCAGCGTCGAACCGCAGATCGTGACCGGCGTGCCACCGCTCACTTCGATTCGTTTCAGCTTGTCGTCGGTGAAGAAGGCTACGGAGCGACTGTTGGGCGACCAGAAAGGGAACATTGCACCCTCGGTGCCGGGAAGGGCCTGCGGGGAAGTTGAATCCAGCGACCGCAAATAGAGCTGGGCGCCCCCGGAGCCGTAGGCCGAAAAGACGATGTAACGGCCGTCAGGAGAAATCATCGCCGGGCCGCCGTGGTCGCCCGACAGGTTGAACTGCATCTTGTCGGGCGGGTTGAGTTCGACCCGCAATACCCGTATGTCTCTGTGGCTCGCAAGATAGGCCAGCACCAGCGCCACACCGGCAACTACCCCTAGAATCCCAGTCAGGACCCAGACCCACGCATTACCCCGCTTATGCTGCGGTGCCGGCATCGCGGGCGCGCTGGCCTGCGATGCGCCCTCGGCGATCTGCCTGAGTTGCAGCTTAACGTCGTGCGCCGTTTGCCAACGGTCGTCGGGATCCTTGCTCAGGCATATCTTGACCAGACGCTCCAGCGCGGGCGGGGTCATTGGTTGCACGGAAGAAATCGGAGTCGGTTCGCGCTCCAGCACCGCCGCCATCGCGCTGGCCGGAGTCTTGCCCTCGAAGGCTCGCTTTCCAGTTACCATCTCATAGAGCACCGCGCCCAAGGCGAAAATGTCCGAACGCGCATCGGCCTCTTTCCCCTCGATCTGCTCGGGCGACATGTACTGGAACGTTCCCACTACGGTGCCCTGCGCGGTGAGTGGTTGACTTCCCTGGGGTGTTTTCGCGGTTGCGGTGAGGCCGGATGCCGCGGTGGCGCTGGCCACCGCCTGCTTTGCCAGACCGAAGTCCATCAGCTTGGCCCCGGTCTTGGTCAGCATGATGTTGCCGGGCTTCAAGTCGCGGTGCACCACACCGCTGCGATGTGCCCTCTCCAGGCCGTCGCAGATTTCGGCCCCGTACTTCAAGACCTGCTCGATGGGCAGCGGTCCTTTGCTTAAACGCTCGGCCAGCGTCTGGCCTTCCAGGTGTTCCATCACCAGGTAATCGGTCCCATCCTGGTGTCCAACGTCGTGCAGCGTACAGATATTGGGATGATTCAGGGAAGAGATCGTCCGGGCTTCCCGGTCGAAGCGTTGTTTGGCCTCTGGGTCCTTAGAAAGATGTGAGGGAAGAATCTTGACCGCGACGCTACGGTCGAGGCGTGTATCGCGCGCGAGGTACACCTCTCCCATGCCGCCGGCGCCCAGCGGCGAGACGATTTCATAAGGACCAAGTTTGGTGCCGGAGGTGAGGGCCATCGGTGCGCGCATTATATTCTATCAACGTCGTAGGACTGGCTTTTGCAACAAATTAAGATCGTTCTGGATGGATGCGGCTTAGTCCGCATTGCGAGTAGAGGAATGATGCGGCGGGCACGCAGGGTACGACGGATTTTCTTCGCGGACACAAATTCTTAGAGCATGTAACAAAGGCGTCCTCAGACTCACAAGCGAGTCCCGAAGGCCGGCACGCCACCAGTAACTTCCGGATGGCCGACGATGCGGGAGTTATTGCACTTCCACACGAATCGGCAAGGCGGTGTGCAGAATCCTGACGGAAAGACCGTGTCCATCAAAATCGGTGGAACCCTTACCCACCCGCCTTATGACCTGGATTTGTCCAGTAATACAGAGAATAGGGTCGCCGCTGACCGCAAAGATCATGCAGGGATCGTCACGCCTTCTTGCGGACTTTCGTTCCCGTCTTTCGGGCGGCGCGTGGCTTTCTCCGAGCTGCTGCGACAGGTTTTCTCGCTTTGGCTGCGACAGGTTTTCTCGCTTTGGCTGCGACAGGTTTTCTCGCTTTGGCTGCGGCAGGCTTTCTCGCTTTAGCCACGGCTTCAACCGGAGCCGGCAATTCCGGCTTCGGCGTTTTCGGAGTGCGATGGTGGCCATGGTGCAGCGGCTGGATGCGCGCGGCTTCTTCTTCCGTCCGCAGCTCAGTGTCTGCACGGTTTCGGCGCTCGTCCTCAAGGTATTCCGGAATCGTTCTAGTTGTCATGGCTGTAGTGTGGCAGAACCATCCTCGTCCGAGATGTCCAATTTTGGCCACTCGCTGACAATTCATGGGCCGCCACGAGGAGACTGGACAGAGACCTGCTACCGGCAGCCATCGACACTTGAAATACTAGCGGGGGAGGGATCATGCCTCGACACCGCGCGGGTAGGAGTAATCTTCCTTCATGGACAAGAAGGAGATCAATTCCCCAAAACTAACCGCGCATTTTGTCATTTGGATGTGCGTAGGATGCTTGCTGCTGCTGGTTTTTCTAGCTCATTACGTCTGGAAGGTTTTTTGAGGCAGCAAAGCCACGCAATCACGATGCTCTCATGTAGAAGCATTCTCGACCAGTTCACGAGAAGGCGATTTTGCGCCAACTGACGGGTTGGAGCTTGGCATCACTTCCGTTCTGAGGTGTTTGCCTGCGCGCCAGGGCGGCGCGCCATTGGCAATTCCTAGGCATAGTCAATCGGATGGCGCTCGAGCCAGTGTTGATCGCGGACCGCCCCCATCTGCTTCAGGGAAGAGCGGCCCATGCTTGCCGTGAGTTCGCGAGTTTTCCAGGCGAATCCGGCACAAAATCCGATCGCGCTACCCAGCACACCCCACGCAATCGTTTTTGGAAGGCGATCGCGACGGCCGTTCGCGTAGAAGCGCAGGACGCCGGCGCAGGCTCCAACGGTAGCCAGGCCTAACGATGCCCGCGCAGATTGGGTCAGAATTGCCGAAAGAGGTTGTCCCTGGAGATGGGATTCCCGGCCGCTACGCAGCCCCGATACTCCGGACTTGACTAGCGTTCGTCCATAGCGAAGATATGCCGTTGAGTATCCATCCGGTTTCATAAGACAATCTCCTTCGAAGCTGCATCGCGAGAGTGGAGCTCTGTTGACCGATTCGCCCAGCGGTGGACCGGTATTCACACCGACTACCATATCTATCTCACGTAAGCGCCATCCGAGTCTGTGCCCTGCGTCACGTCTCACTCGGGGCTTAATCACAGCCCCACGTATACGGATGTTTACCAGTCCCAGGATTTCGGGCAGAGCCAGCGAATGCGGCGCTTGCCCCGGGGGCTTCGCTCCGTCGAAAAACATTCACCACCCTTCGGCTACGCTCAGGCCAGGCTCCGACACGGAGGACACGGAGTTTTGGTTTCCATCGAGTCTCCTCCGTGATCTCGGTGCCTCCGTGGTTAATTTCCATCGCCATGGGTGGGCCGCAGGCCAATGTAACACTCGGTTTCTAAGAAAATCGGCGCGGCCGGACGTGGAGAGGCGACCATGGTCCGCAACAGGTCGCCTGTATTTTGCCACCAGCCATGGAAGATTTGCCCGCCCTCATAAACCACCTGTAGTGGGCGCCAGTTAGTAAGCCCGTATGACGCCGGAGCGGCGAGAGCAGACTCCTGGGCGCGCCCGTCTCCGTGCAGCGGCGCAGCGACAGGGCTAACTGTCACACTACGGGTGTCGAGTCGAAGCCCGGTGCGCAGGGCTTTCAGGGCGCTCTCCTTTCCGCTCCAGAGCAGGGCCAAAAGCAGGGAACGCTCTGCTGCGGAAGTCCGCTCAATCAACTCATGCTCTTCAGTCGCGAAGTAATCAGCAATGAAGGCGTCACTGCGCGGCTCGACGATCTCCAAATCACAACCTAGTTCCGCCCCGGACAGCGTGACGGCGCAAGTGGCCACGCCGGCCCGGTGGCTGAGTGAAATGGCGACCTCAGCCGGTTGGTTGGCGATAAAGACCTCCGGCGCGCCCGACGGCGCCGAGCGTATCTCTATGTCCGCAAGGTCAGGCGGATGACTGGGCAGGTTCAGGTAAGCCGCCAGGGCACGTTTTGCGGTCCAGCGTCCCAGCCGCCAATCGGCGTGGCGTTTGGCAAAACGCATGCCATCCAGGCGAAGCATTTCGCTGGCGCTCAACCAAGTATTCTCCGGCGGCAGGTCGGCTTCGGTCTGTTCCAGCCAATAAACGTCCATCATGCCTGCCCGACGGGAGAAGCCAGGAACGCCCCATCGGGTTTGACCTCTTTTTGTATCGGTTTTCTGGCTGGTGGTTTCTTGGATACCGACTGCTCCGTCCGTCTGATACCACGCTCGACGGCATCGACCAGGTACGGACGAAGGTTTGCGGGCGGAAGAATATTATGCAGCGCACCTACTCTGAGCGCGCGATGCACGCTATGCACGCGGTCGAACTCCTCAGCCATCTCGCCCAGCTTCTCGGAGTGAACGACCTTGAAGAGTTCGTTGTATTGAGCGCGCAACCCGGCTTTTTCCTTGCCGTCGGCCTTGGCCATCGCTTGGGTTAGCGCCTCCAGGCGCGCATCTTTGCGGGCCCTGTCTGCGACTTCGCTGGCAAATACAACCGCCGCCGCCGGCGCGCCGCCAATTACGGAAGCGTAGGTTCCCTCCAAGGCCACCACTTCGAGTTGTTCGTTCAGCGCCCGCGAGAAGACCACGTACGCCCCCCCGTGGTAACGGGAGATAACGCAAAAGATCATGGGGCCTCTGAAGTTCACCACGGCCCGGCCGATCTGGGCGCCGTATTCAAGCTGTAGCTTGCGCATCGACTCTGGCGATCCGTCAAACCCCGACAGATTGGCCAGAATCACTACCGGTCGATTGTTGCTGGCCGCGTTGATGGCTCGAGCCACCTTCTTCGACGAGAGAGGAAACAGTGTCCCCGCGCTCCATTGGTCGGGGCCGTCTGCGGGGACAAAACCCAACCGGGGCACTTGCCGGGATTCGATGCCGACAAGGCAAATGGGATAGCCCCCGAGATGGGCATCCCAGATCACCGCGGTCTCGGCGCCTCTCATGCCGGGCCAGCGTTCCAAGGGACGATGGTCCTGGTCTATCACTGCTCTCATCACGCTGCGAATGTCGAACGATTTCTTCCGCCCGGCGTTAGTGTCGTCCGAGAAGATCTCACCCACGCGAGCGAAGCCCTTGTCAGGGCCGTTAGCGTGCGGACACGCCTGCACGTCCCGCTCGATGGGATCGTTGGTATGCGCCCGCCGCGGGAACCGCTCGCCTGGCGCTACATAAGTGTGCTCATAATGGCGCAAGAGGATGTGGCAGGCTTGATCGATGTCTCGCGCCCAGTATTGCGCCTGGCCGTTGATACCCATGATGCGGTCGTATCCGCCGATGCCTTCATTGTCCTCGGCCGAGACGCTACCCGAGTAATCCAGTGCGCGCTTGCCGGTGAGCACCATCGCCGCTTTCGGGGTCATGATCAGAATGCCGCGGGTGTGCATCAGCATGGTGGCCTCGGCGTTCCAGTAAGGCTGCGCCCCGACGTTGATCCCGTTGATCACCAGATTCACTTCGCCGCCCGCCTGCGTGAACTCGATCAGGCGACGCAGCACACGGGCAATCCAATCCATGTTTTCCACGCCGCTGTCCATCGAGATCTTCGCGCCGGCCGAGATGGGAAACCACTCCAGCGGCACGCCCAGCTCTTCGGCGAGATCGAGAGCGGTGAGAATGCGCTGGCATTCGGATTCGGCGAGTGCGCCCAAGTCTCTGCTCGGATCTCCCAACAGCACCACTCGCGCCATGCCTTCGGGATGCTTGGCGGTAAAGTTGCGGATTAGGCCAACGATGATATTGGACTTGTTTTGCCCGGGTGGACGATCAACCGGTACCAGCCGACCGTCGGGGTCCAGATCATACTCGGTAAACTCACCGTGGGGGAATTCGCCCCGGGCATTCTTCCGATCGGGGGTTAGCATTCTAATGATTTCGTAGGGATAAATGAGTCCCCGCCGGCGCATCCGAACAACTTTCTGGTCGTATTCAGTCAGCGGCTTGAGTAGTTGTAACTTACTGAACGGCCGGAAGGTCATAAGCAAACCAGCGCCGCCGGGAGCCGAGATGCGCATCACCGTATCGCGTAGCTCGCCGCTCTGCGGATTGGGCATACGGGCCCGGACCACCACCTGTTCCAATCCCAAGCCATCCGTCGACAGGGCCAGTTTGTGAGCGATGTCCTGGATTTCATCTGGCTTGAGGTCGAACACCGGCCAAAGGTAAAGGAAAATCCGATTCCAGTAGAGGCGCTCGTGCGGAGCGCGCCGCGACTGAAACAGCCGGATGCCTGCCACCGCTTCGGCAAACATCCGCTCCAGATGCGGCAGTTGCACAATGCGGCCCGTCTCATCCCGCACCGGCGTCAAATCGCGCACTTCCGCAACCGCGAACAGCCGCTCATCTTTGGGGTTATCGTTGGCCTTGGCATGCAGCAGGTAAACATCTTCCACCGACGGCAGCCGCTCAACCCTAAAGTTTTTCAAGCGCCACAGATGCAACCGTTCGGCCATCATGGGATGAACTCCGCGAAAGAGCTTTGCCTCTTCATAGGTGCTCCCGAAGGGTTGATACGTGAAGCGTTGCATGCTGGCTATGCCCTCGCCGCAACCTGGCCCCGCGACTGCCACTACGATGCGCTGGATCGGCCGAGGAAAGCGAGCTTGGTTGATCCTGGAGCAAACTTCCTGTTGCGTCAGCTCCGGATCGGCCAGCGGGCCGGAATTCCAAAGGTAGAGATCAATGACGATGTCGTCTTCTGTCGGCACCTCTGCGAGGCAAGGGCCCATCGCGCCTACCGTTTCGTCAAATCGGTCGTAGGCAGCATGAGCAGCGAAGACGTGGACGCGCCTTCCATCCTGTACGTATTCTGCCGAGACAGAGCAATGTCCATTTACCGGCATGGGGTGAAAGTTGGTGAGCGATTGCCCGCGATAATATCGAGACGTAACCACTTCCAACATCAATTGGCGCAAGCCGGGATCGGCGGCGGCAAATCGGCCGGAGAAAAAGCCGGCTAACGGTTGCGGACATTCGATCAACGCGTTTACTCGCTCGCGCTGGTCGGCGGCCTTCGGAT
>PLXE01000116.1 GCA_003151335.1 Acidobacteriaceae bacterium
CCCTGATTGTTAGTGTAATGGCGATAATACAACAGCAATCCACCATTTGCGGGCCGCTGCGGTGTTTGCTCCAAACCACCAGTGCGTAACAAACGTCGAGCCGGGACGACCATTGCCACCTCACAGGATTCCGCTTCAGGATTTTGAAACCTGACCCGGCCCGCGCTAAGCCGCTGGCCCCATGGATGCCAAATCAATTCCAAATTTTTCTTTGGCGCGCTGGTGAATCCAAAGCTCAGCTTCGATGCGAGAACGAAACACCCGCGTTTCCCATCCAAGTTGTTCCACCAGTACTTCGCACATGCGCGCGAGGCCATAACCCAGGTCTCCGGGAGCACTGACAGCGACGAGCGCCCCTGGCGCAGCGATGGCCGCAGAGCGCGTGTCCTGCGCCACAATGGTGGCCATTTCCTGATAGTTCGAGCTTATGGTCTCGACGGAGGTGAGATCAATGATCGCGTACCTGCACTTCTTGATCCTCTTGATCCATTCGGGGGAGGCTAGGAGGCTGTTCTTGGCATCAGAAAAATCCTTAGTGGTCGTCGCGCCATAGCAATTGTAGATAATTCCCACGCCGTCATGCCGGAACTCGATGTCGATTGCCATACGTTAACGGTCAGATTTTGGTGATGCGCACTATGCCCGAAAATAGCGCCGCTAGTAGTGTGAGACTAAGATTTGTTACGAAATCGGAACAAGAACCGAGAACAGCACGTTCAAGGAGGTTGCGACAGTAGGGTTGATTGTTGATGTAACCAGACGATAGCACTCAAAACCCCGGTCACAGGGTCAATGAGCGAGATGGCGATGTTAGTGCGCCGGGCTAAACCGGCATGAAGCAGAGAATGCAAAATTCTCACGAGAAAGGACTAGCGATCTACTCGGCCCCGAGTCTTGCGCTGATACCGCGAGGGACTCAGTGAAGCGTAGACAGGGGTATAGGCGGGGTGGGCTATTGAGCTGCGAAAACATACAACCCGGACGCCGACGCGGTTAATATGCGCGGAAGGCAACATGAACAGGGGCGATAGCGCGAGCCTGTGTTCAGTCCGGCGTAGTCGAAGACCCCAGGCACGCTTAGAAACTTCATGCACGAGAACCGGGAGACCTCGGAGATGCCTGCGGCGAATGTCAGCCGCAGGACGGCGGGAGAAGGCTCAGGCCACACGGCCCGCGTGTACGTCTCCGAGGAGTCACACTGCGGCATAGTACCGATGAATCATTCGAACAAAGACGGAACCTCGTCGGCGGAGAGTGAGGAGGGAAGGCTGCGGATCAAGGAGAACACTTTCTCATCCGACACGCACCCGACACAGAGCGGGACTGCGCGTGTCCCACGGGTGGGCGGGTGTGCGGACAAGCGGTACGCTTGGCCGCGATTCATCCGAGATAAGAACCGGATGCGCTAATGAGCGCCCGTCCGGGTCTGTGCGGGGGCACCAGGCAACTGGTGTCCCTACCGCGATCGCCAGCAATCGCCACCACAGGGCGGGACTACGGGAATCCATCTACTCCTTCCCCTGAAGGCTGTTCAGGAACGACCAGAACTCCTTATTGTTGCGGTAAGGCACGAAGGAGTCGTCCTTTGTCGGGTCGGGCAAACGTTCGCCGGGAATAACATTTGCTTTCCGGGCGAATGCCTCTCGCAAATGTTTCTGTGCGCCCACCAGATTCTTCTCTTCCGCATCCGCACACGCTAGATTGTAGTAATACATCGGGTAATCTGGGTCTTCTGTGATCGCCTTCTCGAAGATGGCGCGTGCCTTGGCGATGTCACCCGAGATGCCGTATGCCATCCCCGCTTGATCGGTCGCCACGCGGCCCATCGTTGTTTTGTTGCTGCTCTCAGGCGTCTTCCTGAGCTTCTCCAATGCCAGTTCAAACATTGGCGCGGCAGGTTTGTACATGTGTGCGTTATAGAGAATCTGCGCGTAAACAAATATGTCATTAAACGTCGGAACGTACTTCTCATCGAGCCGGTAAGTGCTGAGAATCATTTTCAGGTCGGTGTCACCCGCGCTGATCGGTTGATCGCTGTAAAACTCTAGATCGCCGCAGATGTCAGCGGTTGCCACGAACGCTCGCACGTTATACCAAGATTTACCGCTCCGGTCCTTGGCTGTGTAGCTCACGACGGAAACAGACGGAGCGCCAGGTTGGGCGACTTCCTGGACTCCGAGGATCTTTAGAGTAGGATTGCGCTTCTTCTGAGGCGCCAGAACAAAGTCACGGCATTTTGCGCTTGTCAAAGGTGCCTGCTCTGGTACGAGGAACAAGAATGCCAAGAAAGCAAGGCGACCAAAGTCATCCTTGCCACGGATTCCAATTTCGTATCCGTTGGGTTTCGCGGATGATTCAATGATCTTGAATCCCTTTGCAGCCAACTGGAGTTGCCCTTGATGTGCAGGCAATGCAAGATGAAAGTCGCCGTCAGGAGTGCCCTGTGCCAGGCCGGAAATGCAGACGAACGCCAGTGAAATCAGAACAAAGCTGCGTTTGGGCATACGTGAGAGTTTATCTCGAAATTCAAGGGCGGCGGAAGAGCATAACTATTGCAATCAGGCCATTTCACAAACCAATCCCGAAAACAGCACCTATGTGCGGATTACTTGCGAGATGGGGATTTCTCGATAGCCATTGTTCACCTCGTAGCATCAAAGCAGCATTACGCAAGCTGCTGCCGCTTCCGATGCGAGCGCAAACCGAATGCTGCGGCTGCGGAATAACCCACTGTGGCAGAGAAAACAGTGGTGAAAAGCACCTCGCAAAAACACTCACTGCCGCTGCATTTAAGGGTCGGGCCGAAGAAATTGTCCATGACATAGCTAAGGCGACTCGCTGCGAAACTGTTGGCCCAGTATCTGCTTTCGTCGTAGGCTCCAAATAACAACCAAAGAAGCCCCGATACCCAGACCCATTGTGCAGCCCGATTTCCTAGCTTGCGATTGACGAAGTATCCGAGCACAAGCGCGGTCGTGAGAATCGCAGGAGAGTAAGGCTCAATCCCAGTGTTGTAATAGTACTTGCTGACAAAAGCTTCTGGCCCAATGCCGATCAGCATCGAGCCGAAAACGGCGACTACTGTGTGCAACAAAAAGGCCCACCAGACAGGCAGGTTCTGTATTGGGCGGGTTGTAGCATCATCATTTGCCATCAGAAGCAGCTTATCTTAGGTTAGCTGTTGCAAACAGGCCATTACACTCACAATGCCCAAAACGGGAGGACCGCGGTGGGTCACTTGTGATATGGCGATTTTCCGACAGCTAAGTCGAGCCGGTGTGGGACAGAAATGCGCCCGACTAGATTATTCAAAAATCAAAGCAGTCCACATGATCCGGAAGGGCAAGCTCGATGGGTGGCAGGAGATGATCTTCTTCTTCAGATTCAGTTCATCGACAGCCTTTTCGATTTGGCAGCCTAAGAACGCACGACAGACGCTCGGCGACAAACTTGTCTGCATTTGAAGCTTGCAACACTACGCTTCTCGAAGCACCTGCTCCAAATTCGCGTCTTCAAGAATGCGGGCACGTATGGGCGCGAATTGTGCATGGATACGCCCGCCAACCAGCGGGTCACCCTTCGCCCTCGCGAGCACTTGGTCTATTTGGTACTGTGGCGGCAAGTCCTTGCGAAAATACCTTATGACCCAATGAAGCGCCACATTCTCAGTATGCACGCCTTCCAGTGCGTCTAGCAGCCGATTTGCCAAGTCCTTGTCTACTGCTCGCCTGAACGAATGTGGCTTGTCTGACGCACGGCGAGCCTTTACCTCTCCTTCGTCTGGCACTTGCGACCCTCCCTTATTTCTTGACGCTCATGCCAGCAGTGAGCCGTTTGATCCCACGCACAGTGCGTCGACAGTTTTTCCAGACACCATTCATGACACGCAATTTAGCACCGGTGTCAACCGCCAAGCCACGGGTGATGGCGCAGTTTCGCAGTCTCTAAGCGAAGGCCGAGATGTATGTCCCTAAACTTGGTGTCGGATAGGGAGAGGTGTTACAAAAGTAGGCCACAAATGGGCAATTTTCGGCAATGCTAGTACAGAACGCATACCGATTCGGGAACGCTCCAGATAAAAACCATTTCACAACGTGGCGAGCAGATGAGATAGGCATACAATTGTGTCCTTCTTGCAGTCAAACGGAAATCCCGGCTAAACCCATACATAGGGCCAGTAACAGAAAATAATCGCCGTAAGTCATCGCTGAGCGTATAGTGTGAGCCTATTGGGAGCTAAATCAGAGATCCACGTCTATCCAGGATGTTTTAGGATCGCGGTACAGAATAACTGATCTGCTCCCTCATCTAACGCAAGTCCGTGACAGGACGCTGGCTATCATGTTTGACAGTCCCGAACAGTCGCTGAGAGAGCTCATTCAGTTTTCTCCCCTCGCCATCGAGGAACTCGACCCAGAAGGCAAAGTCAAGCTGTGGAACCCCGCGGCTGAACGGATGTTCGGCTGGGCGGAAAAGGAGGTACTAGGTCAACCGTACCCTGCCGTTCCGTCAGAAAGCCGAGCTGAGTTCGATGATGAGGTGCGCCATCTCCTTGAGGGCGCGACGATCCGGGGCAAAGAGGTACGTCGACAACGCAAAGATGGCCGGCTGTTTGACGCGAAACTCTGGGCCACGCCTATCCACGACCAGCGGAACCAGATCATTGGCATCACGAAGATTCTCGAAGACATCACCGACCAAAAGGAAAATAAACGAAAACTGTGGTTGTCTCTGGGGCACGAGGAAGAAGTAGAGGCCTCACTTCAGCGCAGCGAAGAAAGAATGCGCCTGGCCTTCGAGGTCGCGAAAATTGGATTCTGGGACTGGAATGTCGTGACCGGCGAGATAGTGTGGTCAGTATTGGAGGGTGGACAACTGGGGGTGCCAGAGGATTCTCCGGCGAACTTTGCAACATTTATGAACACCGTACATCCCGACGATCGCCAGGCGATGCAGGAGTCACTCGAGATCGCTATTCTCGATAAGGGGGACCACGTCATTGAATATCGCGTGCTGTGGCCGGACGGTAGCGTGCATTGGCGGCGTGCAAAAGGCCATGCTTTTTATGACGAGACAGGGCGCCCGGTGCGGGTGGTCGGGATCGCAGTCGATATCGATGACCGCGTGGCGGCGGACGAACGCCTGCTATTGCAGGCTGCGGCGCTCGAAGCAGCCGCGAACTCCATTTTGATTGCCGACAACCAAGGCACAATCCTGTGGGCCAACCAGGCATTTTCGCAACTGACCGGGTACAGCTCCAACGAAGTTCTGGGCCAAAATCTCCGGCTCGTGAAGTCGGGTGAACAGGACGATGGGTTCTATACGAATATGTGGGCGACCATCGCGTCTGGAAAGGTCTGGCATGGGGAGGTCGTTAACCGCAGGAAAGATGGAAGCCTCTACACCGAGGAGATGACGATCACGCCAATGCGTAGCGGCACTGGCGAGATCACCCATTATGTTGCCGTCAAACAGGACTTAACTTGGCGAAAGGTTGCCGACGAAGCACTGCGTCAAGCAGAAATGCAGTATCGGCTTCTATTTGAGAGCAATCCGCTGCCGATGTGGGTTTTCGGCTGCAAAACTCTTAAATTTCTGGCGGTGAATGAAGCGGCGATTCGACACTATGGCTTTTCCAGACAGGAGTTTCTGGCGATGACCATCGCGGACATAAGGCCGGAGGAAGATATTCCCAGGCTGTTGAAAGCCACCGCGCAACCGATTCACGGACTCCGGGAAGCCACGCCTTGCAGGCATCGCAAGAAAGACGGCTCGATCATTGATGTGGAGATTGTCAGTCATGCCCTGGATTTTCATGGGATCCAGGCGGAATTAGTAGCACCACACGACGTAACCGAGCGAAAGAAGGTGGGAGAGGCGCTGCGTCGAGCCGAGGAGAAATACCGCTCAATTTTTGAAGATGCCGTCATTGGGATCTTCCAGATCACTCCCGAGGGTCGTCCCGCGAGCATGAATCGTGCCATGGCACGGATGTACGGCTATGATTCTCCCGAGCAACTGCTGGCGGAAGTCTCGAATGTAGGGGCCCAGTTATTTGTCGATCCCAACGCACTGCAAGAATTGGCACACGTGCTGGAAAACGATCGAGTGGTGCACAGTGTCGAATTGGAGATCTATGGCAAAGATGGCAAAAAGAAGTGGGTGTCAATGAACATGCGGGCCGTGAGCGACGCCGATGGCAAAGTGGTGCTCCACGAAGGCACGGTCGAGGACATTACGGCGCGCAAAGAGGCAGGGGCCATTCAAGAGGAATTGAGCAGGATCATTGCCACCGTTCCAGGAATTGTTTATTCCTTTCTCATGCGGCCAGACGGGTCCAGCGCTATACCATTTGCCAGCTCAGGGCTGCAAGACATTTTTGATGTCGCTCCAGACGCTGTGAGCCACGATGCCGCGCCGTTGTTGGCGGCGATTCATCCTGACGATCTCGGCCACGTTAACGCAACCATTGCAGGTTCATTCCGCTCGTTAACCCCATGGCACGAAGAGTTCCGTGTAAACCACCCGAAAAAGGGGCTGGTTTGGGTCAAAGCAGATGCCTCGCCGGAACGCCAGCCGGATGGCAGCGTGTTGTGGCATGGCTTTCTGATCGACAATACAGAGAGGAAGCAGCTCGAATCTCAACTCCTCCAGGCGCAAAAAATGGAGGCCGTTGGCAGGTTGGCGGGCGGAGTCTCACACGACTTCAACAACATCATGGGCATTGTGATCGGCTACAGCGACCTGATCGCGGAGACCCTGTCGCCCTCGGATCTGAACCTGCGCCCCATCATGAAGATCAAGGACGCCGCGCAGCGCGCAACCGCATTGATTAGTCAGTTGCTGGCCTTCAGCCGCCTGCAGGTGTTCGCCCCTACGCTGATGGACCTGAATGTGAGCATTACTCATCTCGCCGAAATGCTGCCGCGTCTGCTCGGAGAGGACATTCAACTAAGCCTGGCGCTGGATCCGAACCTATGGACCGTGAAGGCTGATCCCACGCAGATTGACCAAGTCCTGCTGAACCTCTCCGTCAATGCCCGCGATGCCATGCCTCACGGCGGCAAGCTGGTGATTGAGACCCACAATGTCGAGATTGACGAATCTTGTTCAACCATGCATCCGGACGTGGCGCCCGGTCCCTTCGTGATGATCTGCGTTTCCGATACCGGAACCGGAATCAGTTCGGAGGTGATGCCGCACATCTTCGATCCATTTTTTACGACCAAGGAGATGGGCAAAGGAACGGGTTTGGGCCTGTCCACGGTATATGGGATTGTCAGACAAAGCGGAGGTTTCATCCTGGTCGACACGAAACTACCCAGCGGTACGACCTTCAAGATACACCTGCCTCGCCAGTGCGGGTTGGCGCCTGTGGCAACTCCCCAAAGCGAGAGCGCGAGGCCGAAGACTGCCGCGTCTAAGACGATTCTACTGGCAGAGGACGACGCTGCCTTGCGGGAGATTGTGAGCCTCCAGTTGGAAGAATTGGGCTACACCGTGGTAGCGGCCAGCGACGGCCGGGAAGCCCTCCGGATGGCCGAAAAACGAGAAGGGCCAATCGATCTGCTGCTTACCGACGTGGTGATGCCCGGCATGAGCGGCCGACAGCTGGCCGATAAGCTGAAGCAAGAAATCCCCGCGCTGAAGGTACTGTTTGTTTCTGGCTACAGTGGTGACGTGATTCCAAGCGGGGGCAGCCTGGAGCCCGGAACTTACTTTGCCCACAAGCCCCTCACAAAAATGGCTCTGGATGAGAAATTGCGCAGTATCTTCAGGGTCTAACGAGAAAGCTGCCTTGCCCTTTTGCTTTTTGCTGAAACGGGAATCTTAGGAAGATCAGGAAACATGAGCGAACTAGAACAAATCAAGAAAGCTGAATCGCGCGAATCGAAAGTCACTGTGCTGGCTGTCCCTCGTCACAATCCTGTCCTGTCCTTCGCCAAAATAAGATCGGGACGTTATGGGACGGATTGCAGACGGCGACGATGTCAATCAAGTTCGTCGATCAGCGGTTCATCGCAGAGATCCACCAGCATTGAATGGTGTTGGAAATCAAACCAACGGCAGAAGACTTCGAACCCCGATGGCCGATCGATTCAGCATGCCTCACCCGTAATTCTCCGCTCTCACGCCGCGCGG
>PLXE01000042.1 GCA_003151335.1 Acidobacteriaceae bacterium
CTTACTACGTCTATGTTCGTCAGGGGATCCGCTCGCTGGACCTGATGAAGCGAGTGGCGGAGAGCTGCGGGGCAATGGGGCTGGGCACCGTGGATCGGATTCTGCGCAACCTGCGTTTCGATCTCAGCCAGCGCACGGTGCTGTTGGTCTTTGACGAAGCCCAGCATCTGTCGATTGAGTGCCTGGAGACCCTACGGGAATTGTTGGATCAGCCGCCGCACTGCGGGTTGCTGTTCGCCGGCACCCACGAGCTGGAGCAGATCTTCACCCGCCAGGCCTTAGAACTGGAACAATGGCGTTCTCGGTTTCATGCCGGCCAGGCCCTGCCCGGCATCTCCGAAGCCGAAGCAGCCACTATCGTGCACTCTGAGCTAGGGTTGGGACTGTCGCAGCGCAAAATCCAAAGGCTGATCTCGAAATCCCGTATCACGGACCTACGCCACGGTGGCCAGCACAGCTATGTATCGGCCCGGCGGCTGTTCTGGGTGATTCGCGAGTTGCAAGCCGTCGCCAACGGAGGGTCAACACAGGCTCCTCATCATCAGTAATAAAGATGTCAGGAGCGAGCCTGGCAGAGGATCGTCACGGCAGGGTTACTTGCGATATGGCGAGTAGCTGTAGAAAAAGTCCGTTCTTCTGAAAATTGACTCAAAATGGGTAACCGGGAAATGTATAGGCGACCAGAGGAAATTGTTTATAGGGCATCCTGGCGCAACGATTTTTCAGCGCGATCCCCGCGAGCGAGTTTTTCAACAGCTACGCGATTTATCGCCAGTAATCCAGATAGCGAAGCGGCAGAGCAGGCGATTACTGTCGCTAACAGCCACGCAAAGGAGCTGAGCACCCTTCTCTCAAGCACGCTACCAAGTTCTTTTGTCTCGCGCTTCCCGAGCAATTTCTCCTTCGCCTTCTCCGCCCCCCTTTACAAGTGGATCAATGACACCCCGGAACTGATCACAGCAGGGCAGTCCTTCGAGGCTCAGACGGCCCTGCGACGCAAACAGTCTCCACACAATAAGTAGAGACTCGATCGCCTGCCGTCGCGAACAGTATTTTTGTTCCGTTGTCGGAGGACAAGACCCCAATCGCCCGATTTTTCCCAAGCGTCTTGGCTTCATAAACCCCGCGGTCAGCCAACCCGAGAACCGTTTCCAAGGGTACGGCATTGGGTTCCCGCGGATCCCACGGGAAAGCCACCCAACCAATCGAACACGTCTGTCGAAAGTCGATGCCGGCGTCTTTCATGCCTGCTTCTCGATTTCCGACTGCGGTTAAGATTCGCGAGGCAAGGGTCGCCGCTTCTGCCCGATTTGAATATCGGGACACGATCAGGAATTCATCGCCGCCCCAACGGACTAGGACGTCCGAGCTGCGGATCACGGAATTGATGCGCCGGGTCATCTCCAGCAGGACCTGATCGCCAACGCCGTGCCCGTAGCGATCGTTGACTTCCTTGAAATCGTCAAGATCAACCATATAGAAGATCAAGTCACTAACCCGGAGTTCTTGGACCTCGTAAGACCGCAGAGCGTGGTTCGCGTCGCCCGCGATGGTAGTGTCAAAGAACCTTCGATTTCGAGCTCCAGTAAGAGGATCGGTTACGGAGGCCTCCTGGAGTACCCGGTTGGTCTTGGCCAATTCCATCCTCATCCGATGCTGCTTGGCAAACACGAGAAATGCCATTACCAGCATGGTGCCCAGCGTAACCAGCTCTCGGAACCGGGTAACCGGCGGAGGTGTAGTCCGACTAAGGACCGTCCATGCGCCCATGACCGGCAAGGACAGCACGGCCAGCATTCCCAGCCTGGTCACGGGAACGGGCGCCTTCAATTGTTTCGAGGCCGCCGGAGCGCCGGCCAGCGTGAGGCCGAATAAGCCGACGAGCGTGAACGATGTGAGGGCCACCGAGAGGGGAACGTCGTACCAACTCCCCGGATAGTAAAGATGCTTGACGATGGCCTGGTTCGCCAGGTAACCGCTCGCCGTTATGAGCAATTGTGCTCCAAAAAAAGTCGCATAAAACCATTTCCAGCGTCCCAAACTCCGGCTCCACAAGAACCCCAGCGTCAGCAGCAGCACAATATCCAACAAAGCATTGAGCCGGTTGTAGTCCGAACCATACTTGGCCTCGTCCAGTACGACGTATTGCCAGGGAACCACGAAGAACAGGTAGAGATAGAGCCACCAGAGAAGTAGCAACAGAAAATCCACAGTGCCCTTGGACTTACGGTCCTTAACCGGGTCAAGGTGGGGCTGCAAGAGCAGAGCTGCTAAGAACGGAATATTGGACAGGAACAGCAGAATGTCGCCGACAAACGGATTGGGTACTTCCTTGCGCAGCACCAGATCGAAATACATCCACATCGCCTGCGAGACCAGCGTTACTCCCCAACCTGCCGCCAGCAGCATCCAGAACAATCGGGTTGGTCTCGGATGGGCGCTCGCGTTTACCAGGAAGACAAGCAGCGCCGACAACATCAGAAGAAACTCAATAACGTCGTTGATTAGAGTGAGCGAAAGCGAGCGAGGAACAAAGGCCGTCGCGGCAATCTGCCCCAAAGTCAAGAAGGCAACAAGGGCAATCCACAAACTCAAAGGATGTCGCGGATCTGGAATTAAAATGTTCGCGCGACTGTTTCCTTGGCTCAAATTAGTAGGGACCATGATCTTTTCTACTGCGGCCATGATCTTTTCTACTGCGCCCTGGTTCGGCATGCTTGACATGGCATTATTCCTCTATGCGGACGATGAATCACAATGGGAACAAATGGGTAGAGCATGTGACGGATGTGTTGCAACTTTCGGGGTTGCTGGCTGGTGACGTGAAAGAATCGCAAAATGAGTAGCTGCAACTCGTGTGATTTGCGGAACGCAGAAGCCTGATGCTGACACAGCCTTGATGTCGATAAGAATTGCTGCTGAGACACCCTGTTTTCGGGTCTGAACGTATTTCGCAATTTGCTACCAGAACGCTTCCCCAAACGTCGGACGGAATATTTGCGGACTACAGTACCTACGCAGATCCCAGCGCACGCGGCGTCCGCTTCGAGTCGCCTCCTGCCGACCAATCTTGGGGCGCAAATGCTGCGATGCTGCGCGATCCCGACGGCAATAACCTGTATCGGGTGAGGCCTTGCGGGCGAAACTCACCGGCACATCGGCTGGTAGGGCAGGCTCTTGCCTTCGACGATCGCAGCGGGATTGTGACTGGCTAGCGCGTCTGCAATCTCTT
>PLXE01000085.1 GCA_003151335.1 Acidobacteriaceae bacterium
GACCGGATTCTGCGCAATCTGCGATTCGATCTCAGCCAGCGCAAGGTGCTGTTGGTCTTTGACGAAGCCCAGCATCTGTCGATTGAGTGCCTGGAGACCCTACGGGAACTGTTGGATCAACCGCCCCACTGCGGGTTGCTGTTCGCCGGCACCCATGAGCTGGAGGCAATCTTCACCCGCCAGGCTTTGGAGCTGGAGCAATGGCGATCTCGCTTTCATGCCGGCCAGGCCCTGCCCGGCATTTCCGAGGAGGAAGCAGCCACTATCGTGCACTCTGAGCTAGGGCTGGGACTGTCGCAGCGGAAAATCCAAAAGCTAATCTCGAAATCCCGCATTACGGACCTACGCAACGGTGGCCAGCACAGCTATGTATCGGCCCGGCGGCTGTTCTGGGTGATTCGCGAGTTGCAAGCCGTCGCCCGCGCATGAACCACCGGAGGCGCGTTCTGATAGCTTCCGAGTAGCCGACCACCACTGAAGTAAAGTGACGACAAGAGCGTTTCCCGGTACGAATCCGCGGATCCCAAGCGAACCTCAGCCAGATGAACGGTTTGGGCGTTTTACGTCAAGTTGGCGTGCCGTGCCGTCACCGGACGCTGGCCGACTTCGCGGGAGTTATCTCCCACATGCCGGTTTCGGGACAATGTGACAAGCGAATGCGGCTCGGAACATCATGTCCGCATTATGCAAAAGAAAAGCCGCCCAAAAATCGGGCGGCTTCCCCCTGTACTCCCGAAATTTCAGTGGAACTGTATCGCGCCTCCGCATGAGATGTAGCTATCCGCTGAGCATTTGTCGCCGCCACCGTATGTGACTACGGCAATTCTGTTGTTGTTTACCCTGAAAGACCAACTCCAGTCTCCCGGGAAGCCGAGGAGCTGCGAGAAAGTTGGGTTCTTCGTGGTCCAGCGCACGGCTTGGTCCACATCATCACCCCAACATTCGCCTGTCAGGTCGCCGAGTTCGTTGATGCCATCGGTGTAGCAGTTCGTGTACCCACCCTGTGGCATGGGCAGCACAATCGGATCGCTATAGGTATTTCTGGAAGGATCGACCGGTTTCCAAAAGGCCGGGAACCATACACTAAAATCCGCTGGTTCGATGTCGCCCGAGATTTCCCCACGGTCATTAATGTTGAACGGCTCCGAGTTCGGGTACCCTGCAACCGCAGGAAGGATGCTAATCTTCCACGTCCCCTTCTTGAGAGGGGTCCAGATCACGCCGACAAACGCGCCGTTATCGCCGCTGCCCTCTCCAACGATCTGGCCAAAATCGTTCACCGCCCACGCATACCAATTGGTGATTGCATCAAAACCGGTCGTATCGAGCTTGTGGATTGTCCACGTGACGACGGTGCGCCCGTTCTTCCACACCACCGACGGCGTCCAAACCACGGGAAGCGCCGGAGCACAGCCGAGGCAACTGTCCTCTACGCCACTCCAGCCGACGATCAGCGTCCCCATCCGGTTTACTCCAGACGCATAACTGGAGTTGTAACTTGGGTAGCCGATATCAGCGAGAGTGCCCAGATCGACGATGCCGGACTTCTCTGTCCACGCGATTGCGTGCGGACGGTTCTGGTCCGTGCTGGCAGAATGCCCGACGATCACGCCGGTGTCCGAAATCGTGATGAGACCCTCTTCCCAGCCGCTCTCCGTCCCACCCAGCGTGCCGAGATCGATCCACTCTCCCGCACGCGGGCCAAGCAAGGGAACGGCAAAGTTGTGGGTAGAGCCGTCGGGCAGATCGCCTTGGCCTACTGCTACGCCAAAATCATTCACGTCTCCGATGGTGGCCCAGGTTCCGCCCGGGTAAGTCCCGAGTTCCCAAACCTTGCCCTGGTGAGCAGCCGTCTGCGCGGCGACGAGTGGGTTACTTGGCGCGGCGTTAGTCTTCGAGAATGAGTTCACTGCTCGATGATGAATTGCGAATTTGCCCATGCGCGGTCCGACCGTCTGCGGCTGCGCCCATGCCGCCGACACGAAACACGCACAGAGAATCAAAGCGAGAATACGAATGCGTTTCATGATTTCCCTCCACTAAGTCAATTTTGCGAATGGGCGGAGGCTTATCTGCGGACTGATCCGTTAGACCATCCGCCCCACACAACCCGCTCATACATCGAGTGGATTACTCTTGCCTTCCGGAACTTCAGTGGAACTGCGATGCGCCTCCGCATTCAAGAGCTACGCAGGAGCCCCCACCGAAACCTCCCACCGCAATTCGGAAGTTGTTCAGTTTCCATGCCAGGCTCCAGTCACCCGGAAAGCCCAGAATTTGGGAGGGCCCCACATGGTCGGAGCTCCAAAGCATGGCTTGCTGCCCCGCCGAGCCCCACATCACTCCTGAGATGTCGCCCAAGTCGTTAATGCCATCGGCCCAACCTCCATCCGTGTAACCGTCTGCTCCGGTGAGGATGATGGGCGCCCCGTAAGCGTCGCGCTGACGGTTGAGTGGCTTCCAGAGCGTGGGCGTCCAGGGAACGGTATCGCTGTTAAGTCCGCCGACGATTTCGCCGCGGTTGTTGATACCGAAGTTCATCTGGAACGGGATATCGGGAAGAACGGGGAGCTGAATCAGCTTCCAGCCTCGCCCGTGCGGGAGGGGGTTCCAGAGGACGGGCCGGACAAGCGACATGTCGGCATTCTGCGCAATGCCGATGATCTGTCCAAAGTCATTCACGTCCCAGGCAACCCAGTAAGGGAAATCCTCCATGCCGGTGATGTCGAGTTTTTGTATTCTCCAGACGACCGATAGCTGACCATGTTTCCATTCCAGTGATGGCGTCCAGACTGTCGGATAGCCGGGTGCCGCCATCCAGTTGCCCTCTTCTAGCTGGCTGGAGCCAACGATCAGCGTGCCTGAGCGGTTTACGGCAGCGGCATAGCTGGAGTTGTATGCAGCGACGCCAATGTCGGCGAGGGTGCCGAGATCAAACATGCCGGTCTTCTGCGTCCAGGCTGCGGCATGCCAATGGCCGTCCGGTGTGACGGAGTGGGTTGCAACCAATCCGGTGTTCGAGACTTTCAGAACCGGTTCGTCGTAGCCGCCCGGGATCGCACCGCCGAGGGTGCCGAAATCAATCCACTCACCTTTTTGCGGACCGAAGAGTGCAACACCAAGAGTGTGGGTCTCGCCGTTCGGAAGATCGCCCGTGCCCACGGCGAAACCAAGATCATTCACGTCCGACAATTCCACGTAGGTTCCGCCGGGGAATACACCGAGGTCCCAGCTTTTGATCACCCGAATACGGGCCGCATCGGTCTTAGTGAATTGACTATCCGCGGTAAGGGCAGGTTGTTCACTGGCGCCAAAGCTGCGGCGCAGGTATGCGCCACGGCGGATGGCTGATTGGGGGTTTATGCGAACTTGTGCGGAAACGGTCGAGCACACGCAACCCGCGAGAATGAGAATCACGCAAGAAATACGTTTCATAAGCGACCTCCGTCAGATGAGTTCGGTTGAAGTGGATGAAGCCGCTCCCGGTTGAACGATCCGGGAGAGATTTAGTGTGAGCGGGCGACTCCTCCTGCACGTTCACCGATGCGCGACGATCCAGTCCAGGATCGGCTTCCACACCAGCTTGTCGGCATGCTTCGCCGTAAATTGATCAGCATGGCCGAAGTCGAAGGCCTGCTGGTCATCGGATAGAAGTTGCACGGTGAACTTCGTGATGTCCTGGCTCGCTGTCAACGTGGTCGCATAGTATCCGTCCTGTCCTGTTCCCCCTCGCGCGCCCACATAGAGGATAGGAAGGGTTATTTCGCTGAGATGATCGTCGAAGGGCGGAACCACGTCGTAACAGATCACGGTGTTGGCATCGATATCCACATGCATGGGAACGTAGGGTGGCACCGCCCGGAGCACATCGACCCAGAGCCACGAATCAGTGAAGCGCAGGCCAGTGGTGATCCCGGCGTCGTCGAAGTAGCCTCCGACGAAATGCCAGAGTGGCGGCGGCGGCGAAGGGCTCGCTCCCACAAACAGGGCGAACTGGTAGTTAGTGAAGCCGTCTGCGAACGGCGACGGATCGTTGGGCGCGGAGCGCGCGAGGTCACCAAACTCCTTCAATATGGCACCGGTGTTGTCGTCGTAAACGCCAGCAGCGAATGACGCTTGCAGTTGAGGGAGACTGTCACAGGCAGAGGTACGCTCAGACGAACCGACGGGATACTTCATGGCCCAGTCAACGGGAATGATCGCCTTGACGTTGCGGAGGTACCAGGGCTGCTGAGTTTCCTGGCTGGCGACGGCGTACGTTAGATATACTCCATAGCTGAACCCGAGAAGATGAAGGCGGCCAATGCCCTGGCCGGTCATGAGGCGGATCGTGCGCGCCAGGGAGAGTGCGATCTGCGTGTCCTGGACATCTCTTTCGAGGCCCCATTCCTTCATAAACTGAAAGTTCTTCTGCTCGGCTGGGACCAACGCCCACCGGTAATCCATACCCCAAACGTCGAGGTTGTTCTTCGCCAGGAACACAGTGATCGATTGATCCCAATTGGGCACTTGGGAAATCAGCGGCTCCATGAAGATCATCTCGAAAGTGTTGGGTGACCCTGGTAACAACAACACGCCATCAATGGTTGGTACCGGCTGATACGGGCGGCGCTCCCTGACGATCCGGTGCAGTCGGATTACATCGAACTTGCCCGGGCCAACTTTCACATCGAAACGGTAGTGAACAATGTCGCCGCCCAGCACGATCCGATCCACATGCCGGATCGAAACGTTGGGGAGTGCCTTGTCCAATCCCGGCATAAATCCACTGTTTTGTGCCAATGCGGGAAAGGCTAACGTCATGGTGAATACGATGATGACTATCCAGCGTAGAAACGAATTCATGTCGCACCTCCTGCGAGCGATTCTCTGGTCGCGAATACCGCTATTTCTTTCGCCACGACGACTCATCTCACATTGCACGCGCAGCCACAATGAACGGCGCCTGACCATTGCATGAAATCTGCCTGAATTCCCCACAGCAGAGAAACGCAACAGTCCTTCCGACGCCGCGTAATCACAGTCTTTTCAGTCACTTTGTGCTAAACTCTGGGCGAAAAACGGACTCCTCCATGCATGTCCCTGTCCAATCTCCGCGGCGAATTTCTTTTCGCAAGTTTGAGTTGGACTTAGCCTCGGGCGAGCTCTACAAAGACGGTCAGAAAGTCCCTCTCCCGCCCAAAGCGTTCGAAGTACTTCGAGCTCTCGTTGAACACCCCGGTGAAGTGGTAACCCGGGACGATCTCCGCGCCGGCTTGTGGCCTGCAGACACCTTCGTTGAGTTTGAAGACAGCCTGAACCACGCCGTTAACAGGCTCCGCCGCGTTCTGGGAGACTCGGCTGAGGATCCTCAGTTCATCGAGACCTTGCCGCGGTTCGGTTATCGCTTCATCGCCCCCACGAGTGGTAACGACGCTCCCGAAGTACCACCGAAGCCGAGGCGCCGCTTCCTCGTCCCACTGCTCGTTTCCGCGCTTGCTTTGTCGGCAGTGATAGCGGTGCTTCTCGCCTACGACGTCGGCGGACTGCGTCGGCGGCTAATGGGCCGCCCGGCCGACCCGGCAATTCGGTCGCTGGCTGTTCTTCCTTTGTCGAATCTCACTGGCGACCCACAGCAGGAATACTTTGCCGACGGAATGACCGACGCCTTGATCACCGATTTGGCGAAGATCCACGGCGTGAAGGTCATCTCGCGGACTTCGGTCATGCAGTTCAAGAACGTCCAGAAACCGCTGCCCGAGATCGCGCGAGCATTAGGAGTCGACGGCATCGTGGAGGGCTCCGTACAGCGCTCGGGCGAGCGAGTGCGAGTCACGGCTCAACTCATCCGCGCCGCCACCGACACTCATCTCTGGTCGGAAAGTTACGAACGCGACACCCGCGATGTGCTTAGTCTGCAGGGCGAAATCGCCAGGGATGTGGCGCGAGAAATTAAGCTCGCGCTCACCTCGGAGGAGTCAAGCCACCTGTCCCGCCCCCGCCCTGTCAACCCTGTCGCCTACGAGCTTTATCTCAAGGCTCAATATCACTATTACAAATGGCGGGCAGAGGACTTCCGGGAAGCCATCGAATTCTTTCAGAAGGCAATCGATGCGGACCCCCGCTGGGCTCCGCCGTATGCTGGCTTGGCGAACTCTTACGGCTGGCTGTGGATCGCGGGTGCTCTGCCGCCGCAGGAGGCGCTGCCACGATTCAATGCCGCGCTCAAGACCGCGCTGGAGATTGATAACACGCTTCCCGAGGCCCACTACACCATGGCGGCAGCCGCTTTCTACTACCGCTGGGATTGGGATGAGGCGGAGCGGGAATTCAGGACGACGCTCGCACTCCAACCGAGTCTGGTCGAGGCCCGTTTTGAATATGCCTGGTTTCTGTCGAGTATGGGCCGCTTCCCCGAGGCTATCGCCGAGGCCCGGCGCGCCGTGGAGCGGGACCCGCTTTCGGTTTCCGCCAATCTCGCTCTCGGCAGCGTCTACTCTGTCAACCGTGACGACGACCTCGCGATTGCCCAGCTGCGGAGAACAGAAGAGATCGAGCCCAACGATCCCCGAGCCTATGAGTTCCTGAGCGGGATCTATGAGGAGAAGCAGATGTACGGGGAAGCGATCCAGCAACTGCAGAAGGCGGCGACCTTGCGGGGAGCCCCGCCCGCTGAACTCGCTGGCCTCGAACGTGCCTACCAGCAATCCGGACCCAAAGGATACCGCTTATGGCAACTCGCCCAGGCCAAACGCCGCAATGCACCCTACGATATCGCGATGGCCTATGCCCGCCTGGGCGACGCTAGCCAGTCCATGCACTGGCTGGAAAAGTCCTACCAGCAGCACGACTGGCAAATGGTGCAGCTGAGATCCATCCGTGCCTGGGACCCGATTCGCTCCGACCCGCGCTTTCAGGATCTGCTGCGCCGGATGAACTTCCCGCAATAGTGTGTCGGGCCGCGACGTCGCACCTTATGATATCTACTCGCTCGACTGGCGTGGCCCTCTTGTACGCCCACGCTGGAGACAAAGAACACTTGGACGTGTTGTCGGCGACTCGGTGAAGTGGCAGCCAGCCGATTACTCCCCATAAGTCGGCCAGTGTCTACGAATGTGTCCGCTCCCGCCGGTATAAGGTCTTCGCGGAATGTCACTTGATGAAAACAATGGTTTGCATGAATTGGCTGTTTGCGGTCAATCCCCGAATGGGGTTGATGATTCCGTGCGATTTGACGGATCAGCTATCTGCCGGACAGAGGTGGACGGCAACGCGTGACGAGGATCACATCGCTGTTCTCGTGAGAGTCGAGATTCGTGGTCAGCGCCGTCCGTTAAGGATGCTACGGTCAGCCCTAAACGCTCATCGTGCGGAGTGCCTCGTCAGCAGGCATTCGAAATCAGCGGGCCGGCGCACCCGCAGCGGTTCAGCGGAGGTCTTGGTGCAGCAGGCAGTAGAGTGTCGCGCCGTACTTCTCCACCGTACTGATACCGATGCCGGGAATCGCCAGTAGTTCCGCCGCAGTTTGCGGGCGGCGCTCCACGATGGCCTTCAGCGCCTGATCGGTGAACACGCGAAAGGCCGGTACGCCGCGGCGCTTGGCTTCGGCCAGCCGCCACTTGCGCAGCGCGTCCTCGATCCGCGAATCGAGAGCCGCCCGTGGTGCCGCCGGGGCCTTGGCTTTCGATCCAGGTACGCGCTGCGGCAATGCCTGCTTCTTGGCTGCCTTCTTCTTGCCGCGCTTTGTCTTGCTCTTTGACGGCGTTCCTGATTTCACTTCCGCCTTCATCAGCAGCGCAATGGGAGCGGCTTCGTCCAACTCCCCGGCCGCACTCCCCAAGTACGCCTTACGGTACGGGATGCTTCGGCCGTCCTTCTCGAACACTTCATCGGTCAAGCGCGCCAGGCCCAAGCGTGCCATCGCCCCCAGCACATCCTCGAATGAATTGCGCGAGAGGTGTCCCTCCGGAAACAGCTCGGCATGCAGCTTGCCGGTGGATTTGCCGCCTCCGGCGCGCAGGGCCGTGATCAGGCGTAGCGCAGCCGCCAGTTCGAAGTCGGTGGCAGACCGGAACCGCTGTCCCAAGCAGGCCTCGGGCGCGCAGAAATCGCATATCCCGCACGGTTTCTGGCTGTCGGCGTAGTCGCCGAAATGTCTCACCAGGGCGCACATGCGGCACTGGTTGGAATCGGTGTAGCGCAGCATCAGGTTCAATTGCTGCTGCTTTTGCTGGGATTGGGCAAGGTAGGANNGAACTCATCCGCATCCAGCCGCACAGCGTGCGCCAGCGCTTCTTTCTCTCTAGGCTCCGCCCGCAGCTGGGCGAAAATGGCCTCCAGCAGAGAGATGTCCGGGTAGTCGCGCTGGAAGAAAAAGTCGTGCGTGCGCCGATCCGCATAGGAATGCATAAGAATCGTGCGACTGGGAAGTCCGTCGCGCCCGGCACGGCCGATCTCCTGGTAGTAAGCCTCAAGACTGCTCGGCAGCGCTGTATGAATAACAGTACGGACGTTCGGCTTGTCGATGCCCATGCCGAACGCAATCGTGGCCACCATTACTTCCAGGCGACCATCCTGGAACTCCTCCTGGACACGTTTGCGAGTGACGGCATCCAGGCCGGCGTGGTAGGCGGCACAGGGAAATTTGGCCCCCAACTCGACGGCGAGGCCAGTGCTCTGCGCTCGCGTGGGGGCGTACACGATGGCCGGGCGGCGCTCGTGATCCTGCAGCAATTCCGCCGTCAGTTCGGCCCGCTGCCGCGGCTCGACTTCCACCACTTCGATGGCGAGGTTGTCGCGACGGAACCCGTGGATGAAACGCTCCGCCTGCAAGAGGCCCAACTGCGCCGCAATATCGTCTTGCACCAGCGGCGTCGCGGTGGCCGTGAGCGCGATTACCGGCGCCGGCCGCAGGGTTGGCAGGTACTGGCCGAGCATGCGATAGTCCGGCCGGAAATCGTGGCCCCATTGCGAAATGCAGTGGGCTTCGTCGATGGCGATGAGGTTGGGCTTGCGCTTCGCCAGCATTTCGGGAAAGCCCGCCACCCGGAGCCGTTCCGGCGCGATGAACAGAAACTGCAGGCTGCCGTTGAGGTAGTCCGCGCAGGCCTGGCGCGCTGCCGCGCGGTCGCGGCCGGAGTGAATCCGTTCTACGGCGACGCCGCGATCTTTGAGTTGGCGCAGCTGGTCTTCCATGAGCGCGATGAGGGGGCTGATGACGAGCGTGGTGCCCCCGCGCGCGATGCCCGGCAACTGGTAGCAGAGCGACTTCCCGGCCCCGGTGGGCATGACGAGAAGCACGTCACGGCCTTGGATCACGCTTTTACAGACCGCCTCCTGGTTTGCACGAAAGGCAGAAAAGCCGAATGCTTGATGGAGTAGTTCGGCGGGTGTTGCATCGGTGGCACAAGAAGTGGGTGAGAGCACGTTCGGTGGCAGACCGCCGCCTGACGCGCGCGGCTCGGTGTTGGTGCCGCTAGCCTCGACATGGCCAACCTTCTCTACCACTTCTCGGACGTAATCCTCAATGGCTTTGATGAAGGGCCCCAATTGGGCGCTGCCCTTCTGAATGCGGTGCAGATATGCTTCCCACTGCCCCGTCATAACCGGGCTCTTCACCTCGGGATGCACCACCTCGATCAGCCGCATGCCTTTATCGGTGGCCTCCAAGCTCTTGCCACTGCGCACGATGTACTCGCGCTTCAGCAATACCTCGATAATCGCCGCCCTGGTGGCCGGCGTTCCGAGCCCGGTCTCTTTCATGGCATCGGATAGTTCTTTTTCGTCCAGCGTCTTGCCCGCCGTCTCCATCGCAGTCAACAGAGTGGCTTCCGTGAAGCGCTTCGGCGGCCGCGTCTTTTTCCTGAGTGCCTCCGCGTCTATCACATCCTGCGATTGGTCTTTGGCGAGGCCAGGAGGGAGCGCCTGCTGGTCGCGGTCCTCTTCCGCGTCCGGTTTCGACTGCCGGGCTTTTGCGGGCAATGCCAGATCCAGGACTTTCCACCCGACCTGCACGACGGCGCTTCCCGACGTGTGGTAGCGGTCCGCCACGCCGGCATGGCGGATCGCCGTGATCACCGTGGTCACCTGCCAAATGTGGTCTTCGTGCCACGCGCTGAGCAGACGGCGGCAGATCAGGTCGTAGATTTTCTGCTCCTCGGGTGTCAGCGATGCCGGCTGGGGCACTGTCGTGGTTGGGATGATGGCGTGGTGGTCGGTGACTTTCGAGTCGTCCACGAACCGCCGGCCCAGAGGCCGCTCGCCAGTTCCTGGCGCCAAGTGCTCGCGATACGACTCCGCGATGGAGTGAACGATATACAGCAGCGTGCCCGCCACGTCGTGAGAGAGGTGGCGGCTGTCGGTTCGCGGATAGCTGATCAGCTTGTGCCGCTCATAGAGCGCCTGCGCCGTGTCCAGCGTCTTTTGCGCGCTGAAGCCGAAGAGCCGATTGGCGTGGCGTTGCAGTTCCGTCAGATCGTAGAGCGCGGGCGGCGGCATTCGCTGCGTCTGCGCTACGATCGATTCGATGGCCGCCTGGCCGGTCCGCGCCCGCTCGACGATGCGGTTGGCTTCTTCGCTGTCCGCCGGCAGCCGCATGGATTTCTGGAGCGATTCCTGATCGCTTTGGAGCGGCCGTTCGCGAAACCACGTGCCCTGGTAGGTGCTCCCCTTGGGCGCGTCCCCCGGGTGGAATGTGGCCAGCACTTCGATGTAATCCTCGGACACGAACTTCCTGATGGCTAGTTCGCGCTCCACTAGCATTGCCAGGGTCGGCGTCTGCACGCGGCCCACCGAGAAATCCTTCTCGCCGTATGCCAGCGAATACGCACGGGACAGGTTCATCCCGACCAGCCAATCCGCCCGGCTGCGGCCGCGGGCGGCGTCGGCCAGCCGATCGTATTCCTGGCCGGGCCGAAGCTGTTCGAAGCCTCTGCGGATAGCGTCCGGCGTGAGCGAAGAGATCCACAAACGGCGGAACGGCTTGGCGCAGTGCGCGGCTTCGTAGATGTAGCGGAAAATCAGCTCGCCCTCTCGGCCAGCGTCGGTGGCGCATACCACTTGCGAGACCTTGGGTGAATTGAGAATCTTCTGCACTACGTCGAACTGGTCCTTGGTTTTCTCGTAGACTACTAACCGCCATTCCACCGGCAGCATGGGCAGCAGATTGCGCCGCCAGTGGCGCCAGTCGGGGTTGATCTCGTGCGGCTGCGCCAGCGCCGCGAGGTGCCCGATGGCCCAGGTGACGATGTAGCCGTTGCCGTGAAGATACCCTTTGCCCTGCTGCGACGCCCCCAGGACGCGCGCGATATCGCGCGCCACCGAAGGCTTCTCGGCCAACACCGCAATGCTTCCCGATTCTGTCATCTGAAGTTATGGTATCGTCCCGCGATGTTTTTGCTGGGGCGGATCTAGCCACGCTCCGACATTAATCTAAGAAAGGGTCGTTGTCGCAGTCGATCAGATCGAAATGCTTCCGCCTTTGCCCCTTGGTTGGGACTCTGTGGGGAGAACAAGATCAGTGGTGGCAAGGTGCTCTATACCAAGAGTCGCCGCGTCAGGAGTCGCGTTGCCACCGCGCTGCGCATGGCCGCGAACTCGCTGCATCACGCCAAGAACTATCTCGGCGAGTTCTTTCGGCGCATCACTCGCAAGCTCGGCAAACCCCAAGGAATCACCGCCACAGCTCATAAACTCGCACGCATTGTGTATCACCTGCTCAGCACGAAAGAAGCCTACAACGAAACCGTCTTTCACCGCTGCGATGAAGAAGTTCTAAGACGGGCGCAATTTCGGCTCCGCAGACAGGCCGCTCAACTCGGGTTTCAAGTCATCCCGTGTGGTCAAAAATCTCAAACGCCCTGAAAAAGCTTGGTATCCGGTTTCATAATTTCCTCGCGCAGCTGCTATCTGAAACCTCAAGAGCATGTACAATTCGGGTTCGACGATCTAGTTTTAGGGTGGTTCTGGAATGATT
>PLXE01000005.1 GCA_003151335.1 Acidobacteriaceae bacterium
AATTTCGGCTCCGCAGACAGGCCGCTCAACTCGGGTTTCAAGTCATCCCGTGTGGTCAAAAATCTCAAACGCCCTGAAAAAGCTTGGTTTCCGGTTTCATAATTTCCTCGCACGGCTGCTTTCTGAAACCTCAAGAGCATGTACAATTCGGGTTCGACGATCAAGTTTTAGGGAGGTTCTGGAATGATTTGGGCTCGCATGCTTGCTTACATCACCGGAACCGTAGTTACGATCGTAGAGAGGTCTTCATGCCTGATTACGCTGTGCCCGGAATGAAGGTCGAGGAGCGCGATCGGAATCCCCACCCCATTACCGGAGTGTCAACCTCGACGGCCGCGTTCATCGGCTTCGCCGCCTCAGGCCCGTTCATGCCTACGCCGATCACCAGCCCCACCGAATACCAGCTCGCATTCGGCAGCCCAAATGGCACCGGATTTCTGGGCTACGCGGTGCGCGGTTTCTTCCGGAACGGGGGCACACGGTGTTACGTTCTGCGAGTCGAGGCGACGGTTCAACCCGCTGCATCGCTGCAAGCTCTCGAAAGCCTGGACGTCTCGATCGTCTGTTCACCCGACGACAACGCGATTGCCGGGATGGCAGCCGCGCTAATCGAGCATTGCGAGAAAATGCGCTACCGTATCGCCGTCCTGGATGCGCCGCAAACCCCCGCTCCGACGAACGGCCCGCCTGATGCGCTGCGGTCTTCGTATGCCGCTTACTACTACCCCTGGGTCCTTCTTCCCGAATGCGCCGAACACGGCGCCATCGCGGCCCCACCCGGCGGCCATGTTGCAGGCATCTACGCGCGCAGCGATCGCGAGCAAGGCGTGTGGTGTGCTCCCGCGGGGAAGCAGATCCTCGGCATAGCCGGACTCGACCAGAGCATCACCGATGAGCAAGGCGAAGCTCTCAATGCCGTGGGCGTCAATACCCTGCGCACTGTTCCGGGAGGCGGCAACCTCATCTGGGGCGCGCGCACAACCTCGCAAGACCCAGAGTGGAAGTATGTAAACATCCGGCGCTATTTTAGTTACCTTGAGCATTCCATTGACAATGGAACCCAGTGGGTCGTCTTCGAGCCCAACGGGGAACCGCTCTGGGACGCCGTGAGGCGCAGCGTTTCCGATTTTCTTTTCAACGAATGGAAGAACGGCGCCTTACAGGGTTCCAGGCCGGACGAAGCGTTCTTCGTCCGTTGCGATCAGACTACGATGACACAGGATGACATCGACAACGGCAGGCTGGTTGTTGAAGTCGGCATTGCGGCGCTTCGACCGGCCGAGTTCGTCGTTGTCCGGATCGGCCAATGGACGGCTAACGCGAACCCCAATGGCTGTCAAGTCCCGCCACAATGAGGCTCTCTTGTCTTACGAGCCAGAAGTTGCCGCGATAGAGGCATCGCTTTCAAAGCCAATCGTTGCCAGCGCATCCAGAATGACAACTTTCTCTGCAAAGAAGTCGCGTTCGTAGCGCGTGCGTATTTCCCACAGATACTTCTTAGTTCTTCTCACTAATTCCCGCAGCTGTTCTGGACTGACCTCTTTCGCGTCATCTGCAACAATTGGTGGATCGCCCTTTGATTGCTTGTTGGGATCCCAAATTGACTTGAGGGAGTTACAAGCTCGGCAAGCTAGGACTCTATACCCTTGGGCATCCTCGAACTGAGGATAGTCCTTCACCGGTAACACATGGTCATGTTCATAGTAGCTGCGCGCGAAATCGCGGTCGCCAAGCATATCTCGGCCGCAATACGCGCAGCGGCATCCTTCCCTCAGCCATATCGCTAACGAGGTTGCATGCCACCTCTGCAACTGCAAGGACGTATTTGCGTCAATCAGGCGCTGGGAAAAAGACTCTAGGACAGAAAGCGACATCTCCATTGGTACTCCTCCAGGTCGGGATTCAGTTTTGGGCCCACAAATCGTCGACAGCGATTGAGCTTCATCAATTCAGGAACGTAACGGCATTGAAGAGAGGACCTAACAAGTTTGAGCATGCAATTCAGTGCAGCAGTGCAGCTTCTCGCTCGAGGCTGCAAGCCTCGCCTTTTCAACCTGCTCAAATTTATTGACCACCGAAAGCGAGCGTGATCCCAACGAGTACACGTGGGTCAGTCCTACCCTCTCTCTTCTGTCCAGGGCCGGTTCTTCTCTAGGTTGCGAGGACTGCGACAACCTGCGCCAAAAATTCACTCTCCACGAACGGAACCTGCCCGAAAATGGTTTCCGGCGTTCCCTCAAGTTTGGCGGCAAGATGCCCCTTGCCGAGAAGGCGCTCGGCGCCTTTCTCGCCGAGAGCAATCTCGGAGGTGCCTTCTCCATCAACGCGGAGGACAAGCCGGTTTCCCAAATTGGCGCGAAGTTGCATTGGCATGACATTCGCATCCGGCCGCTGAGCCGCGAATACAAGTGAGATGCCGGCCGCACGCGCCTTCACGCCCAATCGTCCGACAATGTTCGACACGGCTTCGGCATAATCAGGGGTCATCATCCATTCAGCAAACTCGTCGTGAACTACCCATAGGAACGGCAACCGTTCAGTCGGGTTGGTCTTCATGTTTAGATCGAAGATATTCGACACCTTGTTTGCCTTCAGGACCGTGTACCGCCGATTCATCTCGTCCACGAGCTCGCTTAGCCGCTGGATGGCCTGGTTCTGATCGTCGATAATACCGTCCCGCAAATGGGGTAGCCCTTCGAACGCAAAGTAGTCCACGCCGAGTTTGGGATCGATCAGAACAATCTTGGCTTGTACTGGGGTATTGGTACAGGCGATTGCCAGAATGATATTTTGCATGAGGACCGACTTGCCACTCCCGGTCGATCCGGCAATGAGCGTATGCGGTGCATTCGACTTCGGCGAAAGAAAAAGGAAGCTGCTGTCCTCTTCTTTTACTGCGACGAGGAGACTGTCGTTGCCGAATGAACAGTTTGGGTGCCAGCTCTTCCACACTTCCGGTAAGTGGAGTACGCGCCGATTTTGGCGCGCGATGGCGATCGCGACAATGCCCGGCTCGGCTCTGACCGAAATGACGTTGAGCTTATGAGTTGTCAGGAATTCCGATCGGCGGCGCAGGACCTGTTCAACGGTCAGATTAGCACTCCCCTGAAATTTGAGAAGGGCGGCATTCGGGGTGAGCGCGCTGCTTAGCAACCTCGATTGCAGCTGGAACTGTTGAAGAGCACCTTTGCACAGGTTCTCCACTTGTTTCAGCCACTCGGCATCTGCGGCACTGTCCTGTGTGCCACCTTGATATTCGTTGAACAGTTTACCTAGACCCGGGTGGGCCCACGTTGTTTCGGTATTCGCGGCGTTTGCCGCGTGCGAAGTTGGACTTTGTGATGTCGGCGTAGAAGGTGAACTCGACGACGGCGGAGCTGGCGGCTCTGTTGGCCCGGTTGGCGTGGCACCGCCCTCTTCGGAACCACTGTGGTCCGGGGGATCGTCGCCGCGTTTCCGACGCCGGATGATCTCAATACGTTCTGATGGCTTGCGGTATGTTTGTTCCGTCCAAATATCCTGACCAGCGATAGCCCTTCGAATCGGGCCAGGGTCTGCGCTCTTCCAGTAGCTCAAGACTAGTTCGCGTAGCCGGCTGCGGGAGAAAATTTCCTGGTAGGAATGTTCCGCTTCTGCCACGCTCACCAGCTCCGAACATTCCTCAGCGTCTGAAGGCCCCGAAACGAAGATGTGAGAATAACCGCGCAAATATATGCCGCATCGTCCTTCTCGCACCGCTCGCCGCCAAGCCGTAAGATTGATGGGCGAGTTGGCCGGGAACTGGATGCCGTTAAGCATGAGGTCGGAGAAACGAGAAAGCCAGAGCTCTCGATCGAGACGTTTAGGATTGCCGAAAAGAGCATCGTTGATCCGCCGGACAGTGTCCCGGAGCTGCTTTTGCGATTCCTTGCGTTTCGCGGCGAGATTGGCGGCATCGATGTATTTTGATTCTGCGATGGTCACGGCGAGCTGAAGTTGGCCGTCTTCGGTTTGCTCAGGAGCCAGCGCGAGGATGTCGGCAATCTGCTCCTCACGTTGACCCAACCATTCCGCGTAGTCATCCAGGAAATACCAGCCAAAACGGCGCTCGATCCCGATCTCATGCCGAATCATGTAGCGGCTCAGTACAACGCCCATCAGTTCACTGGCATTGCGGCCTCGTTTTGCCGCCCGCAAGACAAGGTCACCAGAAATGTCGTTGGCATCAGTGATGAACTGCTCGGTGAGCTTGCGACAGTCAGAATCGCTGATATCTAGATTCAAGTCTTTGATCCGGCCAAGAACCATTGACCGCAGCAGACTGAGCGGGGCGGTTGAAGAAATGAGAATATTACGACCCTGGGTGGCGCACTGCTTATAACGGATAACCTTGACATTTTGGTTCAACAACTGCCGACGATCAAGAAGCTCGTCGTAGTTAACGACCCAATTGCCCAGGTTGTGAATTTCCTTAAAGATGCTCGCAGTGACAGGATCATTGAAATCAAGCTTGCGGGCGGGCAAGAGACGCCTGCCGTCGGGACCTTCCCAATCACCCTTCAAAAACGTCGTCAGGGCGGAAATGAAGGACCAGCCTTCTTTGGTCTGGACCGGGCAACAAAGGTAAGCAACCGATTTCATATCATCAGTCGCCGACGGACGGCGGCGGGACCAACGGGCGGGGACGAAAGAGTCAGCCTCGACCGGATCGCATGCCTCCAGATACCAGTCCAGACCCGCGTGCCGCGCGATGACGTCTTGGAGAAAAACGATGTCGGCGGGCGGACCGTCCTTCGGATCGCTTACGGGAGCCTGATCGGCCATGATGCCAATCCGCAGACGGGCCATAAAATCCTTGGTCGCTTCGCTCGTGACGAACGAATCGACATCTGCATCCGAAGACTCAATGATCCTTTCGTAAAGCTCCCGCAGCTTGACGCCATCGCGATGGCGCAGAACGATCTGACAGCGCATGTCCTCTTCGTCCTCGTGAAGTTCAGCCATCTTGTCCACGAGCGCATACGGCAAGCGCGCGGAATCGCAGTTGTATAAGACGACCGAAAGGTTGGCGCGCTCGTGAGGATACAGATCCAAGAAGCGTTTGGTCAGATCAACAATGAGCGAAGAGGTTTCGGTGGGGCTCTCATTCGTATCGTCGAAACCATCGTTACTGATAACCGGCGTCTCGTGCAGACTGTAATCGAGATGGTAGTCAGTTAGAGACAGGAGCTCCGGCCGGGTCGTCTGCCAGCCAAGGACAATTTCCGGGTAGTAGGGGTGGGCTAGTTCCAGTTCAAGTTGCTTGAAGAATAGCGGCGGATCACCAAAAAGCACTTCGTCAGCGGTCAGGAGATGGCGGAGCAACGATGAAACCTGAATTGTCTTCGCGGCCATGGCGGCAAGGCGTAACGGCTGCCATGGGGTAACAATCGCGGTGACCCGGCCGCCTTCTACGCCGACCGTGCCGATCTCCAAGAGAGGCTTCAGGAGACGCTCGCGATTGCGATCACCTTTGGCTTCGGTGCAGACGGCATTGAGGAGTATGCCGTAATCTTCAGCCTGTTTCAAGAGCGCGTCGCAAGCCAGGCCATTCGTGGCGAATCCAGTAATTGCGCTTCGATAACTTTCCTGGAAGGTCTGGAAGAGGGTCCTGAGCTTGAATGCGATCCGTTGCGAAACAAGACCGTCCGCATGAGCTTGAGACAAGCCGGCTGTCCAGGACAGACAAAGATCGTTCTCCTTCTTGTAAATGGCCACAAGTGAGCCCCTGTCCTGTCCATACGCCGGATAGAGTGTCTTTATGTTTCGAAGATCGAGGGACTGAAATCTTCCTTTCCCGCTGACCGGTTCCCGGCTGACACGGGAACGGACGAGCGAATGTTCGGCTAGGCGAGACCAGTCTCCCGGAAACTCGCTGGCAATCGAGTTGGGATCATAGCTCCAGACGAGCTGCTTCACCGTCGTATCGGTTATCCCGGTCGAAGTCTTAACCTCCAGTTCAAGAAAGAACTTGAGCTGCAAAGCGGCCTTTGCTGTGGAACGATTCACATAAGCCTTGGATGATTTTCGCCACTGATCGCTGAGGGCATGGAAATTCATCAACTCACCGAGATCCCATGAAACGCGTTTGCCAAACAGTTCCCGCAAGCCTCGGTACCGTCGCACAAAAAATAGCCCGGCGTCGTTATTCAGGTCACGTAAGTCTTTCTTGGTGCGGCGGTCGGACCGGATCGTGAGGCGGCGTTCGGTGGCTGTGAGATCCTCGTCAAACAGCCACCGCAGGCAGACAGCGATTCCCTGGATAAAATCCTCGGTTTCCACGGGCGTGCCAAAGACGAAACGGTCCCACTTCGATTTGAGAGAGGCTTGTTCCTTCAGTTCGTTGCGATGCAGCCGATAGAACTCCTCGTCTTCGTCCTGAGCCTCCGTTCGGCGATTTTCCCGAAGCCGGTGCAGATAATCCCGCTCATCGGAGCTGAGCAAATCGGCTTCCCGTTCGTCATAAAACTCCAGTGTGGCCTTACCGAGATTGAACTGCTCCCTCTTCAGTCCATCGAAGAGAGGCTTGACCAACTCCCACTCACACTGCGCCAGCGCGGCAGCTTGATCATTCCAACCGCTGTTGGCGGCGATATAAGCAAAGATTGTGGTATGCAGCTCTTGAGGAATGGCGTCCTTGACGTGCTCGAAAGCTTTTTGTAAGTCGTCTTCAAAAAGTAGCGCTTGCGTGGGCGTTTGCTTCAGCAGGTAGCAGTACCGCTTTTTGACGCATTGAGTGTACAGCGCCTTCCATTTTGAAAGGTGGCCGGCAGTCTTGTCAGTCAAGCTGCGGAAAAAACCGGTATCCCGTGGCAAATGCAAGGCGGGAAGGGCGACACCGAGGGCCGAGAGTATGGGGTGACCGTCTTCAATTGCCTGCCTGGTTTCAAGGACGTATTCAGCGAACCGGTCAAGCGCGAACTGTTTCACCTCAAGAAGCGCCTGGATAGCTTTAAGCCACCATTGTTTGTGCTGATCAAGAATCGGCAGACCATCCCCGGCGATCGTCACCCACAACTCGGGCTGCGCCAGGAGTTCCGGCGCGCCGATCGAAACAAGGTCTTTGAGAGACTGTTCCTCGTCATCTCCCGTATTTGCGACGAGGAGAGCCGACCTGTCACAAGCTGCATTCCGGAAATACGTCGTGCGCTCGCTCGTCAGAACCTCCGCCGGGAGCCCGTAATTCCCGACGAAATGGACAGGCAGTTTGATCTCGACGAGCCGCGAGAGGTTCGCGTCGGCCAGGATCGTCTTGGCCACTGCGGCGGTTTGATCGGCCGTTAAGCAGTCGAGAAGATATCGTGCTACGCCCGTAGCATCATCGCCGGAGAGGTGATCCCGAAGATACGACGCTGCGATATTGCCAATCAGCTCGTCGTTGGTCACGGGGTTTCCTCAAAGTAGGGGTTGATGACGTACGCACAGGCATCTGATAAACGCTTGAGCACGCCGAGGCTACCGAGGCGCTGTTCCAGCCGCCGGGAGTTAGCGCGGAATGCCTTCTTGTCGAAATCCCCTTTAGGAAGGACGTGTTCTGCTTCTCGATCGCCGAACACGATTCCGTACCGCATTTCTAGCTTTGCCAGAAAGTCATTGAGTTCAATTCGCTTACCGACATTTGCAAATAACAGCGTCTTAAGCAGGGAATCATTTGGAGCGTAGCGAAGTTTGACCGTGCCACGCTTTGAAACGAGCCCGATGTCGCGCCCATAATTACGGTGGATGTTGGCGACGTGCTGACGATGGCGCTTCATAGCAGCCTGACGAAGCGCCTGCATCAGCAGTTCCGGATCGCTATGGCCACCGTAATCGGAATCGTCGCCCCAGCGAACCGTATCGTGCAGGATGGCCCGGCATTTTTCGAAAGCACCGTTTTCGGTCAGCGCCTGTTGCCAGGCGGGAGAAGACTCGACATTGGCAATATAAGCCTCGACCGCTTCTGCCGGAAGCAGGTTATTGTCCTGGTAAAGATCGCAGGAAATCTCGCGCACCAGCGTCTTGCGAGGCGCGACGACCTCACAAATAAAAGCGGGGGGCGTGGAATGCCCAAGTAGCTGGCGTGATATCGACAGCTGATACTTGATTAGGTGGAGGCCCGCCAGATTGACCAGATGCGGAAAAACGTCGAAACCGGTAATGTTCAGTCGAAGTATGGCAAGCCAGTCGTCAACGATATCGTCGAAGCATGGATGTTCCGCGTAGGGCAGAAACGCGTTTGCCCGGTCCCGGCTGTACGATTCGTCCTCGGGCGGTTGAAGGGACTTGACAATGGTATCCCAGGTCGGATCTGTCTTCGCAAAACAATTCTGCAGGGCCGTCAACAGCTCTTTCTTTCGCTTGGCGCGGCAACACATCAGGTAGAGTACTTCACCGGTGCGACCAAAGAAACGTCGGTCGTTGGTTGACGCGTTATTATCCAGATCTTCGTAGAGACAGTGTTTGCCATACGGAAAGACGAATTTTGATGTCCAACGCTTGTTGCTATTTACCTCGATGCTCGATGAACGAATTAAGGCAGCGACCTCAACAAAGTCATCGAAGGAATGGAAGTGATCTTTGACATAACCGAACTGTGGTTGAGCAATACCGGTCGCGGACTTCATCCTCCTGAGCCATTCATCCCAGCGGTTGCTGTCGTGCGGGTAGGCAAAACGTATTTCAGCAAGATGAGGGTTGTTGAAGAGAATATTGCGTAAATGTAGCCGCTGCGCTGCCTGATATTTGAGCGTGTTCAGTCCATTCGGTTCATCGAAGGCCCTGCCTTTTCCCACTTCGTAATGAAAAACGTTCAAGAACTCCAGGAGCACCATCCAAGGAGACTGCTCATCATAGAGCCGATGCCCCCAGATTGCCTCGTCCACCCACATTGAAGACGATTGATCGAATGTGTCCGGCGGGGGCAGGGGGATCGGTGGTGAAGTCATGGGACTACCTCGACGTAACGGGGATCCGGCATTCCTTGGTCGGTCAGAGCGAGCAAACCTAACCGGACGGCCGATCCTGGAACTGCGCCGTCCCTTTGCTGTCGTTTTGTATGCGTCGCAATAAGATGGCTCTTCAGAGCAAGCAAGTCCTCGTAGCACTCTTTGGAAAAACTCGCTGGAAGTGCACCTTCCATCGCAATGCGCGACAGGAATTCGTAACGAACCAACGTGAGGTTGAAATTGACCTGGAGATCGGGAGCGAAGAAAACGGATAACAGGACGCCGCCGCTTGATCGGTCATACTGGAGCGTGATCTTCTCACCCTTATTTGGGTCAACCGACACGCGCTCGACAAGAATGCGACTCACTTTTGCCTGGGAGTTGTTGCCGCTGGTGGCGAGGAATAGCTCACGGTCACTATTAATGAGCATTCCCGTAAACACGCGATTCAGGCCCTTGATCAACCTAGATAATATCGGTCGACTGACTGTTGCGCCCCTCTGCAGTGTGTTCACGACGGCCTCAAGGTATTCGCCAGCGAACTTAAAGACAGTTAACTCCCACAGATTCAGCTCTTCCTCGTGGCCCTTAGCGATTTTGAAAAACATTCCGCGCCTCTGTCCGATCAAAAGCTCCAAGAAATCCTGTGACTGCTCACCGCTTTCGTCGGTGCCTTCAATATACTGTTGCTTCGCCGCGTAGAAGCGGGCATCGGCGCCGTAGAAAGGGTCCTGGGCAACGAGTTGATCGAAGTAGACGCCAAGATGCTCGTCTCCTTCTCCAAAAATCAGGATATTGTCCACTCGATTCGAGGTCTCATGACCAATTTGAAACCGTTCTAAGTAGTCAAATACAGTGACATCCAAACGGCGGATCTCCGGGAGGTTGCCACCGAAAATATTGTTATAGACACTTGCCTTCGAGACGGTACCGGCAGCAATGATCTTGGGTACGTCCGCGGCGACCATCAAGTGATCCTTGACGTCAGGATGACCGAGCACCGCATTTGTTAAGAGCAGAAGAATTTGTCGAATCGGGACGTGCAGTCCGTTGTGATCGCACAGTTCAAGCAGCGATCGTAAGCGTTCGCGGACCAGGTCCGTGTTGATGAGTTCCAAGTTGCGGCGAATTGGACACTTTGGTCCGAACAGCTCATTCTCCCCGGGCACCTGTTGCCGAAGTTCCTCCCAGCCGGGGTGACCGACGAAGGCTTGAAGGGCACGATCAAATAGCTCTGCCGAATCGGCCCGGCTGAGATTGAAAAACTTGAGCCGAACGCCAGGTTGTTCCTGGCGCTCCTTGACCAATAAATCCTCGAATAGTTCCCGCGCACGCTTCACGTCCTCTGTTTGGCTCAGCTTGCGCCAAGATTCGAGCAGCGTGCCGTCATTGGCGGCGATGAGAAATATCTCATCGCTATCGGCGGTCAAGATGGATCGGCAAAATTTGAAAAGAAGTGCTTCTTTTGCAGGCTCCCATTCCGAACCCCCCTGTGGCGCCCAGCCACTCAGATCTCGCAGGAAGTGGATTTTCACCGAACGATACAGACCCGGCTTGTCAGATTCAGGCCAAATCCTCCGATCCTTCGGGTAGGAAAACTCCAGGCTGAGATGGGGATTGTCTGAGTCCCACGCCTTGTCGTCCCCCTTCAGGATCTTCCATACCTGACGGCACAGGTGTGTCTTACCGTCGCCTGCCGTTCCCGTGAGAATTACCGATACCGGATCGGTGGTTCGATGATCGAAGCACTGCAAAACGCGATCTTGCATCGGATGCTCGAATTCGATGGGGGCGATCTTCTGACGCCGCGCCGATCGCTGAATCGTCTCGTCATACATGTTGTCATTACGGGGTATTGGCCCGTAATGTCGGAGAAATTGGAGCCAGCTGCTCATGGAGCTACCGCCTTCAAAATAGCCTTACCAAAATCGACGTACCACTCTTCGTCGAATTTCACAGGCAACGGTCCCTTCTGACTCAGATACAAGCACCACAATCCAGAATATCCCGCGTCCTTGGCCCTAACTTGTAATCTCGCAAATTGCGTTTCGCGACAGCATTCCGCAAAGAGAAAAACGTGCTTGACCCCATACCGCTTCAATGCATTTGGATAGCTCTTGTCGATCCCAAGGAGGCTCGACTTGCAGCTAACCACGGCACGGACCCTATCAGTCTCAACAAACTTGAAGTCCATAATAGGACGGTCACCGCCGTTCCATCGGCGCACATGACCCTTAGTATGGATGATTATGTCGCACTCAGGAGAACACGATTCGCCATTAGCAACGAGGTGCCCCCAATTAACCTCAAGGTCCGTCCCGGAGAGGCGATTTCTAAGAAAGTAGATGAGCCGTGCTGAAAGCCTCAGACCCTTGACAAAGCCAAGGATGTCTCCTTCGTACTTGCCATCACCTCGCTTCACCAGCGGCGGGTACGCTCGAAGACTTTGCAATTCGGTTCTGAGCTCGCTCAATTCCTCTATAGCCAGGTTCTCAGCGAACTTGACTGGAGCAGAAAGAGAACTCTTCGCCATTGTTTTCATGACCGTCGTGCACCTTGAAGAATTGCTGCCATCACGCTCCGCAGTGAAGTGCCAAGTTTTTTTGCCGCCTTCCCAAGGCTCTCTCTACCTTTGGGGGTCAACACTAATCGTCCAACAGCCCCGTTAACTTCGAGCCGAACAATTTCCTCTTTTGGGATATACCGTGTGATAATGGCCCGAACCGCGTCGGGATCACAGCTACCACGAATGATGAACTCAACAACATACTCTTTCGAGGTCTTGCTGGCTTTGACCTGATCTATAAGCTCACTAATGGGACGAACTTGGTCGCTTTCCCGTAACTCAACCACAGCTCGGACATCGATCGTATCGATCTGCCCCGAGGCGAGTGCTTGCGCCACGGGTCTCTGATCCGTAGAACGTAGCATTGCTAGGTGCGCCAACGCGTCAACGCTGTCGAGCTCTCTTAATTCGAACAATTTCTGGACAGGTTTCGAAAGACGACGAACATACGAAAACTGTCTGAGCATCTTGGGCGAGATGCCAAGCCGATGTGCAACAACTGAGTAACTGCCGAGTTTAGTTACAGCGATTTCCAGCCACTTGGCAACATAAGTAAGGGAAAACGGCCTTTTCTTGTTACGGGTAGAGGAAATGAGGACAGCAAGTGCTTCTTTTAACTCATTATCCTCTTCCGTAGTTGCAGACGTTGTCCGTTTCGTCATCCCGCGAATCCTTGAGCTCGCAACCATTCGCCCAATACTTTCACGGCGAGTTCCTCCGGCCCAAGCGCGAGCGACTTCGTGGCCTTAGTTAGTGCCTTAACCAGATCCTCAGGCAGACTAACAACCATAGTCTGTTCTATCTGAGGCTTTTGAGCCTCATTGAATATGCTTTCGGCTGAAGCTCCTTTCCGACTCTCGCCGACCACCACCAACCGTCGCTTCTGATGAGCAGTCGGCTTGTTCTTGATGATTAGGTCGATGAGATCTTCTGCCTTCTTCATATTGTCTTGGGCCGCGCGGATCGCCCGCTTGACGTCTGCGGGCGACACTTTTCGTTGAGTCAACAACTTCTTAATCCTAGGTGTAGCCCGTGCCTCAATTAGAATGAAATCTCTAACTGTCCGTAGGGAAAGACCAGTTTCTCTCTGCACAGCACGGTCGTCCTTCCCGAATTTCTCGTACAGATAGGTTACTGCCTTGGCTGTATCCTCATACCTAAGGTCAAGACGTTGCAGATTTTCTACTAACGATCGGATGACCGCGGCTGTCTTCGAAAGGTTTCCTGCAAAGACTGCTCTTATCGTCGGGGTGTGCAGGATTTGTTGATGTGCGAGGAATCGTCGTTGACCCGAAATCAGCTGGTACGGAGGCTGTCCAAATTCGCCTTTCAGAACGACTGGCTGGAGCAGACCGTGCTTCTTTATGCTCGCAGCTAGTTCATCGAGGTTCTTAGTTGGATCACTGTGGCGAACGTTGTCATGACTGATCGTGATTTCTGTAAGAGGAATCTCATGAATCTGTTCAAGCGCCTTTTCCGCCGCAAGAGTATTTGTCATATGCGCCTCATAATTGGCAGATCAAACACGGCTTGGCTCCGTCGTCTTCATCCTCCATGTCTGCCAGAATCTCGACGAGCTTCATATTCTTCCGGTTCTTCTTGTTTCGCTCTTCGAGCTCCGCGAACCGCTGCTTGATCGCCGCCACATTCTCCGGCTTCCGCAGCTCGCTCAAAGGCATCTCCTGATTCCAGGTGAACGTTTTGCCGGGTTGATCGCTAATCTTTTCATACTTCATTGCTTCCTCGAACTGATCGGGGTGCGTTTCAAGAAGCCGGACCCATTCGATCGACCGTTGAAAGAAGCAAAAATAACAGCCCGAGTGTGTGCGACCCCACTTCAGATAAGGTGGTAAGCCGATGCCGCTTTCTTCCAGGATCTTCATGACGCCGGCATAGTCAATTCCGTCCTCTTTAAACGGAAACACCGCCTTGATGTTGGATTTGGTGCTGATGTACCCGACCCGATCTTCATCAGCGCGGAGACCAACATAGCTGACAACGGGCTGCTCGCCGACATATTGCTCAAAGGGCTTAAGCTTTAGCATCTTGGTGCACCACCGCATGTTCGGTGATGGGAGATAGCCGCCATACACCTCAAGCCAATAGTCGAAACCGGCTTTGGCATTCAATCGGACAATCTTCTTGCCCAAGAACGCCTCCACGCGGTTGAGGTATTCGTAGGTTTCTGTGAGCTCTTTATCGGTGTCGCAGAAGACGTACTCCATCTGCGGGACGCGGTCGCGCATGTAGAGAGCAAGCGCGGTACTATCTTTGCCGCCCGACATGCAGAGGATGTGGCGAGTTGGATCAGTCATCTTTATCTCTTTCCCGCTGATTCAAAGCTTGCCCAGATGGCGCGTGATGCGGCAGCGAGGCCCAGGCGTTCGTTCTTGGTTAAGAGCTCAGCAAATCTCGCCTGAAGGTCATTCATCAAATGTTCTTCATCGGAATTGAAATGAATTACCTGTTGATGCTCGGCTCCGGTGGAAAGTGTGACTGCCAGTCGGATGGCCGATTCATTTTTCATCCCGTTCTGTCCATTGAAAACAACGCTTTCAACTCGATGAAACAGGGCCGCAGCATGAGTGAGCTCCGTGTTGAAAAGATCCTCTTCGGCATCGTGCCACTTGGATGGTGGTTTAAGAGCCAGATGGCTGCCGACCGATTCAAGCCACTCGGCTTCGGACAGAGCATTATCCATGAGTCGGAGACAAAATGCCCTAAACTTCGGCTCGGTGACCGTAAGGCAAATCCGCTGCGACCGGTTGGTCAGGGCGATACGGCAGTCCTGGAAGGAGCCGGATAGATTGAAATTCTCTTGCAGCCTCTGCCGCAATCGGTCTTGTAGCTCCGGAAAGGCAATTCTGAGTTCTTCGAGAGCCAACTTTAACGTCCTGACGAAGGTCTTGATCGGTTTTCCGGGCTCCGCCCCCGCCTCGATCGGATCGAAGCCGCAAGCCGTTGGCAAATCGGTAAAAAGAAGCTTTGCGGGTTCACGCGCTTCAAGGATTGCCTGCCGAACGGCCAGCGCCTCAGGGGACAGCCTTTTCGTATTCCGGGCATAGACGGGAAGATGTGCGACAAACAGGCACAGGTTCTTGACAAGATCGAGCAACTCGATTTCCCGATCTTCCGGCCGGTGTATCTCAAGCACCGCTAGCAGCCGCGCGAAAAGCTCGGCGCGAACCCCTTCAATCTTGCAGAACTGAATATCGAAACGTTCTGGGGCCTTCGTTAGCACAAGCATCTGTTCGCCATTAAGTTCTCTCACGAACGAACCATCTTTATAAAACGCTACATCGCGATCACGGGAAATGGCGAACACCGAAAGCAATAGCGGAATAATGCCATCGCGCACGCCATAGGGGGGCCTTCGCAGTTCGGAGAATAGGGCAGCTACATTCACCCGTGCGTCTGGCTTCTCCCGAACGACTTCCGCGATGCGTCTCAGAGCAGGCAATATGTTGCACACATCGCTACGATGATGAGGTTCCCCGATGCGCCATGAATCGCCATTCATCCGATGGAGGCCGGCCCGCTTGAGTACGGAGAGATACATCGACATTTCCGGCGGCTTCTTGGCCGGGTCCATACCGAGGAGGGCTGTGCCTGGATCAGTGAACATTCGACTAATGAGCCGCATGCGGGCCGCCGCGGCGGCGGAACTTAGATTCCGCCGATTCACAAGCTCGTTCTGAATGTGCGGAGCTAAATGGTAGGTCTCATCAAATATCTGGGAGAGCGTTTCGAGGAGATGTCGGCCGTTCTTGACCTTAAGCATCCGTCCCATGCAAAACCAATCAAGCATCATGTGGCCGCTGAGTTGCTGCCATCCAATGAAATTTTGAATCCGCTTCTCCAGCTGAGACTGGGCGGCAGCCTTTTGCCGTGAGACTTCCTCACGCGCGTATTTGTCGGCATTCAGTTCAGGCGTATTGACCGAAACCCATTCCCAGCGTTGAACCTCTTGGACGAGTGCCGCGAGATTGTTCAGCGGCTGAGGCACAGCCACGAGCCAGCTCGTACGCGAGCTCATTTCAGCTTGCTTCGCGAATGCCAATGCCGCCTCACGTTCGGAAAGGGTTTCACATAAAGGAACTATGATCAGACCATCGGCGTCGCTAATGTCTCGTTCATGGACAGTAGGGAGGTCCTTGACCGCGCAGTACCGCACCTCGGCGTGTCGCAGATTCCCGGTCTCGATATAGTGTCGCCGTGCCACGATTGGCCGCGTCTCCAAGGAATCTTTGATCAGGCCGGCAACGTGTTGAGGCGTATCGATTACCCGGCAGGCGTCTTCATATACCTTTTCGAGATCAACCGACGAATGCGGCCACAAGCAGAGCCCGCGCGCGCGACCGCGGTCGTAGATGATTCGCTTGTATTTGTGGAGCGCCGAAAGTGCGGCGCGAACATTCTTCTCTTGCGCCTTGTCGTCGCTACACAAGGCGCAAAGAACAGATTCCTCTGTGGCAAGGAGATCGCTATCATTTAAGAGATTCAGAATGCCGACGGTCTTCAGGACCTTGAGCTGCACCTCATTCTCCTCAACAAAACTCTCGATGACCGAATCGATCAGATTCCAGTGGCTTCGATAGCTTTGAACCGATAGCCGATGTCCGAAATTCGTCCGCACATAGTCGTAGAAGTGATGCAAGCGGTACAACTCATCGTCAGAGACGGCTCTTTGCGCGAAAGCCTGCAATCCGAATGGCTCATTGGAGAGAAGAAAGCTGAAGAGGGATCTTTCGTTCTGACCAAAACGGCGAAACGTGCGTATCAGAACGGGCAACACGGTCGGATGAAGGGGGTACAGTTGAGGAGCCGCGTCCACCAAAGCCTTCGTCGGCGCGGAGCCCAGCCAGCCGAGGTCGAGGGTCCGCTCCATCGCCCACTTCAGTTGGCTTGTCCGGATTTTCGGAATTTCCTGAACCCGGACATTGATGGCGGAGGAGATGACGCTCGCGGCTTGTTCAAAAGGCGGACTAAAAATTATCTCTTCGAAGCGCCCCGCAACCTTCTCCCATTCGCGCTGCGCCGATTGGTTCAAGTGGTCCGCGTAGGCATTAAATCCTTGATGCAGAAGAGAAATGATGAAGAGCGGTTTGTCCGCGCTGCGCGACGCTGCTTCCGCCAAACGTTGCAGCAGGAAGACATCCTGGCGCTCCGGATGAAGAGCAGCAAACTCCAGGAACTTTCCCAGCTCATCTAGAATTAGGAGCAAACCCTTGGCCTTCGATTCCGAAATGATTCGCGAATTGACTTCGCTGATCAACCGAAATACTTGATCGTCGGTCGGCTCGTGCTTGGATTCACTCAGGCGTTGCACTTCTACCGCGACCTTCGATTTTGCGCCTCGCCCTTGCGCTTGACTTAGCACCGATTGCAGCGATCGTAATATCGACGAGCCTAGCGCCTGGCGGGAACAGGTGACCAACACCGGCAGAAGATGGGGACGAGCAACGCCGAATTGCTGCGGGCCTACGGCCTTACGAAGGTGAGAAGGAAACGTCGAGTCGTGACCGGCAAACCAATGCGCCAGAAGAAGCGCAAAACTGGATTTCCCGCAACCATAGTCGCCCGTCATTCGCCATGCCCGGCTGCCCGAACGCGGCTTCAACCCATTGGCCATCCGTCCGATGCACGACCGGGCGAAGTCAGTCATGACGTAGCTGGACAACGCATCGGGGTCCTCGAAGTCTCTTTCTAGATGAGCTGATCGCAGAAAGCGATTCCGCATGTGGAACAAATCGGCGATTCTCTTCTCAGGCATGCTCATCCTCCTCAGCAGAGTAGATGGCCTTGAGCAGTTTCATGCGTTTTCCTTCGCCGGTTTTTCGAATTTGTTGGAGGCTCGCGGACTCGGTGTAGGCGAACAATCCGTAGGAGCGCTGGGCCAAGTCTTCGATCCTGGTTCGGACATCTTCTTCCGCCAACTTGAAAACCTGGCCTGGGCTCCCGTGCCCGTGCGCTACGTCACGAAGCGAAAGAGTTGCTTCGTTTGGGTGCCGCTTTTGCCAAAAATCATTCAAACAATATACGAACAGCTCGGGCGTGACATCTGGCTTTTCTTCCCGCCGAAAGACATAAATAGGCTCCCGTTTCCCCGATGACCGATCGATTTCGCGGTCTCCCACTTTGATGATCAGTTGAAGTTCGACCAATGGGCAATCGAGATTATCTTCCTGAACGTCGCCTTTCCGGCCCCGTGTCGGAACGTAGGTGTGCAAAAACGCGCCGAAGTGCTGCTCCAGGGTTACTCGTGAAACGCGATCATCCTGACTGGCTGCTGCTCTCTCCAGCGCCTTGATCGCGGCGCTCGGAATCAGCTCAGGCTCCTGCCAGCGATTCAGGAGGTAGTCCCAGGCGAGCAATGGATTTTGCACATTGGTTGATAGATTCCAATGTATAAGCCATAGTGTGCGCCTGTCTTCCAGAAACGGATCAAGGCCACCTTTCCCGAGGAGGGTAACGGCCAACTCGGTGAGCGACGGGCCGGCACCCTTAGACGCAACAATTGCCATTCCGGTGGCAAGCGACCAAAACCGGATGGAACGCACCATGTTCTTTCCAACGCCGAGATCGACCATTGCCCGCTCTTCGTCAGCGAACAGCCTGGGGTCTGCGTCGAGTCCTCGGACGGCCTTTGGCAGCCACGTATATCGACATGGAAATGATTCGTGCCCCGAGATGCGGTATTCTGTATCGGTCACCATAATTGCCTCAAAACATTTCAGGACTATTATGTTTTGTTGTTCTGACCTTGTCTAGCATGTTGTCGCCGCTCTTCTAGCGGGATTGCAGCACGGCAGTCCTGCCCCAGCGGCGCCGCCCCGACGCAGTTGTTTTGCGAAGGCTTTGCGGAAACCGGCCGGCAGACCCGCATAGTCCTTGTCGACTCTCTCCGTAAAACGCGGCTTCATTGCCCGCGCTTCTTGGTATGCCGTTTGGCCCGGGCCTCAAGCGCCTTAATCGCATCCTTGGTACTCGCATAAGGACCGTGTGTTCTGCCGTGTTTTGCGTCCTCAAAACCTTCAGCCAGATGCCGGTCGATAAGGCTCTTGGGCGTGAAAGTGATTTTGCCGTCCTCCACGCTCGCTTCCAGAAGGTCGCCGATCTCCACATGCACTTGCTCACGGATGTGCTGCGGAATCACGATCTGAAACTTGTTTTTTACAGTGACGATATCCATGAGCATGTCCTTTTAGTCCAACTGTTGAACAGTACAACTTTGGAGAGCCGCCGTCAATCACCTTGATAAGCGTATGAATCTGGAGGGAAGCCAACTTTAATTCTTCACCGAAGCAGCTGAGCTCTCGCGCCCGTCGTACGGTGAACGATATACTTGGAGCAAGCCGGAAAGCCTAGAGGACGCTCTCGGACCCGGCGAGGGTTGTGGACGTCAAAGGGAAGCATGAGAAAGCCGTGAGGTCGACTGCGGAAAGGATGAAGCAGCAGCGACTGTACCAAATTCTCTGCGCCACGCTCGACGACGAGGACGATACACGGGCCTGTATGATATGTCACCTATGAGCATGCCTACGGTTGCTGAGTGCATTTTCTGTGACGTTCAACGGAAGGACGACAGACCTATACGGGCTCGCACTCGGTCGTTCTTCGCTGTGAATGACAAACACCCAGTCAACGTAGGACACACACTCGTTATTCCCTATCGGCATGTCAGTCGCTTGCGCGATCTGACGGTCGAGGAATTTGCTGAACTCAGGGATATTCTTGAGACTGTCCAGGACGAATTGGCAGCACAAAATGCAGAGGGATTCAATATCGGAGTAAATGAAGGAGAAGTGGCGGGGCAGACTGTACCTCATCTCCATATTCACGTGATACCGCGCTACAGGGGCGATGTCGAGAGTCCGCGCGGTGGAATCCGGAACCTCAAGGCTGCCTTAGTCGAGTACTGATGCTTGAGTCCGTGAAGATTCGGCTGCGTGTCGCTGGCAAACTGACACCAGAAATCGAACGCCGCATTCTGGAATTCGAGAGGATCTGCATTTCTGAAATCCGCTCGGAGAGTCTGCGCTACGCCGTTCTGGATTACCTGGAGAACGTCTGTCCATTGGACTTCTACACAGCGCCAGCATCTGCATCGGGTGGCCACCATCCCGAATGGCAGTCCTTGCCAGGAGGAATCCTTCTAAACACCGCTGAATGCTGCATCGGTGCAGACAGAAAGATCCGGATGTACCCGACTCTTACGACAGAAGCGTTGGAGACCAAGGACGAGGCCCATGATGCCGTCTATGCCGCTACCATCCTGAGCGACACTTTCAAGAGCGCTGATTTTGGCAAGCCTTGGACTCAATGGTCGCACCACATCAAAGCGGAAGCAGAATGGCGGGGAATTGCCAACAAACACGCAATTCCATCTCCGATCGCCGAGGGGATTGCGTCTGCCATTCGATGGCACCTCGGACGATTCACTCCAGACTGGCCAGTCGACAAAGATCCGCGAACGATGGACCTGATCGATTTCATTGTCCATGAACTCGACATGGATTTTTCAAACCGCAGGTTGTCGGATGTTTTTCAGCGGCGATTGGGTGAAGCTGCCGAGCAGGACGGCGCCGGATTCTTGGATAAGGAGTTTGAAAGCGCTTCCTCCTATTTCCAACATGTGGAAGGAAAACTGAATAATCTTCTGGTATTTTTTGCTACTCTATTGATCGCCGTCATCACTGCGTGCTACTACATCGGCAGCAGCGATATGTTCAAGAATCTAGCGCTTTCCCGCACACCGCGCAGCTTCTTGATCGCGCTGCTCCTATTCGCATTCACTCTCATCAGTGTGGTATTCGTGGGCGTCTATACAGAGTTGCGGGTGCGTAAAATCCGCATGCTGGAAGAAATGGCAGCGATACGGGGATACCAAACACAGGCGGCAGATCGTAAGGGTGTAAATATCCGCAGCGCCATCACTATGGTTTCCAGCGTTTCGGCGTGTCCTCCGTACTTGCGTCGGCCGAGCGAGGACTGGTATACCCTTCTCCTCATGGTGATCTCAAGCGCGTCCGCTTTTGCGGTGGCCCTGCCATTTCTGACGTTCGGGATACTGACCGCATTTGGGGTGGACTCAATATCGCACCGCCGCCTCGTGTGGATCTCCGAAGGCTTGATTGCCTGGCTAGCCGCTGCTTACCTCGAGTTTGCTTGGTTGACTCGGTTCTGTTACCGACTGGACCTGGAGCGCAAGAGAAAGTTCACACAAGCCCAATATGTGTTCTTTTCAAAGCATGGCCAATCATTCCCCTGGCCTCTGCACCGGCTGGATTCTCTTGCGAACTCGATCGAACGCCGCTATTCTGACGCACAGGCTAAACGCGCACAAGCGAGATAAGTGTACGCGCCACTTCTGGGGCATCCAAACGACTCTTAACACATGACATCAAACTTGTTACCATCGGCGGAGCCTGACTTCTGACGGATCGCGGTTCAGAATGCCGGCCCACTCGGTGCGTACTGCAGGTTTAGAAGTGTTTATATCTCCGAGGTCGCCCCCAATTCCGTAGTACAAGATCTGGAATGCCACAGCGCGGTTCTCTGGGGGCGTAATCATGCGGTGCGCCGCCGGGTTCCACAGCAGTTCATTCCAAGGCTCTGCCGCGAGCTCCATCGGTGCCTTCGCCACTGCTTTGATGATTGCAGGTAATCTCTTGCCCTTTCGCAGGAACTCACGAATCACATCGACTACTAGCAGTAGCCCGATTGGGCGAAACAGCAGATGGCCACCATGCGCTCCGCGAAATTGCGCCGCCGTTTCTGTTCCCTTGTCGCTTTCAGCGAGAGTTTTGACCGCGGGAAAATACTTCTGGACCGTATCCCAGAGATCAACTCCCCTGCGGTAGTAATGTTTAATTTTCGCATCCGACGGCCGCGTTCGTTTGAAATCAGTCCAGCTATCCTGATCCTGTAAGTATGTGTCGAGCGAGTCATACAGCGTTTCGATGGTGGTGAATGACTCGGTATCGCTGGCCTGCAACTGCTTGCCCTTCTTAATCTTTAGGAAGTACTTGAAAAGCGGGTACTCTTCCACCAGCATGCGCGTGACGATCGCTACGACGTCATCTTCATCGAGCGCGATGATATCCATTTTGCTGACGGGCTTGGCGTAGCGGTTCAATGTAGTGAACAGACGCCGGCTGCGCTCCATGCCATCCGTGCTACGCGAGTGCGAGACAAATAATGCAATAACCTCTTCGTCCCCGAGCGTCGTCGATTCTGCAACTGCGCGCTTAATCCCCACGACGCGATGTTGTCCGTCGATCGCAAACAGTTTTTCTGTTCCGCTGAATTGGAGAATGCCCAGGGCTCCTTCGAAATAATCGGGCAAATCATTTGGATCGAGTCGAGAACCACGGCGTAGCTCGAGCTCGAAGAAGTTGGGTTCCCCACCGTAAACGCCTATAACGAGGGCATTGAAGAACCGCTGCGATTTGTCGAGTAAATAGTGTTTAATCGATTCGGCATGACCTGAAGAATCGATGCTGCGCTGGATCATGTCGCGCAGGCCTTCATGCTTGTGGATCTCGTCGGCCAAAAAGACCCGTTGCGCGATGTCCCGCAACTTCAAAAATGCGGCGTAGTAGATCCAGTCGCCCATGTGTGCCCGTAACGATGGCACCCGCAGAGGATCGAAGGTCAGGAGTAACGGTTGTTGTTCCATCAGAATGCCTTTCTTGGCCGACGCACGGTCGCCGGGACGTCATCATTGCCGGGGGGAAGCAGAGCTTCTATCAATGCGGATTCCACATCCCTCGGCACGATGCTGACTGGCAGGGGCGCGCAGGCAAAGACTAAATGATCCGGATACAAAGGCAGAATGCGCAGCAACTTCGGACGAATCTTGTCGCTGCGCGCTTCGACCAAGTATTCCCCAAACCGTTCTCGTAACGTGCGGCCAGTCTCTCCGATATACATCAAGTAGGACACATTCAAGTCCCCGGCACATCCCGGAAGGACCAAGAACGCATACACTCCCTGCTGGTCAGGAATCAATGATCGCGAACCGTCGTTGAACGGAAACACCGACCACGACATTGTCGGACCTAGTGACAACGATGACCACAGCCGTGGCAGCATTATCATCTGGTGTGAGTGCCGCATCATTTCATCGGATGCCAATAGGTCGTTGTACTGCGACACGATATCCCTCTAATTCGCCTGCGGCATATGATAGTGGGTATTCCGGTGAAGGTGAACATCGATTCCGGAAGGAAGCCGAACGGCATTCCGGAGCGAAAGTGAACAGCAGTCGGAGCGAAGCGACGCTGGCATGGTGATTGTCGAGTGAGTGTTCGGAATCGTCAAGCGAAAATTGTACTCCGGTGCCAGCCGGAGACTCTGCCAGTTCTCCTGAGGTCACGCGCTATTCTTCCGTACCGTGCCGCCCGCAAACACTTTGGTGCGGTGGGTGAATGAGAACGCCTTCGTCTCAGAAGTGCAGACTCGACCTTGCCCCACCTTGGGCCGACCGGTTCATCTTGGGTTGCCCCCATCGATTGCGGCCCGGTACTTCTCCTCATGCCCTTCGGATTCCACCTCACGGTGGACACCCTGCCCTCCGGAGTACAGCAAGCGGTGGCTTCAGGTCGGTCTTGGCTGTGTCCAGCTTTCGCCTTCGTGCCCGTTTAGACCTCTCCATACCTTCCGCTTTTCTCCGGCCAGCGAGGCTGATAACCCCGCTTTTGGATATGACACCCCTCATTTGAGCGCCAGAGGGACTTCAACCCTCCTGAACGACGCGCTGCTCAGCGCACACTTCCTTACTGCGGACCTGTTCGGGTCGTCGTGCTGCCCCAATCGACAAATCAGCCACTTCGAGAACTAGATGCTTGTCCCCTCTGCGCTTAAGTAATTTGTCAAGAACTCGGAACACTTGGGCAACCTGCGGTTGGCAGCTCGCAGAGCACTTTCTCGCTATTTCGACTGTATTGAAAACTTGGTTCCGTCCCGACTTTTCATTCTTGTGGGCGTGGATGTAAGCCAACAACGCCTCCAACAGCCTTCCCCACAGATTTGGCCCATTATGAACCGTAATCTCACTCGGCAGCGGTCGCATCATGCACATTCCTTCATGGAAGGACACGATGCTCTTGGCCTGCAAGGGGGATAGCTGCTCCGCGAGATCCTCAACTGATGTCGAGAATGTTTGAGCGATGACCTCAGCTGGAACAGCTGACGGGCAGGTTTGCAATAAGAAAAGTGTTCCGGCAGCAGTTGGAGAAAGATCTGACGCCGCAACTTCGGGAGGAGGTTGAAACTCGACCCCCTCTCTTCTCAACTCGTCGATTAACTCTGCAACGTCAAAAGACCTCCTATGTGGTACGGCTTCGACAAACTTCTGGGAAAGAAACTGGCGCAAACGCTTGCCCCCTGTTTCGCCGGAAATGCGTCGAGCACGAAAGTCGATTTCAGAATCCAGTCCTGACTCCGGTTCTTGCACTAATCTGATCTTGGTCAGCAATTCATGTGGAGGAACGCTCGTCCTCGCGCAGATTTCTTCAGCATCTCGGGCCTCCTCCAATTCAATCAGCCTTTTGAACCTGTCTTTATCTCCGGCAGCTTCCACTGCGATGCGCATCAATTGCTGCATAGAAGCCAACATCGGCCCACTTGCGGTCGAGTAGACCAAGCTGAACGTTCGTGTCGGATTCGCTTCAGAAGCGGTACCGGATCGCTCGATCCAGTCCAGGACGTCACTTCTTGTCGGATTCAGTTTGACTTCGTAGAACGAATCGTTTGGCTGAATGCAGATGTCCCACGCCGTCGGCTTTCCGTCGAAAATGGCCCTGGGCTCAATCGAAATTTTGAATGCTCGGTACGGCGCCGCAAGGCACTGGTCAATCAGATCGAGTGCGCGCAAGATGGCGTACAAATTCTGGTAATTCATGCCGTGGCCGGTACTAGGCCCACCGATGGCTCCAGAAACCACGCCTTTCGCAGGATGCATGCGACGCGGCCTTGACTTGCCCATCTTTGCATTTTACAGCAGTAATGCTGCCTACTTCTGACACCCTACCTGAGCTTTTTCTTTCTCGGTTATGTGATCGCGCAGAAGATAAGTCTGCTCGAGGACGACTTCGGCGTGTGTTTTTCTCTTCCAGGATTTCCGAGAGCAGCCTCGGTGGAGCGAGCAGCGGGTTGGAGCCAACGTGGCTTAGCTGTCGATTCACTGCAAAATAATTCAAACTCGCTGCAACGCAATTCAAACATTACTGCAATCGAATTCCAACAATTCCAAACAATTACACGGTTCAAGCCGGTTCTCCGTGTAGAATCGCAGTTCGTCAAGCTACGGTTTCACCCAAAGCCGGCTGTCCAGTCTCCCACGCCGCCCTCTTCCTCGCCGCCCACCTTGCCTTCATCATCGCCGACAATTTCTTCCGCATGGCTGCACTCATCGGCTTGCGACCGGTGGTTTTCTTGGAGACGGCCGTACTTTTCTTGGGCCGAGATTTGCGTTTCTGTTGCGCCCACCATGCCTTCTTTGCCGCAGCGATTCTGGCTCGTGCTGCCGGGCTCATACGGCGACGCTTCTTGACACTCGCCGGCTTGGCCTGGCTCCTCTTGGGCGGACGACCACGCCGTGCGGGTTGGGAACCTAGTCCCGTAAGAGCTGCAATTGCGTGCTCGATACGACCAGCTTCCTGCCTAAGTTGTGCCACTATGCTTTGAATATCCATGTGTATCCTTTCTTCGATTGCGCTATCAGCTCCAGAGGAATGCCGAAACCCCCAGGTTCGGGCAGGCTGCTGGTTTAAAACTTGCTCCAGTCATCTTAGCTTACGAATTGGTAAGCGACATTTCCGCCATTTCTCAGTCGCAATAAGAACCGTCATGGCATCAGATGGCGTTCCCAAAATGGCCTGAGCGTCATGTCAAAGTTCTCTTCATATCTTTTCGCGATAACAGACGTCCTCGGCAGAAGAAGTGATCTGTCCACATTCAAGTGTATCCGAGAACCGTGATAATACGTCAGATACTTCTTCAGCAAGCCAGCACGCCAATCGAGGGTGTACTTAGATCTTTGTGAACCTGTCTATGAAGAAGAGGCGAACTCTCGCAGAACTGTTTATCGACAAATTGGAAGAGCTTTCCGGCGGAAAGCCAAAACTGGTTAGCAACAAGTCTCTGCGTGAAGCCCTAAACTGGGATGAACCAAAATACAAGCGGATTCGTTCAGAACTACGAGCGCAGGGAAAGATCATTCGTGGGAGGGGATACGGAGGCAGTGTTGGGCTGGCCAGTGGTCGGGGTGCCGAGGCGCTGAACGTCTTTGTGTCGTATTGTCACGCGGATGAAGAGGCCAAGAATGATCTTCTAAAGCACTTGGAGCCGCTTCGTCGATTAGAAATCATCAAGGCATGGCACGATCAGATGATTAAGCCTGGCGAAGACTGGCGCAAGAAAATTTCGGAGAATCTTGAGAAAGCCGACATCATTCTTCTGTTGGTGAGCATCGACTTTATCAATTCATCATATTGCTACGACATCGAACTTGATCGTGCAATAGAACGGCACACTGCACGCGAAGCGGTCGTCATTCCAATCATCATCCGCAGTTGCATGTGGAAGTCAACTCCATTTGGACAGATCCAAGCTGTTCCTAAGGATGGCCGACCAGTTGCTCTCTGGCCCGACCGAGATAAAGCCTTTGTCAATGTTGCTGAAGGAATCAGACAGATGGCCGAAGAGTTGCTGAATTCTCGCTAGCGCAAACTGACTCAGTGACTTGATCTGATCACAGCAGGAGCAGTGCGCGCAGCAACACGAAGCTCGCCATAAGCGAGAACACCGCGTGCAACGGGTGCAGGTGGAAATAGCTGTCCCCGTGTCTCTTAAGATGTATCGGGGTCTTCATGAAAGCCCCCTCGCCGCCGTGCAGAATCTCCTCTTTCATTACGCTCCTTTTCTCCATGAAATTGCAATGATGGCTGCAGGTCACTGATTATCTTGCGTGAACTACTACACTAAGAGTGTAGAGATGGGGCCCAACAAGATTTTTGTCAGCCGATCAAAGCACAGCTCGTCATCAACGCGACAGAGCATTTCGTGATGGTCGGTCCCCGTCCTCAGGGCAGGTTCTGCAGCAAGCCGGATCTCTGCTCCGACCGGACTCNNCTCGACGACAGCACCGGTGAAGTGCAGGCGGTCGGCAGAGAGGCCAAAGAGATGCTGGGGCGTACGCCAGGCAGGATCAGAGTGATTAAGCCATTGAAAGACGGGGTGATTGCCGACTTCAAAGTGACCGAGAAGATGCTCAGCTATTTTATCCAAAAGGCGCATCAGCGCAGGACACTGGTTCATCCTCGCGTGATCATCAGCATCCCTTCCGAAATTACCCAGGTAGAACGGCGCGCCGTGACAGATTCAGCCTATCGAGCCAGGGCCGCGGAAGTTCACTTGGTTGAGCAGGCGATGATGGCTGCCATTGGCGCCGGGCTTCCCGTTACCAAGCCTGGCGGTAATTTCGTTGTGGACATCGGCGGTGGTACCACTGACGTCGCCGTCATTTCAATGTCTGGCATCGTCTATTCACGCTCACTGCGCACAGCCGGAAATCACATGGACGAGTCCATCATGAATTACGTGAAGCGAAAATATAACCTGCTGATTGGTGAGCGCACGGCGGAGCAGATCAAAATCGAGATTGGATCGGCATCCGCACTCGAGAAACCGGTGACAATGGAGGTTAAGGGCAGAAGTCTCATAGAGGGCATTCCCAAGACGATTACCGTGGACGATAGCGACATCCGCGAAGCGTTGAACGAATGCGTGGCCGCAGTTGTGAGCGCGATCCGTGTAGCCCTAGAGCGCACTCCGCCAGAACTCTCTGCCGATATCAGCGACCGTGGCATTGTACTTGCCGGTGGCGGTGCGCTCCTGAGAAATCTGGACACGAGGATCAGGGATGAAACCGGCTTGCCCGTATGCGTCGCTGACGATCCCCTATGCAGCGTCGTACTAGGCACCGCTAAGCTTCTCGACGACTTCAAATTGCTGCGTCGCGTTGCCGTCGACTAGATTTTCTTCTGTAACCTCCGTGTCCCGGAACGCCAGGCGGCTGGGAGCTGCGCTTGTCAACAGGAGAGACATCGGGCGGCAGTTTCCGGGGGCACCGAGTTGTAAAAGAACCAGGAGGCCCGTTCGAAGCCGGTCAGTCCAATGAGTTGCGGGAGGATTCCCAGGTGCCAGTGAAAGTCTTCTTGGATCGTCTTCCAGTAGCGGCGAGATCCGCCTTCTTCTGGCGCAACTGGCCGAGCCATACCACACCATGGTTGTGGTTGCGGCATGTCTAGGCCTTCGCGCCGAAATCATGGGCCTGCAATGGCAGGATTTCAACTGGGAGGAGCTGACCGTCTTCATTAGGCGGGGAGTTGTAAACGGAAGATCGGGCGACACCAAAACTGAGGCCTCCCAAAAGTCGCTCCCCATCGATCCTCGGCTCGCTCGTTCTCTGCAAGAACTCTGGAAACGCAGCTTGCACCAAGGCCCTCAAGACTGGGTCTTCGCGAACAAAGGTGGCCGACCCCGGGGACAACAGAACATCCTGCAACGCCATCTGAGGCCAGCCGCATTAAGCGCTGGAATCGGAAAGATTGGTTGGCATACGTTTCGACATTCGTACTCGACGATGTTGCGAGGCGCGGGCGCTGACATCAAGGTGCAGCAAGAATTGATGCGGCACTCGACTATTCAGAGCACCCTGAATACTTATACTCAAGCAATTTCCGAGCAGAAGCGAGCTGCCAACACGATTGTGGTAGGAATTTTGTTCAATGAAAATGTCCCTACGGACTAGCCTTCCGCAAATGGGAGCTAAAAGGCACTAGGCACGAGGCGTTTGGGACACGTGCAATCATATTCAAGCGACTGTTTTTGTGGAGCTTAGCGTTGGTTGCGGGGGGTGGATTTGAACCACCGACCTTTGGGTATGAGAGGGGATAGGAATTACAACGACTTACAAGACGCGGGTGGCCCTCGAAAAACCTTGTAAGGAGCGACAGGGAATCCTTATTGGACAGTCAAAGGACAGTCGTCCATTCGAAGCATTTCTGCCGCGCTGCATCCGGGCAAGCTATTGTTTGTGAGGACGTGCGCGGCCGCCGTCACCGCAGGAACGTATGCTCTCGTCTCTGCTGGAATCATCCGCCTGTTGCTCAAGAGCGCGAAATCTTTGCTGTTAGCCCTTAAAACGGCTCTCCGCACGACCATCTCGCCTACGTTATATGCCGCAAGAGCGAGTGACCAGTCACCGAACTGTGCATGCAGATCGCGGAGGTATCGCGCTGCAGCGCGTGTTGATTTCGGAACGTCCAAGCGGTCATCAGTTTCGCTATTTATAGTGAGACCGAAGCGACGCCCGGTGTCCGGCATGAACTGCCAGATACCGCGTGCGCCTTTGGGGGAGAGCGCGGTCGGCTGGCCACCGCTTTCTACTAACACGAGAGCCGCAATCTCGTCTGGGATACCTTCTTCCTGCAGAATAGGGGCTAACACTGGCTTTAGTTGCATCACTCTTGAGACAGCGCAACGGAAGCAATTTGTGCCAGCGGGATTTGCGCGCCGGAAGGGGTACTGACCAGCACTCGCCGCAACGCCTCGATGTCGCTGCGGTAGTCACGCAAGTAGCGGACGTTGACCGAGTATCGTTCCCGGCCTTCGATCGTGGTGGTTACCGGCTCACCGCCCACGGCGGACATCAGGACGTCATTGGCATCGTCCACGGTTAGTCCGTACCGTGCGAGCTGATCGCGTTTGAGGTCGAAGTCCAGGAAGTAACCGCCTGTGGTCCGCTCGGCAAACACACTGGCATAAACGTTCCGGTTTTCTACAAGAGCAAACAACGAGAAGAAGTGGTGAACGTCATCCCGTACATGAGGCATCATCGGGCGTTGCTGATACATGAACCCGACGCTCAGATCCGGGTAGTAGTCCTTCTGCGCAAGGTTCACCGCGAGTTGGTTGCGTTCAACCGTCTGCTGCTCGCGATGAAGGCCGGGATCCCTTGTCCTTCAGAGTGGTCTGAAGCGCCTTGTCATAGAACCAGTATTCGAAATAGGCGGTCTTCACACCCACCGTTATGCGCCGTCGAACGGCGTCAAGGTCCGAAGATGCGGCATCGGCTTCCTTCGAGGCAATCTCGCCGCGAAGCCTGAGCTTTCCGGGATAGGGGAGCATCTGCATTGCGCTCACACCGCGATAGCTTGAGGGATCTCCCGTTTGCACAGAGAACGGCCGAATGTTGCCCATCCAGTTGACGCCGACAGTTGGATCAGGCAGCGTCTTCGCTTGCGGCACACGCCGCCGCTGCGCTTCCACACTATGCAAAGCGCTCTGAACTGCCGGGTTCTTTTGCAGGGCTTCGCGAACGAGGTCGTCAAGGCCGACATTTGACGGCCCTGCGGGTTGTGAGGTG
>PLXE01000058.1 GCA_003151335.1 Acidobacteriaceae bacterium
AGCGGTGAACGCACCGAGACCGATATCGAGCGCCGCCGCCGCGATCGCTGGAACTTCCTGTTCATCGCCTGCATGGGGTTCCAGGACCTGTTCAACTACGATTTCCGCCGCACCGAGCAGTGCATCATTCCTTACGCCACGCAGGAAGGCGAGATCAGCTTCTGCGCTTACAACACCGGCGTGGGCTGGCGCAACATCGTGGAGAAGATGCACATGACGGCGACTCTGACAAAGTGGTACGAGGAACATGGCCGTCACGAGATCTTCGCCGGCGGCAAGAAGGTCGGCCTCGAAACCACGGCGCACACGCTCAAGCTGGTCGATGAGCACGTGAACGCCGAAGCCAATCACACGCTCGACGATCTCGGCATCGCCAAGAACGCCCGCCAGGAGAAGTTCAAAGCCCGCGACGAGCGCGTGAAAGCCGAAGCCGAAAAAGCTCGCATGCTGGCGCTCTACAAGGAGCATGTTCTCGGCGAGAAACCCGTGGTCAACGACGGCTTCATCCCGCTGGGCAGCATCGGCGGCATCAAGCCCGCGGTGGAAGAGCGCGAATTGACGTACGGAGACTAGTTAGTGGTTAGTGGATAGTGGTTAGTGAAACCGGTCGCGAAAGCGGCCGGTTTTGTTTTGGGAATAAAGCGGACGGATACAAGGAGACTGGAAGAAAAAACTGCAGATCCTTCGACTGCGCACCCGTCCGACCCGCAAAAACAGCGGGTCGGAAGTTCCTTGCGGACGCTCCGCTCAGGATGACAGAATGTAAATTGGGTTACTTGCCCTTGAACTGCGCTGGCCGCTTCTCCAGAAATGCGCGCGTGCCTTCGTTCTTGTCCTCGGTGGCGCAGCAGACGGCGAACAGCGTCGCCTCCAGGAATAGGCCGTCGGCCAGGGTCAGGTCGAAGCCGCGGTTCACCGCCTCCATCGCGTACTGGATGGCCAGCGGCGCGTTGGCGATGATCTTGGCGGCGATCGCCTCGGCGCGCGCGATCAGATCAGCCTGCGGAACGACCTCGTTCACCAGGCCAACGCGATGGGCTTCCTGCGCCGTCATCATATCGCCGGTCAGGATCTGCTGCATCGCCAGTCCTTTGCCGACCAGTCGCGACAAACGCTGCGTGCCGCCGTAGCCGGGAATCAGTCCGAGCTTCACCTCGGGCTGGCCCAGCTTGGCATTGTCGCTCGCCAGGCGCATGGTGCAGGCCATCGCCAGCTCGCAACCGCCGCCGAGCGCGAAGCCGTTGACGCAGGCAATCACCGGCTTGCCCAGATTTTCGATGGCATCGACGACGGCTTGCCCACGATGGGTGTACTCCTTCGCTGATACCGGCGTCTGCTGCGCCAGCTCGCCAATGTCGGCGCCAGCGACGAATGCTTTCTCGCCTGCGCCGGTCAAGATCGCGACGCGGACGTCGGAGTCGTCTTTAATGGACGCGAAGGCTTCCTTGAGTTCCTGCATGGTGGCCATGTTCAGCGCGTTGAGCACCTTCGGCCGGTCAATGGTGATGTAGGCAATGTGATTCTTCTTTTCGAACTTGATATTTTGGAAGTCAGTCATCGATATCCCTCTATTCCGGATCTCGCTTAATGTTCAGTTCTACACAAACTTTCCCGGCACCGGATTCTTCGGGTCGGTGTAATCGTAGAAGCCCTTGCCCGACTTGCGGCCGTACCATCCTGCCAGCACCAGCCGCCTCAGCAGCGGCGGCGACGCGAAGCGTGGCTCCTTAAACTCTTCAAACATTACTTCCGTGATGTAGTACGTGGTGTCCAGCCCGACGAAGTCAAGCAACGTGAACGGCCCCATGGGATAGCCGCAGCCCAGCTTCATGGCTTCGTCGATGTCGGTGATGGAGCCGACGCCTTCTTCGTAGGCGCGAATCGCGTCGAGCAAATACGGCACCAGCAGCCGGTTCACGATGAAGCCAGTCTTATCGCTGGTGCGCACCGGCACCTTGCCCAGCTTCTTGGCGAACTCATAAGCCGTGTCGTACACCTCGGGCGCGGTGGCGATGGTCTTCACCACTTCCACCATCTTCATCATGGGGACGGGATTGAAGAAGTGCAGGCCGACGAAGCGCTCCGGGCGCTTGGTCGCGGTCATCAACTCGGTGACCGAGATCGACGATGTGTTGGTGGCGAAGATGGCGTCTTTCTTGACGATGGCATCGAGTTGCGCGTGCGTCTTGCGCTTCTCTTCGACGTTTTCGATGATGGCCTCGATGACGATATCGCAGTCGGCGAGGTCCTGCATGTTGGTCGTGCCCTTCAGGTGCGACTGCGCCTGGCTCTTTTGCTCGGCGGTCAAGCCGCCTTTCTCCGGGCCGCGTTCCACCAGCCGTGACAGCGATTTCTCGATGCCGGCAAAGCCCTTGTCGAGAAACTTCTGCTCCTGCTCCAGCACCACCACGTCGAAGCCGGCCATGGCCGTCACTTGCGCGATGCCCGAGCCCATTAATCCACAACCGAGTATGCCAACTTTTTTGATATCCATGATTGCGCCTTTCCTTTGTACAAACCTCACTATTAGGTACTCAACGGGTGTCATCCTGAGCGCAGCGAAGGACCCCTATAGAGGCAGGATTTCAACGTTGCCGACTTGGGGATTACTCGCGACCCTAGGGGTCCTTCGACTCCTCGGTCGCCACGGCGACCTCGTCGCTCAGGATGACAAACCTACTTGCTTCTGCCCCGCGCCCGCTTCCGTGATCCTGGTATTTTGCAGCGCCGCAATCCGCCAACTCCCATCGACTTTCTCGGCGATGAGGGTGGGACGCGCCTCCAGTTCACTCGCAGCGCCGCCCTCTTGAAACTGCAGAAACTGGCGAAGAAAAATCATGGCAACATCGGGCCGCAGAAACCGAATCTTCTCGACGCTATACCTTACGCTGCTGCCCTTGTATATCGTCCCGAAAATCATGCGATGGCCGGCCTCGATGGCGGCGCGCCCGGTGTAGTAGCCGCCCAGGATGTGGATGAAGTCGGCATCCTCCGCGAAGAGCGCGGCAAAGCTGGCGCTGTCGGCCGCATTCCACGCAGCCTCCAACTGATAGACCATCCCGTGCAGCGCCCGTTCTTCGCTCGTCACTTCCGCCGTCCCTACCGTTGCAGGTTTTCCACGATCACCGCGATGCCTTGTCCGCCGCCGATACACGCGGTCGATAGTCCGTACCTGCCTTTGCGGCGGCGCAGTTCGTTCATCAGCGTGATCAGCAAGCGCGTGCCGGTTGCGCCCAGCGGATGCCCGAGCGCGATGGCGCCGCCGTTCACGTTCACCTTGTTGCGATCCAGACCAAGCTCCTTTTCGACCGCAAGGTACTGCGCGGCGAAGGCCTCGTTCACCTCGATCAGATCAATGTCCTCCAGCTTCAGACCGGCTTTCTTCAGCGCGATGCGCGTGGATGGAACCGGCCCTGAGCCCATGATCTTGGGATCGACACCGGCGATTCCCCAGCTCACGATGCGGGCCATCGGCTTCAGATTGCGCTTCTCGGCTTCGTCCAGCGGCATGACGACGACGGCCGCGCCGCCATCGACAATTCCGCTGGCATTGCCGGCGGTGACCGAACCATTCTTGCCGAACGCCGGCTTCAACTTAGCCAGGCTCTCCAGCGTCGTGTCCGCGCGGCGATTGTCGTCCTCGGCAAACATCTCTCCCGTCGGCTCACCTTTGCGATTACGTAGCGGCACCGGCGTTATTTCTTCCTGAAGCCGCCCAGCCTTGCAAGCAGCGTCCGCCGTCTGCTGTGAGCGCAGCGCGAATTCGTCCTGCATCTCGCGCGTGACGCCCTGCTGCGCGGCGTAAAGCTCGGCGGTGCTGGCCATATAAAGGCCGCAATAGGTGTCGAGCAGCGCCACCATGAGCGAATCCTCAAGCTTGCCTTCGCCCAGCCCGACGCCCCAGCGCATGCCGCGGATCACGTGCGGCGATTGCGACATGGATTCCATGCCGCCGGCCAGCACCATCCTGGACTCGCCGAGTTGGATCATTTGCGCGGCGCTCACGACCGACTGCATGCCCGATCCGCACAGCCGGTTCACGGTGAGCGCGGGCACTTCGATGGGAACTCCCGCCTTGAGCGCCACGTGGCGGGCTCCGTAGATGGCATCTCCCGAGGTCTGCTGCGCATTGCCCATCACCACGTGATCGATTTCGGCGGGCTCGACGCCCGAGCGTTTCATGGCCTCCGTGGCTGCGATCGCGCCCAGGTCCATAGCGGTAAAGTCGCGCAGCTTTCCACAGTAGCGGCCCATCGGTGTGCGGGCCCCGTTGACGATTGCAATATCCGTTGTGTTCAACATAGGTAGTAAGGAAGGTTAGGCGGACGCCTTATTTAACCCACGAGTCTATCAGCCGCGAAGAGGGGCGGCAACCGCGCACCAGAGTGCACGGCGGTGAGTGCGTCGGTCGGTCGAAAAAATGATTTACCACGGAGACACGGAGGACACGGAGTTCTTCGTTTCTAGAGAGTTTCCTCCGCGATCTCCGTGCCTCCGTGGTTAATTTTCATCCCGTTGATCCGCATCGGCAGCCGCATTCGCAATTGGCATCGCCGAAGCATTGGCGCTGTTGTGCGCCATCCTCTCGCGCATTCTGGTCGCTTCGCGCTGAGCACGTTCAGCTTCGCGCCGAGCGCGTTGGGCTTCACGCAGCGCCGTTTCGCGAGCACACCGTGCAGCCGCCATGTTTTGCCGCGCGACCTCCTCGGCGACCTTCGCTTGTGCCATCGCAATGGGCAGGTTCATTTCGGCCAACAACTGCGCTTCCTCCGGATAGCCCGGACGCAGGTGGCTCCGCACCTTGCCCATGAAGCGCGACGCGGCGGAGGCTTCAGAGTTGCACTTCGCTTTCACGTCCGCTCCGACGTGTTGGCCATACAACAGCGAAACGTGTTCGAGTGTCCGAAATCCGCGAGAGAACACCGCGAAGGTCGCAGTGATCGCCAGGGCCGCCACCAGATATCTGCGCTCCATACTGCCTCCTCGTACTTCTTTAAGACGCGAGAGTTATGCGATCGTTAGGATTTTTCTTGTCCCACGATCGGCGTCCGTCACGTCTGGTAAGTACACGTGGAGTGCCATTGCCGGCTTTCTGCAAGTGCTTGCTGCAACAATGGTTACGATTGCGGGAAGCGCTGCGGGATTCTACCGAACGCCCGAAATCAGAATCGCTTGTCCACCTGCGGACAAATGGCCGAGGAGCGATCGCTGCGCCAGGCCCTAACTCCCCAACAGGGAGCCACCGCGAATGGGTGCGAGGGCCAAGGTCAGCGCCAGCAGAAGCACCGCCACCAGCACTAGCCAGCGGCGATTGTTGTCGAGCGGAGGCCACTGGGGAACGTTGGGATGGCGCAGGCCGGTGAATGCCAGGATCACGGCCCAGACCAGCCATCCCGGCCAGAAGAAGATGCCCAGAGGTATGAGCACGAGAATGCAGGCCCGCGTCACCCACTTGTGGGCCCGCGGCGCGACCGCGTAGATGATATGACCGCCGTCGAGTTGTCCCCCCGGCAAAAGGTTCAGCGCAGTGGCAAACATTCCAACCCATGCCGCAATTCCTACGGGGTGCAGATACAGATTGCCGAGCGGGACGGCGTGTGGCGTCAGCGGCGCCAAAACACGATGCACGAGGCTGAAGATGAGCGGATAGCCGAGGTTTAGCGCCGAATCAGCCGCCATGGGCGCCATCGGCTTGGAAAGCGCGAGCCCCCAGAACAGCACTGGCAGCCCGACGACAAACCCTGCGATCGGTCCGGCGATGCCGATGTCGAACAACGCCTGCCGCGAGCGAATCGGCGACTTGATGCGAATGACGGCGCCGAACGTGCCTATCAGAGTGGGCGCCGGTATGAAGTAGGGCAGGGTTGCGTAAACGCCATTTCTTTGGGCTACGACGAAATGGCCGAACTCGTGCGCCAGCAGGATGCCCATCAGCGTCATCGAGAAGGGAATTCCCAGCACCAGGTTCGCCGGGTGCTGAAGCAGCCATTGCAAGTGAAACAGCGGCAGCACAACCGAGTCCTCGCTAAACGCCGGCAGGTTGTGCAGGAAGTTGTATTCCAGGCGCGCTCCCACGGTTAGCGTTGTCGCCAGGGTGATCAGCAGCAACAAGATGTGCAGCCAGTACGGTCGGCGCCGGCGAGGAGCGACGATATAGACCGGAGGACGGGCCGGCACTTCGAAGGTGTAAGAGATCGGAGGCGTGGGATCAGACATCGTGTACTTGGATGATAGACGAAGCGTGCGGAAAACCAGCGACCGGCGTGCACGTCCGCTCGAAGCAGCGGGCACACACGTTCCGCGCCGCGCCATTCGGTGACGCCCGGAACCTGGCCGGAGTGCCTACTCGATCGATTGCAGTTCCTTGCCAGGCTTAAAGCGAACCGCTTTGCCGGGGGGAATATTGACCTCGGCGCCAGTGCGCGGGTTGCGTCCAATGCCGGTCTTGCGCGGCCGCACGGTGAAGACGCCGAAGCCGCGCAACTCGATGCGATCGCCGCGCGCCAGCGCCTTCTTCATGCTCTCAAATACGGTTTCCACCGCGGTTTCGGCCTTGGTTTTGGTGACACCGGTCTTGGTGACGACTTCGTTGATCAGGTCCAGTTTGATCACAAGTGGCTCCGCTATCTCCGCTCGCAGGGACAAAACAGCCCAGACTGCGGCAACAATGCGATTGTAAACGACTCGCAGGTCAGGGGCTAGGGGTCAGGGTTAGGGGTTAGTTATCGGTGGTCAGTTTGGGAGCTCTCGTCCTCGTTGTGCACTCAGCATTCAGCAACCGCGAGGACGCGACGAACAGATAGCGTAAGACTCGAAGGACGCCTATAGCGCGAATGAACGCTTCAACTGATCCCTGACCCCTAGCCCCTGATCCCTAATCCCTGCTTCCCGCTTCGCTTTCCTTGTACATGTACTTGATGCTGGGTTTGTAGATCAGCAGATTGCTTGCGCCGCTGCGGTTCACTTTCAGGCAGTATTTGTCGTACCACTCGATGACGCCGTGGATCTGTTCGCCGTCCTGCAGCACCAGAACCATCGGCGTCTTGGTCTGCATCTGCTTCTGATAGTAAAAATTCTCGGCATGGGTCTGCTCCGGCGGCGGGGTCTTCTTGGCGCCGTTCATGGAGCTGGGGCGCTCGCTACGCGGCCGGCGCTCAGGGGCCTCCTGGCGCGGATGGTCGTTGCGGTTGAGGGCGGGACGAATCAGCTTGCGGTTGGCAAACACTTCCGAGTCGAGAGCGCGGCCCACGGCGGTGGAGTCCATGGAATCTTTCATGGTGTTTGCTCCTATGGTGGTTTGCACACCAGCCTTATGAACGCCGTCACCTCAAGCGTGAACTCAATGCAAGGATCGCGGACTCTCTGGCTTGAATGGTCCCAGGCTGTTAAAGGGGTGTGAACTTGCAGATACCCTACCACAGCCGATTGCGCAAAACAATCCAAACTGTGGATACTACTTTGGTGGCATGACCAGCATGGCGCAGGTTAGCGCTCCAGCGACGTGGCAAAGGTATCAAGAGCCAGCGAGCGTAGCAAATTCCTGCGCATGCCGCTCTCCAGTTCTCCCAGCCGCTGCGTCGCGCTCACAATCCAGGCGAACTCCACCTGCGACGACATCTTCTCCAGTTCGGCCTGCAGGTCCTGGTTGCGCAGCAACTCCCCCGTTCCCGACTTCAGGAACAGCAAGTCTTCCAGCAGGGAATACAACGTCCGGATCAGCAGCTCCGTCTTGGCCTTGCCATCCGCGCCGGCGCGATAAGCATCGGTCACGCGGAACAGCGCGCTGTGGTCGGCGCTCCCCATCGCGGGGCCCAGCAGCGCCAGCGCGTCCTGGCGCGCGGCCACATAGGCGGCCAGATCGAAGCTGCGCGCGCGGCCCAGACCTCCGCCGCAAACCCGCGCCACCAGCGCCCGTTCGCGCCCCTTCCATTCCGGACGCACCTCGGCAAGATACGCTTCGACTTCAGCGGCGGCGACCGGCGCCAGCCGCAGGTGCATGCAGCGCGAACGAATTGTGGGCAGCAACGCCGCAGGATTGTCGGTCAGCAGGAACAGAGTGGCGAATTGCGGTGGCTCTTCCAGAATCTTGAGCAGCGAGTTGGCCGCTTCCTTCATGAACTCGGCGTCGCTGAAAATGTAAACCCGCTCGCGGCCTTCCACCGGCTTGTAGTAGATCTCGTGAATGACGTGGCGGACCTGGTCCACCTTCACCAGCATCTGCGGCGGGTCGGGCGGGACGATCAACACGTCAGGATGGGTCTGCACGAACAGGCGAGTGTCGCGCTTATCGGCCTCGCGCAGGTTCTCGCGCGCTTCCACCGCCTCGGCAAAACGCTCTTCCAGAGCGTCGGCCTGGGCGATGCGGACGCAATTGGCGCAATGGCCGCAGAAATCCGGCAGCCCGTCGGTGAGAGGTTGCTGCAGACAGTTCATCGCTTTCGCAACCATTTGACTGAGCGTGAACTTGCCGGAACCCTGCGGTCCCGAAAGGATTACGGCGTGCGGGAAGTGTTGGTGCGCCAGCATCTCGCGCAGGGCGTTGACCACATCGGCATTGCCATGAAAATCGGAGAAAGGCATATGGGATTCTTACTTCTGTCCTGTCCAGGGCGGGTTTGTAGTCGAGTGGATCTCAACTTCAGGGTGAGAATTGTGCCGTCCCTGAAGGGACTCGGATCTACCTCCCGCTTTACCCAGCACTCCGCCTGCGGCTCCGTGCTGGGCTAAACTCTTCCGCCCCTTCGGGGCTGGTTCTTGCGCGATCGATCCACCGCGCCAACTCAAAACAAGTTCATACACAGGCACACAGGCCCTGAAACCCGAAGAATAACAACTGCCAGCCGGCGCACCTAAAGGTGCGCCCCTTCAAATGCGAACCCTTTTCGCTATCAAGCGCTCGAATACCACGCGCACGATTTGTGGATGTACGATCTCAAGCTTCGGCCGCGCATCCACCAGTACCACTCGTTGCGGCTCGCGCCTGGCGATCTCCAGAAACGCATCGCGCACCCGGGTAAAGAAAGCATAGCTCTCTTTCTCGAAGCGGTTCTCGTTCGGCATTTCCTCTGCGGTGGTCAGGTTGCGGCGGCGGGCGCGACTGACACTGGAGCTTACGTCGGAATCCATCAGGAGGGTGAGATCGGGCCACAATCCGCGGCAGAGCGACCGGTGCAACTGCAGCACGGCGTCGCTGCCCAGCTGCCGTCCGCCGCCCTGGTAGGCCTCGGTGGAGTCGGTGAAGCGATCGCACAACACCCACTGGCCGTCTTGCAGCGCGGGCCCAATCACCTCGGCGATCAGTTGCGCGCGCGCGGCAAACATCAGCGCCATCTCGGCGTGCGGATCCAGGCCGGCGGTGCGGGAGTCGAGCAGCACGGCGCGGATGCGCTCGCCGATAATCGTGCCGCCCGGTTCGCGCGTCGTCACGACGTCAATTCCGCGTACCCGCAGCACTGCAGCGAGCTTCTCCAATTGCGTTGATTTGCCGCAACCGTCGAGCCCTTCGAAGGTGATGAACTTGCCGCGCATCTTTGCTTTGGCCACGGGGCTTTGGCCACGGGCCATCATACCAAGCTCTTGGCTATCGGCATGGCGGCATGGAACCGGCGGCCACAAAGGCGCGCCATTGCTGGCGCGCCTTTCTTGGTTTCCGCGATTGGTGGATGAGTTTCAGTCGGCCGCAGCGACGGAGCGTTCCGCTCGCGAGGCGGCTGGCACGGCGCTGTCTTGTGCGTCAACCACGGCAATTGTGGTCATATTCACGATGTCTTCCACCTCGACTCCGCGTTGCAGCAGATGCACCGGCTTAGCCATGCCCAGGAGTATGGGGCCAACTACTTCCGCCCCGGCGATGCCGATGAGAAGCTTGCAAGCGATATTGCTGGCCTCCAGATTGGGGAAGATCAGCACATTGGCTCCGCCCTGCAACGGAGAGAAGGGGAATGCGGTTTGCATCTTTTTGGGAGTAACCGCGATGTCGCCCTGGACCTCACCATCGATGATGAGTGTGGGGTCGGCGTAGCGCACCAATTCCGTCGCCCGGCGTATCTTGTCGCACAGCGGATGCTTGGTGCTGCCAAAGCTGGAGAAGGAGAGCATGGCCACGCGCGGCTCAATGTTGAACCGGCGGGCCTCTTGGGCCACACAGAGCGCAATCTCTGCCAGGTCCTCGGCGGTGGGTTCAATGTTGACCGTGGCATCGGCCAGGAAGTAGGGATCGCCTTTGCGGGTGATGATGAGATAGAGGCCTGAGACCTTGTGGATCCCCTCGCGGACCCCGATCACCTGCAATGCTGGGCGAATGGTGTCTGGGTAATTCTGGCTCACCCCGGAGACGAGCGCGTCGGCGTCGCCCATGCGGACCATCATGGAGCCAAAAATGTTGTGATCGTTCATCAGCTCGCCGGCATCGCCCTGGGAGATACCGCGGCGCTGCCGCAAGCGATACAACTCGCGGACATACTCTTGCCGCCGCGGGGCCGTCTCCGGTTCCACGATCTCGATCCCGTTGAGCTGCAGCCCCAGCTCCACTGCCTTGCGCCGGATCTCATCGGCGTGACCCAGCAGAATGGGAACGGCAATCTTCTCTTCGATCAGGACCCGGCAGGCGCGCAGGATCTTCTGATGCGACCCTTCGGGAAACACCACCCGCTTGGGATGGGACTGGGCTTTGTGAATCATGGAGCGCATCAGCTCGTGCGCCTTGCCCAAGCGTTTCTCGAGCTGCTCGCGGTATTCGGCGATGTCCACCGGAATTTGCGCCACGCCAGTGTCCATGGCGGCCTTCGCAACCGCTGATGCCTCCCAAACCAGGACACGCGGGTCGAACGGCTTGGGAATGATGTAGTCAACGCCGAACTTCAGAGTTTCCACGCCATAGG
>PLXE01000068.1 GCA_003151335.1 Acidobacteriaceae bacterium
GTAAGATCAATTCTCGGATCTGCTGGGAGTTCCTGCGGCCACCGCCCACTGGATTCGGCTCTTTGCAGAGCATGGCCCAGTACTGTTTGTACCCGGATCGATGCCATCGCGCAACGGTGTCCGGTAGGACGATAAAGAGTGCCTTTTTCCATCGGGCCCAGAACCGGCAAGCTACGACCCAGAAGAGTTTGTCGATGACTCCCAGCCTTGGCCTCGGTTGCTGGCGCTTAAAGACGGCGAGTTGTTGGCGAAGGGCGAGGTTTTCGAGCAGCAGACTGCGGCGCGTCCGAAACCCGCGAAGCACGGACGATCACTTGGCGACGTGATGTGCGTCCTTGAGGATTCTGCTCCATCCGACTATATATGACATAAGACTGTCCAGCCCATTGTCTGCGGTTCGCTAGTCATAACTCGAGGAGGCGCATATGTCTCATACAAGTTCACGCCAGGTGAGATGGTTCGCTTTAATGCTCACTCTCGTCCTCATTTCTGTCACGTATCTTCTGTCAGAATCCGGGAAGGTACAGATTAACGCCGAAGCATTGAAGCTCTTCGCTCCGCTTCCTGCGGTGATGAACTCGCCCGACAATGTTATTACTGATGGGAAAGTGAAATTGGGGAGAGTACTTTACTACGACCCCCGACTGTCGGCCAGCCAGAAGATTTCCTGTAATACCTGTCATCCGCTTGATGCCTATGGCGCAGAATCCACGCGCGTGTCGACCGGCCACAAGAACCAGAAGGGGAACCGCAATGCGCCCACCGTGTACAACGCTGCAGGGCACTTTGTGCAGTTCTGGGATGGCCGGGCTCCCACCGTCGCGGAGCAGGCGAAAGGCCCGATCACCAACCCAGTTGAGATGGCGATGCCCTCTAACGCCGCGGCTGTGCACGTGATCAAGTCTATGCCAGAGTACGCTGTGCTTTTCCAGGCAGCTTTCCCCAAAGACAAGGACCCGGTTACCTACAACAATATGGCGTTGGCGATTGGAGCGTTCGAACGCGGACTGGTGACTCCGTCGCGTTGGGATGCCTTCCTCGAGGGCGACCAGTCGGCCCTGACGGCCTCCGAAAAATCGGGCTTCAATACATTTGCCGCAACCGGCTGCCAATGGTGCCACAACGGTGCGTATGTCGGTGGATCGGCCTATCAAAAGCTCGGCGTTATGAAACCGTGGCCCAGACAAACCGATCAGGGACGTTACCAGGTGACCAAGGAGGAGATCGACAAGATGGTCTTCAAGGTCCCCTCGCTGCGGAACATCCAAAAGACGGGACCATACTTTCATGACGGATCGGTCCCGACTCTGGACCAAGCGATCCGCAACATGGCCGTTCACCAGCGTGGAGTAGAACTCACCGACGCCCAGGTAAAGTCGATTGAAACCTGGATGGGTTCGCTGACGGGGGAGATTCCGATGAGTTACATCAAGCTGCCGGAGTTGCCGAAGAGCACTTCGCAGACTCCGCGCCCCAGCGGCGAGTAAAAAACTGACTAAGTCCGCACGAGGGGCGGTGGTAGGGTCGAGGACTGGCGCTGGGCTCCGTAGGTGCGGCCTATCTGTTTCTCCCCGTTTCCTGTGGGAGTGCCTCATTAGCTGCGCCGTAAGCAGTTTCCAGTCCCCGCCGCATCGCACGTAGCGTGCGGGTTTCCCGCACTACGCGCTCCTGCATACTTCGCATCAAGGGTTATGCGACGGAAGGTTGGTAGGACACTCGGTAGTCCGCGAACAACAGTTTGTGTACTGGTCGCGGATTGTCAGCGGCCTCAATCAAGAGCACGCCTGAAATCTGAAACCATGATAGTGACCTTTGAGGAGTTCAGCCCTACGCACGACTTTTTTGACTATAAGGGCATGAGCCTTCGGTCGGGTAAACTCCCCTTCCTTGGAAGCGCAGATGAGCTTTTTGACCATAAGAGATGTTACTGAGCAGCGGCGAAATCACCCCGCCTTGCGGAACGCCTTGTTTGCCCGATGCCGTCAACATCAACTTCAGCAGACGCATCACCTCGTCGTCATTGATCCGGCGCGCGACTTTTTCAAGCAGCAGATGATGTCTGACTGTGTCGAAGTATGCGCGTAAATCCAGATCTATGACTCGGGTTTTCCACTGAACAATTGCCGTCGCCACGCGCTGCACCGCTTCGCGCCACAGCCTGCATCCGCTTCACGCCCCCTCTACGCCGGTCGCCGTCCGCTCCGTCATCAGGCACCCAGCGGACTTGTCCCAGGAGGACCATACGCTCCTGATTTCGACGACACTTGAATTTTAACGACGCGTCTTCGAGGGTTCACTTTCGTTCGTCTCTCGGATGCTCACCTGCACGAGTTGTTCTCGCGCTTCTACTCCAACGCTCACCACCACGGCCTTTTACCGCAGCAGCTTGGAGTGGTTTGAGATCTGTTCCTGAAAACCGATCCCGGTTGGGCCTGGCCGGCATGAAAGCGGGAACGCCATTGCTCCAGCTCCAACGCCTGGCAGCTCCTCAACATCGCGCAGCGAAAGAGAATAGCGAAGATACTAACGGACCGCACAAAGTATGAGGCCGGGCTCGGTCTGCCGCCATTTGAAGATCGCTGGTCGGGCTATCATTTTGCGATTCTTTCACGTCACCAGCCAGCGACCCTGAAAGTTGCAACACATCCAGCAGACTTAACCGCGACGTCACGACAGGTGAGCAATAATGCACAGACTTGGAAGCGCTTCCGTGGAATCTTTGCATATGATGCATCGCCTCTCAATCCACGCAGCCCTGAGCAGCAAGTTACAACTGGGCAATCGAAGGATGATCTGGCAAGGTGATCAAATGCGTACCATACGTTTCCTGTTGCTAGCATTTCTAATATTGGCTATACCGGGCGCCGCGTTCGCGCAATTCGCGGTTTCTGTCATGATCGCTCCGCCCGCGCTCCCTGTGTACACACAGCCCATGGTACCTGCCGCCGGTTATTTGTGGACGCCCGGCTACTGGGCTTACGGGGATGAAGGCTACTTCTGGGTGCCGGGTACGTGGGTGATGGCTCCCGAGGTTGGTTTGCTCTGGACTCCCGGTTATTGGGGCTGGGGCGGCAACGCCTACATGTGGAATGACGGCTACTGGGGTCCGCAGGTCGGCTTCTACGGTGGGGTCAACTACGGCTTTGGCTATGGTGGTTTCGGCTATCAGGGCGGACGTTGGCAGAACGGACAGTTTTACTACAACCGTTCGGTGAACAACGTGAACGTCACCAGCATTCACAACGTTTACAACCAGACCGTAATCAACAACACTAGGGTGAACCATGTCAGCTATAACGGCGGCACCGGTGGAATTACCGCCCGCCCGACCCAGGCACAAGAGACAGCGGCACATGAGCAACACAGGCCGCCAACGGCGCTGCAAACCCAGCATGTGCAGGCTGCCCGTACCAACCACGCACTCCTGGCGTCCGTGAACCACGGGCGCCCGGCAATCGCCGCAACTGCGAAGCCTGCGGAGTTTAGCGGTCATGGAGTGGTAGCGGCCAAGCAGGCGGGAGCGCCTTACAAGGCTGCTACTACCGAGAAGAAGACCACCGGGAATAAGGCAGTTGCAACCCGTACGAATGAGAACAAGGCGACTGGGAATAAGGTGGCTCGTGCGCCCGCTGAGACGAGGACTGCTCCGCAGCAGCAGCATGCGCAGCCACAGCAGCATGCTCAGGCGC
>PLXE01000034.1 GCA_003151335.1 Acidobacteriaceae bacterium
ACATCCGGGGCGAGAGTCTCATGCTCGGTTCTGCGAGAGGCTGGTGGTGCAAGTCCACCGGCCTACTCACTCGGGAGTCGTCACCCTGAGCAACAAGCCGCTGCCTGCAAGCAAACGAACATTTTTGTCAGACTCCAAAATGATCTGGCCTATTGGATTGCGCCTGCCGGCATGGGCGATTTTCATGTTTTCAAAACCGTAGGCGCCGCAGGCTGACGGTGAGAACAACCAAAGGGCCTGCTCCCGATCATTGTCAGCCACCGCCCCGCGGCAAGCCCCGTCCCAAGAGGCAATCAGCTTCGCGGTCACATCGCCCGCGGCCGTTGATTTCCCGACTACCTGACCGTCAGTCGTTACAGTTCCGTTTCCGCGATAGACCGCGGCGCCTCCGATTTGCACTGTCACCCAATCGGCTGTTGTGGTTCCATAGTCATCAATCGCGTTCGTGGGCAGTTGCGCCTCAAATACTTCCATCATGGAAGCCACCGAACGCAGGCTCGTGGTTACCGGGATTTCGGCGCCACGAATTATCAAATGATCGAATGACATTACGATGCGCGATCCTGAAGTTGCGCTCGGCCGCGTCACTTCGACGACCTGTCCAACCAGCTTGGCGCCGGCTCGAATTCGAGTCTGTGAAGACAGTGGGACGTCCTGCATGACTTTTGCTTCGATTTTCTGCCCCACTCTGGCTTTTCTGGCGTCCAGCGTAGTCTGCAGCATCACCGGGATGACCGTCCCGGCTGGAATTTCTTGTGCAAGCAAGCCCGAAGCTATCAACAACAGGCTCGACGCAAGAACCTTGAACCCTCGCATCTTCATTCCTCAATCCTAATCTCACGAGATGTCACCAAGCCCGCTTACGATGCAAGTGTGGATCAGGCCGAGGTCCCTACTCCCATATATTTGGCCGAGCGCCTCGTCATCAGCTACCCTGAATCATGCCCCGAGCGTTAGAGCAGGCGCTGGCCCTGATTCGTGAGAACCGTCCGGAATCAATTGATCGGGCGCTGGCCCTTATGCAGAACACGGTCTACTCCTTCAGCATGAAAGTTTGCGGCCATCGCGAGGACGCGGAAGACACCATGCAGGATGTGCTGCTGAAGTCGATCCCGTATCTTGCCAAGTTCGAGAATTCGCAGGCGCTAACGGTATGGCTGTACAAGGTCGCACGGAACCGCTGCATCAGCAGCCACCGTGGAAGCAGGCTCTCTCGCGCCAAGAACTTGTCGCTGGACGAATTGATGCCCAACAGTCGCGAGCTACAGGAACTTCTGAAGAGCGCGGCGCCCAACCCGGAGGCAGCCCTGCTGAATACCGAAACCGCCGAGCATCTGAGACTGGCTGTCCTCAAGGTGCCTCCGCAGTACAGGATGGTGCTGGTCCTGCACGACATGGAGGATTTGACCACGAGCGAAGTCGCTCAGATCATGGGCTTGCGCGAGGGAACTGTGCGAGTTCGGCTTCACCGCGCGCGTTTATTCGTCCGCCAGCGACTGGCGAAGCTGTCGAAGGCTCGCCCGGGCACCGGCCTGACGCTGCATGTCAGCGCTGAGGAGCCGAGGCAGCCACGTTGCCGTCGGCTATTTGCTGCGCTCTCCGATTACATGGACGGCGTCATCGACGATGCCATGTGCGACGAGATGGACCGCCATCTGCACGACTGCCAGCCTTGCCAGGCATTCTTGGCAAGCCTGAAGAACGCCGTCTCCCAGTGCCGGTCTTATCGGCCCGAGTGCGATTCCGAGCACGCCGAACGGCTTCGCCAGCAACTCTTGCCGCAGTACCAGCGAGCGGTAGCCGCACTGGGGAAGGCGCACGCGATCGCCGCTAACCCTCACGCCTCCTAAAGTCGCCTACGCCTAAAGTGTGACTCGTTTTGGGAATTTCTTCACTCCCCTGGCAGAATTCCTGTAACAGTGCGCGGTGTCACAGCGTTTATCCGTGTGACCCAGATGTAATGGGCCTCCCTGAGTTCTGAAGAACCTGGCGAACACGGAGAAAGCCATGATATCGGCACGCGTAACCTTGACTCAACCCCTTAGCAATCATCGCCAATTCATAGCTACCAGCGGTACCGGACATCACTTCCTGATTGACGATGCAGCCGGCAATACCGGGGCGAAGCCCATCGAACTCGTCGCCGTAGCCCTCGCGGGATGCACGGCATTCGATGTCATCAACATCTTGCGCAAGAAGCGTCAGGAGGTTAGCGGCTACGAAGTCAAGGTCGAAGCCGACCAGACGCCAGACCCGCCGCAGGTCTTCACCCAGGTCCGCATTCATCACATCGTGACCGGAACCGACGTTTCCCCGCAGGCGGTGGCAGATGCCATCCGGCTATCGGAAGAAAAGTACTGCTCGGTTGGCGCCATGGTTAAGTTGAGCGCCGAACTGCATACGACATTTGAGATTGTGTCGGCGATGAAATCTACATTGGTCGGGGCCTAGCGATGTTGGAAGTTTCACGCACACCGATGCCGGACATCTTAAGAAGCCAGTCGTCGCGATCATCGAGAATTGCATTGACACACGCCGTGCGATTCGCGGCGCTTGTTGTCATGTTTGCGATGCCGCTGACCGCGCAAACTCCGCTAACTTTGCCCGAAGCCGTCAGTATGGCGCTGGAGAAAAATCCCCTGCACAAAGCCGCAGTCGCGGACACTCGCATTTCGGCAGCCAACGTGCGTGAGGCCCGCTCGCCCCTGATGCCGAAAATCATGTTTACCGAGAGCGCAGTTCGCGGAAACGATCCCGTGTTTGTTTTCGGCACACGACTACGCCAGCAAAGCTTCACCGCCGCGGACTTCGCGCTGAACAAGCTGAACACGCCAACGCCGATCGGCAATTTCTCCAGCCGCTTCTCGGGGCAGTGGAGCCTGTTTGACGGGCTGCAGAGCTGGTTTGGCGTCAGTCGCGCGAAATACATGCAGCAAGCAGTCGAACAACAATTGGACCGCACTGACCAGGAACTCGTCTACCAGGCTGTGCAGGCGTACTTCGGAGTGCTACTCGCACAGAGGCAGGAACAGGTGGCCGAAGACTCCTTGATAACGGCGCAAGCCATCGAGTCCAGCAGCCATGCGCGTGTGGAGAGCGGCATGGTCGTGGACTCGGATTTGTTGAGCGCACAGGTGGTGACCTCCAGACGTAAACAGGAGCTGATCCAGAGGCAGGACGGGCTGGCGCTGGCGCGCACGCAATTGGCGTTTGCTCTCGGGATGCCTGCCGATACTGCCTACGAACCGCAAGAGGCATTGGCGGAGCGCCAATTCCCGGCTGGGACGGCGGCGGAGCTGGAAACGAAGGCTCTGGAAAAACGTCCCGACCTGAAGCGCGTGGAGTCGGAGCGCAGCGCCCAATCCAAAAGCGTCTCAATGGCCAAGGGCGCATTGGCTCCGCGGCTGAACGTCTTCGGCTCGTGGGAGACCGACAGTCCTTCACCGGGATGGAACGGGGGCAACAACTGGATCGCAGGTGCCGAGTTCCAGTTCGATTTATTCGACGGCGACAACAAGAGAGCACATATCGCCCGCGAAAAGGCGGTGCAGGAGAGAGCGGCGGCCCTGCGCGATGCTTATCGCGACGAAATCCGGCTGGAAGTGCGCAAGGCCTACTACGAATACGACGCTGCACGCCAGCAAGTCGAGGTTGCTCGCGGCGCGATCGCGCAGGCGGATGAAAGCCTGCGCATCAACCAGAACCGCTACGAAGGCGGCCTGACCACTGTCAGCGATCTGCTGGGCATAGAGGAGGCCGCGCATCGTGCCAAGGCCGACTACTGGCAGGCGGTGTACCGGGTGCAAACCAGCTATGCCGGCGTCGAGCTGGCGACTGGCACTCTCACGCCAGCTTCTCCGGTGGTGACGCAATGATTCAGAAAGCGATCCGAGTTGCGCAGCTGTTCCTGCTCGCCGTTCTGGTGAGTTGGCTGGCTGGTTTGAGCGCATGCAGCAACGAAAAGCAGCAGGCAACAGCGCCTCCCGAAATCGTACGCGACGTCACATTGCTGACGGCCCAGAAGACGACGGTGCCTGACTACATCGAAGCAACTGGCACGGTGCGCGCAGCGCAGTCGGCGCAACTTTCCAGCCAGGTGATGGGCGCCATCACGCGAGTGAACGTACATGAAGGCGATCGGGTGCGGCGTGGCGAAGTGCTGCTCACGATCGATGCAGCACAGCAGCGATCTGCCTACGACAGCGCGAATGCCGGACTGCAAGCCTCGCAGGACACCATCGCCGGTGCAGATGCGGACTACGCCCTGGCTGATGCGACCATGAAGCGCTACCAGATGCTGTACGACAAGAAGTCGGTCAGCCCGCAGGAGTTCGATGAGGTCAAGACGAAGCTGGCTGCGGCCAAAGCGCGACGCGATGCCGCTCACGCCGGGCGGACCCAAGCCGAAGCTGGAGTCTCGGGGGCGAGCACGGCCATGGGCTTCACCAAAATTCGCGCGCCGTTTGATGGATTGATCATCGCGAAGCTGGCAGACGCCGGCGCCATGGCGGCTCCGGGAGTTCCCTTGCTGACGATCGAAGATCCCAGCCACTTCCGACTGGAGGCGCTGTTGGACGAAAGCCAGATCGGTGCGGTCCGATTGGGGGAGACGATTCCGATTATGCTCGACTCGCTTGCCAATCAGTCAATTGCGGGCAAAGTTGTCCAGATCGTGCCGATGGCCGATCCGGCGAGCCGGACGTTCACCGTCAAGATCGACCTTCCATCCAACCCTCAAATTCGCTCAGGAGTCTTTGGCCGAGCGCGCTTCCCGCGTGGCGAGCGGCAGTCCATCCTCGTTCCCCAAACTGCGCTGCTACATCGCGGACAACTGGACGCCGTGTACGTGGTGGGCAAGGACGACATCGCGATCCTGCGATATGTAACGCTCGGAAAGCCCTCCGCCAATCAGGTCGAGGTCCTCTCAGGACTGGAGAACGGTGAGCGTATCGTGGCGCAGCCGGGCGAGCGCGAATTGAGCGGCAAGCAAATCGGGGCGAAATGACGATGGCGGGTTCAGGTAAAACTCCGCTTCGCATCGCCGGGCTGATCGCTCGCACCTTCATCGATTCGAAGCTGACGCCTCTGTTCATTGTCGGTGCGCTGCTGGCGGGAGCCTTCGCGATTCTGATGGCTCCGCGCGAGGAAGAGCCCCAGATCGTCGTGCCCATGCTCGATGTGTTCGTGCAGATGCCCGGGGCATCGCCGCAAGAGGTGCAACAGCGGGCCACGGTTCCCATGGAGCGCCTGCTGCGTGAAGTTCCCGGAGTGGAGTACGTGTACTCCATCACGCGGCCGGGCATGAGCATGCTCGTGGTCCGTTTCTACGTGGGCACCAAAGAAGAAGACGCGATCGTCAAGACCTACAACAAGCTGTACTCAAATTTTGACCGCATTCCCTCAGGCGTTTCGCAGCCGCTCATCAAAGTGCGCTCCATCGATGACGTGCCTATCATGGCGCTGACGTTGTGGGGCAAGAACTACGACAGCTACAAGCTGCGGCAGATCGCGGGTGAACTGGAGAACCACCTCAAGCAAATTGATGATGTCTCTGAGACGAAGATCATAGGCGGATTGCCACGGCAAGTGCGCGTGGTGCTCGACACCCAAAGGCTCGCGGCCTACGGGATGACGGCAGGGGCGGTCACGGCACAACTACAGCAAGCTAATACGCGCGGCGGCACTGGAGGTTTCGCGCATGACAACCAGGAGTTCGAAGTCGAAGCCGGACGCTTCCTGGGTAAAGTAGACGACTTGAGGCAAGTGGTCGTCGGCGTCTATCAGAGCAAGCCAGTGTACCTGCGCGACGTGGCTGCAGAAATTGTGGACGGACCCGCAGAGCCACAGGACTACGTGCTGTTTGCCAACGCTGCCGGAGCGCCGAAAGATACGTTGCGTGGTGAGTATCCGGCGGTGACAATTACGCTCGCCAAGCGCAAAGGCACCAATGCGACGGTCATCACGGAAAAAGCCGAAAAGAAAATCGGCGAATTGCGCGGATACCTGCTTCCGTCCGACTTGAATGTGACGGTCACGCGGAATTATGGCGAGACGGCAAAGGACAAGTCCGACGAACTGCTGAAGCACTTGTTCCTCGCCACCCTTTCGGTGACCTTGTTGGTTGCGTTGGCACTGGGATGGCGTGAGTCGGGCGTCGTCCTGCTGGCCGTGCCGGTAACGCTGGCGCTGACGCTGGTTGTTTTCTATCTCTACGGCTACACGCTGAATCGGGTCACCCTGTTCGCGCTCATTTTCTCCATCGGCATTCTCGTCGATGACGCAATCGTGGTCGTCGAGAACGTAGTGCGCCACTTTCGGCTGCCGGAGAGCCGGGGCCGCTCGTTATCCGAGGTCGCCGTCGAAGCCGTGGATGAGGTCGGAAACCCGACGATCCTCGCGACCTTCGCCGTGATCGCCGCGATCGTGCCGATGGCCTTTGTGCGCGGACTGATGGGGCCTTACATGCGTCCGATTCCTGTGGGCGCATCGGCCGCGATGCTGTTTTCGCTGATCGTCGCGTTCGTAGTCTCGCCGTGGGCTGCGCTGCGACTGTTGCGTCACTATGCGACGGGAAGTGGCTTTCAACACGAGACGGAGGGTTGGACGACCCGGCTCTACCGTCGAATCATGAACCCACTCGTTGAGAGCGCAAGGAGGCGCTGGATCTTCCTGGGCAGCATGGTTGTGCTCCTCTTGCTCGCCTGTTCGCTGGTAGCGTTCAAGCTGGTAAAAGTGAAGATGCTGCCCTTCGATAACAAGAGCGAGTTCCAGGTGATTGTGGACATGCCGAACGGCACCACGCTAGAGCAGACGACACGTGTTGCGCAGGAGTTGGGACAATACCTTGGCCAGCAGCCTGAAGTTGAGAATTACCAGGTGTACGCGGGCACTTCTGGCCCTTACAACTTCAACGGTCTGGTGCGCCATTACTTCCTGCGGCGCGGCGACAATCAGGCGGATATCCAGGTGAACCTGCTGAACCGGCACGAGCGCAGCACGCAAAGTCATGCCATCGCCAAGCGCTTGCGGCCTGGGTTGGTGGAGATCGGCAATCGTTACGGAGCGCGGCTCAAGGTAGCGGAGGTGCCCCCCGGCCCTCCCGTACTCGAAACCTTGGTTGCCGAAATTTACGGTCCGGACTACCAGCAGCAGATCGAACTGGCGAAAAGGATCAAGCAGATCTTCCAATCGACGCCCGGGGTAGTTGACGTGGATTGGTACGTCGAAGACCCACAGGTGAAGTACGACGTAAAAGTCGACCTCGACAAGGCTGCGCTGCACGGGATTTCCGCTGCGGACGTAACCCGCACAGTGCAGATCGGATTGGATGGCGTGACGGCTGGGCTGCTGCATTCGCCGGAGTCGCGGGAAGACGTACCCATCCGCGTGCGACTAGCGCGGGCCGATCGCTCCAGCATCGACTCGCTCACCGCTTTGCGTTTGCCGAGCGCAAGCGGCGGACAGGTCTCGATTGGCGAGTTGACTAACGTCGAGAAGAAAACCATCGACACAAGTCTCTACGGCAAAAACCTGCGGCCGGTGGTTTACGTGCTCGGCGATGTTGCTGGAGAAGAAGAGAGCCCTGTCTACGCTATCCAGAAAATTGGCAAGGCAATCGATCAGTTGAAGACGGCCGAGGGATACCACATCAAGCAGTACAACGTTACGATGCCCACCGAGACCGACCGGCTATCGATGAAGTGGGACGGCGAGTGGCACATCACCATCGAGGTTTTCCGCGACCTCGGACTGGCCTTCGCCGCGGTGCTGGTGCTCATTTACGTGCTCGTGGTGGGCTGGTTCCGATCCTTCATCACGCCGCTGGTGATCATGGCGCCGATCCCGCTGACGCTGGTCGGCATTCTTCCAGCCCACGCCTTGATGGGCGCATTCTTCACCGCGACTTCGATGATTGGCTTCATTGCAGGCGCGGGGATCATTGTGAGGAACTCGATCATCCTGGTGGACTTCATCGAGCTGCGCCGTGGGCAGGGAATGACGTTGGAGCACGCGGTCGTCGACGCTGGTGCGGTGCGCTTCCGTCCGATGCTGCTGACGGCAGCAGCGGTGGTGGTGGGCGCAAGCGTAATTCTGTTCGATCCGATTTTTCAGGGTCTCGCAATTTCTCTCATGGCCGGAGAAGTGGCTTCCACGCTGTTGTCGCGCATGGCAGTGCCGGTCCTGTACTACATGGTGGAAAAACACAAGGTACCGGCGTCGGGCAGCATCTCGGCCGCAGCGCGCTCTCAGGAGGTGCACACATGACAATCGAACGTGGTTTGCGGCTAATGGCGGGAGTGTTCGTTCTGCTCTCGCTGGCGCTGGGATACTGGGTCAATCCTTACTGGTATCTCTTCACAGCATTCGTGGGCCTGAACCTGCTGCAATCGGCCTTCACCAACTGGTGTCCGGGAATGTGGATGCTGTCCAAGATTGGGCTGAAACCGGCTGGCGGTGGGTAATAGAACGGACCCATGTCTGATTGGTTGTTATTAGTCGCGTTTTTTGTTGTCTATTCTGGTGCTGACGCAGTGGCTTCTGCCGAAGCTCGGCGTACCCACCTGAAGGAGCCGAGGCGGCGGCGAGTCTCGACGCGAAACTGCTGACGAACGAAGCTCGTCTGTGAGCCGGGCAACTCCTGCGGAGAAGGACTGCTCGCAATAGTTTCCACCTTCGAGCGGCTTGTGGAGGCTCACCGACTCGACCTTTGTGGTTCTGCTATTCCGCTGCCACCAAGCACGGCAGACGCTCAACTATCGCCTGGACTTCCTGGCTGTCGATGGTTAACCACGGCGTTCTTCGTGGATTCCATCCGCTGTCTGCATCGCTGAGTTCTTCGTCTACGAAGCAGCGGACCAGATCCTGCTCGACTGCTCCCTCGTTAGCTCCATCTTTTAGAGGGTCGCCGTACAGGCAATCCACCGCATATCGGGACGCAACGTGTGTTACCGCAACCTCCACATTGAGACGCTCTTTCCCGGAACTCAGTTCGACACGATAGGAGTTAGCCTTCAGGGCTGGATGTCCGCCCGAGTCTTTGCATATACCAGCACACGAAATGTTTCCGATGGTCCAGATTGGGTCTGCCACAGCTCTACCTCCATGTACCTCGTTTGCTGCTGCTAACTGACCAAATTCGTACTCAGCTTTAAGCATTTGCTAAAGCGCAGCGCGACTTCGCCGCCCGCTCGTGGGCCCACTGCGCGATGTCGGCAATCCCCGTAATGGCCGCATCCACTTCCTGCTCCGTATTGAAGGCGCCGATCGAAAATCGCACGCCACCATCTCTCGGGAGCGTTCCTAGTTGTGTGTGTACCAGCGGGGCGCAGTGCAGGCCGGTGCGGGTTGCAATGTTGTGGTCCACATCGAGCATGACCCCGATATCACCGGGATCAACGCCCTCCAGGTTCATGAGGATGGTCGAGAGGTGGTTTTCGAGGCTGTCGCAGCAGTACAGTTGCGCGCCTTCGATTCTCCTGAAGCCATCCACCAGCCTCTGTGCCAGCCGCATCTCGCGCTCGTGTACATTCTCGATACCGTTCTCGTCCAACCAGTCCTGTCCGGCCCACAACGACGCCACACCGACCATGTTCGGAGTGCCGTATTCCAGTCGCCAGGGATACTCCTCGAGGTGGAACGGATGGATCGACCGAACGCCGGTACCGCCGCTGCGGACTTGCTTGACTTCTACGTGCTTGCGAATACAGAGGCCGCCAATGCCCATGCTGCCCATGAGCGCTTTGTGGCCGGTGAATGCAACGACGTCGATGTTCATCTCCTTCATGTTGATGGGAACGATGCCGGCGGTCTGAGCGGTATCCACGACGAACGTGACGCCGCGTTCGCGGCAGATGCTTCCGATCTCCTTAATCGCCTGCACCGTGCCCAACACGTTCGATCCGTGGTTGATGATCACGAGCTTGGTGTTAGGCCGCATCGCCCTGGCGATATCTTCTGGGTCGACGAACCCTGCGCTGTCGAAAGGGACAAAGGTCGCTTCGGCACCGTGGTCGCGGACCATGTGGTTGACGGGCCGGATCACCGAGTTGTGTTCGAGGTTGGTGGTGATGACGTGATCGCCGGACGAAACCAGCCCCGGGATGATGAGATTGAGCGCATCGGTCACGTTATAGCCGAAGACCAGCCGGTCCGAGGCATCTTCGTCACCGCCAAAGAACCTTGTCATTCGCTTGCGCAGACGGTCGAGAAGCGAACCCGCCTCCATCGCCAGATCGTAGCCGCTGCGTCCCGGATTGACGCCATGGGTGCGGTAGAACTCGTCCATGAATCGGTAAACGTTTTCCGGCTTGGGCCACACGGTTGCTGCATTATCGAAATAGATCAGTGCTTTTTCCATGGCTATTACCTCAGTGGAATTCCCACTTGATGAACGGCTGGTTGATATCGGCCATCGCATTCACGATCAGCTCGGCCAAGCCGCCGTATAGGATTCCGGACTTCTCCCAAACTCCGTAGTACTGGAACAAATCGCGGAACTGGCCTTTGCAGTTCGAGCACGGCGCGCAGACATACTTCTTCACGTCTGGGCTCGGACAATCCGCAAAGGCGTCCAGAATCTGCTTGAGTTTCGTTCTTCCCGCGACAGAAAACCGCCAATCCTCGAAGTTGTATCCGGACATGATGGCGAACCCGGAGCCGCCGCCGCAGCAATAGTTGTTCACGCCATGCGGCGTCATCTCGCGGAACTGCGGACAAATGGCGCGCAGGATTTCGCGCTGCGGTTCTACGATTCCCATCATGCGCACCATGTTGCAGGGATCGTGCAGCGTGACCGGAAAGTCGTTCCTTGACGGATCGAGCTTCAGCCTTCCGCTAATGACAATGTCGCGCAGCAGCACCAGCGCACTCTCGCGCGGGATGTTCAGGTCGCCGGTAAGTATGCGATCCGCAGTTACCATGGATGCTTTGTGCCCGTGACCACACTCGCCCAGCACGATCTTTTTCACCTTAAGCTTCCGGGCCGCTTCGGCTTGCCTCACGGCCACGCGCGCGAACTGTGCATCGTCGTACCACAGGCCGTAGTTGACGCTGTCATAACCGGCGAGCTCGCTCGACATCGTCCAACTGATGCCCGCTGCTTCGAGAATGATGGCGAAGGCCATCGGGTTCTCCGGCCATGCCAGGATCTCGCCTGCGTTATGGATCAGCAGTACATCTGCGCCTTCCTTGTCCCAGGGCGTCTCGATTCTCAGACCAGTCTGGTCGCGGATCTCCCCGTCGAGAAAGCTGACGTTGTCGCGCACCGCACGAGCATTCATGCCTGTCGAGGAGCCGGTCCGGAGCTGAAGCATGGAGCCCTTTTCGTGGATTTCTTTGGGAGCGATGCCCATTTCCATGCTGAACAGTTTGCGGACCTCGCGCGTCAGCAGCGCGTTGTCCACTCCCATGGGACAAGCCTGCGCGCAGCGACGGCAAAGCGTGCACCGGTACGCAGACTCGAGCAGCCGGCCGAGGGTGGCCGCATTCAGCTCGACATGTTCGCCCTTGAGCCACGCCAGGGCTTTGCCCCCAGGCTTGGCGTACTCATTCACCAGCCGGCGGAAGACCTCACTGCGGAATGTGGGGCGATAGACTTCGTCATGACCGCTCGCCGTGTAAATCGGACACGCTTCCACGCAGGTTTGGCAGCGCGCGCAGTGCTCTAGCGATAGCTTGAGCTGCTCGATAAACGTCCAGTTGTTCTCCTTGCTGAGGAGCTTTTCGAGGCCGGAAAGGAAGCGCTCGACGAACTTCTGCTCTTCTTTCCGTGTCTGCGGCCGCGCCAGTCCGAGCGCGGAGAAGCCATCGAGTGACGTGTCGATTTTGTCCAGCACTTTCTGGTTGAGTACTTTGCGGGGAGGCAGGTCTGCGATGCGGTCGTAGGGAGCAGGTAATGGCATTAGGCTCTGCACTGGAGCTTGGCTAAACTGGCCGCACTTGCTCGCGATGTCGCTGACCTTATGCACGTTTGCCTGCTCCGTTTCCGTCCGCGTCCGCAACTATCTCCGACCACGCTGCGGTGCCGCCCGCCGCGATGTGCGCCGCCGCCCAGGATGTTTTGCGTTGGAGGTTGACTGCGAGCTCCTTGGCGGCATATGGGTCGTGCACGCTCGCTGAGTCGTCCCAGCGCACCTGATGCCACATGAAGTACTTCATGTACGCGTGCGTCATGTGGGTGAAGGGAAAGTAGGCTAGGAAAAAGGCGACCAGGCAAACGTGAAGATGCCACGTAACAGAATGATTACCCAGACGCGTTGGAAACCTCGCTAAGCCCCTTATCATGCTGTGCAATCCATCCGGTCCGGTAGTGAGTAACAGGTTTCCAGTCGCGAAGATCGACCCCAGCAGCAACAAGTCGAAGATACCGGTGCGCGTGGTGAATGCTCTTACACGCGGATGCCAACTGCGCATCGCTAGCATGCCGAGTGCGCCGGCCAACCCCAGAGGACACGCCAGTCGGTAGCCGTAGATCAGCGCTGCGTGAAGCACGAGAGCGCCGGCGTCGGCTGGTAGCAAAGCCTCACCAATCGCAAACAGCGTGATCAGTAAATACAGGTAAAGGCCCCAATGCAGGAGCCACGACCACAACCACAATCCGCGGAAGTTCTCCCAAACACCTCGCAGGAGAAACACTTCCTTCAGAACGAATACCGCCTCACTCTTGTGGCTGGAGGCCCGGGGCTTGGTCCACCAGTCAGAATCCTCAAAGTAGGAGCCGCCGTAGCGTTGGCGCTCCTGCGGTCCTTTGGGGATTGGATAAAGTTCCCAGCGCAGAGGGCTTGGCATTCGCAGGAACTTGACAACCCGGACGAGATTACCGGCGAGGAAAACAACTAGCGCTACCGAGATCAGCATCACAGTCAGCATGGGTCTTTACCAGCAGTCCACGTTCGCGAGGCCTCGTGCGCTTGAAGCTCGCGGCTAAACGCAGCCCGTTGGTTTGGGCAGCCCCGCCACTTTGCACGCGCCTTTGGCTGGTCCGGAGGGAAACAGGTCGTAAATCTCCCGCAATGAGAAGCCAGTCTCTTTGCAGAGCTTGCGAATCATGGGCGCTATTTCGAACTCCTGGAAGTAACTACGGATGTAATTGATAATCTTCCAATGGGCGTCGGTCAGCTCTGTAACCCCGTCGGTCCGGGCCAGGGCCAGGGCCAACTGGTCGTTCCAAAGTTCCGGCTGCTGAATAAACCCGTCCTCGTCCACTTCAACCTCATGGTTGTTCCAGGTGAACACCTGAAGAATCCCCTGCGATGAATCCATGTGACCTCGCGTGCAGCGCGCAGACTGCAGACACTGTTACCGATCTCAATCGTAGGAAGGTCGGGCGAAGAAATACATGAGGAACTTCTGATTGATTTCAGATATGACCAGCAGGCTGAAAGTGAAAGATGCAGTCGAGTTCTAGTTCGTTAGGCAGGAGCGGGAGAAGGACTGCGCGCTCAAGCTTTTACCTGACTGCTTCTCGCCGCGGGTTGGCGCCTGGTTTAGTGATATTGCCCCAGGCCAACGCGGTGGAGAGCACCATTGAGGTCGTGGTCGCAACATAGGGCATCAGCGCATCGAGCAGCGATTCCAGATGCGCGACGTCACAAACGGCTACTTTAAGCAGGAAGGACTCCGCGCCGGTGACACGGTGACATTCCAGAACTTCCGGGTGCATGCCCGCGACTTCCATAAAGCGGCTCAAGTTCTCGCCGCCAACTTTGACATTGACAAAGGCCAGGATTGCCAGGCCAACTTTGGCCGGATCGATATGAGCGCGATAGCCGACGATGATGCCGGCCTCTTCCATCTTGTGAACCCGCTCGGTTACCGCGGGAGTGGAGAGTCCTACGATGCGGCCGAGTTCGGCGAACGGCATACGGGCATTCTGTTGCAGTTCGCTGAGGATCTTCCAGCCGATATCGTCCAGCAGATGTTCGACGCCTTGTTCTTTCATGCTGATTCCTGATGCGAGCATGATTTCTTGGTCACTGCTCTGGTGCGAATCATAGCACCGCGCAGATGCATGCCGTGGCAAGCATCACTCTCATCAGTGATGCGAAACAGGCATGCGCCCGGCGGTCACGGAAGCCTGTGCTGATTGTCACTGTTCCTGGATGAAATGTGCGCGATACTGCTTTGGTTGCCCAAAGGTACGAGGGCGGCGGTTTCCACCATCAACTCGACGACGGCCACGAAGCCGAAAAGGACAGCTCATGGACACCAAGCACCTGGGCATTAACAGCAAACTCATTCATGCAGGGCACAAAGCGGATGCCACCGGTTCGGTCAATACTCCCATCTATCAGACATCCACCTTCGCATTCAGGAATGCCGCGCACGGCGCAGCACTGTTCGCCGGGGAGGAAGATGGATTCATCTACACGCGCATCGGGAATCCCACCATTCGCGCCCTGGAGGATAGCGTTGCCGAATTGGAGAATGGTTGCGGAGGCATCGCCACCAGTTCTGGGATGGGCGCCATCTGCACCGTCTATCTGGCTCTGTTGGAGGCTGGCGCGCACATGGTGAGTACGGCATCGGTGTACGGTCCTAGCCGGGGGCTGATGGAAAAAGACTTTGCGCGCTTCGGCGTCCAGTCAATGTATGTGGACACCTCCGACGTGACCCAAGTTGAGAAGGCTTTGCGGCCCAACACGAAGCTGCTCTACGTGGAGACGCCTTCCAATCCCACGATGCAAGTTACCGACATCGACCAAGTCTCAGCCATCGCTCACGCCCATGGCTGCCTGGTGGTCGTGGACAATACCTTCGCCAGCCCCTACCTCCAGCAACCGTTGGAATTGGGCGCGGACGTGGTCCTTCACTCCGTAACCAAGTTCATCAACGGCCATGCCGATGTTGTAGGTGGGATCATCGTGGCCAAAGAAACGGACATCTACAAACGGTTGCGCAAGGCGATGGTGAACTCGGGATGCAACATGGACCCACATCAGGCGTTTCTAGTGCTGCGCGGCCTTAAGACGCTCGGAATCCGTGTTGAGCGGGCCCAGCGAAGCGCGATGGAAATCGCCCGTTGGCTGGAGAAACAACCTGAGGTGAGTGCGGTCCGTTACATCGGGTTGGAATCCCACCCACAGCATGAACTGGCCAAGCGGCAGATGAAGGGCTTCGGCTCAATGATCAGCTTTGAGCTCGAAGGCGGACTGGAGGGGGGCCGCCTGCTCATGAACCAAGTCCGCGTGGCTACTTTGGCCGTCTCGCTGGGCGGCGTGGAGACCCTCATCGAACATCCGGCCTCCATGACCCATGCGAGCATTTCACCAGAGGACCGGCATTTGGCAGGCTTTAGTGACGGCCTTGTACGCTACTCCGTCGGTATTGAAGACGTGGAGGACCTGATCGCTGATCTCCGTCAAGCTTTGGATGCCGCTTCAGCCGAGTCACCGCAAAGGACGCGCAACAGCGACACAAGTACTATGGTGGAAGAGCCCACTCTGGTTTAGTCGCTTACTACGCAATTTGGCTGGACCTTCTTCCATCACTTCATCGTCCGAGCATCGCTTCTATCCGTCGGGAACCCGGTCGAGGTATCTGTGGTCACACTGAAAGCAGCACGAATTGCCCAACTTCTGCCCCACCACCTTTGCCCAGTTGAGCTATCACGCGCGCCGGCAGCGCCTGGTGTTCTGGCTAGTGGCTGTTCTCGTGGCCCTGCTGCTGGCCTTCCCCTGGTACGCCTCTCTGCTGTTTTGAAAGGACCATTCGATGCGAACACGAGTTACCGTCGTGATTGTTCTGCTGCTCCTAGCGGTGGGCACCTGTGCGGCTGCGCCCCAAACCGTCACGCTCGATGTCCAGAACATGACGTGCCCCACCTGCAAGGTCACGGTCAAAAAGGCGCTGGAAAAAGTGCCCGGCGTCGCCGAAGCGAAGGTCGACTACGACAAGAAAACGGCAACGGTTCGCTTCGACCCCGATAGAACCAACACCGCGGCACTGGCCAAGGCGACGACGGAAGCTGGCTATCCTTCAACCGTGAGGAAGTAGTGATGCCAGACTTCGTTCTCGAATCGGTCTTGACGTGCCCGCAGTGCGGGCACACGAAACGCGAAATGATGCCCACCGATGCGTGTCAGTTCTTCTACGAATGCGAAGCGTGTAAGGCTGTGCTTCGCCCGAAAGCTGGGGACTGCTGCGTGTTCTGCTCCTACGGTTCGGTTAAATGCCCGCCAATGCAGTCGCATGGTTGTTGTGGGTGAGGTGCGGCCCCAGCGTTGAACAGCAATGAGCCATTCTCTCCGATGTTTCCGGGTGACTGTCCATAACAGCCCATCTCACATGTAATCGGGATCTGCGCCCGGCACCCCCGTTTAGCGCTTCCCACATGCCCGTTTGGGATGCTCGATTTCTTTTGCCCGAACTTGCAGGCCAATGTCATCCCACTGTCATTCGGAGCCTCAACTTTCAGGGATGTAATTAGTCAGGGACACTCCTTAACAGAACAGAAACCTCAGTTGCGTCCTGTTTAGCCGGAGTAAAACTGAGCGTCAGATAAAACGTGTCATGCCCATCGAATCTGCTGAAGGTAATTTCGGAGTCTGTCTGGCGCACTACGCTGTAACCGATCGGGATCTTGGGCCGTAGCCCAACTGTCTGCACTCGCCATTCTGACGAAGGTGGAAGACATTAGAGGCATCATGGCTTACAAGATCCTCGCCACGCCCGCTCTGGTTATCAACG
>PLXE01000048.1 GCA_003151335.1 Acidobacteriaceae bacterium
AACTATATTATGTGATACTCAATAGCTTTCCATTTGCATCGTGGTCATACGTATAGGGTCAGATTCAGCGCTGATCCGAAATATCCCCAGATTGTGGAAATTATGCGTGAGATTTGACTCTAGCAATGAGCGGATTATCAGATACGTTTTCCCGCCGTCTGTGACTTGGCGAGTTTCTCTTCGAATTTTCTTTCTTTCGCCTGCTCCCACATTTTTTTCATACTGTCTTCCAGATGGACCTGTCGGGCCTGCACCCACGGCAGGTAATGCTTCTCGGTGATGGCTACGCTGACGTGGTATCCCGCTTTTCAGAATGGGCTATCAACGTGCTAAGGTCACCTTCCATACAATCCGACATGCCGCTGGGCCGTGCCACAAATCACCCACCTTGCACCACTGGCTTGCCAGACACAGTTCATGCACAATAAGGGATGTCTTATTGTGCTCTGCTTGTGTTTCCAACGACTTAGTTTTGCGACCCGTGTCGTGGAAGTCGTTAAAACTACTGGTTGAACCCTCATTCACACGGTGGAAGTCACTGGTTCGAATCCAGTAGCGCCCACCATATTTTCCAAGGGCTTAAGGGGATCCAGTCCGAAAAGCCCACCCCCAAAACCGATCCACATATTCATTGAATCATCTCCGACACTTTAACACTGCTGGCAAGGGCGCCTCGGTGTGGGAGGAAGTGGCCCCATAAGCGATGAGATCGCTTCCGGCAACTGCACTGCCTGGTGCAAGCAACTCCTTTAGGAATTTCGCCTGCACATATCGCGATCAGCCTAAGCAGCCGAACGGCCGAGTCGGCGGGCACAAAGCCGCCGTAATGAGCGACCAAGTTGAATCCTTCCCTTGGACTTTCCTGGCTTATGGCCCCGATTATCCAGAGACCTACTAAACTACGCGCTCTGTCATGCCGATGAAACCGGTGGTAAGGCTCCAGTCGCCCTTGCGGTTCCATCTCGCGCGCGGAGCGTCCTGGTGAACTGGTTGCGTGACAGGTTATGTATATCCGGAAAGCTGGAATCCTCCCATTCACGAGGCACTCTTTTGGGACCTGCTGAGATCGAACTGGAGCTAGACCCGTCGCTAATAGGAGTTGCCGATGAGGTGCACACCCTTAGCACTGACACCGACCCTGTTTCTGGCATTTCTCTTTTCGATTGCCGCGGAAAAAGCGAACTGCGCCGGACAGGAACCCATCCCTGATCTAGCGGAAGCGACCCTTGAGCAACTGGGCAGCGTCAAGGTCTATAGCGCTTCCAAGCACCTGCAGGCAGCGGGCGACGCGCCTTCGTCGGTAAACGTGGTTTCCGCGGACGAAATTCAAAAATACGGTTACCGCACGCTGGCCGACATCCTGAAAACGGTTCCCGGCTTCTTTGTTACGAATGACCGCAACTATAGCAGCCTCGGAGTCAGGGGACTTGCGCGGCCGGGGGACTACAACACCAGAATCTTATTGCTGGTCGATGGACACCGGCTCAATGACAACGTTTACGACGAAGCCATGGTGGGGACGGAATTTCCGATAAATATCGACCTGATCCAGCGAGTGGAGGTCATCCGTGGCCCGGTTTCATCGCTCTATGGCAGCAATGCGCTTTTTGCCCTCATCAACATTATTACTAAGCGAGGCCGGGATATCAATGGGCTGGAACTCTCGGCCGAGGCTGCTTCGTTCAATACTCACTCGGGCACCATGACCTATGGGCGCAAACTTAAAGAGCTTGAGTTTCTGATTTCGGGTACGTTCTACGGAAGTCGAGGACACAATTCGCTTTTCTTTTCACAGTTCAATACGCCGCAGACGAATTATGGCATTGCCAGTCATGCAGATGATGACCAGGTAGGCAGTGCGCTGGCTACGATTTCCTTCCGCGATTTCACTCTCCAAGCCGTTTATGGTACCCGGGAAAAAGGCATCCCCACGGCTCCTTACGGAACGCTATTCAATAACTCCGGTACGCGTACTACCGATTCCCACTCCTACATCGACTTGCGATACCAGCACACCTTTGCCAATTCCTGGGACGTGCTCGCCCGCACCTTCTACGACCGAGTTACCTACCAGGGGACTTACATCTATCCTTCACCCCCAGACCCCTCGCAGATCGATCCGAACCTGGACTTTGGCGACGGCAAGTGGTGGGGGGCCGAGCTGCAGGTCACCAAGACAGTTCTCCGGCGCCATCGCATCACCGCAGGAGGCGAATATCGTGACAACCTCCGGCAAAATCAAAGCGACTACGATCTCAGCCCCTATGTGCTCTATCTCGCCGACAAACGGCAATCGTTTGTGGGAGCAGTCTACGTGCAGGATGAGCTTACCATCACCAAGTCGCTGGCCCTGAATGGCGGCTTTCGCTATGACTATTACAGTGCCCTCGACGCTAGTACAGACCCCCGAGTGGCGCTGATTTACCGTCCCGGGCGCCAATCCGCGTTCAAGTTTATCTACGGCATGGCTTTTCGCGTTCCTAACGTGTACGAACTGTATTATTCTGTCGCTCCCAACTTTTCTAATCCTGCCTTGCACCCAGAGAGGATTCACAGCACCGAGTTCGTTTGGGAACAGGGGCTCGGGTCGCACCTGTGGTTTTCAACGTCGGCCTTCTACAACTCGATCCAAGACCTGATCACCCAGGAACCGGTTGGCGATAATTTCATTTTTCGCAATCTCAAAAATGTCAGATCCAGCGGGCTGGAGGTCGAAGTCAAGGGGCAACTCTCCCAAGGGCTAGAGGGAAGAGCCAGCTACAGCTTTCAGCAAACCAAGGACAGCTCTTCGGGTCAGTTCCTAAGTGATTCCCCCAGAAACCTCGTCACCCTCAACCTGAGCCAGCCGCTGTGGGGAAGAAGAATGTTCGTGAGCCTGGACGCGCAATACAGAAGCCGAATCCAAACTCTCGCTGGCAGCTCGGTATCGCCGTTTGCCGTTGTCAACGCTACCCTGTTAGCTCGCAACCTTGGCAAGCACATGGATTTATCTGCCAGCATCTATAACTTGCTGGACAAGCAGTACTTCGATCCACCCTCGACGGAGAACTTGCAACAGGCAATTCAGCAGGACGGGCGCAGTTTTCGGGTCAAAATGACGTGGCGTTGGGGAGGGCGGTAGGCTGCGATGCAATGCCGGCGACAAGTTCGGATGTGCTGGCCGCTCCTGGGCACGGCGTTGTTGCTGCTGTTGCCCGGGCCGCCCTTGTCGTGTGCGCAAAACGTGAGCGAATATCAGGTCAAAGCCGCTTACCTGTATAACTTTTCGAAGTTTGTCGAGTGGCCAGCCCAAGCCTTCGCCAGCCCCGTCGCACCCATCCGTCTGTGCGTGTTGAAAGACCAGGCATTTGAGTCGGAGTTGAACCAGGTGGTCAAGGGCAAGATGGTCGGAGGTCGCGCCGTGACTGTGGTTCCGGTGCAAACCGCAGAACAGTCCCTGGGGTGCCAGATCTTGTTTATCGCCTCGTCGCAAGACAAGCAGTCTCGCCAAATCATCGATACTCTGCGGAACAGCAGCGTTCTGACCGTAGGCGAATCGGACGGTTTTGTCGAAAAAGGCGGAATCATAAATTTTGTCTTACAGGACGATCGGGTCCAGTTGCAGGTCAATCACAAGGCAGCCACGCAGGCCGGACTCCATATTAGTTCCCGGCTGTTGAGCGTGGCCAAACTTGTAATTCAGTAGGAGACAGGATGTCGTTGCCATGAAAGCGATCCGCGACTGGTCAATCCGCCACAAACTGACCGGCCTGTTCATGGCAATGGCGTGGATTAGCACAATAGCAATTTCTCTACCCCTGGGCATTTTCGATTTTTGGGGAACCCGGACGACGATGGCCCGGGACCTGGAGATCCTGGCCGATGTCCTGGCCAGGAACAGCACCGCGGCGATTACCTTCCGTGATGCCGACGCGGCGCGCGATGTTCTGCAGGCCCTGCGCGCAGAACCAAGCATCACGGCGGCCTGTGTCTATACCGAGGACGGAGAGCCCTTCGCCAAGTACGTTCGCCAAGGGAAAGATTCCGGCTTTGTTCCTCCGCCGGCGCAAGCCCAAACCACCCGCTTCGAACGGGACCGGCTCGTCCGGTTCCGCCGGATCGTGCTCTCCGGCGAAACCGTAGGCACGATCTACATTGAATCCGATCTGCAAAGACTTGACCGGAGATTTAGGGAGGAGCGGCTGGTCTTTCTGGCGGCCTTGTTGGTCACTATGTCGCTGGCTTTTTTCCTGGCCTCGCGCTTCCAGCGGCCCATCTCGCGTCCCTTGGTGAACCTGGTACAGACCGCCAAAGCGGTCTCCATTGCGGCTGACTACTTGGTCCGCGCCGATGTGCAAAACCGGGACGAGTTCGGGCTGCTGGTTTCCGCATTTAACGAAATGCTGGACCAGATCGAAAGGAGAGATCAGGAACTTCGTCAATACCGCGAGCACCTGGAGGAACAAGTCACGGCGCGGACCGCCGAGTTGTCACAGGCGGAAGAGAAGTACCGGGCCATCTTCGAAGATGCGGTGGTGGGAATTTTTCAGATCACCCCCGAAGGCCGTCCGCTAAGCATCAACCGCGCCTTGGCGCAAATGTATGGCTACGATTCGCCGGAGCAATTCCTGGCGGGGGTGCCGAACCTGGTGGATCAGCTATTCGTCAATCGGGAGCGGATGAAGGAATTGAAACGCAGGCTGGACGCGGAGGGGGTAGTGCGCAGTGCGGAACTGGAAGCCTATGACAAAGATCGTACCAAGAAGTGGGTGCTGGTGAATCTGCGGGCGGTGCGTGGCGCCGACGGAAACATCCTTCTCTACGAAGGCACGGTTGAGGACGTCACCGACCGCAAGGTGGCCGAGGAACGGGTCCAATTTCTCGCCTATTACGATGCCCTTACCGGTCTGCATAATCGGACTTTTCTCCGTCAAGTCCTGGCCAAAGCGCTGGCCAGCACTCGCCGCCAGGACCAGAAAACCGCAGTTTTGTTTCTCGATCTCGACCGCTTCAAAATCATCAACGATTCGCTCGGACACTCGTTCGGCGATCTTCTCCTGCAACAGGTTGCCGAACGGCTTAAGCGATGTGTCCGGGAAGAAGATACGGTGGCCCGCGTCGGCGGCGACGAATTCCTGATCGTGCTGGCCGCCCTGGAGAGCGTTACCGAAGCGACCATCGCCGCGGACCGGATCCTCAATGGGATAGCCGCTGAGTTTCTGATTGAAGATCAACGCCTCAACGTCACTTGTAGCATCGGCGTCAGTATTTTCCCGGAACATGGAATGGACGGGGAGACGCTGATCAAGAATGCCGATGCGGCCATGTATTGCGCCAAAGAGAAGGGACGCAATACCTTCCAGTTCTTCACCGAAGACATGAATATTCAGGTGGTGGAGCGGCTGACTTTGGAGAACAGCCTGCGGCTGGCACTGGAGCGAAAGGAACTGTTCCTGGTATATCAACCGCAGATGGAGATCGCCAGTGGAATGATCGTCGGGGTGGAAGCGCTGCTCCGCTGGCAGCACCCGGAGCGGGGCCTGGTGCCGCCCGACAAGTTCATACGAGTGGCGGAGAGCAGCGGCCTGATCATGCCCATCGGCGAGTGGGTGCTCAGAGAAGCCTGCTCTCAGGTTCGGGAATGGCAGGACGCAGGGTTGCTTGTAGTGCCGGTGGCGGTGAATGTGTCGGCGGTACAGTTTCGCCAAGGGGACTTTCTTACTGTCATCAAGAAGATACTATCCGAGACGGGGCTTTCCCCTGAATACCTCGAACTGGAGCTTACCGAAAGCACCTTGCTGTCCAACGTGAACGTTATCTTCCCGATGCTTGAAGAATTGCGAACCATGGGGTTGAAACTGGCCATCGACGACTTCGGCACCGGCTACTCCAGCCTTAGCTATTTGAGACAGTTTCCGGTTAGTAAGCTCAAGATAGACCGCTCCTTTGTGCAGGATGTCGTGCTGAATTCGGATGACGCGGCCATCACCGCTGCCATCATCAGCATGGCAAAAGGTTTGAATCTCAAGGTGATTGCAGAAGGAGTTGAAACTGGGGCACAAATGGCGTTTCTGCGAGCACATCAATGCGACCAGATTCAAGGCTACTATTTCAGCAGACCTTTAACGGCCGACAAAATTGCCGAAAAACTGGCAGAGCAGTTCGGTTCACACTTCGTCTTTAACCCGAGGGAACTCAATGGCCGGGCGCAAAAGCCTACACATGCTGGCGCTCTTTAGCCCCCAGAAAAAACCAAGAATCCCTTGCCCTAAGAACAATCGCCGACGAGCCCGACGCCAGAAGGTGATGCCGGAGAGACCAATCCGCCAGCGTCGTTTCGGTCATCCGGGGAGTCGAAGGGTGGCCGGTCAGCGGCGTCGCAGGGGGCTCAGCCATCTCGATTCCGCCTCTTAACATTGATCTGTGACGTAGATCACCGCTTTTGTGTGACGCGCTGAATCATTGTGATTGGCATCACGTGCGAGCGGGTGAGCGCATTTCCTCAAAACCTGGCGATGGCATCTGGACTCTGATCGTGAGGGTGGAACTATGAGAAAGCTAGTAAGTTCACTGTTGTGGCCAATACCAGTGCTGGTTTTTGCTCCCATGATCCTGCTTTTTGCCATGGGGGTTAGGGCGAAAAAGAAGTAACGTCCATAATTACACCGGAACGGCTGACGGCGGAACGGCTGGAGGAACTACTGCCTATTGGGTGACCGGCAACCCCCAAGGTCTCCCCCGTGGCCGCTCGGCGCAGGGCTCCGTTCGCTGCGAACCAGCGCCCCTCCTGGCCGGCGTTCTGGCCGGAGAATGGGGGGCCCCTGATGGACATCGACGAACGTGAGCAACAGCCGCCTTTACGCCACAGTCGTCCGGCTCCCGTCTTCCGCATCCTCTGCTTCAGCCGCAGCAGCGAGTTTCTTTCCAAATATTTCGGCTTCCGCTTGCAGCCAATCTTCGAGGTCGTGACCGTGTTCACAGCCCCGTTCCTCGTAAAGCCGATACGCACGTATACGAACTAACTCCTCGGTCAATTCCAGCGAGCCTTGCTCGGGCTTCGCGGTTGAAACACTCGCAGCTTTATGTCGCATGGTAAGACCTCCTGCATCGTTCACGACGCAATGCAAGGTTGCCAAATGGGCGGCCCGACTCTGGGAGAGGTGCGCGATGCACAGACCTGCATCCGCACTTTGCATTTATGTTCTCACTATTTTTCGCGAAAGTCAGTGACAATTGCCACGACCCCTGGGCAATGCGCCACGCGATTGGCTCCGCGATGCGCGGGCGCCCCACGCAAGCTTCTTTTGCTTGGCTGGGATAGTTTGCACTTCGCGATGCTCCCGTATAATCCCTATAACCTCAGCAACTCGCGCACATCACATGGTAACTCCCGACTACAAAGGCTTCTTGCAACTCGGCCGTGACGCCTCGCTCATCCCGGTGGCGAAAACCCTGAGCGCCGATTTGCTGACGCCGGTCGGGGCCTTCTTGGGCCTGGCTGCCAAGCAGCAATACGCGTTTCTGCTGGAGTCGGTCGAAGGCGGTGAGAAGATCGGCCGCTACACTTTTTTGGGCGCGCAACCGCGAATGGTCGTCACCGCCCGCGGCAGTTCTCTGGAGATTCGGCGCGGCCCGTCGGTGGAACGCCGCCAGGGCAGCATAATCGACTTGTTGCGCACCTGCTTACGGCAATATCGTCCCGCGACGCTGCCCAACTTGCCGCCCTTCACTTCCGGTTGTGTCGGATACTTTGCCTACGACATGGTGCGGCAGTTCGAGCGCCTGCCCGAGCGTGCCAAAGACGACGTTGGGTTGCCGGATTGCGTGTTCACCTTTTACGACCGGCTGCTGGCGTTCGATCACCTGCGGCACCAATTGCACATCATCGCTGCGGCCGACGTAAGCGCGGAATCGCCGCGGAAGGCCTACGATCGCGCCCTTGCCGACATTGCCGCGATCGAGGCCAAACTGGCTCGCGGAGTGCGGGCCCACAATTTTGATTGGTCAACCAGCGACCGAAAGAAGCCGATTAAGGTCCACAAGGCCACCTCGCACGACAAGTTCGTCGCCAGCGTTCGCCGTGCCAAGGAGTACATCGCCGCCGGCGATGTCTTCCAGGTCGTGCTGTCTCAGCGCCTGGACTTCAAGCCGCCCGCCGAGCCGTTCCAGATTTATCGCGCTTTGCGCACGGTGAATCCTTCTCCATACATGTTTTACCTGAAGCTGGATGACATGCAGGTGGTAGGCGCGTCGCCGGAAATGCTGGTGCGCGTGTCCGGGCGAAAGTTGGAGTATCGTCCCATCGCCGGCACCCACAAGCGCGGCGCAACCCCAGCCGAAGATGAACAACTGATCGCGAAGTTGCGCACCGACGAAAAGGAGCGTGCCGAGCACGTCATGCTGGTGGACCTGGGACGCAACGACCTGGGCCGGGTGAGCGAATACGGGAGCGTGAAAGTGCGCGACTTGATGTACGTGGAGAAATACTCGCACGTCATGCACCTGGTCTCCGCGTTGGAGGGAGAGCTGCGCGGCGATCTCGACGCCCTCGACGCATTGGCCGCCTGCTTCCCCGCGGGCACGCTGAGCGGCGCGCCCAAGGTCCGCGCCATGGAGATCATCGAGGAGTTGGAGCCGGTGCGTCGCGGCGTTTACGGGGGATCCGTCCTCTATGCCGATTACGCCGGCAATCTGGACTCCTGCATCGCCATTCGCACCATGGTTCTGCATCGCAATCGCGCATACGTTCAAGCGGGCGCGGGAATAGTCGCCGACTCCGATCCCGAAAGCGAATACCAGGAGTGCATGAATAAGGCCAGCGCGTTGCTCCGGGCGTGTGAGGCCAGTGGCTGAAACTTGAAACTCGAAACTCGAAACTGAAGTTATGGTCTTCGTCTTGGATAATTACGATTCGTTCACCTATAACCTCGTTCAATACATCGGGGAATTAGGCGTTGCTGTAACCGTCCGCCGTAACGATCAGATAACCATCGGCAAAATTGAGGCGCTTCATCCGGATCGCATCGTCATCTCTCCCGGCCCCTGCACCCCGCAGGAGGCCGGTATCAGCATCGAACTGATCCGCCATTTCGCAAGACGCGTGCCTCTGCTTGGCGTGTGCCTCGGCCATCAAGCTATTGGCGCAGCCTTCGGCGGCAAAGTCGTGCGTGCCGCCAACCTCATGCACGGCAAGACCAGCTCCGTCGAACACGATGGCAAATCGATTTTCCGCGGCATCCCTTCGCCCATGACAGCCACTCGCTATCACTCGCTGATCGTTCAAGAGAAGGACCTGCCCGCTGAGCTGGAAATCTCAGCCACCTGCGAGGAGCGCGGCGGCGAACGCGTGATCATGGGATTGCGCCACCGCAAGTTCCCGGTCGAAGGCGTGCAATTTCATCCGGAGAGCGTGCTGACGGAGCATGGCCGGCAAATCGTTCGCAACTTCATGGATCTGTGAACGGCCTCGGAAACAGTCTCGACACACCCGAGCTGCCGCCAGTATGCGCTACGCAGGTTAGAATTCTCGCGTGCCCAATTCAAGCAGCACACCCGCCGTGGAAGTTCACCCGCTCCGCCTCACGCTCCCGCAACGGATACAGATCGCGCTGGTTTCGTGGATCGCGTCTGCGGTGGTGGGCCTGATCGGCCGCACGCTGCGTATGACCATCACCTTCGAAGAGGGCTCCATTCGCGGCCTCGACAGCATTGCTCCCGGCATCTATCCCTTCTGGCACCGCTGTGTCCTGCCGGCCACTTGGCTGTTCCGCAATCGCAATATCGGAGTGCTCACCAGCCTCAGCCGCGACGGTGAATACATCGCGCGCGTGATTCGCCGCTTCGGCTTCGTGCCGGTGCGCGGCTCCAGTTCGCGCGGCGGCCGGCGAGGCTTGATGGAAATGGAGTCCATGGTGAAAGCCGGAGGCGCTGTAGCGTTCACCATCGATGGTCCGCGAGGTCCGCGCTACGTCGCCAAGAGGGGCCCGGTGATGCTGGCGCGACTGACCGGCATCCCCATCACTGCGTTCTACGTTGCCGTGGAGAAGGCCTGGGTCCTGAGGACTTGGGACGCCATGCTCATTCCCAAACCGTTTTCGCGCGCCTATGTGCGAGTGGCGAAAAACATCTTCGTTCCGCCGGACGCCGATGAGGCAGCGCTCGACCGCCACCACGCCGAGATGCAAGCTTCGCTGGAGCGCATCACCGCCTTCGCGGAATCGCAGTTTTCCGTACACCCCGATTGACACCCGCGTCCCCGCTCAGTACAGTCAAATCTCATCCTGAACCAATTTGGCTTGGGATTGTTCCTTGCCAATCCATGTTCGCGCGTTCCGTCGTCGCATCGGCGGAACTGGGAAGCGGGTGTGAAGCCCGCGCTGCCGCGCAACTGTAAACGAGTCTTGGCGCAAGGCCACTGTGCAAACGGGAAGGCCCCGCCGCTGTCTGCGATGCCAATCGCAACTCGTCAGCCAGGAGACCGGCGCGAACCACGTCACCAACCCCTTTCGCGTGTAAAGGAGAGTGTCATGTTCAGCGTTCGTCTCTCGACCATTATTATTCGTGGGTTTCTCGTCGCATTGCTGTGCTCTACTGCGGCCCTCGCATCCGATCTCAAAGTGTCCGTGGAAAGCCCTTCCGGCGGGCGCGTCTCCGGTGTGCAGGTCAGCTTGTTTCGCGTCACCGACAACGCCGGAGTCGGCGTGCAAACCACCGCCGGCGACGGCACGGCAACGTTTCCGCATCTCGCCGACGGACAGTATCGCTTGCTGGTGCTCGCCCCGGGATTCGCCCAGCAATCGCTGACAGTTACTATTCCGAAGACGGAAACTCTCAGCATCGAACTGAAGCTGGCGACCACGCCTCAAACCGTGGTCGTCTCCGGTACCGCAACTCCCGCAACGGCGGAACAAACGGGCACTTCGGTTGGAGTGCTGACCGGTGAGCAGTTGAACGCGATCAATCCGGTCTCCGCCCCCGATGCCCTGCTCTACATTCCCGGAGCCATCGTCAGCAGCACGGGGCGGCGCGGCAATCTGGCCAGCTTGTTCGTGCGCGGCGGCGAATCCAATTACAACAAGGTGCTGGTGGACGGCGTGCCCGTGAACAATCCCGGCGGCATCTTCGATTTCGGCGTGGTTCCCATGAACAACATCGACCGGCTCGAGGTGGAACGCGGTCCCGAGAGCACGGTGTACGGGTCGGACGCCATGACCAGCGTGGTGCAGCTTTGGAGCTCGACCGGCAGCACGCGCACGCCGGAAATTCAATTCGGCGCCGATGGCGGAAATTTTTCCAGCGCCAACGGCTACGCGTCGCTGGCGGGAGCGCGCGGAATTTTCGACTACAACGTCTTCGCCAACCAGTTCAACACCCAAGGCCAGGGAGTGAACGACGCCTATTCCAACTCACTGCAAGGCGGAAATGTGGGCGTGCGACTTTCCGATCGCGTGGCATTTCGTCTGCGCGCGCGTCACTATAACAGTTGGACAGGCATTCAGTCGAACTGGTGGTTCAACGGAAATCCCGAGCTGCCACCTGACCCGAACCAGTACGCGCACCAGAACAACTTGCTGGCCAGCGGCGATCTGACGGTCAGCGGACCGGGCGCCTGGCAGCATCAGTTCAGCGGCTTCGAGTACCACCACGTCGCGCTTAACGTAAACCCCATCGACGATCCTGACCGCCCATTCGACAGCGCCTTCAACAGCCTGGCCAAGTACAACCTCGCCGGCTTCGCCTACCAGGGAATCTACAGCCCGCGGCCCTGGGCGCAGACCACGCTGGGTTACAACTTTGAAGACGAGAACGGGTACATCAATAACAATTCGGACTTTGGAATCAGCACCACTCACGGGCTGCGCTTCAATAATTATCTGTTTGCGCAGCAGACCATCATGTGGCGGCGGCTGTCGATTCTCGCCGGCGTGGGTTACGTCAACAACAGCAGTTTTGGCGGCAAAGTCAGCCCGCGCGCTTCGCTGACGTTCCTGGCGCTGCGCGGAAACACCGTCTTCAGCGGCACGCGCCTGCACTTTGGCTATTCGGAGGGAATCAAGGAGCCCAGCTTCGAGCAAACCTTTGGCATCACCGGGACTTTCCCCACATTGCCGAATCCCAACCTGCAACCGGAACAGAACCGGGCCATCGAAGCCGGCGTGCTGCAATCGCTGTTCAACAATCGCGTGTCGCTCAGCGCGGTGTACTTCCACAACCAGTTCCGCGACCAGATCGAGTACTTGTACAACTCAGATACCAACACCAGCCAGTACGTCAATTTCAATCGAGCCATGGCGCAGGGCGCCGAAGTGGTGTTGAACGGCCGGGTTGCCAACCATCTGTCGGCGACCGCCGCTTACACCTACACTTCGACCAAGATTCAGCAAGCGCCGCCGTGCGATCCCAATGCGGGATGCGATCCGCGCATCTACGGCACGGGAGCTCCACTGCTGCGGCGTCCCAAGCAGGCTGGCATGGTACTGCTGACCTACACGCGGCAGCGCTGGGGCGGATTTCTCGGCGTCACCGCAGTGGGACAGCGTCCGGACTCCGACTTCCAATTCGGATACATTCCGCCCATCTACGATGCCGCGGGTTATGCGCGTGTCGATCTCGGCGGCTGGTACGCCGTCAATCATCACATCACGGCGTATGCGAACGTGAATAATGCGTTGAACAACCACTACAACGAGGTGTTGGGATATCCGGCGCTGCGGGCAAACTTCCGCGCCGGGATGAGGTTCAGTTTTGGAGGAGAATGAGCGACGATCGAGTGGTGCGGGACCGTCAGGCGGGTCGAATCATTCTTTTCCTTTTCCCACTTCCACGTGGTTGCGATATTTCGTCCGCAGTTCCCGCAGCTTGTCCACGTGCTGATCACTGAGCGGCTGCTGCTTGCCCAGCAAATGGGTCACCAGCGCGATCTTGGCAAAGTGTTCCACGGTTTCCATGTTCATGTAGGCGGTCAGCAAGTCTGCGCCGTAGGTGACCACGCCGTGGTTCGCCATCAGGATGGCATCGTGCTCGGCAACCAGGGGCGCCAGCACCTCCGCCAGCTCCTGCGTGCCGGGAGTTTCATAATTCGCCAGCGGCACCGAACCCAGGGTCACGATAATCTCCGAACACAAGGCACTGTCCAGCGCAATACCGGCAGCTGCATAGCCGGTCGCGGTGGGCGGATGCGCATGCACTACCGCGCCAACATCCGGGCGCAGGCGGTAAATCAACAAGTGCATGGCGATTTCGCTGGACACGTCGCGCGAGCCATTCACTTTGTTGCCGCGCGGATCCACAATAACCAGGTCTTGCGGCTCCATCAGCCCCTTACTCATGAGCGTCGGAGTGCACAGGACATTTCCGCTTTCCAGGCGCACGGAGAGATTGCCATCGGTGGCCGCCACCTGGCCGGTCTGGTGCAGCATCTTGCCGAAGCGGACAATGTCGTCCCGGTGTTGTTGCTCGGTCTTCATGAAATTGGGCCCGAACGCGCTGGAAAGGCTTAGATTGCTATCCTACCGCAGGAAACAGAATCCGCAAAAGAGAGAGTACGAATCCGCGAGTAGCCCGTCCGTCCGATCAGGCATAATCGCTTTGTGCTGGTTTCCGATTTCGACTATCGTCTGCCGCAGGAACTGATCGCCCAACAGCCGCTGTCGGACCGGGCGGCTGCGCGGCTGTTACACCTCAATCGCAGTGACGATCGCCTCGACGACCTCGTGTTTCGCGACTTTCCCCAGCTATTGCGGCCCGACGATTTGCTGGTTCTTAACAATACCAGGGTATTGCCGGCACGCCTTTTCGGACATCGTAGCGGCTCGCGCGCGCAACCGCTCTCGACCCAGAATCCCGCCGCGAAAGACTTTCTGCGTGGACGTGTCGAAGTGCTGCTTACCAGGCAGCTCGCTGCCGATCCGCCGGAGTGGGAAGCGCTGGTTCACCCCGGCCGCAAGCTGGGATTGGGCGAGCGGATTTACTTCGGCAGTGACGCCGACGAATCGTCACATGAACTCGCGGCTGAGATCGTTGGTCGTGGGACCTTTGGCGAGCGCCATCTGCGCTTCGATCCGGTGGACGACTTCTTCGGCGCGCTCAATCGCATCGGCCACATTCCTTTGCCGCCCTACATCGATCGCCCCGACACGCCGTCGGACCGCGAGTCGTACCAGACGATCTACGCGAAACCCCTCGGCTCCGTCGCCGCGCCGACGGCGGGCCTGCATTTCACGCCGGAAATTCTTGAGCGCATACACGAGCGTGGAATCGAAACTGTCGAGATCACGCTGCATGTCGGCCTCGGGACGTTTCAGCCCGTGCGCGAAGAAGTCGTAGAAGAACACAAACTGCATCGCGAGTGGTACGAAATTTCAGCTGAGGCCGCGCAACGAATCCAGAGCGCGCGCGAAGCCGGGCGGCGAATCGTTGCGGTGGGAACCACAACGGTGCGTACCCTGGAATTTGCCGCGCGAACTACCCCACCCAAGCAAAACCAGCTTGGGGCCTGCCCTGAGCTTGCCGCAGGGTGGGGCGCCCCCGATGGCCGCATCACGCCGCAGACCGGCGAGGCTGACATCTTTATCTATCCGGGATTTGAGTTTCGCGTGGTAGGTGCAATGCTGACTAATTTCCACCTGCCGAAATCGACGCTGCTGATGCTGGTCGCAGCCTTCGCCGGTCGCGAGCGCACCTTGCAGGCGTATGAACACGCAGTCCGCCAGCGCTACCGGTTCTATTCGTATGGGGATTGCATGTTTGTGGAGTGAACCGAATCCCACCACGGAGGCACGGAGGAAACGGAGAAGAACCAATGCCGTAGAATAGTGCCGAGGCACCACGATGGCGAATCCGTCGATTACCATTCCGCTCGATCCGCAAACGGCGCGCGCATACGACTCCGCCTCGCCCGAAGAAAAGCGCAAGATTCAAGCTCTCTTGAGTCTTTGGCTCCGCGAATTGGCCGCCGGCGAGTACCCGTCCTTGCAACAAGTGCTCGATGAGGTAGGGAACAAGGCGAAAGCGCGCGGGCTTACAGCAGAAATATTGGATTCCCTCCTGAAAAGCGCCTAGTTGCGCTGCGTGTTCGACACTAATGTCATTAGTTAGTGCGCTACTCCTGCCTACTTCAAAGCCTCGCCAGGCTCTTGATCTGGCACTTCGCCGTGGAACCATCCTGCTCTCTTTTGCGGTGCTGGCCGAACTCTACGAAGTTCTCGGCAGAAAGCAGTTCGCCCGTTACGTCGATGACGAAGATGTTCGCCGGTTTCTTGCGGCCCTGGCTCGCCAGACTCAATGGGTCGAGGTGGATGTAGAGGTCGCTGCCTGCCGTGATTCAAGGGACGACAAGTTCCTCGAACGCGCAGTGAGCGGCCATGCGACCCACATTGTTACGGGCGACTCTGACCTGCTCGTGCTCAATCCTTTTCAGGGCATCGAGATTCTTTCCCCAAGCCCGTTCCTGGCGTTGCCTCCGAGTCAGTACTGACGGCTAGGGAATGGTGGTGTGATGGGCTGTTTACGTCAATTATCCAACCAGACCGCAGGGTGTATTTGGTTCCAGCACAAAACTGGCATAGCATCTTTCGAGAGGGAGAATTGCCTTGAAGGTTCTAAGCGACGCGGACGTTCGTGAACGGTTTGCGCGGTCCCCGAACCGTAGTGACGAATCGATACATTGCGATGGGCGAGACCTGTTCTTTGCTCATCCCGAAGCAAGCTGCATCGACATCGAATATCCGCCCAAACTGGAGAGACTTCCATTTCTCGCCCGTTACCTCGCAACGCTCGGTTACGAGGCTAAAGACTTTGAGGGTGCGATGCTCTGGTTCACCGAGTGGGGCGTGTGGAACTCACTGGATGAAGGCATCGGGTATCGCATCATCGAAGCGATGCACAGTGCAAGTGGTCAACCAAAATCATTCGAGGCTGCTCCGGGCCATCTATTTCGGGCCGACGAATTGCAGGAGGCAATCGGAATGCTCCTCCAACCGATGGTTTTCGGATGGGATGCGATGTTCGTTCCATGGTGGTCCTACGGGTACAAGGAATTTTTTCTGCACGTGAGCCATGATTCGTTTGTTAGCGTGGTGACCCGGACGAAGGAGTTTCACGCCAAAGCATTCGACCTTCTGCGGGAACTCGACCTCAATCCAAAACCCGGCCACGAACTGCGATTACGACGATTCTGTAGGGTTCCTTAGCAGTTGGCGAAATGTCGTCATTAATACCACCTTTACCAGCTATGTATTGCCGTCTGTGGCAGGGTTCGCCGCCACTTGTTAGAATTTCCCTTGCCCTCCACAAAGAAAGCTCCGAAGTCCGCTACCGTCTCCAGCGCCGCGAAGCCGGCGACCGCAGCCAAGACGACCGTTACTGTTCCCGCTGAGCCCGCGGGATCGAAGGGCCGCATCTACCTGATCGACACGATGTCGTTCATCTTCCGCGCTTATCACGCCATGGCGCGGCAGCGGCCCATGTCCACCAAAACCGGCATCCCCACCAGCGCAACCTTCGTGTTCGTCAACATGTTGCGCAAGCTGCGAGCGGACTTCGAACCGCAATACCTGGCTGCCGTCTTCGACGTGGCGGCGCCCACTTTTCGCGATGAGCAGGCCACCGCCATGCCCAGCCTGCGCAAGTTCGACAGCAAGACGCAGACCTATGTTGACGTGGCCTACGGCGGCTACAAAGCCAATCGCAAAGCCATGCCGGAAGATCTAGCGCAGCAGGTGCCCTACATCCGGCGCGCGCTTGAGGCGTATCGAATCCCCATGATCGAGGCTTCCGGCTTCGAGGCCGACGACGTGATTGGCACCTTGGCGCGACAGGCTGCGGACGCGGGCTACTCGGTGTCTGTGGTCTCCAGCGACAAGGACATGATGCAACTGGTCAGCGAGCGCACTTGCGTGCTGAATCCGCCCAAGGACAATCTCATCTGCGACGCTGCCAAGGTGGAAGAGATCTTGGGCGTGCCGCCGGACAAGGTTGTAGACGTGATGGCGCTGCGCGGCGATGCCATCGACAATATTCCGGGCGCGCCCGGCATCGGCGACAAAGGTTCGGTGGAGCTAATCCAGCGTTTCGGCAGCGTGGAGAACGCGCTGGAGCACGCCGAGGAAGTCGAGCGCAAAGCCTATCGCGAGTCGCTGCAGAACAATCGCGAGGCCATCCTGCTGAGCAAACAGCTGGCGACCATCAAAACTGATGTTGCGGTCGAATTCGAGCCCGAGGCCATGCGCGCGCAGGAGCCCGATCCGGCCGCCGCCCGCGCGCTGTTTACCGAACTGGAATTTACGACGCTGGTCCAGGACTTTCTGCATGAAAGCGTCGAACTCGGTGAGACTGACTATCGCGACGCGAAGTCCGCCGCCGAGGTCGAGGCGGTTGTGGCGCTGGCAAGCAAGCCAGGGGCGGTACTTGCCATCGCCTTGGAATCGGCGGCGCAGCAGACCGCCGCCGCCGAAGAAGAAGAAAGCGGAGAAGAGCGAGACAACGAACGGCTCTCACTATCAGCGGCGCCGCAGGTTGTGTCGGTGCCCGCAACCCTGCGCGTTGCGATTTCTGCCGAACCCGGAAAGGCCCTGACGCTTGCGCTGGATGATTCGGAAGTTGCGCAACCCCTAAAGCGGGCGCTTGCCGATGAAGCGATATCCAAGACCATGCACGACTACAAGTCGGCGATGCATGTCTTCGGCCAACACGGCCTGACGCTGGCGGGCGTGCGACACGATCCCCTGCTGTACAGCTACTTGCTCGATCCCACCTACGCGAGCGCTGCGAGCTACGGGTTGTCGCAGACTGCGCAGCGGCACTTCAGCATGGTATTGAGTGCGTCTCCAGCCGAAGCGGCCGATATCACGTTGCGGCTTACCGGCAAGTTGCGCGGCGAAGTCGAGAAGACCGGACTGCGCAAGATTTACGACGAGATTGATCTTCCACTAGTAGCTGTGCTGGCGCGCATGGAAGAAGCCGGCGTCAAGCTGGACTGCGATGTGCTGGCCGCAATGTCACAGCGCCTGGAGCGCGATATCAATTCGAAGGCGCGCGAGATTTACGACAAGTCGGGCTTCGAGTTCAATATCAACTCGCCCAAGCAGCTAGGCGACATTCTCTTCAACAAGCTGAACCTGCCCAAGCCGTTCAAGTACGGCAAAGGCAAGACCATCTCGACTGCGGTGGACGTGCTGGAAGGGCTGGCCGGCGAACACCAAGTTCCGCGCATGGTGCTGGACTACCGCCAGCTTTCGAAGCTGAAGTCAACCTACGTGGACGCGCTGCCGGTGCTGGTCAACTCGTGCACCCGGCGGTTGCACACCACCTTCAACATGGCCGGCTCGGCCACCGGACGGCTCTCGTCCGTGAATCCCAACCTGCAAAATATTCCGATTCGCACCGAGCTTGGCCGCGAAATCCGCGCTGCCTTCATCGCCGAGCCCGGGTACGTGCTGCTGGCCGCCGACTACTCGCAGATCGAATTGCGTCTGCTGGCGCACTTCTCCGGCGACAAGCTGCTGGTCGAGGCCTACCGAACCGGCGAGGACATTCACACCCTCACCGCCTCGCAGGTGTTCGGAGTGCCGCCGCTGATGGTCAATCCTGAGCATCGCCGCCGCGCCAAGGCGGTAAACTTCGGCATCGTCTATGGGCTGTCGCCGTTCGGACTGTCGCAGCAGCTCGGCATTGACACTAAGGAAGCCAAGCGCTTCATCGATGCCTATTTCGAGAAGTACAGCGGGGTGCGCAGCTTCATCGACGCAACCCTGGATCAGGCGCGCCGCGATCAGAAAGTGACGACGCTGTTTGGGCGGGTGCGTCCCATTCCCGACATCCACAGCAAGAACAGCAACCTGCGCGGCTTTGCCGAGCGCACCGCAGTAAATACTCCGCTACAGGGAACTGCCGCCGACCTCATCAAGATTGCCATGATTCGCATCGACGCCGAGCTGCGCGAGCGCAAGCTGCGTTCAAGAATGCTGCTGCAGGTGCACGACGAACTGGTCTTCGAAGTTCCTGAGGACGAAGTGGACACCATGAGGCGGCTGGTCACCGAGCGCATGGAGAATGTGCACGCGCTCAAGGTGCCGCTCAGAGTGGAAGTTGGCGTGGGGCCAAATTGGCGGGACCTGGAGTAAGAAGCTCTCAGCCGTCAGCCATCGGCTGTCAGCTTGTTCTTCGCGAATCGCTCTTCGCTGACGATGCCCAGGATCGCCATACTGCGAGTCCTATCCGCACGGAGAGGGGGCATGTGAATCTGTGGTGAGTTATACCCCAATCGCCTGCTGGATGGCGTTGGCGATGGCATCGGTGTGGCGGCGCATGACTTCTTCCGTCTCCGCTTCGATCATCACCCGCGCCAGCTTCTCCGTACCCGAATAGCGCACCACCACGCGGCCGTTGCCGCTGAGATCGCGCTCCGCGGCGCGAATGGTATCCATCACTTTCGGGAGTTGCTCCAGCGG
>PLXE01000035.1:0-702 GCA_003151335.1 Acidobacteriaceae bacterium
GCATGGCCCAGTACAGTTTGAACCCGGATCGATGCCAGCGCTCAACGGTGTCCGGTAGGACGATAAGTAGTGCCTTTTTCCAGTGAGCCCAGAACCGGCGAGCTACGACCCAGATGAGTTTGTCGATGGCTCCCAGCCTGGCCGCGGTTGCTGGCGTTTAAAGACGGCGAGTTGTTGGCGAAGGGCGAGGTTTTCGAGCATCAGACTGCGGCGCGTCCGAAACCCGCGAAGCACGGCTCCGAGCCAGAGCCGAAACAGGTCAAACATGGCAACAAAGTTATAGCAGACCCGCTTGCCGCCTGCCCGACGAAGTTGTTGATTTCAAAGCCGGACAGGATTGTGACGAGGGACAAACATCGCGGAACTCATCTCCACGCTATGACCCTTTGCCAGTGACCGCCGTCACCGACAGCGACCTGCGGCTCGTAGAATACTCACCGGCATGTAACCACCCATTTAGGGCATCCGCAGGGCGGCTTCTCTCCTCACCCCACACCGGCTTCCCTGCGGGGTTTCGCAATTTCACGCGTATCCACGCTATGACCCGCTACGCTTGCACTTTCGCTCTGCCGGGGAGTAAGCTGACAGCCAGACGAACTGGCGCAAGTGGCCTCCAGTGATTTCGGCCAGAGTTGCTGGAGGCCGTACTTTTTATCTCCACGCTAAAACACCACTACCCATGGATGCGAGGCGCACCCCAAC
>PLXE01000035.1:771-62715 GCA_003151335.1 Acidobacteriaceae bacterium
TGGCGAAGGGCGAGGTTTTCGAGCACCAGACTGCGGCGCGTCCGAAACCCGCGAAGCACGGCTCCGAGCCAGAGCCGAAACAGGTCAAACATGGCAACCAAGTTATAGCAGGCCGACTTTGCCGACTGCCCTGCGAAGTTGTTGATTTCACAGCCGGACAAGATTGTGACGAGGGACAATGGCGGCGGAGTTGTTAGTTTTGATGGCTTGGTGGACCAGCTCATTTTTGTGGGGCGTTTTCATCGCGTACCTTAGCGGTAGCTTCCAACATCAGCTCGTGCAGGTGACGATTGAACTCCTCGGGGAGTGGCGGCATGCGGGTAGTTTACGCCGCGTACCTTCGCCTTGGCGCTTCGGGTTGGGTATCGCCTCTAGGGTCCCCTTGGACCGTTCGCGCGGTCAACGCGAGACGGTCCAAGAAATGCCCGATTAATGACTCAACAGTGCGATCAAGATGACGATTGGGATTGGAACACCTAACAACAGAAGCAAGATCGAACGCATGGTTGAAATCCTTTCATGTCAAAGACGGTTGAGGCTCTTTAAAGGGCAGGCACGTGGTCGCGCTGTCTTCCGCCAATTGTCCCCGCATAACTTGCGCAGAACGCCCCGCTGAGCAGTGCGACGAACAACCAGAGCGATAAGTGGGCGATGGCTTTGCGTGTGGCCTCCGCCGCTTCCTGGGCCTGAGCGTATACATCAGTCACCCGCCGTTGGGCATCAGCTTCATTGAGTCCCGTTCTTGCGGAGATCAGCCGCGCAAGATAGGTATTGTCGGCTTGAGACATGCTGCCCTCCCGAAGGGCATGAGCAAATATGCGGTCCGCTTCGGCACGCATCGAAATGGCGTTCAGATCCGTCACGGTACCGGTGGAACGGAACAACGTGTCGATCAGATACTCATTGGGATTGAATAGCGAAGCTTCCGTCGCTGATGCCTGTGCCGATTCTGTCCTCTGAGCAGCTCGGCCCGCGAATGCGGCCGCTGCTGATGCCAAGAAAGCTGCCGTCAACACAACCCCTACAGCCCAAACCAACAGGCCATGCGCAGTATCGCGGAAGTAGACCTCGTCGGTATGGACATCGACCCACTTGGTACGCAGCCTGCCGGCCAGATACCCACCCATCGCAAACGCGATGATTTGCGTGAAGACCAGCCAGATGATGGCTCCCGCTTTCACGGTGGAAGTCGAGACCCCCATGTTTGACCATGGCGAAACGGACGAGAAACCAAGACCCGTTCCAAGCGTGATGAGAATTAGTGACAGTGCGGCGGCTGTGAAGGCCCCGCCGATGACGGCCGGCCACGAGATACCGGATGAATAGGCTTCGTTCTTGCCGCGTAGGTCCGTGAACCCGGTACCGTATTCGACCGGGCGTGGAACAGTTGGTTGTGACATGGAACTCGCTTTCTGGGGCTTTCTCGATCTTGGAAGGGACCGTGAATCCGGAAAAAAGCTGACAGTAAATGATACGCTGGTTTGGCCGTATTCGGAGAGTCCGCGAAAATTAAGGTGAGAGGGTTGTGGTTCATCAAAACTAAACGCCGCGGAGTTTTCGATGCAGGAGGCCCTTTTTCGGACAGCAGCGCTTTGCATGGCCTGGTCTTCGACCGCTATGCCATGCTTCAGCTCCTTTTGTACTAGTTTCTCTAAGATTCACCCTAGTACAACATTTGCCGATCACGTCAGACCACTATGAGCGCTCGATTTGTACCACGAGCCCTGCAGGATTGTGAGCGAAATTGCGCTCATTGTGTGACGTTTCTGGGCGCTTGCCGGTTATAGCCCGGCTCGCCTTGGATGGTCTCCCGCGACGTGCGGGTTTAAGATGCCGGTGTTATCATTTCACTTTCAGTTCACCGGAGGACTCAAATGGTTAAGCAGAATTCCGCTGAGAACGAAAGAGCAATTTCCCGTGATCGCCTGGCGGATCGCTTGAACGAAGACCTTTCACGCGAATATCAAGCCATCATCGGGTATGTTGTATATTCCCAGGTGCTGAAGGGCGCGGCGTACATGAATATCGCAAACCAGCTTGAAATCCACGCGAAGCAGGAACTCGATCATGCGCTCATTATTTCGAGGCAGATTGATTATCTTGGCAAGATGCCCGTCGTGACGCCCAAACCCGTCCGAATTTCAGAAGATCCGAAGGAAATGCTTCGCTTCGATTTAGATAATGAGGGCGAAACCATACGCAACTATCGCGAGCGGATCAAGCAGTGTGAAGAGCTGGGCGAGTACGCGATGGCCGAACAGATTCGGCAAATCCTCGTGGATGAGCAGGATCATCAAATTGATTTGGCCACGGCTCTCGGCGAAGAAGTGCCGGATGTCAGCGGTTCGGGGAGGAATACATCAAAGAAGTGAACTAGCTAACACTGCCGAGAACCAGCACGAACCCGATGGTATCATTTGGATCTACTGAAAGGATTGATCGGCGAGTCCAAAACGTGACACTTGCGGAAAAGCCAGACCTGTGCCCCGCCAAAAAAAATTCCAGTCGGAAACTGAACGAGAACGGTGCAAATTCTGGGGCGATTCTGCGCCTATCTGGACGAAGGCAAAATCCACTGTAGGCAAAATTGTAACTGTCAGATCCTCAAAGAACCTCAAATTCCAATAGCGCTCAACGAGCAGCCTGCAACAGGTTCAACATCAATCAGTTACAAACCGCGAATTTCAACAGATTTCAATAGGTTCTGGAATCTGGTTCGGGACCAGGGGGTCGGAAGGTTCAAATCCTCTCTCCCTAACTAATGTTTCCAAGCAGATACAGGCTCGCTCACGACATCCTTAATTACTATTGATGAGGAGCGTGTGTTGATTTTCTATTGGCGGCGGCTTGCAACTCGCGAATCACCCAGAACAACCGCCGGGCCGATACATAGCTGTGGCGGCCACCGTTGCGCAGGTCCGTGATACGGGATTTCGAGATTAGCTTTTGGATTTTCCGCTGCGACAGTCCCAACCCTAGCTCCGAGTGCACGATAGTGGCTGCTTCGGCTTCGGAGATGCCGGGCAAGGCCTGGCCGGCATGAAACCGGGAACGCCATTGCTCCAGCTCCAGGGCCTGGCGGGTGAAGATTGCCTCTAGTTCGTGGGTGCCGGCAAACAACAAACCGCAGTGCGGCGGTTGATCCAGCAGTTCCCGTAGGGTCTCCAGGCACTCAATCGACAGATGCTGGGCTTCGTCAAAGACCAAGAAGTTTCTCCGATTCAACCTGCGTGACACCGCGTTGCGCTGGCGGCCAAAGTGTCCGCAATTAGGTTCTTGCCAATGCAAAACGTGGAAACAATCTGGGAACATCTGCTGTTCTTGACAGCTAATCGCAAGTGCTCCGTCCAACCGTCCACATACCGTCCATTAACGGCTGCAATGGGCTGTAATTGGCATCTTTGGTTGCCATCCGCATTCGCCAATTGTTTTAAACTGCAAGGTTTACGCGGTTCGAATCCCTGTCTCTCCGCCATGTTTTCCTTCTGTTTACGCCTATTCGACCCTCGTGCTGATTGATGAGTGGCAGTCAACCAAGCACTTTACGGCTATCGTCGGAACCTGCTTTTCGACTTTTTTCCGCTCGCTCCAGTCCTATGTTCCCTGGCTCCACGTAAGTGCCAAGTGCATATCCTCGACAGTTTGGTAGATGCGTAACCCTAAAGCGCCAGGCGACCAGATCGACCACGCCTCTACGTGGTGGGCTATTTTGATACGTCTAGGCAATTGCATTCTGCACGTTTATCGCGCACACTTCCGTCGGAAACCGTGAGATGTAGTTTGGAAGTTTCCGAGAGGACACTCGATGAGAGAACCTCTCTCTGTCCTCGAAAAGTCTGTGCAGCTATCTTTCACTTTCCCCTTGGGCGAAAGGTGAAGATCGAGCAGCTCATTGCTGACATGAGGGTCGCTAGAAAAGAAAGGAAGGCTGTAAAGTGCAGAGTCTCAACATAGAAGAGGCAAAGGTAGCGCGGGAGCAACTGTCTCGGCGTGGGTCGGACAATCCACATTCGTTCAAGCCGACCGCTGGCTTTCGTACCTGTTCGATTTGCGGCCTTCCTAGAAGCCACAAAGTCCATGACCTAACTCATTAGCCTATAAGCGGTTATTCATGTTTCGGCGGATTTTGCGAGTTTACTCATTTAGTCGCCTTGGGACACTAAGGCCGCCCGGGTTACCGCAAGCCTTGCGGTAGGCGGTAGGCATCGCTGTGGGTGGGTTGTGAAGGCGGCAGGATCGGCACGCGCAGTTCCACCTCGAGCCCATGAGGGGCTACGTTTTTCGCCGAGACATTCCCGCCGTGCGCGAGCACCGCATTGCGCACGATGGCCAGACCCAGTCCCATTCCACCCGTAGTGGTTCCGCGCGAATCGTCCACCCGATAAAACGGCTTGAACATCAGGGAAAGGGCATTTTCAGGAACTCCGGGACCATTGTCCCGGACGGAAATAAGCGCTACGCCATCCTCCTGGCTCAATCGAACCTCGACCTTGCCGCCCCGGCCGGAATAAAAGATCGCATTGCGCACGAGATTTTCGACCGCGCTGCGCAACAGTCCAGCATCGCCATTCACCTGGATGTCACTCTCGCCCTGGAACGCTATGGTCGCATCGGTTGCTGCGGCTTCAAAATTGGCATCGTGGAGCACGTCGTCAACGATGTCGTTCAGCGACAGACGTTCGAATCGAGGCTTGTGCTGTCCACTTTCCAGTCGGGCCACGGTGAGGATTTGCTCCAGCATGGAATCCAGTTGGATGGTGTCCTGCTCGATGCGATCGAGCATCTCCGAGCGCTCCACGTCATCAGCATCGCGTGCCAGAGTCAAAGCCAGCCGGATGCGTGCAATGGGCGACCGCAGTTCGTGCGAGACCCCGCTGAGCAGGTTTCGTTCACTTTGGATCAGGGTGCGCAACTCGCCCGCCATGGAGTCGAAATCGCGCACCAAGTCAGCAATTTCGTCGCGGCGGTTGCCCAGATTGTCTCCCGCCCGGATATCGAGGTTCCCGCGTGCCAGTTCGTGGGTCGCGTCGCGCAAACGTTCGATGGGCTTGCTCAAATAATGTGCGATCAGGAAACAAATGAGGGCCGACAGGATGGTGCCGAGCTTTAAGGTCCACAGGATGTCTCCAGGGACACGTTCCGAGAGTTTTGGGGGGACAAGCTCAGCAATTAAAACGTAGTGTCCCTGAGTCGTGGCGGTCGAAGCTGCCAGGACGTTGGCTTCAAAGGAATGGTGAAGGCCTTCCGATTTCTCCGCGGCGGAGGCGTCGCGAAGAACGTGTTCGGGAATCGGCTGTCCCGAAAGCTCATGACCGTTGGCATCCACCAACCAGTACTTCGAGCGCTTCTGCAACGACAGACTATCGAGTAATTGTGACAGTCCGGTCTGGCCCTGCTCCTCGTACACCTTCGCTGCGTAATCGGCCAAAACCGGCATTTCGCGGCGTTCGGGCTGGATCCACCAGGGATGCTCGGAAGAAATGCGGTGTTGAATGCGGAGATACAGCGCTCCCAGCAATACCGCTTGGGCAAGCCAGAAGGGCAGGAAGATTTTCCAGAACAGGCGCCGGTTCATATCCTGCTCTTCTCGGGTGTCTTGGCCGCCAGGAAATAGCCGGTTCCGCGAATCGGCCGGATCAACTCATCGGTGCCCGGGCAGGCGCCCAGCTTCTTGCGTAGCCGGCTGACGTGAACATCGACGCTGCGGTCGAATATGTTCAAAGGGCGCCCCAGCGCCACCTCGGCGATTTGCTCCCGGGTGACAACCTTGCCGGCGTTGCGCAGCAGCAATTCCAGAACGTTGAACTCCACCGAGGTGAGATCGACCGGCGTGTTCGAACAGGTGACGGTGCGGGTTCCCAGCGACATCCTGATTTCACCGACGCTGAGGACTTCCTCGTGATCGGTGCGAGCGGCCGAGGCTGGCGCCGTTTCGCGCGTTCTGCGAAATATGGCGCGTATCCTGGCCACCAGTTCGCGAGGATCGAAAGGCTTGGCCAGGTAGTCATCGGCGCCGATTTCAAGGCCCAGAATTCGGTCGACCGCTTCTCCCCGCGCAGTCAACAGGAGCACCGGGACCGAGGACTGCAGGCGCAACGCCTTGAGCAACTCAAATCCGGTGCCGCCCGGCAGCATCACGTCGAGGATGATCAACTCATGATCGTTGGATAAAGCGGCGCTCAATCCCGAGGCTTGATCGTAGGCTGCATCCACGTGAAAGCCCTCGCCTTCCAAAAAGCGCTTCAGCAGATTTACCAGCCCGTGGTCGTCATCGATGATGAGCAGACGATTCACCGGATTCATTCTGCCCTTCCCCACGCGCGCGTGCGGTGAAGAATTGTTTCGGGATGTATTTATATCCTTCACAAATCTTAACTTTCACCCTGTCTTAACGGCTATCGCTGCCCCGTCCGATCTAATAATATGGACTCAATAGTACTGCAACGCAGGGGCCGGGTTGCGTTTGTAGGGCGAGCGTGATTGCATCTCTGTAAGGATGGATTCGCGTTATTCAGGAGGAATGAGTGAAGACACGGGCATTCTGGGGACTGGGCCTGATACTGGCGATTTGCGCGGCGCTTGCCGGTTGCAGTTCACAGCAGGCGAAAAGCGCGAAAGCCGTTAGCCCGCCGCCGGCCATTCCGGTTGGGGTTGCCATCGTCAAACAGGGCGATTTTAATGTCTATCTCAACGGATTGGGTTCGGTCGAAGCCTTCTACACGGTTTCGCTGAAGACCCGCATTGACGGACAGATCATGCAGGTGAACTTTCGCGAGGGCCAGGACGTGAAGAAAGGCGAGACACTGCTCGTCATTGATCCGCGTCCCTATGAGGTGGCTTTGGCGCAGGCGCAGGCCAACCTGCAAAAAGACGAAGCCCAGTTGACGAACGCCAAAGCGCAATACGACCGCAACAGGGTCCTCTATGAACAAGGTGTCATCGCAAAGCAGGAACTGGACACCCTACAGGCGTCGTTCGGGACCTTCGAAGGCACCATCGCCTCCGACAAGGCCGCCATTAAGAATGCCGAACTGAACCTGACCTATTGCTACATCAAGTCTCCCATTGACGGACGTATCGGGCTGCGCCAGGTCGATCCCGGGAATTACGTCACGGGAGCGGGTGGAACAGCATTGCTTGTGATCACGCAGCTTCATCCCATCGCCGTAATATTCACGATTCCCCAAGACCAGTTGCAACAAGTCCGCGATCACATGCGCCAGGGCTCATTAGACGTGGACGCCTATAGCAGCGACGACAAGACCAAGCTGTCCTCCGGAAAACTGCTGACCATCGACAACCAGATCGACGCGACGACGGGTACGGTTAAGTTGAAGGCGGTCTTCGACAATCCCGACAACAATCTCTGGCCCAATCAATTCGTCAATGCTCATCTGTTGCTGGAGACCCGCAAAAACGCCATCACCGCGCCGGCCGCTGCTCTGCAACGCGGTCCCGACGGCACCTTCGCCTACGTGGTGGACGCCAACAATACTGTGCAGATGAAGCCGCTGCAGGTCGCTCTCACCCAGGGAAGCACGGCGGTGGTGACATCGGGCCTGCAAGCCGGCGACAAAATTGTGACCGATGGGCAAGAGAAGCTGCAAGTGGGAAGCCGCGTGGCTCCGCAATCACCCGCCCGTCAGAATCAGAGCAGCGGCAACATCGGATCGCAAACATGAGTATTTCGCGGCCATTTATTCTTCGGCCCATCGCTACGTCGTTGCTGATGACGGGGCTGTTGCTGGTGGGCATCGTCGCCTACCGGCAACTACCCATCTCCGCCCTGCCGCAGGTGGACTATCCGACCATTCAGGTTGTGACCTTTTATCCGGGCGCCAGCCCCGATGTAACCGCGTCTTCGATCACGGCGCCGCTGGAGCGCCAGTTCGGTGAACTTCCCGGTCTCAGCCAGATGACTTCGAGCAGTTCGTTCGGAGCTTCGGTCGTCACTTTGCAATTCACCCTCGAAGAAAACATTGATGTCGCCGAGCAGGAGGTGCAGGCGGCCATTAATTCTGCGCAGACCTACCTGCCCGCCGATCTGCCGACTCCGCCGATTTACAGCAAAGTGAATCCGGCCGACGCGCCCATCCTGACCCTGGCGATGACGTCCGACAGCATGCCGCTTCCACAGGTGGAAGATCTGGCGGACACGACCTTCGCGCAAAAGATTTCTCAGTTGCCTGGCGTCGGCCTGGTAAGCATCAGCGGCGGGCAAAAACCTGCGGTTCGCATCATGGCAAACCCAACCGCGCTGGCTTCCTACGGCATGAGCCTGGAGCAACTCAGGACCGTGATCGCCCAGGTGAACGTCGATCAGGCGAAGGGACAACTGCAAGACAACCGGCAGGCCTTCACCATCGGCGCCAACGACCAGTTGCTGAGTCCGCAGGGTTACGCCGACACCATCGTCGCCTACAAGAACGGCAATCCGGTGCGCTTGTCCGACGTCGCCAAGGTGATCACGGGCCCGGAGAATGTGAACCAGGCGGCGTGGATGAACAACACGCCGGCGGTCATCCTGAACATTCAGCGGCAGCCGGGCGCCAACATCATCAAGGTGGTCGATAGCATCAAGCTGCGGCTGAAACAGTTGCAATCGAACTTGCCGGCCTCGGTGAAGGTCACGGTCCTGACGGACCGCACCAATACCATTCGCGCCAGCGTCAAAGATGTGCAGTACGAAATGATGCTCACCATCGTGCTGGTGGTGTTGGTCATCTTCGTGTTCTTGCGTACTCTGTCGGCGACCATCATCCCCAGCATCGCCTTGCCGCTGTCGCTGTTGGGCACCTTTGGGGTGATGTACCTGCTGGGCTATTCCCTCGACAACCTTTCGTTGATGGCCTTGACCATTTCCACCGGCTTCGTGGTGGACGATGCCATCGTGATGATCGAGAACATCGAGCGCTACATCGAGGAAGGCCACACTCCGCTGGAAGCCGCGCTGCAAGGTTCCGCCCAAATCGGGTTCACGATTGTGTCGTTGACCGTCTCGCTGATTGCCGTGCTCATTCCGCTGCTCTTCATGGGCGACATCGTGGGCCGGCTGTTCCGCGAGTTCGCGGTGACCCTGAGCGTCACCATTCTCTTCTCGGCGATCATTTCGCTGACCCTGACTCCGATGATGTGCTCGCTGCTGCTGCGCCAGAGGGACCAGGCCAAGCACGGGCGCGTGTACCAATGGTCGGAGCGTGCCTTCAACAACACCATCGCGTTCTATGGCCGCACCGTAAAGTTCGTCCTGAAGCATCAAACCGTAACTTTGCTGGTCACCATTGGCACTCTGGTCGCGACCATCTGGATGTACATCGTGGTGCCCAAGGGCTTTTTCCCGGTGCAGGACACGGGTGTGATCGTGGGCATTACCGACGCGCCGGAGAGTATTTCCTTTTCCGCAATGTCGGAACGGCAGCGCGAATTGGCGACGGCGATCCTGAAGGACAAGGACGTCGAAAGCCTCTCCTCGTTTATCGGAGTGGACGGCACCAACACCACGCCCAACAGCGGCCGCCTGCAGATCAATCTCAGGTCGCGCGATGAGCGCAACGATGACATCACCGCCATCATGCAGCGATTGCAGCAAGAGGTTGCGGGGGTTGAGGGCATCACGTTGTACATGCAACCGGTGCAGGACTTGACGGTGGAAGACCGCGTCAGCCGCACCCAATATCAGTTCAGCCTGGAGGATGCCGATCCCAACGAGCTGGCGTCGTGGACAACCAAGCTGCTGGCCAAGCTGAAGACGCTGCCGGAACTGCGCGACATCGCCACCGACCAGCAGGACCTGGCCGCGCAAGCCAATCTGGTGATCGATCGCGCCACCGCATCGCGCTTGGGCGTAACCACCAGCGCCATCGACAACACCTTGTATGACGCCTTCGGCCAGCGCCTGGTGTCGATCATGTTCACCCAGTTGAATCAGTACCACGTGGTGCTCGAAGTCGATCCCAGCTTCCGGGCCGATCCCGATTCGCTGAAAGATATCTACGTGCCCGCCGGTGGCGCACAAAGCCCGGCCGCGCAAGGCGGAAACGCTCCAGTTGCGAATAGCCCCAGCACGGGCGTTTTGGGCGCCAGCGCGCTGCAGGTGCCGTTGAGTGCCATTGCGCACTTCGAAACCACCACCGGACCGTTGACCATCAATCACCAGGGGCAGTTCCCGGCGGTTACGATCTCTTTCAATCTCGGCACCGGGGCGTCACTGGGTGAGGCGGTGAAGGCGATTGACGGGGCGGCCGCTGAAATTAAATTGCCGCCAAGTATCCAGGTGGCCTTCCAAGGCACGGCGCGGGCCTTTCAGGCTTCGCTGGCCAATGAAGGCTGGCTGATTCTGGCGGCCATTGTCACGGTGTACATCGTGCTGGGAGTTCTGTATGAAAGCTACATCCATCCCATCACGATTCTTTCCACCCTGCCCTCGGCCGGCGTGGGCGCCATTCTTGCGCTGTTTCTCTTCCACATGGACTTGGGCGTGATGGCTTTGATCGGCATCATCCTGCTGATCGGTATCGTGAAGAAGAATGCCATCATGATGATCGACTTCGCTCTGGAAGCGGAGCGCAAAGAAGGCAAGAAGCCGGTGGACGCCATTTACGAGGCGTGCCTGCTGCGCTTCCGTCCCATCATGATGACGACCTTCGCTGCCCTATTTGGCGCCGTGCCGCTGGCGCTGGGCTCGGGGACCGGCTCCGAGCTGCGCCGTCCGTTGGGCGTGACCATCATCGGCGGCCTTTTGATAAGCCAGTTACTGACCCTGTACACGACCCCGGTTGTGTATCTGTGGTTCGACCGGCTCGGCGAAGCGCTGCACCATGTGCGTGCGCCTAAGCCTGCGGAGGCCATCGGAGATTAGGCCATGAACATCTCCGCACCCGCTATCGAGCGCCCTGTGGCGACCACGCTGCTGACCGCCGCTTTGCTGCTTGCCGGCGCCCTGGCCTACACGCAGCTTCCGGTCGCGCCGCTGCCGCAGATCGATTATCCCGTGATTTCGGTCGGCGCCGGGCTGCCTGGCGCCAGTCCCGAGACCATGGCATCCTCGGTGGCAACTCCGCTGGAGCGCCAGTTCGGCCGCATCGCCGGCATCAACCAGATGACCTCGTCGAGCCAGCTTGGTTCCACCGGCGTCACCATGCAATTCGACCTGGACCGCAACATCGATGCGGCGGCGCGCGATGTGCAGGCTGCCATCAACGCGGCCCGCGGATACCTGCCTGCCGATCTGCCCAGCAATCCGACCTATCGGAAGATCAATCCCGCGGACGCACCCGTCATGATGCTGGTATTAACGTCCGACGCCATGACGCAGGACCAGATGTACGACGTGGCCGACTCAATCATGGGCCAGAAGCTGGCGCAGGTCGAGGGAGTAGGCCAGGTATTTGTATGGGGCTCATCACAGCCGGCAGTCCGCATCGAAGCGAATCCCAATCTTCTGAACAAGCTCAATATCGGCTTGGACGCGGTGCGCTCTGCGGTGGCGGCGCAGAACGTCAATATCGCCAAGGGTGCTCTGGACGACGGCAACAAGACCTGGATGGTCAGGGCCAACGATCAGCTCAAGAAGGCGGCGGATTACAGACCCATCGTCGTCGCTTACCGAAAGGGCGCCGCGGTCAGGTTGAGCGACGTCGCCGATGTGCAGGACTCCTACTCCAACATCAACAACGCGGGCAGCTTTAACGGCAAACCCAGCGTACTGGTCGTCATCTTCCGCCAGCCGGGCGCGAACATGATCGCCACCGCCGATCGCGTGCTGGCCGCGCTGCCCTTCCTGAAGGCGTCTCTGCCGGCCAGTATCAACCTGGTGGTTGGCCTCGACCGCACCAGTACTGTGCGAGCCTCGGTGGCCGATGTTGAGCGCACCCTGATTATTTCCGTCATCCTGGTGACCCTGGTGGTGTTCCTGTTTCTGCGTGAGGTGCGCGCCACTATGATTCCCAGCGTGGCCGTGCCGCTGGCCATCGTGGGCACCTTCGCGATCATGTACCTGTGCGGGTTTTCCCTGAACAATCTCTCGCTGATGGCGCTCACCATCTCTACCGGCTTCGTGGTGGACGATGCCATCGTGGTCCTGGAAAACGTGATGCGCCACGTCGAGGCGGGGATGAAGCCCTACCAGGCTGCCCTGTTGGGGGCCCGCGAGATCGGCTTCACGGTGATCTCGATGAGCACGTCTCTGATCGCCGTGTTCATTCCTATTCTGCTGATGGGCGGCATAGTCGGACGGCTCTTTCGCGAATTCGCCGTGACCCTGAGCGCGGCCATCGCGGTATCGCTAGTGGTCTCTCTTACCACTACGCCAATGCTGTGCGCCCGCTTCCTGAAGGCCCACGATCCCGGTGGTCACGGTGCCCTGTACCGCATGAGCGAGCGCGGTTGGCTGTGGATGAACCGCACCTACAAGACGTCCGTGGGCTGGGTGCTGCGCCACAAGCGATTTACCTTCGCCGTCGCCATCCTCATGGTTGTGCTGAATGTATGGCTTTATTTCATCGTTCCCAAGGGATTTTTCCCGCAGCAGGATACCGGGCGTATGACCGGTACCATCATGGGCGACCAGGATGTGTCGTTCCAGGACATGCGGGACAAAACCAACCAGTTCATCCGCATTGTGAAGCAAGATCCGGCGATCGAAAACGTTCTGGCCTCCGTCGGTGGCAACGCCGCCCAGAACCAGGGACGCATGTTCGTCACTCTCAAGCCGCTGGCCCAACGCAAGATCAGCGCGGACCAGGTGATCGCCCGCCTTCGCCCCAAACTGGCGCATGTTCCCGGCGCGACGCTGTTCTTCCAGGGAGTGCAGGACTTGCAGATCGGCGGACGCCAGTCCAACGCCCAGTTCCAGTACACGCTATCTGGCGAGAACCTGACCGAACTATATGCATGGGCGCCCAAGCTCTTGCAGACACTCCGCAAGATTCCCCAGCTCAAGGACGTGAACAGCGATCAGCAGATCAGCGGGCTGGAGGAAAACGTCATCATCGATCGCGACACCGCTTCACGTTTGGGAATTACACCATCGCAGATTGACAACGTTCTCTATGACGCCTTCGGACAGCGCCAGATCTCCACCATCTACCGGACCTTGAACCAGTACCACGTGGTGCTGGAAGTCGATCCTCGCTACCAGCTCACTCCGGACGCATTGCAGAGCGTGTACGTCATCACCAGCCAGGGCGCACAGGTACCGCTCTCGTCCTTTGCTCACTTTGGGCAGGCGACTACTTCGCTCGCGGTCAACCATCAGGGACAATTCCCGGCGGTGACCATCTCCTTCAACCTGGCGCCGGGCGGAGATTTGGGGACCGCTACCCGGGCCATCTCCGACGCAGAATTGCAGATGCGCATACCGGCAACCATTCACGGCAGCTTCCAGGGAACGGCCGCCGCCTTCCAGGATTCGCTGTCGTCGGAACCCATCTTGATTCTGGCGGCCCTGCTTGCCGTTTACATCGTGCTCGGAATGCTTTACGAGAGCTACATCCACCCCGTTACGATTCTTTCCACGCTGCCTTCGGCAGGGACGGGCGCGCTGCTGGCGCTATTGCTCTTCCACATGCAACTCGATGTGATCGCCCTGATTGGCATCATCCTGCTCATTGGTATCGTGAAGAAGAACGCCATCATGATGATTGATTTTGCGCTGGAGGTGGAGCGCAGCGGCAAGACCGCGGAGGAAGCGATCCACGAAGCGGCCCTGGTCCGCTTCCGTCCCATCATGATGACTACAGCCGCAGCCATGCTGGGCGCGGTCCCGCTGGCGTTTGGCAGAGGAGTTGGCTCTGAGATCCGCCGCCCGCTCGGCATCGCTATCGTCGGCGGGCTCATCGTCAGCCAGGCGCTGACCTTGTACACGACGCCCGTCGTTTATCTCTACATGGACCACTTCAAGGATTGGGTGGTACGCCATCTTCCCGGAAAGCGCACCAAAGCCAAGCAGGAAAAAGTCCCGGTTTTCGCGGATTAACAGCGGCTAGGAAACCTTCAATACCTCAGCCCGACGCCACTGACCCAATGACAACCTTATTTCCTCTCAAACGTGACCCAACTGCCTTTGTTGGCCATTTCAAGACGAAGGCTGCACTGGTTGGGTGCGACATGGGCAAACGATGCGCTGAACTGCGGTTCGGGCATGGGGACTTCTCCTGATTCCATGGCCACACGCACCAGGTCCTGATGTTCGTCATACCTGCCCGTGAGGTCTGTACTCACTTCCCCAGAACGGCTTCTCTTGCTTGGGTGGGGACTTCGATTGTCAAATCCGCGTGCGCCCCCGACATGCACTTTCGTAACTTGACAGCGATGCGGTTCGAGCTACGCTTGTAGGTTGGGCTGCGTGTGCCCAATGGGCGGGCCGAAACGTGCTCTGCACGTCGGCTCAACCTAGTGCTCTTTGAAAACAAGGCGGCCCTGCAAGAGGCTTGGATGCCCGATAAGTGTCTTGTTCGGAATATCTTGCGTGTATCTACTTTAGATATAATATTTTAGCGGGAATCGCGCAAGATATTGAGCAGCAAGGAGTTACGACTGCTTCTAAATTACGTGTTTTCAATATTTTGCGGGCAAAATATTGAAAACAAAGATGCAGAAATGCCGGGGGGGGAGGGGGTACTTGGGGGAAATTTTGCGTGGAAGGCCAGCGCCACTTATTTCCCGCACCCCGTGCTCGTACCTATTTCAACTGCCGGCAGCGGCGACAACTTTGCCGAGGTCAGCATGGCATTGAACGACGCAGAGTGCCCCACCCTTGTCGCGCAGCGACAGGGTGAGAATCACGTAGGTTGGGGCAGCGCCCTTTATTTCTTGCACCCCGGTCACAGTTGCGCGGCAACTCGCGAGCCATAGACCTCATGAGTCCACTCTGGTTCCATCTCATCGGCTCCGGGCATACATCAGAACCAGCGAGCGTTGAGCAAATGGCATGTACACGAGAGCGGCGGTCATTCCCAGAGCCAGCCCCAAGCTTACGTGATGAACCAAAAGGAACGGTGACAGGGCCCACAAAAGATCCATACCTAGCAGTATGGGAAAGAGTTTTCTGAACTTCGCAGGAAGCTGCTGAAAATCGAACGCAACCGCCGCGAAGAAGAACAGACGTACTGGGATCATTGCCACGGCGGTCGCCACCAGCAGCGCGGTGAGCGTCGCCGGCAACAGCAGGTGCGCGTCCGTGAAAATATCAAGAATCTCCGAAAGGTTCGCCAGCGCCCCCAGGTAGAACGCCAGATACATGGCCTGGATAAGCAGCAGCAGAGTCCGCACTAAGGTTCGGGGGGCGTGAGGCAGTTCGTGAGGCGCCGCGAGAAGCGTTCTGCTAAATGTCTCCAGCCCATCGTCCAAAGGGCCGACCCGCGAGGCAGATCCACTGTTTGCAGGCGACGCAACCGCCTCCCCCGCGCAGGCGACCGGCGCCTCTGACATTTTCGCAACCGGGGCCGCGAGCGTCACTGGCGCTATGAAACGATAGCCTCTGCCCGAAACCGTCTCCACATGCCGCGGTTGGGAGGCCAAGTCACCCAGGGCTTCGCGAAGCTTGTTGACCGCGGTGTTCAGGCCGTGGTCGAAGTCCACGAACGTGTCTTCGCCCCAAAGCCGCTGCCGCATCTCTTCGCGCGTCACCAACTCCGCGGGCCGTTCCAGAAGCATCATCAGTATTTGAAATGGCTGCGAATGCAGCTTGATGCGGATGCCCTGTTTACGCAGCTCTCCCGTGGCCTCGTTCACCTCGAAGGCCCCGAAGCGAAACACGCGGTCTGTCATCTCCCTTGTCATGGGCAAGGTTCCAGTCTAGCCGCCTTTGGCGGCCCAGAGCCAGTGGAGAACCCTGCGAGCCTAACGTGAAGCTCTGGGTCGATTAACTCCAACCTCACCCGGTTCGTCCGCGCTAACCAACGGCTTTCCATCCCAGAGAGATACCTTCTTGTAACCCTCGACTATGCAAACGATTACACGATGATTTGCAAGTGAGAAACGTTTGAGGCGTTATGCATTGCGCTTGCCGCGCGCAGCGAGCATCCTTCCGCCACGAGGCGAACGATGCGACTGCGGATGTCAACAGCGGCAATCATGCTCCTACTTGCAGCCCCCTGCCTGGCGGCCCAGTTGACCTTACCGGCCCAGGAGGTATTTGAAAACCATGCAGCCGCTTTGGAGAAACGATTGGCCCAGCAGCACGCCAGCCCTGACACCTACCTCGCAGTGTTCAATCTGGGAGGGACCGAGCGAGCTGATGCGGAGCGCCAACTGCGATCGGGTGCCATGCGAGTGGAACCCGTGAATGGCGGTACCCATGAAGTCAGCGGTGGACTGTTGCACCACTGGCGCGGCACGGCTTTTGTCCCCGGCGGAAAGGCAAAAGACATGCTGGCGCTGTTGCTAGATTACAACCACCTGGCCACGTACTACGCGCCGGAAATTGAGTCCTCCCATGTCTTGTCGGACCACGGAGGGGTTGCGGCTGTCGCCATTCGCATGAGGAAGCGAAAGGTTGTCACAGTCGTGCTGGATACGGAGTACGACGTCCAAACAGGACTAACCGGCGCCAGCGGCTACGGCTTCTCGCGCAGCACGCACATTTGGCAGATCGAGGAAGCGGGCACTCGGCACGAGCATCGGCTGCCGGAGGGCAACGACAACGGCTTTCTGTGGCGCTTGAACTCTTACTGGAGTTTCGTCGAACTGCCCGACGGGCTGCTCATTGAGTGTGAGGCAATTTCGCTAACACGCGATGTCCCAAGTGGCCTAGCTTGGCTGATTATGCCGATCATCAAGGACATGCCGCGGGAATCGCTGAAGTTCACCTTGAGCGCTACCAGAAACGCGCTCATATCAGGCCCTCCACCAGAAAGGGCACACCGATGAATGAAGGATGCGAGGTCCATATGAGAGAAGCCATGCTCGACGACAGGAGACAGAGTGGATTCGTAAACGCGCTGCGAGTCCACAAGTCACTGACCGCGGAAGTTGAAAAGCGCTTATTAGTGTGGATGGCCGAGCGCACACCGAAAGCCATCAGTTCGGACCATTTGACCGCGCAAGGCTTTATTTCGCAGCTCTTGGCGGGCGCAGCCTATGCGCTCGCAGCATTAGACCCGCGCGCATTGTGGCTGGTCAATTTCTTCCTGGTTCTCAACTGGCTTGGCGACAGTCTGGATGGCACGCTGGCGCGAGTCCGCGATCAGCAGCGTCCACGCTACGGTTTCTACGTGGACCACATGGCTGACACCTTCGGCGCGCTGGCGTTGATGGCAGGACTCGCCTCCTCCGGCTACGTGCACTGGCAGATATCGGCCGGAATGCTGATGTGCTTCTATGTGCTCTCCATCGAGAGCTACCTTGCGACCTATACAATGGGGCACTTCCATCTTTCGCACGGCATCTTTGGTCCCACCGAGATTCGCATCCTGCTGGCCGTGGGAAACATTGTGCTCCTCGTGCATCCCTACGCGTCCATCGCGGGCCGGCGCTTCCTGCTGTTCGACGTTGCAGGCGCTGTGGCCATTGCCGGAATGGCATTCATGGCCGTAGCAGCTGCAATTCGGCACATGGTCGTGCTTTACCGGGAGGAAGAGCTGCCATGACCAGCGCCGGGCGACTGCTGGCGCGGCTCGGCAAATTCAACCTGGTGGGCTTGTTGGGCGCGGCATTGCAGTTGCTTCTGCTTTACCTGTTAACGAGATGCTTCCACATGTCTACGGTTGCCGCTACACCAGTAGCAGTGGAGATCGTAGTGTTGCACAACTTTGCCTGGCACGAGCGATTTACATGGCGCGATCGTCAGCTCAAAAGCACCCGGCAAAGAACAGCCAGGCTCTGGCGATTTCACGCCGGCAACGGTCTCACCTCGCTGCTCGGAAATACGGTGCTCGCCTACTGTCTGGTCGAACGGCTCAAAGCTCCGGTACTGCCGTCGGCCATGGGAGCCATCGTTGTCTGCTCGCTAATAAATTTCTTGGTTGCGGATCGGTGGGTATACACGACCACGTGACACCAAAAACCACTGATTCCCTGATCTCCGGCATTGTGCTGCTTTTGATGTGGGCCCTCGCCCTGCCCGTTGCTGTACTTGAGGACGCCAGTCTCCGGGATGGGGACATTCCGCCCCGTGGCGCACGTAAATCGTGATCTGCGGCGTCATTTCCCATGCCCCATAGTTGCTCACGCTCGCGGCAACGCCAGCACAAAATCAGCACAATTTCCAGTGATCAGATTGTAAGTTAGTGATTTATGTGGAGCTTAAGGTTGGTTGCGGGGGGTGGATTTGAACCACCGACCTTTGGGTTATGAGCCCAAGGGGTCATCATCAAGTCCCGTTGATTTCATTGCTCTTCCCCGCAACAAACAGCCAGAAAACCAGCAGGAGTAGGCCGATTCTGCACGCTAGTTGCACGTTCGTGAGCTGATGCCAAGTTTGTTAGTCTCATATCCATGACTGAGCACAGAGAACCAACTTACGTCTATTCCGAGGAGCAGGTCGCAGATAAGAGTGCTATCGCACGGAACTTCATTGCGCGCCGGACAAGGCTGAATCAGAACGTGGACAGAGCCGATAACTTGCTGGTCAAGCGCTTCTACAACCTTGATCACAATACCTATCTCGAAGGTGTGCTCCCGGCGAAGTACAAAGAATTAATGGGGCTGGTAGCTTCGGCTTGCCTGCGCTGCGACGACTGCATTAACTACCACATCATCCAATCATTCTGGCTAGGCCTGATGCGCGCCGAGCAGGAGGAGGCGCTCAATGTGGCACTTGTGGTTGGCGGCAGCATAGTAATTCCACACATGCGTCGGGCCTACGAACTCCTAACGGAATTGTACGACTGAGGCACCGACCCACAACGCTGCGTAAGCGAGCATTCCGTTTGCTCCAGCCACATGCCCCTTTACCACCTCCGCCTGATTGCTCCGAAGGCTGTCGTAACAGCCCTGGCCATCGCACCGGGTGCGTCTTAACCCGATGCTTACATGACTGGCCGCGTGCTGGGGAGTTGACCCGCTGCAACCAATTGACTCAGTTCGGCCAGAAACTGTTGTTGCCTGGCTGCATAGCTCCGACGGTTGCATCGCCTGAGACCACGCGCCAGGTACATCTGTGCGTCATCCAGCTTTCCGAGGCGGGAGCAGGAAAGCCCGAGTCCCAGCAGCCAACGCGTCTCGCCTCCGCAGTTTGTCGGTAACAACTCGATGTCGCGGTACATGCGTTCCGCGTCGCCCCAGTGCCGTTCTTTTACGAGCACGTCACCCAGTCCCAACATCCCCCAAGTCCTGACCCATGCGTCCGCGGCTCTCTCCCCCGCTTGCCGCGCTCGTTCGTAACGCTCACGCGCTAACGCGAGGTCGCCACCGCCGATTAAATCGCAGTCCGCGAGTCCGGCTTCGGCAGCGGCCCGCGCCAAAGCCGAGAAAGGCTGCCGATCGAGGGAGTCGAGCGCTTGCTGGAAGGAAGAGCGGGCTTCGGCGAGGCGTCCTTGATCACGATAGGTTGCACTGAGGTTGATGTAGCACGCCTGCAGAGTCGGTACGTCGATGGTCAGACGTTCGGCCTGCTGAACGATGAGATCGTAGGCCCGTGCAGCACTGTCAAGAAATCCGGCGTTGAGCATGGCGGAAGCAAACGCGAGGAGATCATTGGCGCCTATTGAACTTCGCACGACCTGTTCCCAGACGAGATCGCGCGTCGCATCGAGCGCTGCTTCCCCGGACCTGAAACACCCCTCCGCACTGTCGAGCAGGGTCTCGGAAAGCGCGGACCGACCGCGCGCATCGGTCTCATCCCAGAGCCGACTCAGTCGGGTTCGAGCGTCTTCCGTTTTGTTCTGGCCGAGCAACGCCAGCACGATTCGTGCTGAGATGAATAGCCCGTTCATTTGTGGCTCACATGTACGATAGAGCTCCTCGGCCCGCGCGAACGAGCCAGTCTTAATGAAGCAATCTGCGGTTCGTTGTGCAATGACGCCGCGTGTCAGGGGGCCTTTCGCCAGTTCCAGGGCCTGCGAGTACCAGGTCGCCGCTATCTCAGGCTGACCCATGCCATACAGAATCTCGTCGGCAAATGCTAGGACGGTCTCGGCTTTCTCATCCGGGTCGGCAATCGAATCGCGCAACGTCTCGATCATCGTCTTTGCGCGGTCGGGCTCACCAAGCCATCCGTAGAGACGCGCCAGAGCCAGAGCCGACGGCCTGTCTTTCGGGTCTCCACGGACAGCACTTTCTAAGGCGCGGCGCGCCGCTAGCAGATCTTGAAGCGCGCTCCAGTAGAAGACGCCGAGGTCGGCGAGACGGCGAGTCAGGCGCTCGCGCACCAAAAGGTCCTCCAGTTTTCGGAGATCGCCCTTATAGTCAGCAAGGTTCGAGTAATGGTAGACGTGGTCGACATCGAGGTAGCGGTCGCTCACTGGTATGACCTCGCGCCGGTCGTTGCTTAGGCTAACCCGGACGTACTGCTGGCGCTGCAGCTCCTCGAGGTCCCCTCGATGGCGGCCGGGGGAAAGTCCCCATACTGCCTCTGCGACCATCCACAGGAAGTCTTCAGTGCACGGACGCGCACCGCAGGCAATAGTGAGCTGAAGTGCGGTTAAGAGTCGCCGTTGCTCGTTTGGCAGATGCGCATACTGCTGGATCTTGGCGTCGAGTCCGAGAACAATGGCCCCAGGCGAGCTCTTGTCGGCGATAAGGGGGCCGACCTTTCCTTGCCAGACGTGAGCGTAGATTTCGTCCGCGGCGGCCGGGTCGAGCGGAAGCAACTGGACGGCCGTGCTGAGTCTGTCGTCCAAAAGGTGTTCGAACTGTGGGTCCGCGAACAGCTTGCCTTCATCCGGCCCGGTGCGGTACGTGACCACGACGGCGAAGCGCGAGCATTGTTCCAGCAATCTTTTCACGAGACTGTCGACAGGTTTACCAACGAACTGAGTCGCGTCATCCAACAACAACACGATCTCAGGTTTGCCCCACCAGACAAAGATGGCGGGGACAACGATTCCGCGGATGTTTTCGCTCGTGAGGGTGTCGGGATTGCGCACGGCCACAAGCCACGCGTGTGGCCTGAGGGCCGCCACAACCTCGAGTGCGCTGCGTGTCTTTCCCGCGCCCAAAGTCCCGACGATACGTACGCCACCTCGATCTTTCAGGCTTGTACGGATGCGCTCGTCTTCAGGACGCGGGTGATAATACGAGTGATACCCGGACACATGGAGCATTTCGAACAACGTCGCATCATGCTTTCGCAGTCTCGATGTGCGCACGCATACTTCCAACCTATCAGCCCCCTGCTGCATCTGCGCAGGAAAACCGACGAGGATGTACACGACAAGCGCGGGGACTGCGACGAGGATCCAAAGATAGGGATACGAAACGATGAGCGGTTGCCCCTTTACGAATTGGTAGGCCTGTAAAACGAGGGACCCGGAGAAAGCCCATCCGCTTACCCGGCGTACGATCATCGCTGGATACGGATTCACGTCATTCCTTTTCTCGGTCCTCCACGCCTAGCGGCGTGGACGTTCTTGTAGAGAACATGGATTACTTTTGCTTAGTCCAATACAGGAGTACCGAAGAACTCGCGCCCTCCGCGTTCCGCACAGCATACCACGCCGACAATTACTCCAGACGGCGGTGGAGCGATGCAAAAGAAGAGATTCCGGACGGATGGTCGGCAAACCCGGAAGTAATCCAGATTGGCACATGCGGATCGGTATCGATAAGTCTGCCAGTGTCTACGAATGTGTCCGCTCCCGGCGGTATACGGTCTCCTTCGAATGTGACTTGATGAAAACAGGCTCAGCATGACGGTTCCCGTCACAATCAAGCATGAAAAGGGCTCAGGCTGAGTCCGTCTGTCTCAATAACTTGGCGCCCTTTTCAAGGAAGGGCTTAGCACAAGTAATCGCCTGGAACCACCAACTCTGAAACAAGGGGGATGTTGTCCACGTGACTACCGCGCGGTCGCCACAATCCGTGGAAAAGAGTGCGAGAAATTGAGACGGTAGCAATTAGCTAATCAACGTGCGTTTTTATCTACGGAAGCGCTCTTCGCTTGTGTTTATGCATGTGCGGTGCAGCCTGCACGCAGTAAAGCGGCAACGGCCGTTGACTTGCGCCGTAGTTGTCGGACAATCATGTGTGAGCGGAAACCCGCAATTTCACCACAACCTAGCAAAAGGACGTGCGACGGCTGCAGGAAGCGGCAGGAGATGCTGAACGAAGTGCTCGCGCACAAGCTCAAGGAAGAGGCAGGGAGGGTAAACAAACATGGACCCGGAGTTGGAGAAAAAGATTAAGCAAGCGGAGCCGACCAAAGCGGAGAGCAAGCGTCTTTACGATCAGCCGCTACGTGTGCTGCGTCGCGGCCCCGACCGCAAGATGAAGGGCTTTCCCAAGAGGCCGTGCCGGTCCGAGGCGGAGGAGATTTTCTTTTCCATCCGCTGGGACGAAGTATGGCAGCAGTTCCTGGAGCGCAACAGCGACGGCCGGTTCAAGTACAAGACGGCGTTCGAGCTGGCGTCTGAACTCGCCATAGGAATCAGCGCCCAGGTGCGCAATCACCGTGCAGGCTACATCTATTCGGCGATTGGCCCGGTTTCAGCGAGCGACAAGACCAAGCAAGTGCCGTACCTCGGCGACTGGGACATGCTGCGGGCGCAGACCTTCCTGGGCGAGATGCGGAGAGATAGTGTCCTGTTCGGCTCGCCTACCATGAAGACCATGCGGGCCGCGCTGCGCGAGCACATCGACGTGACCCGCACCGCCAAGGACATGGCCGAGGTGCTGCTGGGATGGCTGGCACGCTGCGAGGCCTGGGCGCGGCAGATCGACGAGTACTTCGGGTACACCGCCTTCGACAAGAAGCTGTCGCTGAAGCAGAACAAGCAGCGCTTCACGGAGTACTTCCGCTTGCAGGAGAGCCTGCGCACCGCGTCGGCCAGCATCATCGAGCAAATCCTGGCCTGCTACGGCGTGGGCAAGGACGGCATGGCGGTGCTGGCGCAGCTGATCGTCGCCAGCAAGCTGCAGGGGCCTGCGGGCGACCGGGCGCACGAGATGATACTGGCGGGATTGAGCGGGGTCGAGACCCTCGATGGCAAGGCGACCGGGGGCAGCGTGGGCGACGCGCCTTCCGACCCAGACTCGCAGGACAACCGCACGCTGAAGCTGCTGACCGCGTCGTTCGCCGACAAGGCGATCACCTACAAGATGCCGCATCCGCGGTTGAACATCCCCGGCGTGCCCGACGTCGACGACCAAGAGACGCCGCGCGAGCACATCAAGCGGCAGGTGCGCGGGATGATGCTTGACGGCGAAAGCAAGAAAATCCAGTGAGGAAAGCGCTCGCTACTATGTCAATAACGCCTGAAGAGAAACTGCAATGGACATCCAAGAAACTGGCGCAAGTCGCGGGCGGCGGCTCAGCTAGGTCCGACATGAAGGGCGGAGTTGGGCCACATTTGCGATATAACCGCTTCAAAATCAACCGGTTGAGGGCAAATGCCTACCCGGAGCCACGGGCGCAACGTAGGCCAACGTAGCGCGAACGTGAGCCGTTTTACGCCGTCAGCAGACGCGAAATTGACGCGGTTTGGGGCTGCAATGGCAATTCTGCTGCGAAAGCGGTGCACTTTCGCTATACGGCGTACCGGTTCTCAGCTGCGCTTCGAATGCAACTGCGAAATCCTGGTGGGAGCGAGTCGAGCGCCTCCTCGACTACCTTGCCGAAATGTTCACGCTTCATCCTTCATCCATTAAAACAAATAAAGGCACGCTCACTCCGAGTAGCCGTCGTCGTCTTCTTCGTCATCATCGTCATTTTCTTTGCCGTCGCCGTCGCCTTCGTCTTCCTCTTCGTCGTCTTCCTCGTCGGGCTGTTGTCGAAAGAGGACATCGGCAGACCGATCAGAAGGGTCTGAGTCGGGGCATTCTGGATGTATTCTGTTCATGTCCAATGGTACGCCTCGTAACCCGTGGCAAACGCGGGCATTCCGAATACCACGCGGGAGGAACTGTTCGAACGCGAGCGCGGAGTCGATCCTGGTGTGCGGCTTTGGGACGGCAGCCGGGTGAGGAGCTTATTGATNNAACAGCAAAAGCAAGCAATGCTGCGTTCGGCGCTACTGAGAAGGGTTCTCGACGACGTGTGAAAGGGAGCGGACAGCGGAGTTCTGATCCCAAAGCTTCGAAGACGTGAGCGGAGCAAGCACCGGCCACTAGTCACGAAACACGGCGCGGGTCTGTTCATCCGAAAGAGCCTTCATTCGATCTGAGGGTGTTAGATTGACTCCGCGCCGTCGTTTCATGGGCAAAAGGAAAAGAGGCGTGGCTGAAGGGAGTAAGGGATTTTATTGGTACGACTTTGCAGTGACGAACGGCACTTCTGGCAAGCCGGAACGTCCTGAAGAGGAGCGTGTGGCCGTCCGTCTGGCGGCCACACCGCATCACGCACTCCTCATTTGGCATCCTGAAACTCCGGGTAATCGGCGCCAATCGTGGTCTGCCGCCAAGCCTCGAAGTCCTTTTTCATAGCCTCGAGTTTCTTGTATCCCAACTCCAGCGCGAGCTTGCCGAGCAGCAGGTGAAGTGGCGGATTTTCTGAGCTGACAGCTTCGATGATCGCTTCCGCGGCCCGTGCCGGATCTCCCTGCTGCCTGCCGCTTCGTTCATGGGTCTGCCGGCGGCGTTCGCCCGCAGTCGAGGCATAATCGTCAATAACAATTTTGGACTCAAGCAGTGAGCGTCCTGCCCAGTCTGTGCGAAACGGACCCGGTTCTACGATCAGTACCTTAATGCCCAAGGGGGCACCTTCGATCGAAAGCGACTCCGACAAACCTTCCACCGCGTACTTGGTGGCATGATAGTAGCCGGTGGCGGCAAAGCTGACCAAACCACCTATCGAAGAGAAATTCACGATGTGACCGCTGCGCCGCTTGCGCATGCCTGGCAACACAGCTTTTGTGAGGTCGACCAAGCCAAAGAAGTTGGTCTCGAACATCGCACGAACCTGGTCTTCTTCGCCTTCTTCGATTGCCGCGATATAACCATATCCCGCGTTGTTCACCAGCACGTTGATCTGTCCGAACTTCTTCTCAGCCTGCTGCACGGCCTGGGCGATCTGCGCCCGGTTCGTCACATCCAGTTGCACGGCGAGCGCGTCCTTTTCCTTCCCGGAAACGAGTTCCTTCAACTGATCGGGGTTGCGGGCCGTCACTACCGCACGCCATCCCCTGGCCAGCACAAGTCTTGCAAGTTCCTTGCCGAAGCCGGTCGAGCAACCGGTGATAAACCATACCGGCGATTGTTGCTGTGTCATTGCATTCTCCTCCACGTCTTCGATGCATTTCAATTAAGAGCAAACGCTGACACTCCAGCTGCGAACAAGTCGAGGAGCGGCGGCGTGCGAGCGGAACTCATGCTGAAGGCGGGGCACACCGTCCCCCATTTCCAGTGGCTCTGCTACGCGTACTGCCAAAGGCAAAGTTCGTTTCCGTCCGGGTCTTTGAAATACGAAAGCAGCCCTCCGGGCTCTGACTTGATTGGGCTAGTCGCCACACCTCTGGATTCCAACTCGCGGGTGGCCTCCCGGATATCAGTGACGCCGAGGCTCAAGCGGGCATTGCCGTTGCCAGGCAGCGCGTTGCCTGCAGGATTGGGAACAAGTTCGAAGAGCACACCATCGATGTCGAAGCGGGCGACGTAATCCCGAGAAGTGAGATGAAATCCCAGGATGTCACGATAAAACGCAATAGACTTCTCCATGTCGTTGACGTGGTAATAAACGGCATCGAAACTGAGCTTGAGACCTTGGTTGGACATTGCAGAACCCTCCTCTCTCAGGGCTGTCAAGTTGTGGCGGAAACCGACACGGTAATTCTGCCACGGCATCGTCGATTGTCTGCAATTACTTCGGGGCATATATCGTCTAGTTCGTTGCAACCTTTGCGGCTTTACCCCGAAGCCATTCAAACACGGCCCACGTCGCCGCAAGGTCTTCCTCGTTGTACTTGAGAATTTCGGCCATCCGGGCATTCCGCTCTTGTTCGTTCTCAGTCTCCGTTGCAAGGATGAATTGCGCCATTGCCCAGTCGCCCCCGTACTCATCCTGCGTTCGCTTGAAGCCCACGTATTGCTCAACGACCTTCAGGCTGTAGCTGGGCAGCGGAAGCGCAATCGCGGATTTGGTGATCGGCAAAAGGTCGAGCAGGTTCTTTAGCACGCGAGCCGCAATGCCGTTTTGGTCGCCGTAGCGGCCGATGTACTGGTTGATGTGAGTTTTCTCGTAATGGTGCCAGTGCACGAACGGGATGTCGCCGTATTCGGCAAAGATTTTCGCGGAGGCATTGAGGAAATCGATCCACCCCTCCCGGTCGCCATCTGCCCCGAATCCAGCAGTAACTCCGATGAAACGGCTCGGACGCTTGCCGTAGACCCGCATGCCCCAGAGGTAAATCTTCTCTAACTCGTCGAGGTGGGGAGGCATGCCTTCAAGATCGAACATCACATAATTTTCGTCTCGCGGAATGGCAACGGGGGCCAGCACTCGCTCTTTTCCGCTGGTAAGGACGTCGGCGTACACGAGAATCCTTTCAGCCTTCCTGCCGACCTTCTGTTGCTTGTCCCCCCACGGGCGCTGCAATAGGCTCAAACTCAGAACATCGAACTTGCTGAGCAACTGTTTTGCCGATTCCACGCCAATCTGGTGCAGCTTACGAGCGAGTCCTTGGTCAACTTCCATGACAAGCGAGACATCCTGAGCGGCTTCTGCTCTTTGCCAGCAGTAATCGTCGTATCCGCACCCACCGTTACACTTCGTCCAGCCAAGAGGCTCATATGGTTCCTCAGGCAGCTGCTTCAACCGGAAAATCTCCAGGAGGAGATTCAGGGCGGCGACACCTCCATCATAAGGAACATCTACGATGTCGCCTTTTCCTGTGTGCACCTGAAGCGCTTTCGGCGGTAGGCCTAGGGTCCGCTGGTATAACCAGCCATACAGTTGCAGCTGGAGCCTGATTTCAAGGTGGTGCTCATCGTCAACGTGTCGGGCCAATTTAGAGTCCCGAATCACATACCCATCACCATCCAAGATCAAGAAATCTGGCCGTCCGATGATCTTTACCAAAGTCCCATGAAGAGTCGTCTCACTCGCAAACTCGCCTTGATAAATGACCCCAGCATTCCGATCCATGGCCGCCTTCGTCGACTGAAGACGCTGCTCTGGCGGCGTTGTGCTGAGGTCTTCATATGCCCCCAGCGTCGCGAGATGCGTTCGTTCGTGCCGCTCCCCCAATGTGCGAAGGATTTGTTCGAACGCGCTCGGTTTAGCCTCCGGCACGTTGTGCTCGCGAAGGTACACACGCAACGGACAGAAAGTAGGACGATGAAGCGTGTAGATATCGGACGTGGTGAGCCGCATGGAGATAGTCTCCAATCGCTTCAGCAGAATTTGGTTTTAGCCCAGACTTCGAACAGACGTACAACTGACCAATACTGAGGCGCGGGCAAACGATGTTCAAGGACGTTCGACACACGGCAATGTGAGCAAAAGGGCCATGTCAGTGCGCCAGCCATGGTGCTAAATGCCTATCCGAGGCCACGAGCGCCCCATATCGCCAACGTGCGCAAACGTGAGCCATTTTACGCGCCTACCGGACGGCAAATTGACGCGGTTTGGGGCTGGAATAGCAATTCTGCTGCGGCAGTAGTGCACTTTCGCTATGCAGGATAGGGGTTTGCCGGACCCAGCTTAATGGTGAACAACGAACTGTGATCGGAGTCACAGACCCATTATCACATTAGCTATACATTGCCTGCATTTCGGAGTGCCAGAATGGAAATTCCGGATTGACAGCCTTCCCCCGCACGGGAAGAGACTGGAGCCCTCGGTTGCAGGTCCTAGTTTCCCCACTCGCAGTGTAGAGGTAAATCAGGCCTTCGCGGTGCTTCTTGCCGTAGGTTTTCGTGCTTACGACAGGAAAGGGGAACAACAATTCTCTCTCAGAAGGAGGAACCAAATGCAAAGTCGTAAGACCGTTATTGGCGTGTTCTTACTCGTTCTGTGTGTATCCGTAGGTATTGCGGCGGCGCCGACGTTGACGTTCACGTTCAGAGATGTCCTCGCCACCCCGACAGCGCAGGAGACGGATACGTATGGAATAAACAAGACAAATGCAATCGCCGGCGATTACGTCGACAACGCCGGGGTCCAGCACGCCATGATCCTGGGTGGTACGAACGCCTTCACCCGCGCCGACCGGCCGGATTGCGTAAGCACCCCCAGCGCGACATCCATCTCCTTTTATGGCATCAATTCCGCGGGTGTCGCTGCGGGCTGGTGCACCAACACAAGCGGCGTTCAAATAGGGTTTAGGTACGCCAGGGGAACGTTCACCGACATCCACATCCCGGGCGCAACACTCACAAATGCGATTGGGATTAATGACGCGGGTGCGGTGGTAGGCACTTACGTCGACTCGTCCGGCATACAGCATGGATTTTTGCTGGTTGGCTCGACGCTCACGAGGTTGGACCCGCCGGGTGTCACAAGTTTGGCTACCGCCTGGGGGATCAACAACGCGGGCGTAATCACCGTGTACGGCGCCAACTCCAGCGGGAATTACCTGTCGTTTACTACCGCCGACAGGGGCACAACCTACACGCCGTTTCACACGCCCGGGGAAGGGTCGATTGGGACGGCCATCCATGAAATCAACAACAACGGTGACATTATAGCCACCTATTTCGATTCCTCTAGCAACCGTCACGGCGTACTGTTTCACGGGGGACAGTACTACTCGTTTGACGACCCCAACGGCGTGGGCAGCACCAGAGGCGTCGGCCTGAATGACAACCTCGTAATGGTCGGCCGTTATGGGTCTGGTGTCTACGGCGGTGTTGGTTTTGCAGCAGTTACACATCCGTGAAGCGATTACGCAACCTGAATTTGTAGTTCGGGGCGACGGGCTTCCCGTCGCCCCTTCACCTGTACTAAAAAGCCGAATACCCGGACTGCGATGCCTAGCCACCGGGGGAGCATCGCTCGTCACTCTAAAGTGGCACTCGCCGGACTGACGGCCACAACCTCATTCCCACGGCTCTAGCCAGAAGTCACACCAAACCCGACCGTTGTGCTCGTTGACGCACCCGTAGCGCTGCCGCCAGCTACAATTTGCTGAGCCGTCCCGCCCAACACTGGATGAATCGTCCGACGCCGATCTAGGCTTCCTTCAACCAGCGCCGGACGAAAGCCACTACCTGATCCCGCACATCGCGCGCCCAGTTGCCGGTTGGAATTCCCCTTCTTAGTTACGATATGCTCGGCCGTGACCAATCATGTTTTGAAACAATCGATCGAGTCTTCAACTCTTAGTCCGGCTACGATGTGCTTGGCGGTGATGAGGTATTGGCGTCCATAGACATGTTATCCGGAGTGTACGTTCTGCCAGCGGCTGACGGTGGGCTGTGGTCCGCTTCTGATCCGCAAAGATCTGCTAAATGCGTTGATGCAGTAGTGCCAGCGCCTCATGGCGCACGCGATCGCCCTAATGCGGATCAATGAGCCGCGCGGCCAGGTGGCTCATCAGATGATGGCGCTGATCGAAGGCCCGCAACCATCCGAACGTCCCCTCGATTTCCCATCTCGAACTGAGACCAAACCACGTGAACCGAAACCGGCAGAGCCATTTTTGTCGAAATGGAGTTTTTGGCACTTCCAACGGTAAGCGTTTCCTGGCGTTGTTTCGATTGATGACGGCTGCGCCGCAAGAAAAGACTTTTTCACAACCTGGCACTCACACGAATTGGAAAATCAAACGTAAGTGCGGAATTGGAACCACGAGCGAGTATTCGCGCCTCGGCAAGCCAGCGCGAATGGTTGATAACGGCAGAAGGAGAAGCTCAGTTGGGGGGCAGTTGAGGACTCGGAAATCCCTGGGGCGTGGTAGGGCTGTTGCCCGGCTGCTGCGGACTAGTTCCCAGTTGCTGCGGAAACGCGTGCGGCATCTGCCACCCGGAGCGCTGCTGTCCACTGGGTTGGGGCTGCTGCTCCCCAGCTCCCTCAGAAGGCTCCATCGCTTCAGAAGTCACCACCCTTGTCGGCTGCTCCGAATCATCAACACCCGCATCTCCCGCGCCGTCTGACGTCGTTTCCGCTTTTGTGACATCCTGCTGAGATGGCTGCTGCTGGGCTAATCCAATCTCAGTAACGTTCTGCTGAGACGGTTGCTGCCCGGCCAGGTTGACCGCAATAGCCGGGTTGCCCATCGGACTCGTGCTTTCTGATCCGTCGCTCCTGGGTATAAGGATGATGTGTTCAACGCCAGCCGGATTGGAGGGCGACCCAGTCATTACGTAGTCAAAACGCGATCCGTTCAGCAGCGCGGCCAGCACGTCACGCGCAGGACCAGGGCCCATTCGGCTAGCAACCCGATCGCTCCCGCTCCCGGGCGGCAAGTCAATTACGACGCCAGTCTGGCTGCAGACCGCCGACAGAATGTCGGCTAAGCTCGAGTTCTCAGCAATAATTGTGAGCTGGCCGTCCAAATAAGTAACCTTTAGCGGCCGTGGAGGCATCTGTTCCGGGGTGAGAGGAAGCGCAGACTGCTCTTGCTTCGCGGTGGGAGGCCGAAGGGTCTTGCGTGCCTTGCCAGACGCATTGGCTGGTTTGTGGTGCAACCCATTGTCAGCACCCAAGGGCAGAGCCCACGCTAGCACAACTATCATTGGAACCAGTACGCTTTGGCCGGTGCGGAACATTGCTGTTGCGAGCGGGATAGCGCTTAACCCCAGGGCCATAGGTTGAGAAACCTAAGACCGTGTAACGGCAAGGATTTTAGTCCGTAGAACAGTCTGTGCCCAGGTAAAACACTCCTTAGAGCATCTAACAAAATCCGACCACTCACATACTTCAAGGATAGCCCCTCTGGAGTACCCGAAGTTCGTTTTAAGAACCTTGGGTTGCCAGCGACACCGGCTTCTTCAAAAGCTCTTGATCGGTCAGGCCATGTCTATGGGGCGACGGAGACCGGTGGAACGGGTGGCGGTGGAACCGTCTTCGAGTTGACCCTCTTATCGAACGGCACTTGGGCGCTCAGCACCCTGTACGAATTACCCACGCCAAGCTTGCAAGGATCGGATCGCCGGGAATCTGTACGGTACAACTTCAGGGGACAGTACCCATCCGTGGGGATCGGTTTTCAAGTTGACACCGTCGTTCGGCCGCTGGGCGTATACCTCGCTGCACGATTTCACCGGTGGGGTAGATGGAGGAACTCCGTACAGCAGCGTCGTGTTCGACACCAACGGTGACCTCTACGGCACAGCTTCTGCCGGAGGAGCGTACCGTTTCGGTACCGTCTTCGAGATCACACCTTAAGGGTCGTCGTTTTGCAGAACCTTACTGCTCCATGGCAATCTCGACAACGCTACCGACTGCGATTTACCGCGTTTACCGCGTCTGGTAACCAAAAAAGGAAGGAAGGAGTGTTGTCGTTGAGAATCACCTTGAACCGGGTACACCTCAACCAACACGCGAAAAACGCTAAAAATCAATTGGAAGCGTGATTAGAGCAGCGGTCGCCTTCCGCAAGAAAGCCCATCGCACATTAAGCACCAATCGACCCAATCCTTCTGTGCTGAATAATCTTCATTTTGTGCTGAATGATCTAGGAGAATCCGGCATGGCGCTTGAAGACGCCGCAGAGGTGTTAAAAGCAGATTGTCGGTATCCTGCTCGCCCCTTTTGAACGAGGAAATCTATTCCGTCGAGCGATCCGTTTTGTACTCTGGAGATGTATCGGAATGTCGCCGAGATTACTAAACGGCTTCTTCCTCGATTCAACCCTCGTGCGCCGCGACCTGCGGGCCTCCTGAAGGGAGGCCACGGTTGGACAGCTGATTCCTAGCCGCTGACTACTCCTCCGCGTTTGGCTTCATCCGCCCGCTGCGCAAATAACGATTGTGCCAGCCTAGGGCCTCACTCAGCAGGTGCGGGGTGTGGCGTCCATACGACAGGCGTTCGGCACGGCCGAGGTAGTCCACTAGCAGCGGCTTGTAGTCGGGCGAGGCGCACTTCTCGATGATCAGGTGGGCGCGCTGTCGTGGTGAGAGGCCGCGCAGGTCCGCGAGGCCATGCTCGGTTACAATCACCTGGACATCGTGCTCGGTGTGGTCCACATGCGAGGCCATGGGCACGATCGTCGAGATGGTCCCCTTCTGCGCCGTTGACGGCGCCATAAAGATGGACAGATATCCGTTGCGCGCGAAGTCGCCGGAACCGCCAATGCCGTTCTGGATGCGCGATCCCATGACGTGCGTCGAGTTCACGTTGCCGTAGATGTCGGCCTCGATCATGCCGTTCATCGCGATGACGCCGAGCCGCCGGATAATCTCCGGATTGTTGGAGATCTCCTGCGGGCGCAACACAATGCGATCGCGGTAGCTGGCCATGTCGGCGTTGACTTCGGTCAGCATATCCGGACTGAGCGAGAACGCGGTCGCCGACGCTGCGGTCACCTTGCCCGACTTCAGCAGGCGAATCATGCCGTCCTGGATGACTTCGGTGTACGAGGTAAGCCCTTCAAACGGGCCTTCTTCAAGCCCAAAGAGCACAGCGTTGGCGATGTTGCCGACGCCCGATTGCAGCGGCAGCAGCGTCTCGGGCATGCGGCCTTTCTTCACTTCCCAGGCGAGAAATTCGAGAATGTGTCCAGCGATGCGGCGCGAGGCCTCGTCGGGCGCCTTGAACGCGCTGTTGCGGTCGGGTGAATCGGTGAGCACAACCGCGACAACCTTCTCCGGCGCGACCTCGAGATACGGGCTGCCGATGCGCTGCCCGGTATGCGTCAGGGGAATCGGTCCCCGGTTGGGCGGCGGCTGCAGGCCGTAGTAGATGTCGTGCATGCCTTCCAGCGCCGCCGGCTGCCACGAGTTGACCTCGATGATCACGTGCTCGGCCTGCTCGATCCAGGTCTTGTTGTTGCCGAGCGACGAACTCGGCACCAGGCGCCCGTCTTCGAGCACGGCGGTGACTTCGATCAGCGCGAGGTCAAGCTTGCCGAGGAAGCCGTACTCCACGAACTGCGCCACGTGGCTGAGGTGGATGTCCATGTACTCCATCTCGCCGGCGTTGATGCGCTTGCGCGTCTCGGGATCGGATTGGTATGGCAGACGCAGATGAATGCCGCCCGCCATGGCGAGTGCGCCGTCGAGCTCAGGCCCGGTCGAGGCGCCGGTGAAGATGCTGACCTGGAACTTCTGTCCGCGCAGGTTGGCGTCGGAGATGCGGCGTGCCAGCGCCATCGGCACGGCCTTGGGATAGCCGGAGCCGGTGAATCCGCTCATGCCAATCTGGTCGCCTGAGTGGATGAGGGCGGCAGCCTCTTCAGCGCTCATAATGCGCTGCGCCAGGATGGGGTTCAGGACACGGGAACTCGTGGAGACGGGGATAGTAGCCATATGTATGAGTGCCTCTCAGTCGTATAAACCGGAATTTCCTTTTTGATCTCGAAAACGGCACCATAGTACACCGGTCTGGCCTGTTCGCGACCTCGTAAAACGATTTTTCATCGGGAGCACTCCCGACGGTCTGCCAGCGGCAGAAGAAATTGAAGGCGCACGAGGAAAAGACGATGCAAACAAAACCGAGAAGAGAAAAAGCTTCAATAGACGCGTCCTCGGCACGGAGAGCCGCCGTCCGTATGCTCAAGCGGCCTATCTGAAATCAACGGAAGTACTTTTCACGCAGCAGCAGGCGAACCCTAGAAGACGTTCTACGTGGCTGTCCAAGATGTGGCCCGTCTGCATGTTTGCAAACATTAGCTTTCAAACGCCAGGATTTTGGGTTTTCACCCGTTGTGTTTACAGCAACTTACAGCGGGCATTTGGGGAGGGTTTTCTAACGCCGCGCAGCGCTGGCGGTACGGCGGATGAATGGCGGCAGGACTTGCCCCGTCTGGATTGCTTACGATAAGGCCTGATATCAACAGCTATCCGACTGACCTGCGGTTTCCGAGTGACGTGCCGATCATCGGTTTTCAATGCCCGAGGCTTTTCTGGGTCGAGCGCGGGAACTATTGCAGCTTCGCGTACTCCGCTTTGGCTTGCTTCAGGATGGGAATGTCGGGATCGGCGTCTTTCCAGAGCGTGAGAAAGTCTTTGTAGGCGGCGAGCGCCCGGACGCGGGCGGCATCGGCATCCGCTCCTTGCATGGTTCTCGACTGCAACGCATTGGCACGAGCCACGCCCAGATGCGCCAATGCTCCCGTCCAGCAGTTCCAGACAATGCCGCTGTGGTCGAGAATCTTCTGAAACTCGCCGGCCGCAGCACTACCCTGTCCGGCTGCCAAGTATGCCTCGCCGCGCACATACACATGATAGAGGCAGGAAACATTGTTGACGAAGGGAATTAATCCCAACTCTATAGGTGAAGCGGTTTGCGGGGTATCCAGGGCGGAAGTCGGATTCTTCCTATCCAGCGCTAATTGCGCCTGAATCGCAGGCAGCCAAAGCGACTGCATCTGCGTATCCAGCGGAAAGCGTTTCCCTAAGTCTTGGGCCAAGAATTCGGCGCGTGCCGTATCGCCCGCCATGGCAAAGGCAAGCGCGGCTTCGACCCCGACGCCCTGACTCGCGGGAGCAAGCTTCAAAGCCTCTGCCGCTAAGTGTGTAGCTTCTCGGGCATTGCCGTAAGCCGCGTGTTGCAGAGCTGCATTCGCGAGATAGATCGCTCCATTTTCTTTGTTGTCAGCCCGGATGGCGGAGTCCACTGCCCGCTTGGTCAATCCCCGCGCCTTGCCCACATGACCAGCGTATGCCTCGGTGTCTGATGCCAGCGCGAATCCCCAGTTCTCTTCGGGCTGGTCTGCAAACCACTGTTGCTGTTCCGCCATCGCCTCAGAGTCCAGCCTGAGAAAGGCAAGGGCATAAAGAACATTGTGGATTATCGCACCATCCAGTTTTCGCGCCTGCGCCGCGTGAATCATGCGCCGCGTTTCATCGAAGCGTTGCAAGGCAATGGCGTAGTTGGCGAGATTAGCGTAACCATTTACCCAATCCGGTAAAAGGCGCACGACTTGCCTCGTGATCTCCGCGGCTTTCTCATACTGCCCCTGTAAGGCGAACACTAGGCCCAAATCGGCGTACGCTCCGGTAATCCGCGGGTAGCTGTCAATCTCTTCTTGAAATGTCTGGGCGGCTTTATCCAGTTCCCCGGTGACACTCCTATAGTAGGTGGCGGTGATCGTCAGCTTTTCCCGTTCGCTGGCATGTTCTCGCAACTGGAATGCCTTGGTGTAGTACTCGCTGGCTCGCCCTAGCTCGCCGAGAGTGGAGTAGTCGGCGCCCACCATCAAGTAGCCTATGGCAAAATTCGGATCAAGCTCGATGGCACGTTGATGGTAAGGCAGGGCTGCGGCGGGGCTTTTCTCGCGATAGGCCTCTTGTCCAAGGCTGTACGCTTTCAGAGCTTCGAGCGAAGATGTGGTCGCCTGTTCGAGCGGAACATCAAATTTCTGCACCGTCGCCAGCGATTCGCCCAACTCAGTGCGCAGTTTGGACGCCGCCTCGCCCAGCACGTCCAGCACCTTCTCCTTCGACGCCGCCGTCACCTGCTCCTGCGCCAGTGTGTCTCCGCTCTGGCAATTCACCGCCTTCAGCGCCAGCACATATTCGCTGCCCAGATTGCCAATCGATCCGGCAAGGTAGGCTTTGCTGCCTGCCCGCTGACAAAGCTCGTGAGTGACTTCGGGTGTGAGTTTCGTGCTGGCCGGACGGGTCATCTGTTGCAGGGTCTTTGCAACGTCGCTGTCGGAGAGCACATTCAGGAAGGGCGACTGCCGCAGGGAAACATTGAGCGCCGTTTTTAGCGTGTCGTCAAACACTGCATCGCCCGTGCTGTTGGCAAAATCGGCGAGAACGATGGTGTCTTTATCGGTGAGCTTGGCCGGACGGTGCGAAACGAAATAGCCCGCCACGACTGCGCCTACAATTACGACCGCCGCCGTGGCGAGCCACCAGAGTCGCCTCCTCATAGTCGGCGCCACCCGAGACACGGGCGCGAAACGATTCGAGTCCGAATCCCGCTTCAGCCGCTGCAAATCCGCTCGCATGTCCGCCGCGTGCTGGTAACGCAGTTCTCGGTCTTTCTCCAGCGCGCGATGAATGATGCCTTCCAGCTCGGCTGACATACTCGGATTCAGTTGCGAAGGTGGCTGCGGATTCTTGGTCAGAATCTGGGAGCAAATCACGCCCGAGCTTTCACCCTGGAACGGCACCTTGCCGGTGGCCATCTCGTAGAGCACCGCACCGAACGAGAACAGGTCGGTGCGCGCGTCCAGTTCCTTGGCTCGCACCTGTTCCGGCGACATGTAGGTCACCGTGCCCAGCATGGCGCCCGGACTGGACAGAAGCTCGTCACTGAGCGTACCTGTCTCGGCGGAAACTGCGCCCGCTCCTTGCAGCGCTCGGGTTGCCAAACTTACTTTCGCCAGGCCGAAGTCGAGAATCTTGGCGTGTCCGCGCTTGGTTACGAAAATGTTAGCGGGCTTGATGTCGCGATGAACGATGCCCGCCTGATGGGCGGCGTCCAGCGCATCTGCGATGTCGATAGCCAGCGTCAGCAGTAGTTCCGATTCCATCGGACGACCGCCGATGCGATGCTTCAGCGTCATTCCATCCAGGAATTCCATGGCAATGAACGCTCGACCGTCCTCCTCGCCAATGTCGTGGATAGTGCAGATGTTGGGATGGTTCAGCGCAGAAGCGGCGCGAGCTTCGCGCCGGAAGCGCTCCAGCGCATGCCGGTCGTGAGCCAAATCGTCGGGAAGGAACTTGAGGGCGACGAAGCGGCCAAGACGCGTGTCCTCGGCCTTATACACCACACCCATCCCGCCACCACCGAGCTTCTCGATGATGCGGTAGTGCGAGATGATCTGTTCGATCATTGAAGGGTGTCTGGCCTTTAGGTTAACTCATGTTAGAGGCGCGACATCTGCTAGTCAACGAATGATCAGTTGCCTTGAATGTCGGCGAACAGCAAGTTGTCCAGAAGCCGCCGCGCTGCTCGTCGGCTCGGAAGACGGTGCGCGTGCGGCCACTGGAGCCCTTGAAGAACGACTGAAAGTGCTCATGAACAGTGCTAGAAATGCGCCGTGGTCGATGTAAACCACGTTTCTGCGCCCCTTGGGCACCATTGGGCCTCAGCTTGACCGTTGTGCAGCCCGGTCGCTCGCAGTCCAACGTTGTGTGCAGAATCCAACGGCGCAGGTCAGGCTCACGACGTAGTGCGCGGCGTATCTCAAGGCCAAAATATTAAATGGCGCACCGAACCTTACGAAATTGCGTTCCCCCGGTTGGGTTGTAGTCAGGGCGTGAGCCAGCGAAGTTTTGATTCAGTATGGCGACGTTTGTCACACCCGATAGCACATACTCGCGCCACCCTTGGCCGCCCTCTTTCGATTCACTAGCTCCGCCCAAGTACCACGCGAGGAGCGCCAGACGACCCTTAGCGTTATATGCAACCATGTAGGGCTCGACGGTTCTGGTGCCGGGACCTTTATCCCGACTGTAGTAGAACTGCACAACATTTCTGGATCGGATTGCGGCACACAGCATGTCCACGTTCACAGATGTACCTATGGCGCATAATACTCCGATGGGCTGGGATGGCACGGTCGAATCGACACGGAATTGCAGGTTCGTCTGTCATGGCGGAGGTATATCCGTCGCTATGGACACGCCGTTTCCCAACGCGAGCCGAAACAGCGACAGCGAAGCCGCCTATGCTACGGCAGCATGGCCGCAACGGGCTGACCTGAACGGGTCACTTTCGCAGTTTCTCAATCCGCCGCTGGAAGCGGACGAACGTCAACTCGCGGCAATCGAGGGTTGGATTCTGGGGGTTGTCTGAGAACGTCTGGCATTCGGAGAAATCAGGCGACTCCGGTCGTTATCGGATTGCTGAAAGGGAAGAAATATCCGGCCATGCTCGATGCCGAATTGTTAGCTTCGATTGCCCAGCAAATGATGAGCAGCAACACAGTTGACGTGAACGGAAAGCCCGTGCCCGTCCGCCGCACGAGCCGACATCGACTCAGGACAGTAGCCTTCTCATTGGACGAGCGGGAATATTTGGCCGTCGAACAGAACGCCGGGAAGCCGAGCCGCTGGGCACAACTGGCACGAGAGGGGCATCAGGTCGTGCAGTTGGGAACCAATAGGTTCGTGGCGGTCGTGGTTGCCCGGTTCTCGTGCATGAAGTTTCTAGGCGTGCTCTGGGGTCTTTGACTACGCAGGATTGTTCGGGGACTCGCGTTGTCGTTCCCGTCCATGTGGCTTTCCGCACCAGTGTAAGGCGTCAGCATCCTGATTGCGTCTTTTCGGAGCTCAATACCCAGCCCACCTATCCCCTGTTTACGCTTCGCCTCACCCCTCACGGAGCGCGGCGCAAAACTCGGGGCCGAGCGGTTCGCTAGACCTTTCTCGTAAGGCTCTTTCATCCTCTCCTTCATGCCGGTTTATCCCGGCGCACACACTTGCCGACTTATCGTTAGTAATCTCCCACATGCCGGTTTCGGGATAACTTCTGGTTAGCCGACAATACTCCCGGAATATGGAGCGGCACGTCTTGCGGATAGGGCATTTCCAATCCAAGCGTGAATGAAAATAAATTCAGAAGTGCTCGGGAGCCTGAAGCGCCCTACGACCCATCCGTTCACCAACCCAACATGCTCTGCGTTTCGATCTCAGCCAGCGCAAGGTGCTGTTGGTCTTTGACGAAGCCCAGCATCTGTCGATTGAGTGCCTGGAGACCCTACGGGAACTGTTGGATCAACCGCCGCACTGCGGGTTGCTGTTCGCCGGCACCCACGAGCTGGAGGCAATCTTCACCCGCCAGGCCTTGGAGCTGGGGCAATGGCGTTCTCGCTTTCATGCCGGCCAGGCGCTGCCCGGCATCTCTGAGGAGGAAGCGGCCGCTATCGTGCACTCTGAGCTAGGGTTGGGACTATCGCAGCGGAAAGTCCAAAAGCTAATCTCGAAATCCCGCATCACGGACCTACGCAACGGTGGCCAGCACAGCTACGTGTCGGCCCGGCGGCTGTTCTGGGTGATACGCGAATTGCAAGCCGTTGCCAAGGAAGGTGCCGTTTGGTGGACACGCGACCAGATCGCGGCGGCAACGGCCCCATTCAAGGTGGCACCTTCCAAAACTTCCCGATACCGCAGGAGGGCGGCTGCAATATTCCTGCAACCGCCGCAGCGTATTCGCTAAATGTTTCCGTGGTGCCGCAAGGTCCGCTGGGTTACTTAACCATCTGGCCCACGGGCGAAGGCCGACCTGTAGTCGCCACGCTGAACTCACTCGATGGCCGCATCAAGGCCGACGCCGCCATCGTAGTGGCGGGAACCAACGGGGCGGTCAGCGTTTACGTCACCCAGACGACCAATGTGATTCTCGACATCAACGGCTACTTCGCGGCGGCATCCGGTTCCACACTGGCCTTTTATCCGCTGACGCCCTGCCGTGTCGCCGACACGCGCAATAGCAGCTATCCGCAAGGCCTGGGACCGCCGTATCTATCGGGTGGCCAGGAACGCGACTTCCCCATCCTCGCGGCTACGAGCTGCAACGTTCCTGCCAGCGCTGCCGCTTATTCGCTGAACTTCTCGGTGGTGCCTCACGGCGCACTGTATTACATGACGGTTTGGCCCACGGGTGAATCGCGGCCAGTGGTTTCCACCTTGAACGATATTCCTGGGACGATCATCGCCAACGCAGCGATTGTGCCGGCCAGTGCCAGCGGCGACATCTCGGTTTACCCGACCAACGACACCGACTTGGTCATTGACATCAACGGCTATTTCGCGCCCGAGGGTCCGAATGGATTGTCGCTCTATGCGGTCGCGCCTTGCCGGGTCATCGACACCCGTAACATGGGGGGCGCCTTTAGCGGGACACGGAATCCTCCGATCAATGTAGTGGGCAGCCAGTGTGCGCCGCCCGTCACGGCGCAGGCGTACGTCTTCAACGCGACGGTTGTCCCGACAGGCGGCCTGGGCTACCTGACGCTGTGGCCGGACGGCGAACCGAAACCACTGGTCTCGACCTTGAACGCCCTGGATGGCTCGATCACCAACAATATGGCGATTGTGCCCAGCACGAACGGAAAGGTCGATGCCTATGCGTCCGGGATCACGCAGCTGATCCTCGACATCTCCAGCTACTTCGCGCCGTAGCTCGCATTCGAGAGCGGTTACAAAATTAGGTATATCCGGCAGGTAGGGCGGCGCTGCTTCGCGTTACGTTGATCCTCCGCACGGCTAATGTTCCTTGCATGTCGAACCGCTCGCCCAGAAGGGTTGACCGCGGATGGCCAAGTTAGGCGCGACCAAGGCGAATGAGAACAGCTAGTTCAAACTTTTATACTCGGTTCGGGCGGCCTTGAGGACAGGCAGATTGGCATCGGCACCCTTCCACAGTCGAAGGAAATCTTCGTATCGCCTGCGCGCAGACGCGGTGTCGCCGCTGATGCCTGCAGCACGCGCCAATTGGAGCCGTGCAAGGGAACCAATCACAAAGTTCAGGACGACACCGCGATGATCAAGGACCTTCTGAAACTCTCCGGCTGCCTCGTGCCCACGCCCTAACTTTAGATAGGCCTCGCCACGAAGATAAGCGGGGTACATATGTCCCTGCAACCCGTTTCCCAGTTCGTAAGGGATGGTCTCTTCCAGTAACTCGATGGCTTTATTGGCATTGTTTTTCTGCAGCTCGATAGCAGCTCGTATAGTGGGCAGCCAGTAATTCTGCACCATGGTGCCGCGGGGATATTCTGCATCGAGCTTGGATGCGATTTTTTCGGCTTCGGCTATTTGTCCGGCCCGGGCCAACGCCAGTGCAATCTGGAGCTCGACATCTCTGCCGCGGCTCATCTCCAGCGCGTCAGAAGCAATGGCCCGTGCCTGAACTTTGTTCCCGACTTCGGCTTCGTACAGCGCCGCATTGGCCTTCCACCCAGCGGCCGTTTCCGGCGCGTCGGCATTCTTGGCCGACTGCGCTGCTCGCTTGGTAAAACTCCGCGCGCGATCCAATCGGCCATAAAACGCCTCGGTATCCGATTCGGCGGAGAGCAATGCGTCTTCAGCTCCCGGTTTTCCCATGGCCCACTCTAACTGCTTTTGCATGGTCTCGCTGTCGCCCTCGAGGAAAGCGGTGTAGTAGCGATAAAGGCCGAGAAAATTGTTGTCTAGTTTGCGCTTGCGCGCTTCTTCAAAAACATCCTTGGCTTTCTCAGCCTGGTCGAGCGCGAGATAATCGCCCATGAGAGCAGTAAAAGCATTAACATTATTCGGTTGCAGTTGCAGAACCGTTTTTTCTTCCTCTATCGCTTTGTCGTATTGGCCCATATCAGAATAGTTACCGCCCAGATCTTGGTGCGGCCGGTGGTCGTCGGGATAGACCTGGATCCAATCGAGATAGGTTTGATTTGCCTTCTCCATTTCACCGGTCACCGAGTAGTAATAGTCCCCCTCGATATGGAACCTCTCGCGCTGACTGCTCACATGATCACGAAGTTCATAGGCCTTGCGGGAATTCTCCATCGAGAGCGTCGCCTCGCCCAAGTCGATATAGGCGGCGCCCAAGGCGGCATAGGCGTCGGCGAACTCAGGATCAAGTTCGATGGCCCGTTTGTAGAATGGCACGGCAGCGCCGGATCCCTGCGAACCTTTCATCTTGAGGCCCATAGCGTACGCCTGGATCGCTTCAAGGGACGCAGTAGTGGCTTGGGGCAACGGCGGTGCGCTGTTCTTTTCCACCGACGCTAATGATTCGCCGAGCTTTTGCCGTAGCTCGTTACTTGCTCCCTTGAGCGCCGCTAATACCTTTTCCTTGCTATCAGCATCAGCATCCGCGCTTGCCAGCATTGTTCCCGTCACACAGCTCATGGTGCGCAGATCGAGATGATATCGCTCGCCCACTTTGGCAATGGAAGCTGCCAAGAGCGCTTTGTTGCCGTTGCGCAGACAGACCTGTTTCGCCAAATCTCGAGTCAGGCGCTCGTCTGGCTGGCGTTTCATCAACTTCAAGGTTTCGCTGACGGTTTGGTCGGGGAGCACGTTCAAATACTGGGAATCTTGCAGATCATTGGTGAGCGCTAATTTCAAGGTGGCATCCCAGCCGCTCTCCCCAGTTCGATTGTCGAAATCAGCCACAACAATCGTGTCCTTTTCGTGGAACTTGCTCCCGTGGTGAAGATACCTGACGCCGACGGCAACCACAGCAGCAAGCAAGATAATCGCGATCAGCGCTAGCTTCCTCCACTTCTCTGTGGCGTGCGCTGCCGCCGCCGAACGGTGCGGGCCCGAATCCCGCTTCAGTCGCTGCAAATCCGCTCGCATGTCCGCCGCGTGCTGGTAACGCAGTTCCCGATCTTTCTCCAGCGCGCGACGGATGATGTCTTCCAGCTCGGCTGACATACTCGGATTCAGTTGCGAAGGGGGCTGCGGATTCTTCGTCAGAATCTCCGAACAAATCACGGCCGAGCTTTCGCCCTGGAACGGCATCTTGCCCGTAGCCATCTCGTAGAGCACTGCGCCGAACGAGAACAGGTCGGTGCGGGTGTCCAGCTCCTTGGCCCGTACCTGCTCCGGCGACATGTAGTCCACCGTGCCCAGCATGGCCCCCGGGCTGGATAGACACTCTTCACTGGCCGTCAGGGTCGCGGCCGGGACGGCACCAACTGCTGGCCGGCCCCGCTCTGCCAAACTCACTTTCGCCAGGCCGAAGTCGAGGACCTTGGCTTGTCCGCGCTCGGTTACAAGAATATTGGCGGGCTTGATGTCGCGATGAACGATGCCCGACTGATGGGCAGCGTCCAGCGCATCTGCGATGTCAATCGCCAGGGTCAGCAGTAGTTCCGATTCCATCGGCCGGCCGCCGATGCGATGCTTCAGCGTCATTCCATCGAGGAACTCCATGGCGATGAACGCTCGACCGCCCTCCTGGTCAATGTCGTAGATGGTGCAGATGTTGGGATGGTTCAGCGCCGAGGCGGCGCGAGCTTCGCGTCGGAAGCGCTCCAGCGCATGCCGGTCGTGAGCTAAATCGTCGGGAAGAAACTTGAGGGCGACGAAGCGGCCGAGACGTGTATCCTCGGCCTTGTAGACCACGCCCATCCCACCGCCGCCAAGCTTCTCGATGATGCGGTAGTGCGAGATGATCTGTTCGATCATATAAGGATGTCTGGCCTTAGGTTAACTCATGTTAGAGGCGCGACATCTGCTAGTCAACGAATGATCAGTTGCCCTGAATGTCGGCGAACAGCAAGTTGCCCAGAAGCCGCCGCGCTGCTCCGCGCGGCAGGAAAGACGATGCGCGTACGGCTGCTGGAGGCCTTGGAGAACGACTGAAAGTGCCCCTGAATGGCGCAAAAATGCGCCGTGGTCAATACCAAACCACGTTTCCGCGCCTTCGGGCGCAACGTGGGGCAACGTAGGGCGGTTTCCGGACCGCTGTAGGCGGCTCGCCTCAACTCACGCAAAGCCCTGTTCTCGTCAAAGTGACGCTCTACTTCCGGGTTGCCCGTCATCCACCAAGTGAGCGGTCACTCGTGATATGACGATTGATGATGAGCCGGTCTTCTGTGTTAGTATGCGCTGACTTATGGAAGGAGCCTCCATGAAGCGCATCAACTTTTTGGTTGGGGTCACATTGGCACTGGGCGTCGCGCTGGGGTTGCTGGGTAGCCAGATGTTGAGCGCCCAAGACAATTTGAAAAGCGGCACCGTGCTGCAACGAACGGCACTGAAGAGCGCGCCGGGGTGGGAAGCCATCTTGGTGCAGCGTATCGTGCCACCCGGCGCAGAGAGCGGCAAGCACACGCAATCGGGCAACGAGATCGTGTATATCCAGGAGGGCTCGGTGATCTTGGAGGTTCAGGGCAAGACCGCTGTGACTCTGAAGGCAGGCGAGGCGTTCACCACCGCGGCCGGCGAAGTGCACAACGTGAAGAATGCCAGCAGCAGCGCGCCTGCGAAGGCGCTGGCCTTCTACGTTGCCAAAAAGGGCGCTCGTCTCGAGGACCTCTCGGTTCCGGCTAAGTAAGTACCGCACATGCACGGTTTGGTCAGAACACCGTAGTCGACGTAACAAATCGTTGACCGTGTATTGACCACACGAAAGACGCTACTCTCGCTGCACGCAATTGCGGAAATATCACGCGCTATCTCAACCGGACGTATCATGTGCTGCCGACAAAAACTGAAATGGCGTATTGCTGCCGAAGACAGTTGGGTGTACCTTACTTGCCACTTAGGAGATCAGAAGGGAGATCTCGGTCAAGGTCATGTGGAAGTCATCGCGAAGCGGAGATGAAGTCTCGACGCCAGATAAAGAGACGAGCACGCCCTCTTCTAAATCAATTCCGGCTGCGAGTGCGCCATCGTCCGCGGCTGAAGCTCTGCGTAGCCACAGCGTGCAAAGCCACCCCACCACCTTCGTTGGAAAGTTGCTGGTGGTGAAAGGCGAACTTTCGGGCAATGAAGCCTTGGTTGTGGACGGCGAAGTGGAGGGCTCGATCACGCTGCACGGTCAGCGCCTGACGGTCCGTCCCGATGGCCGCATACGCGGCAATATCGAGGCCCGCCATGTGATTCTGCAGGGGCGGGTGGAAGGTGACATCCAGGCCAGCGATCGCGTCGAATTGTTTAGAAGTGCATCCTTGACGGGCGACGTCTCGACCGCGCGGATTTCGATCGAAGAGGGCGCCTTCTTCAAGGGCAGACTTGACATCAAGAAGCCGGAAGCTGCTCTAATGATCGCGACGAAACCCCGGGCAACCGCAGCCATTCCGGTGGCCAGCACCTCGCAACAGGGATCGCTTCTCGAAGGGGCTGCTGAGAAATCGGGCAAAAGTTGGTATAAGTAGCTTGTAGTTCACTTGCGCCAAAGGATCTCGAAAAGCCCTCTCAGGGCTCGTAACTTATCGCGCCAATGCCCAGCCTGACCGAACGAGATCTGGAACCCGTCGAGGGAGAATATCAGCTCACTTGGTGAGAAATCGCCTTCGCACGAATTGAAAGCGTAGTTGAGACTGGAGCGAGAACGTTCTCCAAGGGCTCCAGCAGTGGTGCAGAAATACGCCGTGGTCGATGCAAACCACGTTTCCGCGCCCCCGGGCCCAACGTGGGGCAACGTAGGGCGGTTTCCGGGCGCTTTACGCGGCTCGCCGAATGCGCCGAATCGGCGACTTCGAGCTGCGTTTGCGGCGCATCGAGCAATTCCAGCACTTAAGATGGACGCCCGGGGCACTAATACTCGTCACCAATTCGTCACCAAAATCAGGCTGTTTTGGCGTGTTTCACAGTCCTGTGTAGGCGGAAAAACAAAGCGAGCAATGGGTTTTTGGACCATGAATTCAAATTTCACACGTTGGAAGTCACAGGTTCGAATCCTGTAGCGCCCACCATCCAACTCACTGTAGCAACAGAGCTCCGCATGGGTGTTTATTCCGGCTTTCCTGTGTAGTGTTCTTTCGCATGCACCGCCGCGCGGTCTTCCGCCGACTCCAGATGCGTGAACACTTCGGCCGGCACGCTGAGTTCCTGCGGCAAACGTTCTTCCAGCACGGTTGCCAGCCGATGTGCCTCCCCAACGGCCATTGCGTGCGGGAATAAGAGGTGAACCTCGATGATCTGCCGGTATCCTGTTGTGCGGTAGCGTACGCCGTGATATTGCAAACCCAGCTCGCTGCAAATGGCGTCGAGCTTGCCACGGATCTCTTTTCCAACGCTCGGGTCCGAATGGTCAAGCAGTCCGACAGCCGAGCGCCACACCAAGTGCCCTCCTGCCCACAGAATGTTAATCGCCACTGCAATCGCCAGCAGTGGATCGAAGGGCTTCCAGCTGGTCAGCATCACCAGCCCCAGCCCGGTCACCACGCCGAAACTGGTCCAACTGTCGGTGAGGACATGCCTGCCGTTCGCCTCGAGGATGAGGGAGTGGCTGCGCCTCCCCGTTCGTATCAGGTACCACCCCAATCCGGCATTGAGGACACCTGCCGCCAGCACCACCAGCGTGCCTGTTCCCAGGTTCTCCAGTTGCAGGCCGGCCATCCATTTCTCGATGGCGGCGTACAAAATAAAAATTGCTGCCAGCACGATCATGGCCCCTTCAAATCCGGCGGAGAAAAACGTAATGCGTTCGTAACCGTAGAGAAACTCCCCCGCCGCCGGCTTGGTGCTAAGACGCAGGCTGAAAGCCGCGAAGGCCACAGCGACCACGTGAATCACCGACTCCGCCGCATCTGACAGGATGGCGGCCGAGCCCGTCATGAAGTACGCCGTCATCTTGCTGACCAGCATCAACACGCCGAAGGCCAGCGAGATCCGCATGGCAAAGCGCATTTCGCGCAGTTCACCTTCGTCGCGGGGCGAGGTGCTTCGCCGAGATGTGATCGCCGTAGTCACAGCTGAGCCAGGTGGGGAATCCGGTCGAAGGTGAACGCGATTCCGCTGTGAAGCCGAACACCATTCCGTTGTGATTCCGAACAGCATTCCGTTCTGAAGGTGAACGCCGATTCCGGTGGGAAGGCGAACAGTTTTTGTCGCCTAGCGGAATGGCGTTCGGCTTGGAGCGGAATGTTTTCCACAGGCGAAACAGCAGGAGGTGCAGCGACGCTGGACAATCACCCGGCATTGAAACTCCATAAATGAAGGAGGACAGGGTGCCGGCTAGGAGAAAGTCCATGCGGAAAATCAAAGAGGTCCTGCGGTTGAGGTTCGAGTTGGGGTTGGGGCAGCGCCAGATCGCACGCAGTTGCGGAATGGGGCTGGGCACAGTCCACGAGTATCTGGAACGGGCAGTGGCGGTCGGGATCGGTTGGCCGTTGCCGGAAGGTTTAGGCGAAGAAGAACTGGAAGCCAAGCTGTTTGCGAACCAGCTCGTGCAGGCCGGAGCGGTGCGACAGCGGCCGCAAGCGGATTGGAATGCCATCCATCAGCAACTGCAACAACATCGTCATCTGACCCTGCAGTTGGTGTGGGAAGAATACCGGCAAGCGCATCCCGAAGGGTATCGCTACAGTTGGTTTTGTGAGCGCTATCAACACTGGCGGCGGCACCTGGATGTGGTGCTGCGCCAGGAACACAAAGCCGGGGAGAAGATGTTCGTGGACTGGGCGGGGGCTACGATTCCCGTCTATGACAGTACGACCGGGCAAGCCTGGCCGGCATCGCTGTTTGTATCTGTGCTGGGCGCCAGTTCCTACACCTACGCAGAAGCGACTCGCGATCAGCAGTTGGAAGCCTGGATTCAGGCGCACCTCCACGCGCTGGAGTTTTTCGGCGGGGTGCCGACGCTGGCGGTGCCCGATAACACCAAGACGGCCGTCACCCGAGCCTGCCGCTACGATCCGGATCTGAATCCAACCTATCAAGAGTTCGCGGTGCATTACGGGATGGGAGTCGTGCCCGCACGTCCGTACAAACCACGGGACAAGGCCAAGGCCGAAAGCGGAGTGCAAGTATGCGAACGCTGGATTGTGGCGGCGCTGCGAAACCGGAAGTTCTTTAGTCTGCCGGAACTCAACCAGGCGATCCGCGAACTGTTGGTGCGACTGAACGAGCGTCCTTTCCGCAAGCGGGACGGATCGCGGTCGAGTCTGTTTCACAGCCTTGAGAAACCGGCTCTGGCACCGCTACCAGCCGAGCGCTTCGACATGAGCCAGTGGTCGCGTGCCACCGTCAATATCGATTACCACATCGCCTTCGATGGGAACTTTTACAGTGTGCCGTACACTCTGGTGCAGCAGGTCGTGGAAGTCCGCTCCACGCCGACCACGGTGGAGATCTTCCACAAGGGCAACCGGATCGCTTCCCACCTGCGCAGTCGCAGGCGCGGTCAAGCGATCACCCAGAACGAGCACCGCCCCAAGAGCCATCAAGCCCATCTGGAATGGCCGCCATCGCGAATGGTGAACTGGGCACGCAGCATCGGTCCGAACACGGCCCAGTTGTTCGAGCGAATCCTGAACGAGAAGCCGCACCCGGAGATGGGCTATCGCTCGTGTCTCGGCATCATTCGCCTGGCGCAGCAGTACTCTCGGCAACGCATGGAAGCCGCAGCGGAACGGGCACTCCTCGCCCAGGCTTGTCGCTATCAGAGCGTGAAGTCGATCTTGAAGAACTCGCTCGATGCGGTTCCCTTATCCCCACCACAACCCGGCTCCCCACCCCTGACCCATGACAATGTACGAGGCTCCGACTACTTCGACCAAGGGGGACAGACATCATGCTGAACCAACCGATGATGGAAAAACTGCTGGCCATGCGGCTGCAAGGCATGGTCGAGGCCCTGAAAACGCAGGAACAAGATCGAGCGATCAACGACCTGAGTTTCCTCGAACGACTCGCGCTGCTGGTCGATCAACAATGGAGTTGGCGCGAGAACCAGGCACTGGCTCGCAGGCTGAAAGCGGCCAAGCTGAGGGGACCGGCCTGCGTGGAGGACATCGACTATCGGGCGGCGCGTGGCTTGGACAAGACGGTGGTGCGTGCTCTGGCAAGAGACTCGGCCTGGGTCCGCAATCACGAGAACATTTTCGTGTTGGGTCCGACCGGCGTCGGCAAGAGCTTCGTGGCTTCGGCTCTGGCCCAGAAAGCCTGTCGCGACGGCTACTCGGCTCTCTATTTGCGAGCTGCCGCCTTGCTGCGCGAGCTGGCCCTGGCCCGGGCCGATGGGAGCTTGCGTCACTTCCTGGCTCGACTGGGCCGTATCGATGTTCTGGTCATTGATGACTGGGCCATGGCGCCGCTGAATGAAAACGAGCGCCGCGAAGTCTGGGAGATGTGCGAAGATCGCTATCAGACTCGCTCCACCGTCCTCACTTCCCAACTCCCGGTCTCGCGCTGGCACGAACAGATCGGCGATCCCACCATCGCCGATGGCATCCTCGACCGTCTGGTTCACAACTCCCACCGCATCGAAATGCGTGGCGAGTCCATGCGCAAGAAACGCAATCCGCCGCAGGACGAGAAGAAGGAATGAACCGAAGCCCAGTGTCGGTGAGTTATGGCGATCCGTCTCCGGACGAAAGCCGTTCTCCTCTTCAGGCCCTACGGCGCAAAGTAGCTGGAGATGTCGAGGATCAGTTGCGTGATTCCAGACGCAAAGGCGTCGACCTTTCCGTTGGTGCTGGGCACGATCGCCATGTTGTTGGTGATGGAGCCATCCAAGGCGTTCAAGGTCGAGACCAGCGGTTTCGGTTCGCCATCCGGCCACAGCGTCAGGTAGCCCAACCCGCCTGCCGGCACAACCGTCGCGTTGAAGACATACGCCAGCGCCGCGGCTGGCGGTTGGCACGCGCTATTCGCCACGTCTACCGGAGGCGTCAGGTTTCCGCTGAAGGGCGGCCCCAGCTTGCGAGTATCGATGACGCGGCAAGGGGCCACCGGATACAGCGACAGTCCGCCCGGGCCCGCGGGCGCGAAGTAGCCGTTGATGTCAATGATCACATCGGTGTCATTGCTGGGATAAACCGAAACGTCGCCACTGGTCCCTGCAGGCACAATGGCCGCATTGGCGATGATGGTTCCGGGGACATCGTTCAAGGTGGAAACCAGCGGCCGCGGCTGGCCAGTAGGCCAGACCGTCATGTACCCCAGCCCGCCGTGGGGCACGACGGAGAAGTTGAGCGAATAGGCCTTGGCGCTGGGAGGAATGTTACAGCTGGTGGCATTGAGGATGGGGAAGTCACGTTCCTGATGGCCAGGCAGGTAGGGCGCTCCCAGACCCTGAGGAAAATTAGTCTTGCGCGTGTCCGCGATGCGGCAGGGCGTCAACGGATAGAAGGCCAGCGTGGAACCAGATACCGGTGCGAAATAGCCGTTGATGTCGAGGACCACGTTGGTCGTGTTGGTAACGTAAATGGTGATGGCGCCTTGATAACCAGCGGGCACAATGGCAGCGTCGGCCTTAATGCGGCCATCGATTGAGTTCAAGGTGGCGACAAGCGGTTGGTCTTCGCCGGTAGGCCAGATGGTGAGATATCCCAGCTGGCCGGACGGGACCACGGACACATTGAGCGAATAGGCTGCCGCGGTGGTCGGAATGTTGCAGCCGCCTTCTTGCGGAATGGGAAAACTCTCAGAGGTGCCGCCCGGAATCGGGCCGCCGGTCAGGCGTGTGTCGATCAGCCGGCAGGGAGTGACGGCGACGAACTGTAGCGGTGCGGCATTGGCCCCAGCGATCACGGATACCGTGTTGTCACCGTAGTTGGGTACGTAGACCTTGTTGGTTACAACGTTGGCCTCGATCGCGCCTGGGGTATTACCGACGGCGATTGTCGTCGTGTTGTCCGTCGCCCCATCAATCATGGTCATGGTGCCGTCAGCGTAGTTGGCGACGTAGATCTTGTTGGTGACGGGATCGACCGCCAGTTCATAGGGAGCATTCCCGACGGTGACCGAGGTAGGATTCATGGTGGCCCCGTCAATCACGGTGACGGTATTGCTGCCACTGTTGGCCACGTAGATCTGGTTAGTCACCTGGTTCACCGCCACCCAAGCGGGATTGAGATCAACGTTAACGGTGCTGGTGTTATTGGTGACCCCGTCGATGACAGTCACGGTGTTGCCGGTATAGTTGGCCACGTAGATCTGGTTGGTCACCGAATTGACGGCCACATCGATGGGAGAACCGCCGGCTTGAACCAGGGTAGTCGCAAGCGTGACTCCGTCGATCACTGTTACCGTACCGTCGGCAGAATTAGGCACGTAGATCTTGTTGGTGACGGAGTTGACCGCCAAACCCTCGGGACGGTTGCCCACAGTCACGCTGCTGGTTTGATTGGTGGCGCCATCAATCACGGTGACGGTGTTGCCTCCGCTGTTAGCCACGTAGATCTTGTTGGTGACGGTATTCACCGCCGCCTGGTAGGGGTTAGGGCCGACGTTTACGGTCGTGGTGGTAAGGGTGGCGCCGTTGATCACGGTGACGGTCCCGTTGCTTTGGCAAGTGGAATCGTTACCGCAAAAGTTGGACACATAGATCTTATTGGTGAGTGGGTTCACGCGCACATCATAGGGATTTATTCCAGCCACAACCGTAGTGGTTTGGTCGGTTGCGCCATCGATCACGGTCACGTCGTTGCTGTCGTAGTTGGCCGTATAGATCTGGTTGGTAGCGCGATTGGCGGCTGCGGCAACCGGAGTGGTTCCCGTATCAACGGTCGCAAGCAGCGTCTGCGCGGCGGCAGACAAGGACGATGCTGCGAGGCCACCGGCCAGAAGGGACAGCAATAGACGACGCGTGATTTCCATTCTCTCTCCGATTGATCTTCGAGGCAGCTTCTACTTGTTGTCCTTCTTCTTCACCACCACCACGGGCACCTGCATGACATAAGGCAGGGGAGTTCTAACCCGCGCCAGCGGGCGAGGCGGCGCAGCGGTCGTTGTATCCCTTGCGGGGGCGACGTGCGGACGCGCTATCGGCGGGCCTTTTCTTTCCAGCCTGGCGAAGCGCTCGGTATTGTCGGCCAGACGGATAGCTTCGTAGCCTTTGCGGTGCGCCATGATGCGGTAGTCGAAGGCGATGCTGGAAACCCCACCGCCCAACTCGTGCACTTCGAAGCTGTCTGCGCTCTTGCTGGTGACGTAGAGACCCTTGCAGTCTCCATTGGGGGTGAGGAAGACGTGGTACTCAACACTGCTGTTGACGGTTTGCGCGAAGATTGGCTCCAAATGAACGACCGCCGAACCATGTGCCAGGCGAGCCGAACCGGCGTCTTCAAACCAGTTTTCCGGAGCTTCCACGGCATAGAGGGCAACCTTGCGAGCGCCGCCATCGACGGGCACTACCGCCGACTTACTTCCAATGCAAGCCAGGTTGCCGCTGACATCGATCAAACAAAAACCGTCAAAATGCGTGCCGCGCGTGACCAAAACAGGAGTGTCGATTCGGGTTGTCTCGTCGTTCTGAAAATCCGCGGTGGCAATGCTCGGCGCTTTGTTATAGCCAGCCACGCCAATACCGTTGTCGGCCGATCCCACCACTCCCGCTCCGTCCTGATCGGTGTCGCCCCAAACACCGATGGGGCGTTCGAGAACAGAGCCTCCCTCAACGCTCGGACTGACGCCGACGCCATAGACGCCGGTGCCTTCTGTGCTGTCGACCGAACCGATCACACCCGAGGTGACACCGGTTGTGTCCGTAGCTGTGCCGAACACACCGATACCGTCGACGCTGGCGTTGGTTCCCTCCACGCCGTAGTTGACTCCGGTCGTGGGGGTAGCGACGCCGTACACGCCGACACCAGCCGAGCTCGCGGTGGTTCCTTTAACGCCGAAGGCTGCGCCGGTGGTGGCGTTAGCCGTACCGAGGACGCCTATTCCAGATGTACTGTCATTGGTCCCAGACACGCCGATGGCGAACCCTGTGGTGCTGGTATTTTCACCATAAACGCCAATTCCCTGTGGACTTGGAGTGGTTCCCTGCACTCCGTAAACCACCCCAGTCGTGCTGGAGGCGTTTCCAGAGACACCGATGCCGCCCGAACTTGAACTGTTTCCCACCACGCCGAAGCCGGCGCCGCTGGTAGTCGAGTTCTGGCCGATAACGCCAACGCCAGTTGGACTTGCACTGGTTCCGGAGACTCCAAAGTTGACGCCAGTGGTGTTTTCGTTCTGGCCGAGGACGCCGGTGCCAGTCGGACTACCGCTGGCCCCTGCCACACCTACTGCCCTTCCGGTGGTGGCGGTATTCACACCGACAACGCCAGTGCCTGCCGGGCTGGCAGTGGATCCCGTCACACCGAAGCCATTTCCACTGGTAGCGATGACGTCACCGGCGATAGCGGAGCCAGCGGAGCCAGTCTGCGTGACCCCCACGATCGAGATGGAGTTGTTTCCGTCTACCTCGAGCGGAGTGACGGGGTTGGAAGTTCCTATTCCGATTTCGTGACCGGAGCTCTGGAATATGACGGAACTGGTGAGGTTGGACGCGTTCGTCCACAAGGGAATGTAGTCAGTCGTGCCGCTGCCGGTCAGCGTCAATGGATGCTCGTTCTTCACGTTGTTATTAAGACCGGAACGGTTGGCGGAGGAATTTGCCTCCGAGCCTGAAGAGGGCATAAAGGCGGAGGGTGGCTTGCCGCCGAAGGTTTCCGCGTCGGCCGCCTTCAGAGCGTAGGGCACGCTTAGCAGCATGACGCGCGGCTGTTCGGCCTGCGCCTCCACTCGCACCCCCAACCACTGCGCCTGGGCGGCGGTGAACAGGTTCAGCGGCAGGCCATCGGGCTTGCTGGAACCGAGCATCGCCGTGTAGTGGCCGGCCTTGTCAACCTGCACGTTCTGTACTTCGGACCATAGAGGCGCCCCACCGGTCGGTTCGGCGTACAACGAGAAGGTCACGCCGACGATGCTGCTGGCCGCGTTGCCGCCGAGGTCGGTCGCAGTTCCGCTGAAGCGCACCCGTCGCGGCACCTGAGCAGTTGTTGCTGCCGCAGCGGTTGTTGCCACAGTGTTGCCGCTTGTTGTCTGAGCGGTCATCGACAGAACTAATGAAAAGAACGCGAGTGCCACACAGCCGAGTCGAAGTTTCATGGATCCTCCTAAAGACCGAACTTTCTGCAGATAACTTCGTCCCCGGATCGTGCGCGGGGGGTTGCGGGCGGGGAGAGTTCGCAGATTCGACTTCGCCGCTGGTGAGGTTCAGACAATCCGAAATCGACGATGCCTGCATGGCATCTGTCATAGGTCAGATCGGATCTTAGAAATTACGTGCGTCTTGTTTTGTGAACCGGGACTGGTTCAGTCGGACCAGAAGAACGGATATAAAGGTAAGAAATTATAAGATGCGTTTTATCGAGCGAGCTTATGCTCGGGAAATGATGTACAACAAGGACTTTCTTGCATTGTCACACGCATCGGTGACGGCCATCACATGGAGGCGAGGAGACCAGCCAATCTTGCGGGTCGCGCGCAAACTGAGAACACCACCGAACAGCCGGCCAGTGTTCGCAGCTGCTCATCGTTTCTTCCTTCCGAACGTTTCTCGCATGTGAAGTGCGAGTGCTCCCCGTCTCCGGCAAGGGTATAGGTTTTGTTCATGCCACGTCGGTCTGCGGCGGTCTCACGAATCCGGACAGCCGGCGCGTGGCCCGGCCGGACGGCGAGTTTCAGCCTACGGCGCGAAGTAGCTGGAGATGTCGAGGATCAGTTGCGTGATCCCCGACGGCATTAACGTCTACCGCCGATCATCGCTGATCGGGGTTGATGGCCAGACGGGGTTCTCGGAAGTTGGCACCCACTTCAAGGCCAAACAGCTTAGGGAGCAGCCGCTATGAATCCCTTCTTCTACAGCGAGGAAGCAGGGGCAAAGGGGCGGCCGCCCCTTTCCCCTGCACCCCCAATCCCCGCCGAACCTGCCTCCGCTTCGCTCCGGACAATTTCGCTTGACGATTCCGAACACTTACTCCACAATCACCATGCCAGCGTCGCTTCGCTCCGACTGCTGTTCACCTCCGCTCCGGAACGCCGTTCGGCTTCACAGCGGAATCGATGTTCACCTTCACCGGAATACCCACCAGGTTTGGGCGCTGTCCGTTCAAAGGCCCGCAAAGGCCGTCAGAGTTTGGCAGGATGCCTTCATCCCCCTTTTGCCTTCCCCCATGATGGCGGCCCACTGCGGGCTTGCCGGTGAGCATCGACGGCTCGCAGATCGCTGTCTGTGATGGCGGTCACGTGGGTCTCGGGTTTCCCCAATTCCAAAGCCTCGGATCGCGCTAACCTTCTGCATCACTTAGTTCTGGGTCTTGTTCGTTCGTGCTGGAGCCTTGGAGACCGACTGAAAGTGCGCCTGAATGGAGCAGAAATGCGCGGTGGTCGATGTAAACCACGTTTCCGCGCCTTCGGGCGAACGTGGGCCAACGTAGGGCGGTTTCTGGGCGCTTTACGCGGCCGCCGGACGCGCCGAATCGGCGCCTTCGAGCTGCAAACGGCGACATTGACCAAGTTCATCTCAGCCAGAAGCGGTCTGTCTCGGGAATGTTCCGAGGACCATCACACTTGTCTAGCTTCACTCGCCTGAGATTCTGATCCACAGTTTGAACACGAATCCTCTTCGGCTGTACTGCTGCTGATCCAATTTCTGCTGCCCTGTTGATCTTTTTTGTGAGCACAGTTTCGATCCGCCGGGTGCTATCTATGGGGTCAGTGACATAAGTAGCGAGATTAGATGCAATATAAAAAAGCACAACCAGTCGGCTGATTGTGCGAAAGGAGACGCCGCGTGATCCATCCCTGAAACCCCTGAGACGGAAGTTGAGCAGAAACGCGATTTTTAGTTGGAAGCGCGAGTCGAGGTCGTAGTCCCGACGTGGTGCCGTAACGTATTCCTTCATTGCAGTTGACAATCCAGGAAACCCAGCGAAGAAGGCTTCATCGCGTTTTTGGCGATTTGCTCGTTCACGCCGAGACATCTCGTCCTCTAGCAGTTTAAGAAGTTTTGTCGCCGCGTCCCTTATTCGGCGGCTACACTGAGTGCTCGTAAGAGGGGTCAGGGCTTTGGCTACGTTGGCGAAATTGCCGATTACCGGCTCTTGCCGATTCAAGTTTGACAGTTCGTGAACGTCAGCCTCATATACGGCAACTGCCGCCTCAAAGTCCCGAAAGATCTGCTTGCTTCGCCAATCCTGCTCGCCCCTGAAAACTACGACTTCCTCTTGATCCTGATCTTCCTCTTGAACCCGACCCTTCTTTAGAACCTGAGTGTCTTCTTGAAACTGAACGAAGTTAAGAAGTCCTGCACGTTTCAAGTCTTTGTATGCCTTCGGCCCTTCCCAACACTGGAATGACGGGATATTCCGTTGTCCGGCCTCTTTTATCGCAGCCCGCCAACGTTTAAGGAAGGAACTTTGGTCAAAAGGCATACTCAGCTCCGATTAATGGCACTGATGAGATCCAAACACTTCTCCACGCAATATCCTTCTCTAATGGACAGGTATAACCATACACACACTACCACTACCACTACCACCACCACAGACAGCTAAGAAGGAGAGATGCCATGCAGGGAGTATTTGAGTCTCTAGTTGGAAACCGTGCTTTCATCGACCGGATAGACCTCAGCCTTAAGAAACGGGTTTCGCCCAAGAACCTAGCCTACTTCAGAATCACCGGCAGGAAAGCTTGCCTCGGCCCCAAATCGCGCTACTCCCAGCATGCCTGGGGACACTCCTCGTTGAGCGGGAACCCCATCCACCTCTGGTACGGCAAAGCCAGTCCCTTCCCAAATGTGCCTCTCGCTAGGTTGACCATGCACTCGGAGTGCACTCCCTTAACTGCTGCTGAGATTTTACTAGTGGTTACAGAGCTTACCGGCGACGTCCGGGCGGCAAGGGTCACCTGCCTCGAACTTACGTTCGACCTTCGACACCAACAAGCGGCTCTCGCTAAACAGATTTTTTCCATCGCTCAGAAACGCAAAGAACTGACCGACGCCCGTGGCTGGCACACCAACTATGTAGGTGGCCCAGATTCCGAGCGGCAAATCCGAATCTATCAGAAAACCACTGAAGTTGTGCGCTTGGGAGTCGTCCTCCGGCTCGGTTCTCTCAAGCGTCTAGGCATTACCTCCCCCGAGCAAATCCTGCTGCTCCGGCTGGTTGATTTCCATCGGTTCATGTTCTTCCGCGACTTTGATGCGGTCAAATTTCAACGGGAAGTGAATCGGCGAGTCGCGCCTCTTTGGAGACGCAGAATCTGGCATGAGGACCTGGTGCGGCTTTCGGCGCAAGAACAAACCAAAGAGTTTGAAGACGGGTATGACATCCCGAACACTTTTACCGCGCCTTCTGCAGTCAATAGCGAAATCAAGAAGATGCAAGGCCGGCTCATCTGGTGAAGCACATCAGTAGCGAAGATCGGGACTGAGTAGTTTCCGCAGTGGCATTCCCGGTTAACGTGAATCTACAGCGGTGGCGAATCGCCTACCGCAAATACTGAAGGCCACGTGCGTGCGAAACGCCACGGCTCTCAACGTTAACCCAGAGGCAAAGGGCTCCTGGCGGCGTTATATGCGCAGCCTGGGCGCGGCCTCACCAAGGAGCCAAATGCGACAACAACCTTCGAACGGAGAGCGTCTCCTAAATGATCTGACCGAAATCATCCTGCGCTTCATGAGTTTGACGCGCCAACAGGCTACGGTGTGCTCATTGTGGGTAGTTCATACACACGCCATCGCAGCAGCGATGTTCACCCCGTACCTCAACATCAGCTCGGCCTTGCTGCGCTGCGGCAAAACCACGCTGTTGGAGCTTTTGTCGCTGCTGGCGGCCAACCCATGGTTGACGGGCCGCGTTACAGCGGCGGTGCTGGTTCGCAAGACGGACCAAAGTCACCCAACACTTTTGCTGGACGAGTCCGATGCCGCATTTCACGGGAACTCCGACTACAGCCAAGCATTGCGCGGAATTCTTAACAGCGGGTACGAACGAGGCGGGACCTACTCGATGTGTGTGCGTGGGGGTGGCGACTGGGCACCGAAGGATTTCTCGACCTTCGGTCCGAAAGCAATCGCCGGAATCGGGAAGCTCCCCGACACTGTCGAGGATCGCTCGATACCGATGCGGCTGAAACGCAAACTGCCGGGCGAAGAGTGCGAGAAGTTCCGCAAGCGAAAGGTGCGCCCCGAGGCCGAGGCATTGCACGCAAGGGCCGCGAAATGGTCCAAGCGAAATGTTGCGAAACTGGCCGAGGCCGAACCGGACATGCCGGACGAACTTAATGACCGTCAGCAGGACGTGTGTGAACCCCTAATTGCGATAGCTGACCGCGCTGGTGGGGAGTGGCCTGAGCGAGCCAGGCAGGCTTTGGTCACGCTGCTGACGTCGGACGTGACCCGCGAAGATCCTCAGGCTGTGCGATTGCTGGCCGACATTCGGTCCTGCTTCGAACAGCACGATGCCAAGCGCGTGAAAAGCGTGGCCTTGGTGAAGTATCTCGCCTCCAACGAGGAGTCCCCCTGGAAGGAATTGTCGCTGACCCAAACTGCGCTCGCACGCATGCTGAAGCCATTCGAGATTCGACCCCGGGACCTGCGCTTCGATGACGGAATTTTCAAGGGATATCGGCGGACGTATTTTGAGGATGCCTGGGCGCGTTACTTACCTCCGCCTGCGCCCACGAAGAAAGGTGCAATTACCAGCGTTTAGGCGATTCAGTGATGTTGCTGGCGCAGCAGGTCCACGTTTGTTGCGCCCAGCGAAAGGGAGGAACGGCCAATAAATATGCGGGTTGTCGCGGATGTTGCCCCTGCAACACGAGGATAAGGGAAGTACATCGGCACGCTCTGCCGCGCCCGACAGTACTCGATGCGCTCATCCGCGAAATGCAGAAGCATTAGAGATGTTGGAGTTCTAGGTCATCTGCCGACTTCCTCTTCAGTGAAGAATCCGCCGACTGAAGAGACTCCACATTGTCATTCCCCGATAGCCTTGAACCAGGAGCGAAAGTTGGGCTGAATGACGGTTGCTGCTACACTCCCGAGCCAAGGGCAATGGGTCAACGGGCCGAAAGAGGTATCAATGGCCCGAAGACGCTACCAGAAGGGGAGTCTGCTTCCCAAGAGCGGCCTTCCCAAGAATGGGCTCTGGGTCGGCAGGTGGCGCGAGGACGTGATTCAGCCTGACGCAACAATTCGTCGGCTTTATAAATGGGAGGTTCTGGGGACGATCCAGGATTATCCCACACGTAAGCTCGCTTTGCGTGCTCTGGAAGCCCGTCTCTCAACCATCAACAGTCCGACGTACCGGGCACGGCCCACAGCCAGATTTGCGGAGTTTGCAAATCAGTGGGACGCGACGGTGCTTTCCCAACACAAACGCAGTACGCAAAGCTCTACCCGGAGTCAATTGCGTAAGTGGTTGCTGCCGCAATTGGGCAGTGTGGCGCTGAAGGATTTGGACGGCCAGCGCTTGCAGGCATTCGTTTCCAACTGCAAGTGCAATGCAAAAACCGTCCGCAATCTGGTGGCGACACTTCGCATGACGTGGACTAGCGCCCGGGCGTGGGGTTACGTGGCCCACGATCCTTTTGACGGGCTAGTCCTACCCAAGCGGGGGCTGGTGCAGACGTTTGCGTTTTCGCTGGAGGAAATCAAGCGCATTGTTGATTCCGCCAACGAACCGCATAAGACGTTCTACTCCATCCTGGCCGAGACCGGCATTCGAGGCGGCGAGATTTGCGCCCTTCGGGTTGCCGACCTGGATTTGGAAAACGCTGTCATTTACGTTCGGCAGAGCGTGTGGCGGGGCCAGATTCAGACGGTAAAATCGAAGAAGGGCAATCGCCGTTTCCCGATCTCTACTGAATTGGTGGAGCACATCAGGGCATATCTGCTGACTTGGCGACCGAACACCCTGGGCTTGGTGTTTGCGACCAAGAATGGTACGCCCTGGGATCACAGCTTGGTCCGCAAGCGGAAGTTTCATCCGTTGCTGAGGAAGCTGGGTATCCCGCAGTGTGGCTTCCATGCTTTCCGGCACGGCAACGCAACACTGTTGGATCAAATCGGTGCACCCATGGCGGTCCGGCAGAATCGGCTTGGTCATGCTGACGCGCAAACCACGATGGGCTACACGCACGCGGTCACGGCAGACGAACGCAGAATTGCAGAGGAGCTTGGGAAAATTCTGCACGCTACTGCACGCAGTGAACAAAAAAATAGCCCAGCACCGCGAGTGCTGAGCTTTTCGATTCAATAACTTAGTTGGTTGCGGGGGGTGGATTTGAACCACCGACCTTTGGGTTATGAGCCCACAGAGAACGGTATTTTCAAGGACTTAGGGGAACACGGATGGCACCGCAAAACACCCTAGGGAAGCGAAAGGCAGCGCTATTGGACCTGTATTGGACCTGCGTAGGCGTACCGAGTGAGGCACCGACATCACCAGACCAAGAAGTCGCATCCACAACCTTCCGGTTAACAGACGGGCGTCCCGTATGCCGCCTGTTGATTCTAAAGGGGCTTACAGCCGCCAGAAGGCATCAAAACCGCTATGCCTGGCGGGTTTAGCTGACCATTTAGCTGACAGTTTCCTGAGCTAGGCAGTGTCCGTTCGTTGCACTTCGATTCAATTTCAGCCGCGAACCGAAGGTCTCACAACGCGCAGTAATCGTTGACGGTCCTTGTCCCCGACCGAGAGGGCGATTCCACTTCAGCTAACGGGAGTAACTACGAACACTTTGTGGAATGCTGAGTCGGTCTTTCGCCCAAACCTGCGTATACACTCCCGTGCTCGCAAAACACTCAAGTTTTCGCTCGTCGACTGCATCTCGGTTGGCGTTGATCGAATGCAGGGGAACTTCGAGCCGACGCGACGGCAGTCGGTGGTTAGTCTGTTTGAAAACCAACCCGCGGTCCAGAAACCGGCTTCGGAGAGATAAAGTCGGGTCGTACGCCTCTTGCTAACACCCTTACGCATCATCTCCTCGAAGCGGACTTCTGGCCCGCGTCGCCGGAAGTCGCCAGTCCATCCTAGCCATAACTTCATGGTTGCCCGTGATCCACGAGGAATTCCAAAAGGGTGTAGCAGCACAAAGAGCGGTATATCCATAGAGTACCCACCTAGCTCGACTCCTCGCGGAGTGTATAGTATGGGTCGTTGGGAAATCAGACAAAAATTAGTGGATCAGGAGATCAGCATGAAGAAGTTGCTATGCGTTGTTATGTGGGTTCTGCCTGTAATGTTGTTTGCCCAAAGCCCATTTGACGGTACTTGGAAGACCAACATGGCGGAGTCCAAGCTGTCGCAAAAGCCCTACGTATTTTCGGTCAATAATGGGATGTACGACTGCGAAAGTTGCGCCCCAAAAATCAACGTGAAGGCGGACGGTCAGGACCAACCTGTCACTGGCCAGCCGTACGACACGATCGCGGTGCAGGTTGTGGACGCGAACACGATTCACGCCACCGGCAAGAAAGCCGGCAAGCCAACATTCGACCAGACCAGGACCGCCTCAACCGATGGGAAGATGCTGACCGTTTCAAGCACAAACTATCCCGCTGACGGTAGCCAGCCCTTCAAGGCGGAAAGCAAGTGGACCCGAGTTTCCAAGGGGCCTGCGGGTTCGAGTGCAATCTCCGGTTCCTGGCGCATCCAGAACGTCAATGAAGACGCCGCAGGGCTCACTACTACCTGGAAAGGCGGAAGCGATGGGCTGAGCATGTCCACCCCGACCGGCGAGAGCTGGGAAGCCAAGTTCGATGGCAAAGAGTACCCGGTGAAAGGTATTTATGCGAACGAAACCGTGTCGCTGAAGAAGCTGGGGGACCGCGCTATTGAAGTGACCTATAACCGCGATGGCAAGATTTACAGTGCACAAAAAATTACAGTTTCGCCCGATGGAAAGAAAATGACCACCGTCTCCGACAATAAACAAACAGGAAGAGTCTCGACACTTATCGACGAGAAGCAATAGCCACGGTGGATGCGAAACCCCGCCGTCGCTGAGGAAAGGTGCCGTTCATGTCCCTCATTGAACGGCACTGTCCGTATCACCATCAGACCCTTGGGCCGGGTTGAGCCTGTGGATGGTCGGCAACTTCCGGCTTGTCGGCAACGCGAAAGTAATCCTCGGGCGATCCAGCGCTTCATGTCGCGGCCCGAAACCGGCTTCGGGATTGTACCGCAGCCGGATCTGATGCGAAGTATGCAGGAGCGCGTAGTGCGGGAAACCCGCACGCTACGTGCGATGCGGCGGGGACTGGAAACTGCTTACGGTTCGGCTAGTGAGGCACTCCCAGAGGAAACGGGGAGTCAACGGATAGGCCGCACCTACGGAGCCCAGCGCCAGTCCTCGACCCTACCACCGCCCCGTCGTGCGGACTTAGCCAGTTTTTTACTCCCCGCTGGGGCGCGGAGTCTGCGCGGTGCTCTTCGGCAACTCCGGCAGCTTGATGTAACT
>PLXE01000008.1 GCA_003151335.1 Acidobacteriaceae bacterium
GAACTGGTCACCGCCGTGGTGCTGCTCCCTAGTGGGATCAGACGGAAGACCGTGCCCGCCCCGTTCGTCCCGCCTTCATACGTTGTTCCGTAGAAGTTCCCGTCGGCGGCTTGCATCAGCTTACCGTAAGGCAGTATGCCGTCAGCGCAATTCGGCTGAGAGCAAAAGTTATACAGCGTGGTCAGCGTGCCCGCCGCGGTGATTTCGAAGACTGTGCCACAGGCGATACCGCCACAATTGCCATAGCTCCCGCCTCCGTTTGTTGTCCCGTAGAAGTTGCCATCGGTGGCCTGCACCAACGCGCCGTAAGGGAGGTCGCCGTCGGTGCAGTTTGTTCTGGAACAAAAGTTGTACAGTGTGGTCAGTATGCCCGCGGGAGTGATCTTGAATACCGTGCCCCCGGCAGGTACCGGGCTGCCACAGTAGCCACTAAGCCCACCCCCGCTCGTAGTCCCGTAGAAGTTCCCGTCGGTGCCTTGCACCAGCCCTGCCTCGGGATAGCAGCCACCAGCGTTGTCGAAGCTGTGCAGCGTGGTCAGTGTGCCCTGCGGGGTGATTTTGAAGACCGTGCCACAGCAGTTGCTGCTGGTTCCGCCTGCATAGGTTGTTCCGTAGAAGTTCCCGTCGGTGCTTTGCACCAAGGTCAGAGGGTACTCGCCGTCAGCGCAGTTCGGCTGAGAGCAAAAGTAGTAGAGCGTGGTCAGCGTGCCCGCAGGCGTGATTTTGAAGAACGTGCCGCCAGCTTGGCCGCCGGACGTCCCGTACAAGTTCCCGTCGGTGCCTTGCACTAATGCGGAGGGAGGTTCGGCGCCGTCGAAGCAGTTCTGCTGCGAGCAAAAATTGTAGAGCGTGTTCAAACTGCCTTCCGGGGTGACTTTGAAAACCGTCCCGCACCCGACAAAGCCGCCAAAGACGCAGCTAGGGTCGTCGTTGGCTCCGCCATTGAACGTTGTCCCGTAGAGGTTGCCATCGTCGCCTTGCAGCAGCTCGGCCAAAGCGTCCGCGCCGTCGGCGCCACCGAACGTGTGCAGTGTGGTGAGTGCGCCTTGGGGAGTGATCTTAAAGATCGTACCGTCGAACGCTGCGCCTTGGGACGTTGTGCCGTACAGGTTTCCGTCGGTGCCTTGCACCAACCCCGCGTGAGGCAAAGCGCCGTCAGCGCAGTTCGGTTGCGAGCAAAAGCTGTAAGCCGTGGTTAAAGTTTGTCCAGGCGAGGCGATCGTCATTGCGGCACAAAACACAAAGACGACGCAGGCCATCTTCGATACGCTAAATTTCCTCACACTGCCACCCTTTCCTGTTGAGCGCGTCAGCCGAGAGCGCTTTCAGTGCGAAGCTGCACGCAAGAGATGACAAGCGGGGTCGGCGCGCAGTTTGCATTGGGGTGTTTCCGAAGGAATTTTCCTCGAGACCGCCCCCGGTATCCCCGGGTAAACCCTTCGGTTCTAGCGTGCGCTGACCAATCCCGTTTTGTCGGTGATTGCGCTCACAGGATCTCTACAACTTATCGGTCACCCTCCTTCCGCTCACACCACGGACTTGAATTTGCCGAAGAACAAGCATGAGGAGCATGGACGGGGCCCGATCGATGGCTGCCTATCCCGTCATTTCGCCTTCATGACCTCGAGAATGCGGTCGAAATCCTCCAGGGACGAGTACTCGATGAGGATCTTGCCTTTGCCATTGCGGTCGGTAATGGCCACCCGGACGCCCAGGGCCCGTTGCAGTTCTTGCTCGGCTTCTTTGACGTTTGGGTCCCCTACGCGGACCTTTTCGACCTTTTCCGGGAGGTGAACCAGCCACCATCTCGATTTTCAGCAGTTCGGATTCCCTGACTCGTGGCATACTCCCGGCGCCATAGGGGCTTAAAAGACTGGTCCACTCGGGTCTTGGTCTGTTCATCTTTGCTGAGGTGGACAAAGAGCGGACAAAACAGCTCCAATCCTTGATCAAGCATTGAGATGGAAAGACTTAGCTCTGATAAGAAAGGGTCTGCAAAACCTTTATGCGTGGGTTCGATTCCCACCCGCGCCTCCAACATTTCCGCAGAAATCCGTCACTGCAAAGCACTTCACGCTTTTTCCCAGTTCGTGCTCGTTGGGGCTGAATCGGCCAAGATGGGGCTGATTTGGCTTCAGGGGTGGACAAAAAGTGGACAAATGCCTGGCAGGGTTTTACGTCCCGAGTTCCTGCCCAGTCTCCAGCAACCAGCAAGGTCCTGGGATTGTGAGTGTAATGGGGATTTCACAACACCTATCGGAGGCGCTGAGGGGGACAGTTTCCGTGTAGAGACTAGCGGGGATTCGCTACGTCTCCACACCTGCCGTCATCTTGGGGCGGCCAATGCTCTTTGTTTGTGTTCTGAGGCTAATGCTCATTTGCTCGAGCTGCCTTCGCCGCTAAAACTCCCTCATGTGCTGGACGCGCCAGCAGAAGCGCCAGCAAAGCATGAAGGGCACACGCCGGCCATGGGGCCATTCGGCGCAGGTAGCCAGTTTGGCCTACAGCGTGGTCGGTGGTGCGCTTACAACGCGAGCAGTAATCGTCAACGTAATCGCCTAGACGCATGGTTCCATCTCACGCGATTCTATTTCCCTTTGGGCGGGTATCCCTTGAACAACTTGGCGACCGCTTTGTCGAGGTTGTTTATATTTTTATTGGAATTGTCCGTGACCGTGTCGGTAGCGGCGCCGCGCCAGAGCACTTGCTTGTTCTTCGCATCCGCCAGTTCTATCACCAGCGTGGCCTCCTTGGTCACCCAAGTGTTGTACATGACAGGTCCGCCGCCGCCGCCCCAGGGGCCCCAATACCAGCCCGGCCCGTAGCCATATCCGGTTCCCACCAGCGTCTTCTGGTCCTTGATACTCTTGCTGTACGTCACCCAAACATCGGGATTGGAATTGGAATCGACTTTTTGCAATCCCTTCGCCTGCAGTTGCTTGTCAACGGCGTCGATGATGCGCTGGTCCCACAGACCGTTCGCCGGGTGAGGACTCTTCTCCCATGCGTAGGTATGGTATTGGGAAAAGTTCGCTTGACGGTCCCAATCGATGTTGGTTTTCTGCGCAACGGCTGTAACGCAAGCTAGACAACTGAGGACAACCAGGGTAAGAATTCGGCTCTTCATCACTGCATCTCCGTTCAACAAGCTTGACGTCCTGCACAATGAGCATGAAGCATAAATGCGCTCTCATTGCATGGCTTAAAGATACTATTCCGCCATCATGGCCGTCCAGGGAGGCTTGACGACCGCATTCGTCAATCGGGTTAACCTTGGGCGGTCTATGTCCCGTTAAAGTTGGGATCGGGGTTTCGGAGAGGCTCTAGAAGCGCGCGGGCCTCTTTCTCGTCCTCTGGCGCCACCTCGATTCGACACGGGATTGCCACGCTCGGCTGAAAACCCCAGAAGTACTTCGGGCGGAAGGGACTTGGAGGAGCTTCGTCAGGTGTCAGTATGTACTTGATACCGGCCTCATCCAGCGAAGCTTTCGCCAGACTCAGGGCGATGGGTTCGCCGGCCTCCAGAACGGTAACGAGTTCGACTTCGGGCTCTTTCGTTGGTTGCGGTGCATGTCCCGAGACCAAGGCCACTTGGCAATCAGCACACTCGGCAAAACCTGCCTCGTATTCCGCCAAGCACTTCGGGCAATACCTGCTCTATCTCCCGTTGAATAACAAAAGCTGTCCGCGCGGGAAGCATACACCCGCTGCTAAGGATGATGTTGGGCCGTTGCAAACTGAAAAAGGCCAGCATCCTGGATTGGGTGCCGCCGGGGGCCTCAGGCGCGATCACTTGTGTAATGGGGATTTCACACCAGCTATCCGAATAGCGTCCCGTCTGGCCCCACGACGGAGGCGTCCTCCGTTCCGATTCGGGAATCACCATCGCACTTTGCCATATTTCATGAATCCAGTGTTTCAAGCGGGACTACACTGACTTTGTGCAGTGAGCGTATGAGAAAGTCGCGCTCCGCTCTCATCCTTTTCGTGCTTCTGGTTTTGAGCCTTAGTCTGGCTGTTCCCGCAGAAGATGTGCTGGAAACCACCTACGACGAGTCAGAGACTCAGCCGTATGAAGGAATGTCTCTGTTCGCAATCGTGGTTGCAAGCGGCTGCCCGGACGACTCAGCAAGCGTTGATTTACTCATACCTCAACCCTGCTGCCCCATGCCTGTTTGCCGCTGCACGCGCCCACGAACACCGATGCCAATCGATGCGCCGAAGCAAGAGTCTCGGCACTGCTCTGCACTCTGCGTTGTTAGTTGCTTCGGTCGTCGCCTCTCCGGAGTCCAGCTCTCGGCAGTTCAGATGCACCACCCGCAGAGGCGCAACTCCTGGGATCTTAGTTCAGCGGCGATTCCATCACTGCTGACACTTTGAATACAAGGAGGAACTCCTATGCGAAAACTCGCAGTATCTATTGTTCACCATTCTATGGGTTCGGACCGGCAGCAGCTCGGAGGAGGCCCTGTGAACAAGTTATTGGCCCTGGCGTTTCTTCTTTCTTTCTGCGCCGCGAGCGTCGGTGCAAGTCTGGATGCGTTATGGCAAGACAATCATTCTCCCTTGTCGGCCGGAACCTCGGTTATGGGAGTATTAATGAATCTGTCGCAACAGCCGGAAGCAAACACGCGCGTCCTGCTCGTCCCGGTGCGGGTGCTCGACTTTCGGGGTAAGGATATTGCCAATTTGCCGCGTCACGGCACTTTCATCTTGGATCAACTGCTCGACAAGCCTGCCGCCATCGCGCAAACCGACAGTGAAGGTAGGTTTGCGTTCAAAGCGCCGCCGGCTGGACGGTATGGCGTCGGCGTGACCGCCAAACCTACTGGCGAATTTACGTCGGCGGATGTCACCCTGCTGGGGCACGATGACTCTCTCGTCTTGTTCGACCTGGCCGCCGGGAAATCGGTTGACCTGGGCAGGGTGTCGCGCCCCAAGGCGAAGAATTAGTTTTTCTCGTCACCGTGCTCGACTTGCCCTCTCCGGGCGCGGTTTCGGGAGATGTTTCAAAGGAGGGAGCAATGTCCGAGAAATTGCTTCCAGCAGCACGGCGGACACTCCTGGATCGGAAGCTGCGCCGGATCGGACCGATCATCGCCTTCGCCATCGCCCTGATCGCCGGCCCGGTAAACCAGGGAACAATGGCGCAGGGGCCATCCCTGGTGGCAGGGCGGGAAGTCCGGGTCGTTTCTCTGAAGAGGCCGTCTAGCATCTCGATCGGCAAGCAAAACTACCCCAGCCCGGGCAATGGGCTGGTTGAGATCGCGATTGAAGTCAGCGGCGGCATAAAGGAGAGCCTGAAGGACTTGAAACCCGCCGTGCTCGACTCTGCGGTGACGGACTCGGAGGGGCAAACCTATCGCTCATTCAATTTCCTATGGTCTGGCTCGTCGATGCGTATCGATTTCGAAACGCGCAGGAATCCCGAGCTGAAGACCTTCCGCCTGGGCGAGGCGACGTTCGACCTGAGCAACCTGCCGCACAGCAAGAAGCAGAAGACAGCGGCAGTTGAGGGAGTAGCGCTGACCTTGCCCTGGGAACGTCCGCTGACCATGACTGAGCTGACACTAAGAGCTTCGGATCGCGTCGAGGCGCGTACCCGCACGGACGATTCCGGCCACTTCCGGTTTTAGGATGTGCTGCCTGGCTGGTATGCTATTTGGCCCGAGGGCAAGGATGTACATACAATAGAGCTACACTCCATCGGAGTGAATACCGCCGGGCCGGCCGTAGTCTCGACCGGGACGGTTTACTTCCCCGACCCGGTTGAACTGGCATTCTTGCGAGGAATTTGCGAGTCGTCGCCTGGCCGCCTGAGGCCGGCTGGAAGAGGAAAACCGCTCGCCCCGGGAGAGCCCAACGTGGCTGTCCTGAGCCGGGAGCCGGGCTTGAAGCAGCTTATGCGCAGCCAAGACAAGGGCGATTGGAGGTTCGACAGAGCGCTTCACCAGCAACTGGCGATCGGGCAGCACCGTGAGATTGAGACCGTGGTCTGTGTGACCATTTTCACCGAAAGTGTCGGGTACTACCAGGGTCCCAGCGTCTTTGACCGGACCGGAGCCGTAAAGGTTACCTGGCGTATCCGACTGGTGCGACCAGGGAGTGGAACGGTGAAAGAAACCACCGTGCGCAAAGACCCCCCGCCGACAGCTCCACGCATGGCGCCGCCGCAGTGCCCGATCGATGAGGCGAATGCCTGGCTGACGGCCGCTCTCTCGGAACCTTGAAGTTCCGTCCAGCTTCGACAAGATCATCGTTGCCGCGCGTTCTTGCCGGTAGATCAGTGATCTCGCCAGGAAACAGCGCATCCAGAAACTCGTCCTGCACGAGGAGGATAGCGTTTTCTCGTTTGGCCAAATCTCTTGCGAGAGTGGACTTGCTGCCGCCATCTTGCCGCACAAGAAAATCAACTTTGCGGAGGGGTTCATGCCTTCCAATGCCCTGCTATCGAAATCACGCCCTTATCGCGCAGAGGCGTAGCTGGCGATAACAGATGGGATGAGAAGGC
>PLXE01000107.1 GCA_003151335.1 Acidobacteriaceae bacterium
CGCCGGCTGGCAGGGCACGCTCGCTGGAAAACGGTACAGTGATTTGCCAGCGGCGCGTGGGCGGGTTGCATCACCGCTATGACCGGGCTGCTTGAATCGGCTGTACGCAAGCTTTCATTGGTCTGGACCCACAACAGAAGTGTCCGCTCATTCAGCCGGTTACGAAGGAGCCCCGCGCGTCTGGCCATTCAACGCCACAGAAAAGTTAGGTCCTGATATCAGCGAACTCTTGAGTATGCACTGCTGCTGGTGCGTTTTGGATTGTGGCGAGGCACAGCGTGTCACTTTCGAGGTCCAGTCCACTCATCGCGCCAAACAGAAAGGGGACCCGGCTAGCTCTGCCGGATCCCGTCTCTATTCGATGTTACTGCTTGTCTGCCTCGGAGCGAGTATCGTTGCCTGTGAGGTCGTTTAACTGCGCCGACTGCTTAGTCTTTGTCCGTGGCCGTGATAACCCCGTGTTGTATCTTGGGCATCTTCGAGTTCGGTCCCTTGACCGACTTCCAAAGCACCTCATTCAGCTTTGCGGATGGTGCGCTGTCCGGAACGTCGAAGTTCATCTTGGCTGATTCGATCGCCCACTTGCGCATGGGATTCCCCTTGGCCAGCACCAATCGCGACACCTTTTGACACATTACGTCTTGCGAGGCCTTGATGGCGTTAAACGCTGCGCCGTTGGAAGGTTGCGAGTCGAACGCCAGGATCGGAGTGGCGATGGCGTCGTACTGAGTAAGCGGTTTTACACCGAGCAACAACTCAATCGTCTTCAGTATGCTGTCAGTGTTGTAGAACGTGTGATCAACATAACCCTGCCTGATGTAAGGGCTGATCACGTATGCAGTCGAGCGATGGGCGTCAACGTGGTCGGGACCATCTTGCGCATCGTCCTCGATCACGAAGATCGCCGTATGCTGCCAGACCGGGCTTTTGCTGATGGTATCCACCAATTGACCCACAGAGTAATCGTTGTCGGAGACCTCAGCTTGTGGAGTAAAGTTTCCGGATCTATATCCTTCTGTGTGGTCGTGGTTGAAGCGGACGGTCATGAACGCAGGAACTGAGTTGCCGCTCGGGTCTTGGGTGAGCATCTGCTGGAATTCGCGCTTCCACTCCGAGAAGCGGCTCGGCATGTTGTAGTGTCCATAGGCGGCGGTGTTGTATAAGCACCCATAGCCGGGAGGGCCTTCGCTGTCGGGGAACTGGTTGTCGTAGCGGCGGTAGTCAAAGTCGCTCACGCCACCCAGGTCATGACCAGCGGGCAGCAGTCCTGCCGCGGCGGGATAGTTGTCAGGAATTACACCTGACACTCCGAAGGTATAGTAGAACCCATAGTTGCGATAAGACAGTCCGGCTGCCTGCACCGCGTCCCAGATGTGGTGGCCGGGGCCCTCGGCGACATCCGGAATCGCCGGAAGGCCATTCGGGAATTGTTGGGAGTTCTGGTGGCCGTACGGGTCGTTGGGAGGAAAACCTCCTGCGGGGTAGCCATTGTCCTGGCCCTCGAAATCATAATTCCGGCCACGCCCGCTGTAATTGTACGGCAGGTTCTTGATTACATATTCATTGGCCATCGATTGCGTGCTCCATGGCCAACCGTCGCCGCTGGCTTCTCCGGCGTCGAAGAAATTATCCAGCAACACGAACCGCTGCGCCAGGGCATGCAGGCTGGGCGTAACATTCTGGCCAAACAGCACCAGGCTCGGGTCGCCGTTACCTTGCGGTATATCGCCAAGCACTTGATCGTAGGTGCGGTTCTCCTTGACGATGTAGATCACATGCGTGATCTTGCCGGCCTTCAGACCAATTCCATCCAGCCGGTGATCATTCGGTCCGACTCCCAGGCTCGCGGTAACGATCCCATTGTTTTGCAGCACTTGGTTGGTAAAGGCGGCCAATTCGCTTTGGCTGGGCACAGAAATCAGAGAGATTGTGCCGATAATGGTGTTCAGGTCGTACCAGGGGTTGTCATTAAACTGCCACTGAACGTAGCCGGTCGAGGGGATGCGCGTCTGCACGCCCTTGGCATTGGTCGCAAGTAACCGCTGCCCATCCGGGCTCACGACCACACCGGTAGGATACCAGCCGACCGGTATGTATCCTCGCAGAGTCAATCCGCTGCCGTTCACACCAATGACCGCGATAGCATTTAAGTCTGCCATGGCAGCATACAGAGTGTTCTGGTCCGGAGAAAGTCCAACTGCAATGGGGGTCGCGCCATACAATCCATTCAGCGTACTGAACTGGAAGTGCAGTGTGCTCAGTACCGAGTCCGTGCTAGTCGAAACTACTGATATGGAATCGCTGTGCGCATTCGCCACGTACAGCAGAGACTGTGCCTGGTTAAATAGTAGGCCCGTCGGGTGCGCGCCGGTCGGGATGGTCGTCTCTAACGTTGGATTTGTAGGGTCGGCGGTATTCAAGACGTAAACCGCGCCGTCGCGCTGGCTGGCGACATAGGTCTTGCTGCCGTCTTGCAGAGTTGCGATGGCGAGCGGGAAATTCGGAGTTCCTCCGTAACTCGCGGTGAACCGGTACCGTCCGACCTCATTCCCGTTCGGGCTGTAGATGGCTACGCTTCCCGGGACGATGAAGGTATCGGGGTCGTTGTTGGCCACGTAAAGATAACCATTTTCATCGGTGGCAAGTCCGGAAGGAAAATCGCCCGCCCTGGTGGCAATCGAACTCACCACGGTGAGGTTACCGGTAGACGAGAGGCTTAATACCGCTATGGTCTGGTTCTCGCCTTGGGCAGCGTACAACGTGTAGTCCGGTCCGCTACCCGGAGCGAAGGCCACTCCATAGTACAGACCGTTGTGCGGAGCGTCCGAAGTGTTTTCAAACTGAACTTCGCCGATCGTCTGACCTGTGCCTGTGTCAATCGACGAGAGCTCCTGGTGAAATCCCATATCGCTGGTAATGGCGAACTTTCCATTCGGTGACGAGATGATGTTCATCGGCAGGCTGGCGATTTCTCCATTGAAGCCTGCAGGTGTGATCTTTTTCCCCGTGGCAATTTGGTTTTGCGCCAACAGCGTCCCAGACATCAGAACGGTGCCGAGCGCCACGACCATCAACTTCCAAAGCGCGTTGCTATGGACGGAAAGAGACTCTGCCGACTTGCGCATACATGTACTCCTTTGAATAGCATGGTTGGTTAGTGAGGATCTCGTGGTGCTGGAAGGGGAGACAATGTCGCCTTGGCGACAAGGTGCTTTATAGAACTCTGTGGTTAAGCGCAGGTAACGAAGAGATTAAAAATGCGCGAACCAAGAGTGTTGGCGAGCCGCATCAAGAGATTTTGCGCAATCGCAACCGATCGCCGGATCGAAAGAAAGCTGCACGTTTATTACAACTTGACGACTGGCGGTTCGGTTGTTCGCCGCCAGCTTTCATCGAACTTTCTTCGCGCGTTAATCTTCCCGCCATCTAGCTGGCGTGTCATCGATCTAAGTGGCCAAACCGAGTCTCTCATTTTCTGCGTACAGGTCCTCAGACCGTAATCCGTCAACCACTCGGTTTGGCCCAAGTTCCCGTTCACGTGCGACCATCGACAGTCTCGGGCTGCTCTGCCCGATCGTTCACTGGTCGTGTTAGGTCAACCTGTTTGCTGATATGCCGAACTTTGTCGGCGGGAGGCATTGCAATGGATTCGCGGTTTTTGAAGCATGCGTGGAAACATCTCCTGGGCTTAACTTTTCTGATCGCGACGGCAACACTGCCAATGCTGTCGCAGCAGGTGGAATTCAAGAACACTTGGGGAACATTTGTTGCCCCTGTCTATAACACCTCGGAGTCCGGAGCTTATGCCGGCGCCGAGCTGTTCGCTGGTCCCAATAAGTTCGGCAGCTATTTCGCCGGAGTTTTGCCAAATGGCAGGAAGGTCACACCGGCTGGCGTGGTCGCCCAGATTGGCATGAACCCGCTGGGCGCGGTGCTGACTCCGGATGGCAGGTACCTGATCACCAGCAATGACGACGAGCGCGAGGACACCTACACGTCCTTCCAGAGCCCAATCAACCTGGGTGGCTATACCCTGACCGTCATCGACACCGCCTCCATGAATGTTGTGTCGCAAATCAACGAGGTGGGAAAGTTCTTTGTCGGAATGCAGGCCACGGGTACCGGCCCCTACACCGTGTGGGTTTCCGGAGGCGGCGATAACGATGTCAAGCTATTTGCGCTTTCGACGGCTGGGGCGCTGAGCGCGAACGGCCACATCGTAATTGCACCCATCACCTCGTCAACCAGCGGCTACGTCTCCAACTACACACCTGATCCGTACTTCAACACCGTTCAGGGGAACGGCTTTAAGCCACCCGTGCCCTCGGGCTTCAATCGGACGGCCGGAGCGCAAATTACCTTTCCTGCGGGCACCGCGCTGAGCCCGGACGGACGATTTCTGTACGTAGCCTGCGATGGCGACAATAGCGTTGCCGTTATCAACACAACCCTTGGGCAGGTGGTGCAGCACGTAGCCGTCGGCTACTTCCCTTATGCGGTTTCGGTTAGCCAAGACGGAACCAAGGTCTTAGTTTCGAATTGGGGAGTCACGGAATACAAATTTAACAACCCCGGTTACGGGCAAGATGGAAAGCTGAACTCCCTGCCGCCAATCCCAAATAATGAGGTCTATGGTTACTTCGTTCCGGTCACCAGCACGAGCGGCAACAACCCGAAGACCTCTTCCGTTTCCATTCTGTCAGCCCCGGGAGGCGATGGCTCCCAGTTGAGCCTCCTCGGGTCCGTGTACCAAGGGCATACGCTGGATGACCTTTACGTAATCGGCGACACCCACCCTTCTGCCACCGCCATCGTCCGCGGTGGAGGACGAGAGCTGCTCTATGTGACCAAGTCGAACAGCGATACGATCGCGGTCATGGACCTTCAGGGCAACAAGATCGCCAATGTGGAGCTACCGCTAATTGCTGCACCTTCTGTAACAACCAAAGCCGCGCACGGAACGTATCCCAATGCGCTGGCAGTCTCGCCGGATAACACCAGGGTGTACATGGCCGAGGCGGGCATCAACTCCGTCGCTGTTCTCGACACCCACAACCCGGCTCAACCGGTGCTGATTGGGCGAATTCCGACCGATTGGTATCCCACCGGACTGGTTCTGAGCGCGGACGGAAATTCTCTTTACGTGCTGAACGCAAAGGGAGTCGGCGAGGACATCAATCCGAACACCAACCCGAGCCAGGGGACGCCGCCGCCGACCGGGGTCATTTCTACCCCGATCACCGATAGCAACTACATCTTTGGTTCGCTGCAGAAGATCGACGTGCCGACTCTGCATCTGGACGTGACCACGGTCGCTCATAACAATTACACGGTAATGTCAGGCATTCCGGATACCTCCGTGGTTCCGATTGGGGGCACGCCTTCCACCAAGATCAAACACGTGGTGTTCATTCTGCAAGAGAACAAAACCTTCGACTCCAAGCTTGGCAATCTCGGCGGGCATTTTGGAGTGTTCTCCAGCTTGACCTACAACAACGCTGACGGTTCTCCCTACTGGAACGGGCAGTACACGGGCGTTACTCTCAACTACCAGGCGCTGGCGCAGAACTTCGCGGCAGCAGTGAACTACTACTCCGATTCCGAGGAGAGCGATGCGGGTCATCAGTTCGCCGCTTCCGGAACGGCCACTGATTACACTGAGAAGACACTTCTGGTGAAGACGGGTCGCGGGCTGCTGGTGAACAAGAACTTTGAGCCGGAAGATTATCCGGAGAGCGGATACATCTTCAATAATGCGGCGCGCAACGGAGTCAGCTTCAAAGAATATGGCGTGTTTGCGGCCCGCATTAACGGAACCGACACCGGGACCAACGGGCCCACGACGTTGAATGATCCTTCGAGTGGAAACTGCGGGGCCCCGGAATTGAACCCCGACAACTTCCACATCTCCAACCCGCTGGTTAACCTGGGTGATGTCACCAGCCCGGTACAGGGGCTGGGCCAGTCCTTCTTTATGACCATGCCAGGCTTGGCCGTCATGGGAGAGAACAATCCCAATGGTGAGCCACACCTCGATCACAACTATCCCGGATACAATTTCAACATTTCCGATCAGCGGCGGGCGCAGAAATTCATCGCCGACTTCGATCGCATGGTGGCGGCTGGCACTCTGCCGCAGTTCATCTACCTCTACATCCCGAACGAACACACCGGCAGCGTGCAGTGTCCGAACAACAACATATACACCGCGACCGCCGTTCAAGAGGTAGCTGACGGTGATGTTGCGGTGGGCATGGTCGTCCAACACCTGATGCAAAGCCCGGTGTATTACGATGCGCAGTCCAATACCGGGATGGCGATCTTCATGGCCCCCGACGACGGCCAATCCACGCTGGACCACATCCATCCCCACCGTTCGCCGCTGGTGGTGATCAGTCCATTCGCGAAACCGGGCTATTACTCCACGCGTCACTACGTCACCGCCTCGATCGTCAAGACGGAAGAACTGTTGCTGGGACTGCCGCCAAACAACCTCGGCGATCTGCTGGCCACGGACTTCCGCGACCTCTTCCAGTCCCACTACAACCTAATCACCCCGGACAAGCTGAACTTCAAGCTGAAGGTCGACTATGTGCCGTCAGAGGAAGGCAAGAAGATCTGGTCGCTGGTGTCCAAGCTGGATACCTCCGCTCCCGATCGCGACAGCCATCGTCTGGGCGGCCTGGGCCGGCTCTCCATGGCAGCCGACTACCTTCACGAAACCGCGGCGAAGCAGCACCGCCTGAATTCGAAGGAGTACAAGAAGCAGCAGGCGGAGTTCTACGACGCAGCGTTAAAGCTGGTCAACGCCCCTAAACCGAAAGACAACGACGACTAAGACTCACGGACGCTGCCTCCGCTCATCATCGGAAGGATGGGTGGAGGCGGTTTTAACTGCATCCGAATGCGAGAGGACAGTTTCGTTTAATCGGTTCGGAGCAGAGCTTATCTTGAGCCCGCGCTCCACTCCTTGGCGCGTAACTGGGATGAATTTTCTTTTGTGGGCAGGTAATTATGTATTTTTGTAAGATCCAGTCAGCGCACGCTATTTTTGCCGTGATTGCACGTCTCCGGGGCCAGTTCGCGCGATTCATCTGCAGTCTTCTATTGCTCTGCGGTCTGGGTTTCTCGACTCTCCACGCCCAAAGTGCCGTCACAACGGGCAGCATTCGTGGAGTCCTTACGGACCAAAGCGGGGCAGTAATCGTCAGTGCGAGCGTCCAAGTGCAACAACAGGCGACCGGCATCACCACCAACCAACTCAGCAATCGCGAAGGGGTTTTTGTATTCCCGGCACTCGAGGTAGGCGAGTATCGGGTTAGAGTCACGGCTCCCGGCTTTCGCACAGCCGCCGCCAACTCCGTTACCGTGCACGTGGGACAAACTACCACCGTTGACGTACGGCTGCAGCCTGGCTCTTACAGCCAAACCATGGAAATAACCGCCTCTGTGCCGGTTTTGCGGACGGCTGAGTCGAGTTCGAGCGCAGTTGTTAGCCGGTCGCTACTGAATGGCCTGCCTCTGAACGGACGCCGTTACACGGATTTCGCTCTGCTAACTCCCAATGCCAGCCCGGATGGACAAAGCGGCTTGGTCAGCTTCGCAGGTGAGCAAGGTGGCGAAGATACCGGCTACGCCAACGGCAACGGGGCCAACGTGTTTACCTTAGACGGCGCCAACTCCACCAGCAACTATTTTGGGAATGCGCGCGGCGGCGAGCGAGTGCCATACGTGTTCGGCGAAAACTCAATTCAAGAATTCCAAGTTACCGTCTCCCCTTATTCGGCGGCGTACGGCGGTGGGGCAACCGGATTCGTAAACACGGTAACCAAATCAGGTAGCGATAGTTTTCACGGCAATGCTTTTTATTACAACCGTAACTCAGGCACTGGAGCCAACGATGCCATCGATAAGGCCGCCGGCGTTGCGAAACCTTTGGATGTCCTCCAGCAGTTTGGCGGTTCCATCGGCGGCCCAATCGTCCACAAGAAACTTTGGTTCTTCACCGACTACGAGCAGCAGGCCCAGAACAACCCAATCTCAGTCATAAATTCTGATTACCAGTCCGTGACGCAAGCAGATTTCGGTGTACCCCTCGGGGTTGCCCTGCCGGCACCGAATGGGCCGTTGCCCGTTCCCAGTTCTCTGAGCGAACCCGATCCGACGAATCCTATTTATCTGCAGCAAGTTTCCAATGCATTGCATGCGATCCATTCGAACCTGGGGACCCAGTCGCGGTACCGCAACGATCTCGCACTGTTTTCCAAGATCGACTATTCTTTGTGGGAATCGGACCAACTCTATCTCAGCCTTAACCTCAACCGCTTCGACTCACCCCACGGCGAGATCACTTCCTCGAACACGCCGCTGTTCGGAATTAGCACGTTGGCCAACAGCTACGTTCGCGATTACCAGGCGGCAGCAAGCTGGACGCACGCCTTCAGCAGCAACCTGCTCAATAATTTCCGCCTCAGCTTCTCGCAGGATCAGCAGTACTCGACCCCTACTGGTCTTGTGGATCCCGCCCTGCCTTCCGTACTGCTCGCGGCGCCTTCTCTTTTCGAGTTGGGGAACGCGGGGTTCGCCGTGGGGCGGACAAAGGAATGGCAGTGGGAACTGGCGGACCAGGTGGACTATGTTTGGGGTAAGCATAACCTCAAATTTGGCGTGGAAGGAAATATGACACGAGTCACCGACGCGGCTGGCGGCGGCTTCGATCCCGATGCCCAACGAGAGAATGGCACGCTCGCCGGCACCTATGGATTCTCCACTTTGCCAAACTTCGCCCTGGGAATTTACGACTCCTTCTCGCAGGCCTCAGGCAATCCCAACTTCTCGTTCCGGGTACCCTACGTCGGCTTGTACGCGCAAGACACCTTTCAGGTGCTCCCGCGATTGACGCTGGAGTTCGGGTTACGAGAAGACTTCCAAATCTATCCCCAGCCCAAACAGAATCCGGCGTTCCCGTTGACCGGGCAGTTTCCCAATCAGTATCAGCGCTGGGCCCCGCGATTCGGCTTTGCGTGGCAGCCGCTCGACAAGACCGTAGTGCGCGGCGGCTTCGGGATGTTCTACGAAAACTTCAATGGGTTGAACTATCGCAATTCCGTCATCGCGAACGGCTTGCTCTCACAGCAGTCTTCTGTCTCCCTCGACTACAACCTGGATCTGCCTCCGAATCAGCAGCTCCCCATATTTCCTAATCGCATCTCCGGTGAAAATCTTTTCACCGCGCCAAACATTTCGATTGTCGATCCCAGTTTCCGCTTTCCTTACGTGCTGCAATCGAGCCTGCAAATCGAGCGCGAGATCCTGCGTGATACGACTCTCAGCGTCGGCACCATGTGGACCCACGGGGTCCACCTGATCTCGTCAAGTGCTTATGACCTGAACCTGATGCCGCCAACTGGTACCACGACCTATATCACGTGTCCGCCGGGCGCGACACAGGTGCCATGTAACGGCCCGCAAGTGGTGCTCCCCAATCTGGACAGCGGCATGCTGCAGGAGGGGCGTATCAATCCCAATCTCGGCCAGATCAATGCCCTGATCAGCCCGGGAATCAACAACTACAACTCACTATTCATCCAATTGCAGAGAAGGATGAGCAACGGCCTCGCGCTACAAGCCGCCTACACGTATGCCAAGAACATGATGTCGAACGGCGTCGACTTCAGCAACCAGTTCGATTTCAGCAACACCCATGCTCCCTACCTGCTCGATCAACGGCACCGCCTAGTTATCTCGGGCATCTATCAGCCGTTCGTCGGCAAGCGCTTCGAATCACCCTTTGTGAATGGATTGCTCTCGAATTGGACCATCAGCACGGTCATGCTTTTCTCCTCGGGTCGTCCCTATGCGGCTCTGCTCGATAACGCATGCACGACATACACCGCCTCTAACGGAAGTTCTTCCTTGGGAACTATTCCGTTGGATCAACTGAATTGTGTAGGAGCCGGCAGCAGTCTGAACGACAGCGCGGTCAACCAAAGCACGTCCAACTCGGCCTTGGGAATCAACGGGGCCGGCCCCAGCCCGGCCGTGGGGCTGAATTCGTTTTACGGACCGTGGACGCAGCAGATCGACCTGGGACTCGCGCGACAGATTCCGCTCACCGAGCGCCAGAGCATCACGCTGCAAGTGCAGGCCTTCAATCTGCTGAATCATGCGAACTACTATGTGCAGAATGGAAACGGTGTGAATCCGGTGCAATATCTACCCGTCGGCAACAACTGCGGCGACGCTCAGAGTCAGAACCAGACTTGCTATCTCGTTCCTGAATCAGGTTTCAGGCAGTTGCAGATCATCAACGCGCTGTACGGGCCACGGGTATTCCAGTTCTCGTTCAAATGGAACTTTTGACAATCGACGGTTCGCGAAGTCCACGTTTACAGGCGCTCCGCGATGACATGGAACGAGAGCGTCGAGGCGGTGACACGGCTTCTTCCATAGTAAAGAAACAGTGCAACCCAGAAGACCTGTAGCGGCAGGATGATGGCCGCGGAGGAGAACTGCGCCAAGGCGGCTGACAAGTCAGGCGTCATCGCCGAGGACGGCAGCAAGACGAGAAAAATACTGAGATACAAAACCGACACGATCGCCATGCACTGATAAACGGAAATTCGAGAGCCCCCGCGATAATCGGCCCGCAGCGACTCCGAGCAGGCGCGCCATCCCCAGGTCGCGATCACCGGAATCAGCGCCGCCAGGCGAAAGTGCCCCATTAGAAACAGCGCTAGTCCCGCCACCCCGCCGCGGCGAACACCACGGAAGTAATGGCTTGCACCGGAATCAGGGGCTGGTCGGCGAGCCCGGAAGCGTAGGCCGCTTTCTTGGTTGCACCATGAATCACGAGATTGTGCCGGCGGAAGAGGCGGGCGAGGGCGGGCTTGGCGTCACGCAATGGCATGCCGTAGCAGCAGCCAAAACTCAGGCAGGCGAGCCTGCCGATGGATTCTCCCACGGCGTAGGAGATGGCAGCCGCGGCGAGTACGGGCAAAACGGCGATCTCGCGGTGCAGCAATCTGGCGGCAAGCGGTTGCAGCGCCAGGACCAGCCAGGGAAAGACCAGGCTGGCGACAAAGGCTGCGCCGGCCACGGTGAAAGTATTGCGCTTACGCTCTACCAGGCCTGCGATTACTCGCGATGCCGGGACGCAAACCGCCAGCAGCAATAGCGCAAGCAGGATGGCGAGGCCCGCCGGAATGCCGAGGGAGGCCAGCAAGAGCAGCATTACAGCAAAACCAAATGCCGTTCCCGTCGCGCTGAAGAAACCGTAGAAGGTGAGGTTCACTCCGCGCCACGATCCGTCTGCGGCTTTGGCGACCGGGACGGCGGCCAGCATCTGCCAGCGTTCGGCGGGAAGCGTGCGCACGCCCCAGCGTAGAAGCGCAAACAGGCCGATGGCGAGCGCAGCGACAAACGCGAAGTTCATCATGGTTCCTCCCCGGCTGGCGTGGCCAGCAGCGAGCGCACGGCCACGTCGGTTTCAGTCAGAGGTCCGCCCAGCATCGTCGCGAAACGGCTCTGCACGTCACCGCGACGCTGGTTGTCGATCAAATCTTTAGCAAAGTAAACCCGATTGGGCTCAAACAGCAAAACGACCGTACTGCTGCCCGGGCGGAACAACGCCTTGGGCGCGCCTGCCTCGAGGAACATCCGCTTCTCGAGCGGCTGCGGACTTTCATATCGGTAGGCGCTGTAGCGCTGCTCGATCTGGCCGACCATGAGCGCGACCACCTCGATCATCGCGACTCGCCCGACTGCCGTGCCGCCGGCACAATCCGTATCCAGGATGGTCACCACCCGGCGGTTCTTCGAAAAGGGCGTAAGCAACTGGACGGCCGCATTGGGATTGCACGAGTAGTAGCGGCCGGCAACGGAATAGGTGTCGAGCACGCACCCCGAAACCGGGCTGTGGGTGTAGTGATATTTCTCGGGTGTAAGGCGAAAGACGGCATACTCTCCGGCTGCGAATGCGCGCTGCCAGGTAGAGCTCTCGCCCAGCAACTCGGGAAACGAGAAGAACTTTTGCTTCAGAAAAAGCCCGGAGCTTTCTTTCATGGAGCCGAGCAACGCCCGCGCATCGGCGGGGCAGAGTACGGCGCGTGGATGCGCAGGCATAGGCCGGCAATTCCAGTAACGGATCTGGCGCTCGAAAATCTTGCGCGGCGTGTCATATTCCGACAAGTTGCCCACGAACTCGGAGATCTGGATTCCCGACTGGCGCAGGAAGCGCAGCATCCCGGTGGCGCGCGACGACAAAAGGTTGTCGTAGTTCAGATACCCCAGCGCGCGGGAGACATAGCGGCTGGACGCCAGCCGTGTCAGCCAGGGCGCATTCTCCAGCGCCGGCGAATACAGCGCGCCAATCACCGCGTCAGCCAGCAAATGCTCGCGCACCACGTTTCCGGTAGCGCGGTCGATGTAGCGGTGCTCGACGCGATTCATGCCAACTCCTGCGCGGCGCGGCGAGCATCCTGCTCCGTGAGCACTAGGAGCAGATTCAGAAGCGCCGCAAGTTCCAGCAGCGAGAGGTCGTCAGCCGGAAGGCGTGGCTCGACGTCTTGCAGGAATCGCGCCGGCTCCTGCACCCGCACCCCATGGCGAATCCGGTGCCGCAACTCGTCGCCTTGCGCTTTTTCCAGCGCCGCAAGGTCTTGCCGCAAATGCGAGAAAGCCTCGCGCAGATGCTCACGGCGCAGCCCATCGCGATAGAAATCTTCCGCCATGCGATTAAACTCGCGGGCCTCGACGTTCATCGCGCGCTCAGCCGGACCGCCCATCACGCTATCGATCAGCCGATGACTGGCCTCCTGCTGCTTGTCGTCGCAGCGCGCTGCGAGATCGGCGAGCGTCGCCTGCATGTTCATCGACTCAGCCAGCTTGGCGCCGGTCTGCTGCAGGAAGGCCAACGCCGCTCGGCGATAGTCGCGGATCGAAATGCGCACATATCCCGGATGTCTTCGGCTCGGCCGTGTCTTCTTGCAGTTGAGCAGGATGGTGCGCAGCAGTTGATTGCGCGAATCCTTATGCACGTAGAAGGCTGGCAGTCCGGCGGCGGAGAAGAAGAGGGGCTGGCGGCGCTCGCTCTCCGAGGTGGGATCGTCGGGGATCTGCTCGTGGGTCAACTCGCCTTGCAGCGCCAGCTTGTAAGCGACGGCTAGCAGGAATTGCTGCAAGCTCACGGCCGGCGCCATGTCGCGGTCGTAACTGGGAAACAGGCTGTAGTAGCGCGCCTCAAAGCCGGAGTAGCCATCGCGGCCATGCTCGCGCAAGCGCAGCGGCATGTAAAACGACATGCGCTGATCGACGATGCCGAGCTCGTCCAGCTCCGACGACAAGCGCCGGATGTTGCCTTGGGTCCCATCCAGCGCCGAGGCGTGCTCCGTAGTCAGCCACGCCACGGGATAGGTCAGCAGCCGCGCATCGGGAACGCAATCGCCGCGAAGGCGAAACAGGCGGGCAATCATGTGGTCGAGCCAGCGCGGCCCGTACGGCGTCAGCGGATGCCCGAAGGCGCTGAGGTCAGCCTTTTCCTTCCACTCGCGCCACAGCAGGCGTAGGTGGGTGAAATCGAGTTCATGCGGCAAGAAAGACAGCAGGCGCTCAGGATGAAATTGCGTGAATCCGATGCGGTAAGGCGCGGCGCTATAGGTCCCGACAAACAGCGGCAGAAAATGTTCGTAGATCTTGATGGCGAGATCGCCCAGGCGCTTCTCGTCCCGCGGCTGGAACTCGGAGCTACATCGCAGATGACGGTCCAGCGCGCGGCTGCCCATGCTGACGTGGATCCCGTTGTTGGCGAGGCTGACGTTGGATAAGCTCGGCAGCACGATCAGTTTGTTGGCGATGATGCCGGCTTCGCGCAATTTGGCCACCGCATTCAACTGGCTGCGGCTCAGCACCTGGTGGCACAGATGCATGTACTCATACTTGGCTTCGCCGTCGCTCCATCCCGACAGGCATGGACTCATGAACAACTCGCGGTAGAACGAATCCGAGATGCACGACGACAGCTCTTCCTGATGTACCGATGGAACTGGAGCGTGATAGACCAGGGCCCGCTGTCCACTCTCCAGCAGCCCGAAGCGGCGGTTCGCCCAGGAAGTTAGCAGCGAGGTGAACAGGAACCGCCGCGCCGCTTCGCGCGCCGCTCGTTCCCCCAGAGAATGCTTGGAGTCCGGCGTCACAATGTGGAACGAGGTGGTCTCCGGCGAAGTGTTGTCGCTCAGGAAGTGCCGCATCAGCCGCGAGGCTTCGGCGCGCATGGGCTCGGGCATGTGCGGCTGGGTGCCGGCCAAATCGGCCAGCGCCAGCTTCAGCGCGTAGCTAAGGGGAATGCGCAGCCAGGGCTCGCCATTCTGGGTGAAGCGAAACCGGCCCGCATCGGATCGTTCACGAATCGAGCCATTCCGCAGCGTTGTGAGATCGCTGTGGAAAACCTGAAGCGCGTGCGCGCTGAGCCGCGCTTGGGGAAGGCGGATCCAACTGTTTTCCCAAACTCCGCGGCTGTCGTTGAGGAAAGCCTGCAACTCCAGCAGCGTTTGGCGAGGCGCTTCGCCACTGGCATGACGGCGGGCAAGGTTTTGAAAGAAGCGGGATTTGCGGACAGTTAGGGGAAGATCACAGTCGGCGGGACCACCCGCCACTACGGCCCGCAGTTCATCCTCGCTGCCGGCGGTCGCGTCACCTGCGGCAAAGGGAAGTTCATCCACGGAAAGGTGTGTAGGCTCTTGCAGACCGATCGATTCGAGCCACACCTTACTGCGAATCGTGGCCATCGCCACCAACCTGAGCCAGAGTGACGTCCATGCTAATCGCTGCCCTGCCTCAATTTTGGTGCAATGGGTTGACGGTCAGGTCAATGCAGCATGAATTGTGCGTAAATCCTGCTGGAGTATCAGTAACTACTGGGGGTCATTTGGTGGCTTCAGCACCCATCTAATGAACGGCAACGGATGCCCTCATTTTTTCTCAGTGGCCTCTGTAACGATCCGCCCCGAGGCTTGGCTGGAATCCTCACGAGAATGTTCATTCGAGAGGACAGCGCGCTTTCTCTTAGAATGCGACTCCGGCATTGCCTTGCCAGTAAGGGTCCTGCACGGCTCTCCGACTTTAGCCCCGCAAGCTGGACATTCGACATGCATTGACTTCGCCATGCCTCAAGTTTACGTCGATCCGGGACCGGTGTCAGCCGCTGGAAGAAGATCATTGTCCAAGCTCTCATCCTGCCGACTTATTCAGAGGCAGTCTACTCTCGTCTTCTTCAGTCCGATGTGGTGAAAATCCGGTCTTCTCCCTTAGCAGAATCCGCAACAGCAGTCTCTGAATGACGGCGTGGCCACTGAGACATGTTAGGTGGGGTGTTGAGCAAAAGTCAATCGAACCGGGTCTAGCGCGAGTCGCGACGGGCTACGCGATCCACGATTCACCTTTGGTCTCAGTGCCCATCTTGTCTGGGTCGATCTGCTGGTGTGTGGCGGCAATTATTCTGGTTGGCGGGTCGACATGGATCGACGGGACAGATCGACGTCAGGCAGCTACAGTCAGCATTTTGATTCGAGCCACAAGGCGATAACTCCCTGTTTGTCGGCAAACCGGAAGGTGGCCGTCGCATATCTCGATTGATGAAAAATCGCCATTTAGCAAATTGAGCTATGCGGGAAGGTGGTGGCAGCTCAACCACGCATTCGTTAATCGTTCATCCCGAGTGACGGGCAACCCGAAGTAACCATCATTGGCGTAATCAGCCCATTCGCAAGCAATCTTGCGTTACCGCGATAGGTCACAGGTGCTACTGCCGCCAGAGAACCTAACCTCGTACCAGGGGGTCGGGTGTCCGCCGTGTTCACAGTCTGCGCCTGTTTTCAATTACTTCCGGCCCGTAGCTTGGCCTCTAGTACGGGGCGGATGGTTATGGCTTTGGCGTTCTCGATGGTTTGCAGGTGAATGCGCCCGCCACGCTCGGCCAGCCCTAGCAAGAACTGCGGGACGATGGATTTATTACAAGCACTCGGCACATCGAAAGCGCCTTCTCGCTATTCAAGCGCGCAATCGTTGGCTCCTACCATAAGATGAGCCGCGATCACATGGACAGCTACCTAGGCGAGTTCTGCTGGCGCTTCAATCGCCGCCACATGCAACCGCAACTGTTCGATCTGGCACTACACAATCTGACAGAGCGAAAGCCGCTCACATTCAAGAAACTGACTCAGGAGATTTTCTAATTACAAGCCTCTTAATTAGGAGCCTAACGTGTCGCGACTTGTTCTGCGCTGGAAGATGCAGTGCCACAACACCGAGTCTCCGATTGATGCACACCACATCGAAATCCCGACTCCCAGGCACTTAGGACTGCGGGCAGATCAATGGGAGTTAGAAAGGGATAGGCTTGAAACAATTTTTGCATGTCCGCAATGCGGGCTTGTGTCCTTATACAAGGGGTCAGAAACCCAGTCCTGGGTGACTCCTCTAGCCACGGGCCAAGATATTCCCCCTGTGCACCCCTTCTGCATTCAACTGCCATGCGTCGGGGAAGGTTGCAAATCTCGCCTAGAAGTCCGAACAGTACGTTACGCAGACGAGAGCCGCGACGACGTACTCGAACGATTAAGCCGCGCAAATTTTGAGGGCGTAAAATGCGCGGGAGGGCACCCCGTTTCATTCCAGGATGATGCAATAGGAGCTTTTGATGATGACAGTGCCCGGCCATTCTAGTGCTTCCTTGCGCTCCGCTTGACCCCGCCATCCTTGCGCGGCTTGGGCTTCGCCGCCACTTCCTTGAATGTCGTGGGCGGCGTGTTAATCAGCTTCCGCAGCACGGCGTCGAACTTCGATTTATCTATAGCCCCGCCTTTCATCGTTAGCCGATTAACTTGGTGATTAGCTTTTCCGCCATCTCTTGCGCTGTCAGCGCCCTCGCCCCGGTTCCTTTTGGGCTGGGGCCATCAATCGTTAATCCGGTTTGCGCGTAATACACCAGGCTTTCCCCGTCAACCTCTGGCCTAAACCCACCATGCCCGATTTCCGCATTGCCAATATATGTAATGAGTGCGCCTTCCGGATCAAATTTTACCGCTATGTGGCGCTGGCCGTACCCCAGCGTAAATTCATTGTCACCCTCTTGCGTGTAGGAAGTGTACGGGCCTAATTTTTGCAGGTATTCCTTGGCATCGAAAGATAATGCTCTCCATGCGCTTACCCCTTGCGACCTTATCACCCCGGCGTTGTGAAGCACTATTTGATGGTCTTGGTTCGCCTTGGCCTCTTGGTCTTTGATTCGCTGTGCCATCTTCTGCGCAAACTCGTCGCTTGTCGCCATATCACCTCCAAAACGGAGATGATAGTCCTTCGGCATCGCTTTTACGAACCGCGGCGGATGGAGACTGAAACAGAGGGAAATACCGACCGAAACTTGAGGCAAATTATATCAACCTATTGAGAATCACATAATATAGT
>PLXE01000080.1 GCA_003151335.1 Acidobacteriaceae bacterium
ACCTGCTCAATCGGGGGATTTTGCTCTAGAGCACGAATGTTCGCTTCGGCAATATCGAGATCCAACCTGCCATAGAGCGGCTTGATGATGGCGTGCACAACGACATTCAGAGAAGAGCCTGTAGTGATGTAAACACCGCCCGGATCGCTTCTTACGTCGAGAGTCACTGGCCCTGACACCGGCAAGGTGCGGTCAAAAGTACCCGGTTCTGACGCAAAGGCGAAGGCGCAAAACAGGAAGGATGCGGAGATGTAAAATGCTAACCGCTTGAGCGTCGCGAAGATCATCCCTTGAGGATACAGCAGATCCATTAGACGGGAGGTCGGGTGAGTCGTCGGCAAATCAGAAGTAATGTGCACGGTTGTGTACGACCAGCCGCCGAGTCCAGAAACCGGCTTCTAGGAAGCGTGGATTGCGTTTTTGGCCGTGTCGCCGGCAATCCGTAAGTTGTCCCAGATCGTTACGGTTCCCTGCGAGCCGTTGGCTAAAAACGGGGTTCTTGCGACGGGTTCGGCGGAGGCGTTTGCGGATGATGCTGCGCCAGGTCTCGCCGGTCTTTATTGTTGATGACGAGCGTGGATTGTTGATGACGAGCGTGGGTTGATGCTCCGTTGACGACGGCTTGCAACTCGCGAATCACCCAGAACAGCCGCCGGGCCGATACATAGCTGTGCTGGCCACCGTTGCGTAGGTCAGGGATACGGGATTTCGAGATTAGCTGGTGGATTTTCCGCTGCGACAGTCCCAACCCTAACTCAGAGTGCACGATATCAACTGCTTCCTCTTCGGAGATGCCGGGCAAGGCCTGGCCGGCATGGAAGCGAGAACGCCATTGCTCTAGTTCCAAGGCCTGGCGGGTGAAGATTTCCTCTAGCTCGTGGGTGCCGGCGAACAGCAACCCGCAGTGCGGTGGTTGATCCAACAGTTCCCGTATCGTCTCCAGGCACGCAATCGACAGAGGCTGGGCTCCGTCAAGACCAATAGCTGTCGCGGCCCACGCACGGCATCCTTTATGATTGATGACGCCCCGCGCCCTCTCAGGCAAACCTCGGCAGCCCTCTTTGCAATTCTGGGACAGGAGCGAAGGAGGGAACTTAGCATGTCAACAGAGCCAAATCTGCGTATCAACCCGCTTTCTGAATGGGGCATGCCCGTGAGGAAGAAGTTCCTTATCGCCGGTCCATGCAGTGTGGAATCGGAAGAGCAAATACTGGAGACGGCCGTGCAGCTCTCAGCCTACGAGGTCACAGCCATACGAGGGGGGATCTGGAAGCCACGTACGCGTCCAGGTTCGTTCGAAGGCGTTGGGGCCAGAGGGCTAAGGTGGTTAAAACAGGCGGGGAATGCCGTAGGGTTGCCCGTGGCTACGGAAGCTGCGAAATCATCTCATGTAGAGGAATGTCTGAAAGCTGGGGTCGATATTCTCTGGATTGGCGCTCGGACCACCACCAATCCCTTCGCGGTCCAAGAGATTGCCGATGCGCTGCGGGGCGTGGATATTCCCGTCATGATCAAGAACCCTATGAACCCGGACCTCGAGTTATGGATCGGAGCGATCGAACGAATCAACAAAGCCGGAATCTCAAAGATCATGGCGGTACACCGGGGCTTTTCCACTTATAGGGAACACCTGTATCGTAATCGGCCGATTTGGAGGATCCCCATCGAGCTGCGGAGACGGCTGCCCGACCTGCCGCTCATATGCGACCCCAGCCACATTTGCGGCACGCGCAATTACATCATGGCATTGGCGCAACAGGCGATCGACTTTCTTTTTGACGGTCTGATGATTGAGGTCCACTGTGCGCCACCGGCTTCTCTTAGCGACGCCAGACAACAATTGACTCCGCTCCAATATGGCAGACTCATTAACAAACTGCGCTATGTGTCCTCCGATGGGCCAGCGCGCCTTCCGGAAGAGATAAAGCTTCTGCGAAAACAAATCGATGCGATTGACAACGATATGATCCACTTCTGGCCAAACGAATGGAATGTGTCAGGCACATAGGAAAGTGGAAACGGGCCCACAATGTATCGTTGTTTCAGCCGGAAAGATGGGAACACATAATCCAGGATAGGGTCCGGTCTAGCGTTAAGAACCTTCTATCGGAGAGCTTTGCGCGGGACCTTTTTGAACATATCCATGAGGAAGCATTGATCATTCAAGGGAGAATACCAAGCGATAAGTCCAGCGCGTCTCACCGTCGAAAAGGCGATCGCGTGTCTTAGCGAGCATCTGGCATTTGAGTGCAGCAATACCGCCGGAAGGTCCCTGTGCCTTGCGATGATGATGCGCTGACTAACATTCCAGTCGGACCGGAGTGACACCGCACAAAACGGGTACTACACTGTAAACGATGGCGAAACCAGTCCTTATCGGGGCGCGCGGAGAGGTGGAAGAGCGGGTCCAGTTCCAGCACACCCTCACGGCATTCCGAGAGGAGCTTCCTCCGGTGTTGTCGACTCCATACATGATCAAGTGGATGGAGGAAGCGGGCTTCAACGCTCTGCTGCCGTTTTGCGAAGGGGATGAGGTCAGCGTGGGCACGGCGGTCAACGTCACTCATCGCGCGGCAAGCGGAATCGACGCCGTAGTAAAGGCCGAAGCGGTGCTGGAGTCGTTCGATGGCCGCTTTTACACCTTCAAGGTCAGCGCGCACGACGGACGCGAGGTTATCGGGCACGGCACTATTAAGCGGGCCATCGTCAGCAAAAGCAAGTTCGAAGAGAAGCAGCGCGCCAAGCAGGCGCAAAGCTCTTGAGCCGCGGACCGGTGCAACTTCAGCCGAGAATTGTCTCCGCTGTCAGCTAGACGAAGGCGGCCGCCGGGATGTCGGGCCGGCCTGAAAATGCAAAAAGTCACTTGCAAGAACTGGTGACAATGTTTGCCGTCACCCCTCGGCGTGACATTACTCACAGACTCAGGGAGCAATTGGGGGCCAACTTGGGTATGGAACCAATCCCGGGCTATGGACCTTTGCAGGCCAGCCCACTTTCCACTGCGAAGGGCTGCGGCATTGAAGCGCCCAAGGGGTGTGCCATGCTGCTGGCTCCTGCCGGCACTCTCGAGGCGGCTAAGCAGGCGTTTCAGGCAGGCGCGGACGCAGTGTATGTGGGATTAAAGGGCTGGAGCCGTGGCGGCGCGCGAGGCGAATTTGATCGTGAGCAGTTGCGGCAGTGCATCGAACTGGCTCACGCGCTCGGCAAGAAGGTGCAACTTGCGGCAAACATCATTCCCAAGCCGCCGGAGCGCCAACGGCTGCTGCAGCAACTGTCCGAATTGGCGGACTGGGGACTGCAGGCAGTGATCCTGAACGACGCCGGGTTTCTGCGCGAGGTCAGGCGGAAACTGCCGGGATTGGCCATCACGGCCAGCATTGGCTGCGGTGCGCTGAATACCGACGACGCCCTTTTTTACCAGGACCTGGGCGCAACTGCGATTGTGCTGCCAGGGTATCTCGAACCGGAGGAAATCGCGGCCATCAAGGCCAGGGCTTCGATCCAGGTCGAGGTCATGCTGCACATGGTGCAGGAGTTCATTCAACTGGGGAAGTGCTGGATGCCAAGTTACGTACACTTCGCCGCGGCCGACCGGATCTTTCCTGCGCAACGCCTGGGCGGCAGCGTCAAACGGGGCGGAGTGGGCACTTGCTTCCGTATCTGCCAGCAGCCGTGGACGCTGGTGAACGATGGAGTTGAGGCTGACCAGCGCTTGTTTCCCAGCCGCCAGATCAGCCGGGTGGGCGAACTGGCAGCCTTCCTCGATGCGGGAGTGGACGTAATTAAAATCCAGGGGCGCAGCCTTTCGGCGGAGATGGCGAGTGTTATCATCGGGATATACCGTTCGGCTACGGATGCTTGGAAGTGCGGGCAAAAGGGCGAATGGGACCCACCTGCACTGCCGGCAATGTGGACTGTACAAGGACGTTGAATGGGCAGTTTCGAACTAAATACGACAATCTCTAACCTGCGCAGCTTGCTGGAATCGGACCTGAGCGCTTATGACGCGGTGTACCTGGGCAACATTTATTGCCGCCTCTTCGAGGACAATTTTCTGGAGCGCATGGATGACCTTAAGGAAGGCATCACGCGGGTAAAGGACCAGGGCTTGCGGGCCTATGTGACCTCGTACGCTGCGCCGCGGAATGACGCGCTGCCCAAAGTGCAGATGGCGCTGGAGACCGCGGCTGCGGCCGGCGCCGACGCGGTCGAGGTGCATAACCTCGGCGTGCTGCGCATGGTCCACGAGCAGTTTCCGGGGATGGCGGCACACGTCGGCGGATTCGCCAACGTGTACACCGACGCCGGGGCCGAGGTGCTGAAGGAGTATGGCGCGGTGCGCTTCACGCCAAATTACGAGATCAGCCTGGACGAAGTGGAATCCATTACCCGTGGCGCCGGTATGCCGGCAGAGATCCAGGTCCATGGCAAGATGCCGCTGGGGGTCTCCGATTACTGCTTCTTGCTGGAATATGAGCAGCACTGGCCGGAGAAATGCCCGGTGCTCTGCCAAAAACAGTTGTTCCTCAAACAGGGTGACTGGGCCATGCGGTCGGTGGGCAAGGGGGTGCTGAGCGGCAAGGATTTATGCATGCTCGAGCATCTACCGGCCCTGGTGGCCGCCGGCCATAGGGTGTTCCGGATCGAGGCGGCCTACGAGACACCCGCGTACCGTCTTCAGATAGGACAGGTCTATCGCGCCGCGCTGGAGAGCGCCGTCGCCGGTGATGGGACGGTGGACGAGTCAGCGTGGCAGGCGATCCGCGAGCATACGGCGGTGGGTTTGTGCAACGGTTTTTATTTCGGCCGCACCGGCAGCGAGTATGTCGGCAAACGCGTGGAAGCAATCGCGGCCTGCGGTTAGTTCTTGCGTATTTCGAGGTGTGTGATGGTTGAGCTATTAGCACCGGCAGGAAACCTGGAGATGGTGAAGGCCGCCGTGGAAAACGGCGCCAATGCGATCTATGTCGGGGCACGGGGCTGGAGCCGGCGGCGCGATGCCTACGAGCTGGCCGATGAGCAATTGCATGAAGCCATCGCAATCGCCCACGCCGGCGGGGCCAAGCTGCGTGTCGCTATCAATACCAACATGCAGTCGTGCGAAATCCCCTCGTTGCTGCAGAAGATGGACAAGTTCGTGGGCTGGGGCGTGGACGGAGCGATCATGACCGACGTGGGCGCCATGGCGCAGGTGCACCGCCGGTTTCCCCATCTTGTGCTGCACGCCAGCATTGGGGCCAACATTGTCAACAACCAGGACGTGAAGTTCTACCGCTCAATTGGGGTCTCACAAGTGGTGGCCGACACCAAGCTCACCTTCCGCGAGCTGGTGGCGCGCCAGGCGGAACTGGATGCGGGCATCGAAGTCCTCATCCACGCCAACAACTGCTACACCTACCTGGGCAAGTGCTGGATGTCACCCTATCACCGCTTGGAGCGGACCACCGACAACTTCGGCAAGGACTTGTTCCGCGGCAGCCCCAACCGCGGCGGCCTGGATTACCGCGTCTGCCTGGAACAGTGGGATCTGTTCGATGGCGAAGCGCTGCTGGAACCGCAAATCGCGCTCAAGAATGACGCCTTCTTTTACCTGGACGATATCCCGGCGCTCATTGATCTGGGCGTCCACTGCTTGAAGATCCAGGGGCGCGAGTATCCTGTGCCCCTAGTGGCGAGCATTGTGCGCTTCTACCGCGAGCTGATTGACGCGTGCCTGGCGAAGCCCGCGGATCAGCCTTTCGATCTTGACCCGTGGCGCTTACGGCTGGAAGCCATCCGGGCGGAGCGCGACGGCCGGCGCGGCAATATGACTCTGGTGCTGCTGAACGAGGCGCGCCAACCGGTGCCGCAACCGGCCTAAGAAAGCGCGCAGCGCGAGGCCGGTATCCGTTTTCCAACCGTCGTCATTCATGGACGGTTGTTAGCCTTCATACTTCAATCAAAAGGAGACCTGCCATGTTTGTTCGTGTTGTGGAAGTCAAGACCAAGCCTGGAAAAGCCAGAGAGGTTTGCAGCATGCTGCATGAGAAGGTGCTGTCAACGTTGAAAGCGCAGACGGGTTTTGTAGATGAAATCGTACTGGTGTCGGATGCGGAAGGCATCCTGGCACAAAGCTTCTGGAAGACGAAGGAGGATGCTGAACGTTACAGCCATGAAGATTACGCCAAGGTCAACGAATTGATTCAGCACTTGGTGCACAGCAAGCCCAAGGTGCATGCCTTCGACGTGCAGACCTCGACCTGCCACAAGATCGTAAGCGGCAACGCGGCTTGAGTAGATAATTCCGTTGGCATCCTGAGTGACTTGGTGGATGGTTCAAGGATGACCAAATCGCGTCGATGCACGAAGCGGCAGGATCCGGGTGACCGGATCCTGTAACCCGCTCACGTTACCAGACAAGACCCGGGCAAGTTCCTTGATCACCGACTGCCACGTCCACATTCAGCCGTTCGAACTCCTGCTGAACCCCCCGGCCCTGGAGCTCATGAAAAAGCATCAGCCCGATTTCGATCGGGTGTTGGAGTTCACCCGCTCGCCCAAAGCCTTTCTGAAATACATGGACGAGGCCGGGCTGGACCGCGCAGTGCTGATCAACGCGACTGCGCCCGATGTCACCGGCTTTCCCGCTGGACTTAACGCCATGGCAGCAGACTATGCCAAGGCGGACCCTCGGCGGCTCCTCTCCTGTGGCAGCTTCCATCCGCGGTACTCGACCAACGCCATGGCGGACATCGATGAGATAGTCCGGCTGGGTTTGCGGCTGATCAAGATCCATCCCCCGCATCAACTCTTCTACCCCAACGACTACCTCAAGGGTTTGAAGGAACTGGAGCTGTTGTATCGCGCAGCGCAGAGCCACGGCATCCCCATTATGTTTCACACCGGCACCTCAATCTTTCCTGGCGCGCGCAACAAATACGGGGACCCGATCCACGTCGACGATGTAGCCGTCGATTTCCCACACTTGAAGATTGTGCTTGCCCATGGAGGCCGGCCTCTCTGGATGAGCACCGCCTTTTTCCTGGTACGCCGCCATGCCAATGTTTATTTGGACATCAGCAGCATTCCGCCGGTTCACCTGCTGCAGTACTTTCCCCGCCTGGAAGAGATCGCCCACAAAACGCTCTTCGGTAGCGACTGGCCAGGGCCAGGCGTGCACGACATCAAGGAAGCCCTCGACTCCTTCCGGGCGCTGCCTTTGTCGGCGGAAAGCAAGCGGCTTATTCTCGGCCAAGTGGCGCTTACCATCTGGCCAGATTGAGGGCAAACCGGCTTTTCGCCAGTTGGTCGCAACTCACCGACGAATGTGACCGAAATCACAGACTGGGCGTTCAGCCGCATAAGATAATCTGCCCCCAATTGGCAAAGAGTTTGATTTTCAACGGATAGAGTCCGGCGGCAAATGCACAACTCGAAGCCGACGTGAATACTTTTTCGAATGGAAGTGTCAGGCCCCGTTTGAAACTGCAAGCGTTTTATTAGCTTCCAACGGCCCTTCGCCCGAGATATACGAGATATAGTGGACAGCACGCGTTTTGGTGGCAACTCACCTACCACCGTATTAGGAGGCCACACACATGGCATCATCTCAAGACAAGGTCGCAGCTTGGCCGGCGATTCCCAAACTCAAACCCGAAGAGGTGTACGCCGGGTTGAGTGACCAAGCCAAGGAGTACCCGCTTTTCCTGGAGTCGATTACGCGCCAGGAACATAATTTCGAAAAACCGGAAGCGCTTTCCCGTCTTCGTGTGTTGGACTGCACCACCCGAATGATGATTGGTCATTGGTGCTCCTCGCAACTGTCCGAGCTGGGCGCCGAGGTCATCCAAGTCGAACCTCCGGGCGGCGACCCGTTACGCCAACTCACGCCGTTCGGCCGGCAAGAGTACATGTTCGAGGACAAGGAAACCGGGGAGAAAGTCGGCGGACAATTTCTCCACGAGATGCGCAATAAATCCTCCATCACCCTGAACGTGGAAACCGAAGAAGGCCGGCAGATTCTTAAGGATCTGGCTGTCCATGCCGACGTCATCATCGAGAATGCACCGCCGGGACAGTGGGACGAGTGGGGCATCGGTTATCGCCAGTTGCGCGAGATTAATCCCCGGCTGATCTACTGCTGGGTCGGCCAGCGGGGACAGTGGGGCCCCCTCAAGGACCAACCGGGAATGCTGGATCCGGTGGCCCAGGCAGCCTGCGGGTTTGTCCACGGTACCGGTGATCCCAAAGAGTTCGGAGGGCAACCCACGCGCTCTGCCCTGTGGATGGCCGACCACGTGGGTGGAAGTTCAGCGGCCATGGGCATCCTGGCGGCCCTCATCTATCGGGAAAACATTTCTGGCGAGGGCCAGTTTATCGAAGCTACGTCCGCCGAAGCCATCATCCGCATCCTCGATTACAGTTGGGCGTGGTACTCGATGGACGGCAGCATCCGTCCGCGCTACGGCAACTGGGACCTGGCCATCAACATTTACGCTGTGAACCCGTGCAAAGACGGCTACATGATGGTGGGAGGCGGCCACGACCGCTTGTGGTACCGCATCTGGCGTACCGTGGGGGACGAGCAGCCCAAGGTCGAAGAGGACATCCTCGGCGATCCTCACCTGCGCGAGGTGGCCGACCGGCTGGGTCACGATATGCAGGTCAAGACTTACACCATGCTGGGCGAGTGGCTGAAAGACAACTCTCGCAGTGAAGCCGAAGCCAAGCTTGGCAAACAGCAAGTGGCGTCCGGTGGCGTACTCTATGTCAACGAGGTGGCCGAATACCCGCACTTCAAGTATCGCGGGCACGTGGCCGAGTACGACTCGCCGCACTATGGGAAGATCCTCTACGGCACCACTCCCTACCTGCAACATAAGACTCCTGGGCGGCTGAAGTGGATGGGCCGTCCCACCGGCTACGACAACCAGGAAACATATCGCAGTCTGCTCGGCTTCACGCGTGACGATTTCGAGCGGCTGCAGAAGGCGAACGTCATTTGACGCAGGAGGAATGTGATGGCAACGCAACCCACTACCAAGCCCCAAGACTTTGAGGCGTTTTGCCGGGAGACCTTCAATCCCAAGAAAGAATTTGCGAAACCGGAAGTGCTGAAGGGCTACCGGGTGTTGTCCTGTACGCAGTATATTTTGGGCCCCTCCTGCGCATCCTATTTGGCCGAACTCGGCGCCGAAGTCATCAAGATCGAAGCGCCGCGGCGGGGCGAGGCCATGCGCCATACCACGCCATTTAATGAGCCGTTCCTGTATCCGCTTTCCAAGTGGGTACCGGAGCGCGGCACCGGCTTAGGCTTCCTGGGCGCCAACCCGAACGAGTACTTCGTCTCGATTGACTTCCACAAGAAAGAAGGCCAGGACCTCGTTAAGAACCTGGCTGCGAAATCAGATGTCTTTGTGGAGAACTACCGCCCCGGCACCTTCGACCGCTGGGGGATCGGATACCGCCAGTTGAAGGAGATCAATCCCCGGCTCATCTACTGCTGGCTGGGTGGTTTCGGCGGCTGGGGTCCGGGGCGCGTCCGCGCCTCCTACGACATCCTCGGCCAATCACAGGGTGGCAACTTTGGCATGACCGGCAAGCAGGAGTACCTCGGCGGCGCTCCCGCGAAGCACACCATCTGGCTGGCCGATTACTGGGGCGGAATGATGGGGGCCACCCAAGTGTTAGCGGCGCTCTACTGGCGTGATCACGTCTCCGGCGAAGGCACCTTTACCGAGTATTCGCAGGTGCACGGTGTCACGCGCCAACTGGAGTATGCCTTGCCGCTGTACGGCAAGCACGGTATCACTCGTGAACGCTGGGGCAACTGGGATACGCAGCTCTGCGTGCACGGCATCATCAAGTGCGGCAAGTCCTCCTATCCCGGCTCCGAGAATCCGCAAGAGATGGAAGAAGGTTATATCCTGATCAGCGCGTATGCGGACAAGGACTTTGCCCGCCTATGCAAGGCGATTGGCGACACCACGTTGGCTGGCAAGTACGCCAAGGCCGATATTCGCGTTAAGGCCGAGAGCCAGATGGAGATTTATCCAGCCTTGGAGAAGTGGGCGGCCGACAAGACCAAGGAACAGGTGGCCGCCATCATGGATACGAACAACATCATTAGCCAGCCGGTGTGGAACGCGAAAGAAGTTGCCGAACATCCGCATTGGAATGAGCGGGGAGCGGTCCGCTGGCTGGATGACCCGACCTACGGTGAACTGTTGCACCAGGGGCCGGCGTACAAAATGTCGGCTACTCCGCCCCGGCTCAAATGGGCCCTCAAACCGGTGGGCGCCGATAACGAACACATCTTCGGCAATCTCGCCGGACTGACGCCTGATGATATTAAACGGCTGGAAGACCAAGAGTGCATCTGAGGGAGAAAAACTATGTTGCTCATATGCCCCAAGTGTGAGACCAAGAATTTCCTCGATCCCTATCCGTTCTGGAACTTCAAGGGGACGACCAAGTGCGCCGGCTGCAATGCGATCTGGCGCATCCAGACTTCGAGTGGAGTTAGCCTGGCCAAGCCTGAGGAGGCCAGCGGTACCGCCGACCTGTTGCCCGGCTTCGCGGAGAGGCAGGATTATTCCGCCATCTCTGGTCCGGGGCTGACCCGTCCAGCGCCGCGCGCTCGCAAGGACGCTGTTTGTAAGCCCATCCCAATCAAACGTAATGTGCGAGGCAAGATCATCGCTGGATATCCCCTGAAGAAGGAAGATCTTGTAGGCAGCAAAGCCAAATTCATGGTGGCGGGAGCCAGCTAAAGAAACTGGAGGCAACTATGGCCCATTACAACACTGAATGTCTATGCGTCCGCTGCAAGCATCTGAAGCCGGCGCTTGATGCCAATATTCAGAAGGCCTATCTCGGCAAGTGCGTGAAACGCGAATGGCCGTTCACCCTGTCCATTACGTTGCAAGGCTGGACCGAGTGCGAGGTCTTCGAGGCCAGCGGCAGCACGTATGCCCCACCCGAACCGGTCGTCGCCAAGGCCGCGGTTGCGGCCGCGAAGTCGACTGCTGCCAAGCAGGTGGAGTTCTACTACAGCTCCACCCAGAAGCCGGGCCAGACGTTTCCCTGCGACATCAAGCGTGCCCTCGAATTGGTAAAGCAGCTACAAGCTAAAGGTGTGACTTGCAAGGCGACTGACGTCGACGGGATCAAGGACCGCTTTCCCACCTATCACAAGTCGGTCACCGGCCCGGATGCGAGCGTACGCCCGGTCTTCGGCTTTAAAGGAGCGCTGGTCGAGGACTTCGGAACCACCGTCCCCGCGCTGCTTATCTTCGAAGGCGACCGCTATCCCGTCATGGCATTCCCCCGGACCGATGCCAAGCGCGGTACGATCCGCGTGGAGCAGGCTCTGGAGGATCTGATCGGCGAGGCGAAGCCCAACCCCAAAGTCACCGCGACGGTGGGATAAGGAGTATCCAAAGATGGCCGAATATCTACCCCCACGCGAGTTGTGGCCGAAACGTGTTTATACCCTGCCGGAATTCGCGGCCTATGCGGAAAAATTCAACCCCACGGAAGAGCTGCTGGGTAAGGCCGTCGCCGCTGGACGGGGCGACCGCACGGCAGTGCTCTTCGAAGACCAGCGGCTGACCTACAATCAGCTCCTCACTCAAGCCAACAAGCTGGCGAGCGCACTGCGGGACTTGGGAGTGGGCGCTGGCGACCGCGTCATTCTACGCACGCCGAACATACCTCCCGCCCTGGTCGCCAACTTCGCCATCCTTAAGCTGGGAGCGGTTTGCACTCCGACCTCGCCGCTGTTCTCGCGTGCCGAGATCGCGCACGTCGCCAACGACTCCGAAGCGGTGGCCATCATCGTCAGTGCGGCGCTGCTGGGGGAAGTGGAAGCGGCGCGCGACAACTTGCAGACGGTCAAGAGCATTATTGTTATTGGCGGCGATGCTGCCGAGGTGAAGGCCAAGGGATTCCTCGCCTATGGCGAGCTGTTGCAGTCCGGCACGACCGAGGTCGATCCCGTGCTCCGCAAACGCGAGGACGTTGGTCTGCTCCTCTATACGTCGGGCACCACCGGACGGCCGAAAGGGACCGTGCACTTCGTGGAGGAACTGCTGATTGTTCCGGACGGTTTCGGTAAGTACGGGTGGCAGGTCACGGAGAACGACGTCATTGGGGGATCGGCCCCGCTGGCTTTCGGCGCGGGCTACTCCAGTTACGCGACCATTCCTTTCCGTTTCGGTGCGGCCGCATCGCTGATCGCCCGGTTCGAACCGGAGAAGATGTTCGACACCATACAGAAACATCGCATCTCCATCCTGACTCTGGCCCCCACCGCCTATCGCAAGATGTTGCAGGTGCCGGACGTGGGAAAGAGATTTGATCTTAGCAGCCTGCGGGTCTGTACCGGAGGCGGCGAGAGCCTGACTGCCCCGACCTATCATGCCTGGAAGGAGAAATTCGGTCTGGAGATCTTCGAAGGGCTGGGCACCACGGAGATGATGTATGTTTTCGCCTCCAACGTGGTCAGCCGCAAGGCCAAGCCGGGCTCCTTCGGGCAAGCCGTACCTGGTTACGAGTTGAAGGTCATCGACGAGGAGAACAAGGAAGCCAAGCCGGGGACTATCGGTCACTTTGTGGCCATCGGGCCAACCGGCACGGTCTATTGGCGCGATCCCGATAAACAGCGCCATGCCATCACTCCCGAGGGATGGAATCGGGCCGGCGACTTCGTGCATGCCGATGAGGACGGTTACTTCTGGTTCGTGTCGCGGCAGGACGACATCATCAAGAGTTCGGGTTACCGCATTGGACCGGAGGAGATTGAGGTCACCCTGGCCACCCATCCTGCTGTCGTCGATGTGGCGGTCATCGGAGTGCCGGACGAGGTGCGCGGCCAAATTGCCAAAGCTTTCGTCGTGCTGCGGCCGGGAGAATCCGTCAGCCAAGACGAGTTGATCGCCTTCTGCAAGGGCAAGATTGCAACCTACAAGCTGCCCCGCGAAGTTGTGATCGTGGACGAACTCCCACGTACACCCACGGGTAAGCTGCTCCGCCGCGTGCTGCGGCAGAAGGAACCCGTGGCCCCGTAGCTGACGGTAAGGACTGAAACAGGCTGAGCATCCAGAAAGCGCGCAGGGCAAGAGCCGGTTCCTAGGTTCCGGCGCGCGCCGCTGACATTTCGTAACGTTCCAGCCATTTTTTTGCTGCAGACCGGTGTCGGCCCTCGGCTCAAGGGGGCATATTCCTGCCAGTATCCGCGTTTTCCGCAAGTTTCTTTACTTCACCGCCTGGAAACGGCTATAAAACTGTAGTCTTGGGATTATTCATGGAGTTGTCGATGAACAACCTTCCTACTCACCAATGGCTCTGCGAAAGCATTGTGGAACAGATCCCACTCGCCATCATTTTTGGCGATCGGGAGGGCATTGTGCGCCTATGGAATGCGGGCGCGGAAGCCATGTTTGGTTGGAGCGCTGACGAGGCACTCGGCCAGTCCATGGATATGATCATCCCGGAAAAGCACCGGGCGCGTCACTGGGAGGGCTACTTCCATGTCATGGAAACCGGGCTCACCAAGTACGGCCAGAACGTGCTTGCCGTTCCCGCACTCACCAAGGATGGCCGGCGGATCTCTGTCGAGTTCAACATCGCGTTGCTCAAGGCTGCCGACGGGCAAATCCTGGGGGCATCCGCCAGCATTCAGGATGTGACGGCGCGCTGGGAGCGGGACAAGGCCCTCCGCGCGCGCCTGGCTGAACTGGAAGCCAAGCTGAAGCCCGCCCGTGTCCCGGCTGAGGACAAGGCCTAGGCCGGGGGCCAGCCGATGACGACATTGCGCGGATTCCTGTTGCATTCTACGCTTCTGTTGTGGGCCGCGTGGGCGCTGCAGTCGGTACAATGCTGGATTCTGCAACCCGTTGGGCATCTGGGATTCAGGGCGTAGTAGAGCAGACCTAAGGAGCACATTCGATGAACCTGGAGCGCGTCACAACTTTAACTGCCACCGACGGCCATAACATCCCTGCCTACCTGCTTACGCCGGACCCGGTGCGCGGCGGTGTCGCGCTTATCCCACCCTACGGCAGTACCAAGGAGCACATGCTGGGTATCGCGGCCGCACTGGGAGAGGTTGGCCTGGCTGCACTTTCCATCGACCTCTGTGGTCACGGGGAAAATCGCACCGCCATCGGTCTGGTGATGCGCGACGAAGTTGACGCCGCAGTCAGCTACATGCGCCGCTTCGGTCGTACTGCGGCTGTCGGCATCAGCTTGGGCGGCCGACTGGCGCTGATGTCTTCGGCCGATTGTATGGTGGCCATATCGCCTTCCGTGGTTGCGGCAATCTCACCACAAGGCAAGTGGATGTTCGAGAATTTTCCCAGCCCCGCCGTGCGCGAGCCCTATTCAGGATATGTGATTGAATTGCTCGACCTCCTCGGTCCCGTCGCCTCCCACGATCGTCCTGCTCTGCTGCTCTACGCTGAGCGTGACATCCCAGCCATTCTCGAGGGCGCAGCCGGACTGAATGCGGCCCTGCCGAAGAGCGATTTGCGATATATCACTGCCGATTTGCGTCCGGACATTCAGCATGACAACGGACTGATCCGCTATTTGCCGCGATGGTTCAACCACGGCGAACTTAAGTTCAACTATGAGGTACTGGCCGTCACCGCGGGCTGGCTGGCGGAACGCTGCGGCAAGGCCCAAAATGCCTAGGCGCGCATCCCTTTGGCGCAGGACAGCAGGAGAGAGAGAAGGAGCTAAACGATGCAGTGGGAATATTATGATCGGATGGTGGTATTCAGCGAGAGCGAAGAGGGGATGGTCAGTGGGTTGGATGAGTGGATCAACGGCGCCGGCGCGGACGGATGGGAGCTGGTAAGCTCGGTCCCATTGATCGCACCCAACAAGGATGGCGTCGCCTACGGTACCATCGGCATCCATATGGTGTTCAAGCGGCCCCACGAAGCACCCGCCGAAGCGTGAGTGGTTATGTCTGAGTTGCGAGGACGAGCGCTGATCGAGCACCGCTTTGGAAAGCTGGGCAGCGGCCAGGACTGCGTTGTCATCGGGGACGCCGAATACGACATCCCGACCCTGCTCGCGCGTATGGATCTTGCCTTCGAAGACAGCTGGCCGGTCGACGTCCAGGTGGTCTCGGAAGGGCACTTCTGCGTCCGCTACTACGACGGGCAGGACCAACGAATCGTGGCCCACGAATTCAACGCCAGCTTTTTTTTCATCGCGGAAACACGGGGACACATTGCGGAGTGGATTGGGGAAGACGCCTATTACCAGTGGTCCCGAAGTGCGGCGTATCGTTGCCCGCTGGTGCCCGGCGATGACTTCTGAGCTCAAGATCTGCTTTTCCGACTTTGATGCTGCAGGAATCCGAACAGCCCCTGCATCCGGTATGGCCCGCCGATGAACAAGTTGCGAGACCGGGATGTAATCGAGGGCCGCTATGGACTCCTGGGGAGCGGCGCCCAGAGCCTTTCCATCCGGGGAGCGATCTATTCGCTCTCGCAATTGCTTTCACAAATCGGCGCAGAGTTCGACGATAGCCAGCCGATTGACGGACTGACGCTGGCGGAAGGACGCTACGTGCTGCGCTATCTCGACGGGCAGGACCAACGGGTCGTCGCCTGTGAATTCGACGCCGACTTCCGATTGATATGCGAGACGCGAGCTGACATCGCCGAGTGGGAAGGCGACGGCTCCAACTTCACCTGCTACAGCGGACACTAAAAACTCTCGCTTGAGATTCTTGCCAAACATGGATTTTTCTCCGGCCCTACGTTTCGCGTGAACTGGCCGCACTGGCGCGCTTGTTCAAGGGCGCGAATTCGCGGACCTCGGGACCCGTCCAGATCTGACGCGGACGCGCAATCTTCTGCTCCGGATCGTTGAGCATTTCCTGCCACTGGGCCAGCCAGCCGGCCACCCGCGGAATGGCAAACAGCACGGTAAACATCTTGGGGGTGAAGCCCATGGCTTGATAGATGATCCCGGAATAGAAGTCCACGTTAGGATAGAGCTTGCGTTTGATGAAGTAGTCGTCCTCGAGCGCGATCCGCTCCAATTCGAGCGCAATGTCCAGTTTGGCATTACGTCCCGTCACTTCAAACACCTGCTCGGCGGTCTGCTTGATGATCTTGGCGCGGGGATCATAGTTCTTGTAAACGCGGTGCCCGAAGCCCATCAGTTTGCCGTGTCCTGCCTTGACCTTTTTCACGTACGCGGGAACATTCTGCTTGGCGCCAATCTCGTCGAGCATCTGGAGAACGGCTTCGTTGGCGCCGCCATGGAGAGGGCCAGCCAGAGCGGCCGCGGCCGCGGCAGTGGTCAGGTAGGGGTCCGTGTGCGCACTGCCAACCGAGCGCATGGCGTTGGCGCTGCAATTCTGTTCGTGATCGGCATGCAAGATGAACAAAGTATCCAGGGCCCGGGCCAGCACGGGATTGGCCACGTACTTCGGCTCCGCCATCTTCCACAGCATGCTCATGAAATTCTCGGTGTAGCCAAGCTCGCTGTCCGGATGAACGCAGGGGAAACCCTTGCTATGGCGATAGGCTATGGCGGCGATGGACGGCGCTTTGGCGATCAGCCGCACGATCTGGTGCAGCCGGTTCTCCGGGTCGTGGATGTCGTTGGCTTCGGGATAAACGCTGGAGAGTGCGGCCACCGTGCTGACCAACATTCCCATGGGATGGGCGTTGTAGCGGAAGCCCTCCATGAACTTCTCGATGGCCGTATGCAGCACGGTGTGGTGAGCGATCTCACTCGCCCATCTCGTGAGCTCGGCCTCGGTGGGGAGCTCGCCAAAAAGCAAGAGGTACGCCACCTCCAGGAAAGTGCACTGCGCGGCCAGCGCTTCAATGGGGTAACCGCGATAGCGTAAGATCCCGCGCTCGCCGTCAATGAAGGTAATGCTGCTGCGGCAGGAGGCCGTGTTCATGAAAGCCGGATCATAGGTCATCAGGCCGAAATCGTCGGGGCCGGTCTTGATCTGCCGCAGATCCATGGCCCGGATGGCGCCATTTTCGATGGGGAGCGTGTAGGTCTGTTGGGTGCGATTGTCGATGATGGTGAGGGTGTCTTGCGCCATCGCAGGTTCTCTTTGGCCGCCTTGACTGGAGCCAGCAGGCAGATACAACACTGTACCCCACTTGATGGCCAGTGAGAAGCGCCCCGGCGGAAGAAAAGCGCGTACACCGGCGCAGAATCGTGGGTAGAGATCAGAGCAAGCAGAGAAAAAGGACCTCAGCCCACTGTCTCACTTCAGCGACCGACGCGCGCCTTCGCCCCTTGCATCAGCCGTTCCTCACTAATAATGGCGCGGGTGTGCTCACCTTCGCCAATTTTGCCCCCAGGATCGAAGGCTTCGATCTTGAACTTGTAGAGTTTGCCTTCCATGCCGAGGAACGTGGCTTGGGCGGAAACCTGGGCGTGGTTGGGCGTGGCCGCCAGATGCTTGATGTTGACCAGTACGCCGACCGAAAGCTGGCCCGGTTGCAGCAGCGGCCTCAGGGCGCGCGCCCCCGCCGTCTCCATCAGGCCGATCATGCGCGCGGTGGAAAAAACCTGCGGGAAAACATCCTGTTCAGCAAGGCAAAACGCGCTGGCCATATCATCGTCGTCAGCAATGTAGGCGGCTTCCGCCGTGGTTCCAATCTCCAGCATGGGGCAATCTCCTTACTTCTGTCGTGAAACGCTATTGTGCACTCGGTAGATCTTTGCAGGAATCTTCCTCTTCAGTCGTGCGCACAGACCTTCAATCGGGACGAGGTCACTGTGACGTTTCCGTGCTCAGCAACTTTGGCCCCTGCTTGATCTGGAAGCGCCCATCGACCGTCTCCCAGATCCAACCGGAATAGCCGTATCCTCCGACCGGCTTGGTGATAAATGCCCCGCGCCACGACTCCGCACGGCTCTGGTTATAGGCGACGGTACCAAACTTTCCAAAGGTATAGGCCGGCACCGGATGGCAGTACGCGCAACCCAAAAGCTCCTTTGCCACCCCGGCCGCCTCGCTGCTGCCGTACACCGCCGCGCGTAATCCGTACTTGTGGTCCTGCGCGCGTTGCAGCACCTCGCCGGCGGTCGCAAAGCACGAGGTGAAGGCCACCGGTGCGAACACCTCCTCGCGCATGCCCAGCATGTTATCGGCGCAGTCCTTCACCACGGTGGGATAGACAAGGTTGCCTTCGATGCGGCCGCCCAGCAGCACCTTGGCGCCCTTCTCCAAGGCATCGGCCATTTGCCCGTGGAGGCGCCGCACCGCTACCGTGCTAGCGACCGGCCCGATGTCGGTCTTGCTGTCTGCCGGATCGCCCACGACCAAGCGCCGCACACGTTCGACAAACCGCTCCAGGAACTCCTGATAGATGCCGGCTTGGATGAAGATCCGCTTGGGCGCGGTGCAGGTCTGGCCCGAGTACATGAACTTCGATGCCATCAGGTCGTCCAGCGCCAAGTCCAGGTCGGCATCGGCGAATACGATGAATGGGTCCTGCCCCGGCCCCTCAAATACCAGCTTCTTGCCCGCCGCGCGAAAGGCTGCTTCGTAAGGCAGGATGTTCTCGTCGAATCCGAACGCCACCGCTGCGGTCACTTCGGGATCGGTCAGCGAGTCCTCAAGCAAGCTCTTGCCGGTCCCGCTGTAGAACCCGACGGCATCACCGAAGATCGGCCGATAGAGCTCTTTCGTCAACGCCATGATGCGCTGCCCCTTCGACGAAAACTTCACGGTCAGCCGGTTGCCGACGATATAGATCGACGTGATCGCAGTATTGAGCCATGCGCTGCCGTTGTACGACAGCATCAGATTGACACGCGCCCTGGAACGCAAAGGCAAGCGGTTCCGCAAAAATACCGCATCCGCGTACATGCTGAGCCGATCGATCGTGGTATCTACCTCGCGCCTGCTGTCCTTGACCGTAAATTGCAGGTCGCGGACGGCGCAATCGACTACTTCCCCATGATGTTGTTTGAGCGCATGGGCAAGCGCCAGCACATGCTCACAGCGCTCCGCGAATGACATAAGCACTCAACTCCGTTGCGAGCGACATAAAACTTCCGCGCTAGCTGTAATGTACAACCGGCTAGGCCTGAACGAAAAGCGCCTCGGCACACTTCTGAACTGGATGGCGTCATGGATCAGATTTCGAGCTGCTTGCGCGGTCCGTACAGCTCTTCAATTTCCCTCCTCACAGCTATCTGTGATTCGAATCACAGAAGTGCTGTGCGCAGTTGTGGCATAAGTCCTGAATGAAAAGTGTGGGTGTGAAGAGCAATATCCTGAAGGTATCTGACGAATTGAAAGCCGGCCTGGAATCAGCGGGTCGAAAGCGAGAGCTGCCGCCAGCGCATGTTCTCTTTCGTGAGGATAGCGAAAGCGCGGGTGTGTTCCTTGTATTTAAGGGCAAGGTGCTGATGGGTGTGCGCAACCTGCCTGAGCTGGACAGAGTTTTTTCTGGGGGCTCGCTGCTGGGATTGCCCGCCACGTTTACCGGACATCCGTACAGCCTGACCGCCGTGACGGTGGTCCGGTCGGATATAGTTCACTTACCGCGGGAAGAATTTCTGCAACTCATGCGCGAGCGCCCCGATCTCTGCCGCGAGGCAACCGACATGCTGGGACGCGAGGTGACCTTCATCCAGTCGGCGCTGGCGGAACGGTGCCGCCAGATGGCCGAAGCGAGCTGACAACATTCCAACCCATTACGGGTAGCTAGCTGCGCGGGCTGGCCTTTGCGGTTACGTCTCTTGGGTTGCAAAGTGCGAGCTTAGTGCCTTCGCGCTAGGTAGAGCGGTTAGTGGAATGAGTGATGAACCGGCCGGAGCCCGACACGCATCCGGCCTAAAGGTCCAAGAAGAATCTCAGCGATCGAGGGAAGGCATGAGTTCTAGGCGGCAGAAAATAATACTGATTGTTGCAACTACTGTAGCTCTGCTCGTCCTGCTCGGCATTCTCGTCTGGCAGCGGCGCGGTTCACCCGAGCGATGGAACACCTTTCTGGTCGGCGACCCACGCATGGGCGCACAAACCTTCCGGCAAAAGGGATGCAGCGGGTGCCATTCCGTTCTCGGCGCTGGCGCGAAGCTAGCTCCCGATCTGGGTTTGCAGGGGGCGGCAGGGTCCAGCATGAACGAGTTGGTTACCCAGATGTGGAATCACGCGCCACGCATGTGGAAACAATTGAAGATCAGCAGCGTGAGTTTCCCCCAGTTTACGCCCGAAGAGATGGCCAACCTATTTGCCTACCTTTATGTCACCTGCTACGACGACGAGTCGGGAAACCGGGCCCACGGAGAGCTCCTATTCACACAGAAAGGGTGCATCCGCTGCCATTCGATCGGTGAAAACGCGGGAGGCAATGTCGGGCCCAATCTGAGCGAAATCGGTCCCGTGGTTACGCCGATTTTTTGGTCGCAAACCATGTGGAACCATGCCCCTGCGATGCAAGCCCACATGCACGAACTCAACATGGCTTGGCCCCAATTTGAGGGAGAGCAGATGAACGATCTGCTGGCCTTCATCCGCTACGCCCGAGGGGGGCCAGAGCGGGAGTCCGACGTACTTCCAGCGAACCCGCGCCGCGGTTGGGCTTTGTTTCGCGAAAAGGGATGCATCGCCTGTCATGCCATTCGCGGCGAAGGCGGAACCGTAGGCCCCGACCTCGGATCGGATCGCCCGTTACCTCGCACTCTGACCCAGACGGCAGGCCTGATGTGGAATCACTCTCCGGAGATGTGGGCAGCCATGAAGACCAAGGGCATCGAGCGCCCCACTTTTGAGGGAGGGGAGATGGCCGATCTGATCGCATTCCTTTATAGCGTGCGCTATTTCGAGCTCGGAGGCTCACCCATCGTCGGACAAGAGCTATTCAGCGAACGCAAGTGCAGCCAGTGTCATGGAAGCGACGCGCATGGGGGAAGCATCGGCCCGAACCTGAGGAAGGCGGGCAAGGTCTATACACCGGTGAACTTCGCCCTGGCTCTGTGGTCTCATGGACCGCGCATGTACGCGAAAGCCGAGGAGATGGGTCTGGGATGGCCCAGTTTGAACGAGGGTGACCTGAGCCATTTGTTGGCTTTCTTGAACAGCTCCCCCGTCCAGGATAAGCGATGAATGGCGATGGACATCAACTCGCCCGCTGACCTCGCTGCGTGTGCCGTGCGGACCGAGAACGGCGCGAGTTAGTTTGGCGAAGCACAATCACAGCTGCTGGTGATTGGCATCACTGCCTCGTGTGAATCGCGAATGTTATCTTGCCGCCACCTTCAACAGAGATGAACGTTCGTTCGAAGGTGCTTTTGGTCGTTCTCTTGGATGTGGCAGGGGGAACTCGTTCACGTACGTCTTGCGTCAGGGCAGAAATTGGTGACCCTATGACTGTTTGGCTACGTCTGCCGGCAGTCCGCCATGGTCTCAACATCTTTAGCAGTTACAAGTCACTGTACCTAGGGAGGGTTTGAATGAAACGGATGTTACCTTGGTTATTGCTCGTCGCCTTTATCGTCGCCGTCAATTGTTTCGCGGATTCCGATAGCGCGGCTCTCTTCAAGTCCAAATGCGCCATGTGTCACGGGCCGGACGGCACGGGAAACACGATGGGGCAGAAACTCGGCGTCAAGAGCTACAAATCGCCTGATATTCAAAAGCAGTCGGACGGCGATCTGAAGAACGCCATCACCAACGGCAAAGGCAAGATGCCGGCCTACAAGACCCTTACACCTGAACAAGTGGACGGACTGGTGAAGTACGTACGTGAGCTCGGCAAATAGGGGGTAGGCTTTCGATGTCGTCGGCACCCGATACAAGCGCAGCGGCTAAGCCCGCACCTGCGGACTTGCCGCGCCGCCGTTTTGTCAACATCCTGCTGGGAACCGGCCTGCTGGCCTCGGCCGCCTCGTTCCTCTATCCTGTTTTGCGCTATCTGGTCCCACCCAAGCTTCCCGACTTGGGTGGCGACGCCGTACTTGCGGCACGTCTTTCGGAGATGAAGCCCAACACCGCGAAAACGTTTCGCTTCGGCACCCGTCCCGGGTTGCTGGTGGAGACGAGCGCGGGCGAATATCGCGCCATGTCGGCGACCTGCACCCACCTGGGCTGCACGGTGCAGTATCGTCCCGATCTGCGCGAGATCTGGTGCGCCTGCCACAACGGCATGTACGACCTGAACGGCCGCAACATCTCGGGGCCGCCACCGCGTCCGCTGGAGGCGTTCGAGGTCCAAGTCCGCGGCGACGAAATCTTTGTGCGACGTAAGCAGGAGGCTTGATGGCGGGCCCGGTTGCAAGCGTTCGCGCATGGTTCGACGAACGGTTCCCTCTGGACGACCTCAAGGCGCTGGCGCAAAAGAAGAAGGTCCCGGTACACCATTACTCGTACTGGTATTTTCTCGGCGGCATGACCCTGTTCCTATTTGGGGTGCAGGTCCTCACCGGCGCTTTGCTATTGCTGTATTACCGCCCTGGAGCCGACGAAGCCTTCGAGAGCGTGCAGTTCATCATGACCCAGGTGCAGTTCGGATGGCTTATCCGGTCGGTGCACTCCTGGTCGGCGAATCTGTTGGTCTTCATGGCCTTCGCCCACCTTTTCAGCGTTCTCTTTCTGAGGTCTTACCGAAAGCCGCGCGAGCTGACCTGGGTGAGCGGCATACTGCTGCTGTTCCTGATGCTGGGTTTCGGCTTCAGTGGATACCTGTTGCCCTGGAACACGCTGTCGTATTTCGCGACCAAGGTGGGCACGGAAATACCAGCGCAAATCCCCATCATCGGGCGTCCCGTTCTGTTATTCCTTCGCGGAGGCGAAGACATTACCGGTAGCACTCTGACGCGGCTCTACGGGTTTCACGTCGCCATATTGCCGGCACTGGCGACCGTGCTGATCGGCTTGCATCTGGCACTGATTCAGTGGTTCGGCATGAGCGTGCCGCCCGGGGTGGAAGCGAAGTGGCGAGCCACTCCTGAAGACCGGAAGGAAATCCGCTTCTTCCCCAACTTCGTGCTGCGGGAATTGATGGCCTGGTACGTGGCATTGGGGCTTCTCGGCGCCCTGGCGGCGCTGTTTCCGTGGGGCCTCGGGGTGAAGGCCGACCCGTTTGCCTCAGCTCCGGCGGGCATCAAGCCAGAGTGGTACTTCCTTTTCATGTTCCAGACCCTAAAGCTGATCCCTGCGAAGGTCCTCGGCATGGACGGCGAGATGTTGGGCATCCTGGCGTTCGGAGTGGTCGGAGCCGTGGCTCTGCTGCTGCCGTTCCTCGACCGTGAAAAGCCTTTTAAGACGCGGCGTTGGATCACCGGGTTGGCTTGTGTCTTTCTCGGTTACATGGCGGTTATGACCGTCGACGGCTGGGTGGCAAAGTGAGGCTGCATGATTAAGGTTCGCGATTCCGTGACATGCAGGCTAGGGGCCGTAATCGTTGTGGCTGCGTGGCTGATTGGCAACGGGCTGATAGCTTTCGCGCAGACCAAGAACTCCTGTCTCGATTGCCATTCCAATTTGCCGGAGCCGCTGGGTGTCAGCGTGGAGACTTACGGCCAGAACATCCACGCCCAGAAGGGGCTTACCTGCGCGGCGTGCCATGGTGGCGACGCCAGCAGTGATGATCCGGAAAAGGCCATGAGCCGGGCGGCAGGATGGAAGGGCAAGATCGAGCGCAAGCAGATTCCCGAACTTTGCGCCTCCTGCCACGCCGATGCCGAGCGCATGAAGAAGTACAACCCCAGCCTGCGCGTCGATCAGTTCCAGCAGTACAAGACCAGCGTGCACGGAATGAAGTGGGCCAAGGGCGACAATAAGGTCGCGGTGTGCACCGATTGCCACGGCGTGCATGACTTGCGCGCCCCGTCGGATCCGCGCTCGAAAGTGCATCCTATCAACATCGCCACCACGTGCTCGCGTTGTCATGCCGATGCCGAGTACATGAAGCCTTACGGCATCAAGACAGACCAGTTCGCAAACTACGAGCAGAGTGTGCACCATGATGCCATGGTGGTACGAGGCGACCTGAGTGCGCCCACCTGCACTACCTGCCATGGCAACCACGGAGCGACACCCCCGGGGGTCGCCAACGTGACCAATGTCTGCTCGAATTGCCACGTCTTCCAGGCTCAGTTGTTCCAGACCAGCCCCCACAAGGACGCGTTCGCCGCGATGGGATTCCCGGGTTGTGTCACCTGCCACAGCAATCACGCAATCAAGGCTCCCACCGACGAAATGATCGGTGCCGGCCCCAAAGCCGTGTGCATGAACTGTCACACCGCGGGAGATGCCGGCTCCATGCAAGCGGAAGCCATGCATGCTCAACTGACGAACCTGGCATCGGCGATTGCTGCCTCCGACGAATTACTCAGCCGGGCCGAACGGCAGGGCATGGAAGTCAGCCAGCCCAAGCTGCAGCAGACACAAGCGCGCGATGCCCTGTTGAAGGCGCGGGTCGCGGTGCATGCCTTCCGCGACAGCGGATTGAAGCAGGACACCGATGCCGGACTTGCGACCACAAAACTGACGTACGTGGCTGGGCAGAAGGCGATGCAGGAATGGAGATTCCGGCGTGTCGGGCTGGGGCTATCGCTGGTGCTGATCGCCCTCACGCTGGTGGGGCTGGGGTTCTATATCAGGAGATTGGAACAGAAGTGAGGGGCCCCACTCTGCGATTCACCGGTGTACTGGACCGCCCAGTGGGTCGTCCTGAACCGCGATGAGTTCCCAATTTCAGGGACTGGGTGTGAGAGAGGAGTGTTGTCCATGACAACGCTAAATCGACGCAAAGAGCTTCTCTTTTGGATCCCTGCAGCACTGATTCCCGTAGCCTTAATGGTAGCCGTGTTCATGCAGGTGCGCCGGCCGACCACTACCCGCCGCGCACTCTACATTATCGGTGAACCCGCCAAAGGCGCCGCGCTGTTTTTTGGTGACAAGCAATGCGGCATTTGCCATTCCATCAACGGATCAGGGGGACGCGTCGCCCCGGATCTCTCCGGAAAGCACCCCGGTACTCCCGCCATGGGCTGGCTGGTGACGGTATTGTGGAACCATGGACCTGGCATGTGGCGGCAGATCCGCCAAAAGAACGGGCCTTATCCCCAGTTGAACTCGCAAGAAATGGCGGACATCCTTGCGTACTTGTACCAGGCGAGCAGCCTTGATCGTGCCGGGGACCCCAGCGCTGGCCAGCGGGTATTCAACGAGAAGGGCTGTGTCCGCTGCCATTCGGTGGGCGGGACGGGCGGCAAAAAGGCGCCCGAGCTGTCGGGGATCACCGCCGATGGCGACTCGAACGCCTGGACACGCGCCATGCTTAACCATGCCGGGTCGATGATTGCTCCTATTACCAGCACCATCGGACAATGGCCCCAGTTCACCGGTAATGAGATGAATGATCTGATCGCGTATGTAAGCCTCAGCTCTCCCCATCCAGCGGCCAACCCACGCCAAATACCCGGCAATGCAGAGCGGGGTTGGGGTGTGTTTCAGGGCCGATGCATACAGTGCCATTCCGTACGCGGGCAGGGTGGCAGCGTGGGTCCGGAACTGGGGCCAGAGCGTGATCTTCCACTCACGACCGGGCAGTTTGCCAGTGTTCTGTGGAACCACGCCCCAGCGATGCTTCGTCAAGGCCGCGAAAACGGGATTCCTCCTCCCGTTCTTCAGGACAACGAGATGGCGGACTTGCTAACGTTTCTGGCGAGCCTGCGCTACTTCGAGCCCACCGGGTCTCCCTTGGTCGGAGAGCGCATTTTCTCCGAGCGCGGTTGCGCTGCTTGCCATGGCCATAGGGCGGAGGGCACACAGATTGGGCCTGCGCTTAAGTCGAACACCGAAGCTTTCACCACTGTTTCCTTCACCGCCGCTCTCTGGCGGCATGGTCCCCGCATGATTGATCGGGCTGAGGAATTAGGCATACCCTGGCCCACTCTGAAGGCCACCGACATAGGAGATCTGGTGAGTTTTCTGAACGCCCCTGCGCCCCCGAAGTGAGCATCTGGCTAGCCTGCGGGAAAGCCACCGTAGTTGGAATTCTGGTCGGAGAAGGAACAACATGGAATTCCGAACATGTTGGCCCAACTCAGCAGGTGCCGGGATGAACCCGTTTCCGACTGAATAGGCTACTGAATAGGCGCCTCAACGAAATCTCCGTCGAGGGAGGGTCGAGCCACGGGCTGGCAAAACCGACCCAGCACCTCCCCAAACCTCCGTCTCGGGCCGCGATCAAAGTATTTGGTTTCGCCGTGGTACCCTGTTGCTGCCTCAAGAAGGAGGAGGAGTCATGAAGGTCCTCGCGGGAATTGACGATTCGAAGTCCTCCGGAGACGTGTCAAGGGCCATTGTTGCGCAGTTTCGGACCGAGAATACGGAGGTCCGAGTCTTGCACGTGTTGCAGGCGAGTGCGCCAGCCCCACCGCAAATGGCGTCAGGCTACGCTCCCGAGTTGGAAGATCAGAAGAAGCCGGCCCATGAGTTGGTTGAGCGCATAGCGAACGGCCTGCGTAGCGCAGGATTCAAGGTGGACACCGCCGTCGAGGTAGGTGACATTAGAGAGACGATCATCGATTCCGCAGCCGAGTGGGGTGCCGATCTGATCGTCGTTGGTTCGCATGGGCAGAGCGCCATCCAGCGTTTCTTGCTTGGCAGCGTTGCAGAATTCGTCGCTCGCCATGCCAAGTGCTCGGTAGAAATCGTTCGCGCGCCAGTGAGTATCTGACGGAAAGGAAGACTACCCGACTCTTATTTTCTGACGAACTCACGGGCAAGTGGCTCAGACCCGGTCGAAGCTTTCCCCAGAGGCCGTCCTGGCCACCGCGACAGCAATATTCCAAGTGTAAAATTGTTCTACTACGCTGCACGTGACCATCTTTCTGTTGGCAAGCTCCACGCGGATCATAGGCTGTTCCCAATGAGAGCCAGAGATCGCAGAAGTGATTCCTCGCGCAGCTCTGCGCGCTCCAGGCGGCAACGGTTTCTTTGGGAACTTTTCGCCGTGATCGTCCTTGTTGGCGTTGATGTCTCGGGGCAGAGCGGGGCGCCGCTGCTCCGCTACAAACTGCACGTCGGAGATCATCTCATCTATCGCGAGGTGTTCGAGCGCCAAGGCAAGTCTTCGGACCAGACGTTCCGGACGCGCACCGTGTTTAGCAACGATGTCGTCGTGCTCGACGAAGCCGGGGGTGGGGTACTGGTAGGCATCCAGCGTAACCGGCAATCGGCGGAAATGCTGGAGTTCCTGGAGCACGGCAAGAACAGGCTCGCCCAGGAAACTGCAAAGTTCAAGGCGCGCATGGCCAAGCGCTCGCCGCATTTCTTCGACGCTAATGTTTTCTCTGCGACCGGCGTGCCGCAAGCTCCGTTCACGACGGTGCGGGAAGTCACCAGCAAACTGCTCTATGGAATTCCTGAGATTCTGCCCTTGCCTGCCGGCCCGGCGCAGACTGGCGCCGAAATGCAGGGCCGGCCGTCCGGCCTGACGGTTGCCTTGCTACGCTTCGAGCCAGCTTCCGGCGAAGCATGCGCAGTCTTCGCAGACAGCGGGACGCGCACGGGGCTGCATCTAAGCTACACTTTCTGCCCGCAGCAGGGAATATTGACCAAGCTGGAGTTCACCGGAGACACCCACGAATTTGGCGATTCCATAATCCACGAGCGAATGACACTCGAGCTATTAGAAGTGCGCCACGGCGAAACTCCGGCATCGTGGCTGGCGAACCCGCAAGTGCAACAAGGCGCGCTCAGCGCTTATCTCATCGCTGGAGTGGCAGCTCCCGACCCGGAAACGCTGGCGACCCTGTTACGCACTGGCTCGCCCGAGGTACAGGCACTCACTCTCGCCAGCTACTATCAGAAAAAACTAGCCCCGCCCCAGGGCCTGCTCACCCCTTTGCTTAGCAGCAATGACGCCGAAGCGCAGCGTATCGCGTCACGCTTTCAGGCGATACCCTCCGAACCGCCAAGTGGCCTCTGCCCACTTCCGGCGCGGCACTACCAACGTCAGAAGCCTGGCACCACGCTGAGAACCATGACCGCAGCGCCATTTGACGGCGTGCCCTTCATGGTTCATGTTCCGCTGGATTACCGCGGCGACCAACCGTTCCCGCTGCTGATCTACCTGAGCGGCGGCAGCGGACAGGCCTTCGACGCCGCGCTCACGGCGGAAGACGTGGTGCGGCATTCTGGATTCCTGGCGGTCTACCCCAATGCGGCCGGCGCGATGTGGTGGGAACAGAAGCCGACGGCGATGGTGGACCAGCTGCTTCTGGAGATTTTGCGCTGCTACAACGTCGATACCAACCGCATCTACCTTGCGGGGTTCAGCAATGGCGGGAGCGCGGCCTTGTACTTCGGCACGCTGTGGCCTGGCCGCTGGGCCGCCATTGCGTCTCAGATGGGCGCGGGAGTCAATTCTCCCAGTGGTGAGACCCTGCCGCTGAAGAACCTTCTCAACATTCCATTGCTGTTTCTGCACGGTGATAAGGACTTGCTCATTCCAGCCTCGGCCTCGGTCAGCACCTACGACGAACTGCGCGGCTTGCATCCGCGTGTCCCTCCGGAACTGCACATCCTGAAGGACCGCGGACACGAAATTACCTTGTCTGCAGACGACGGCTTCACCATGCCCTTTCTGGAACGCTTCGTTCGGGATCCATTTCCCCGCACCATCGCGATGAAGATTACCAGCCTGACTTATCCGCGGCGCTATTGGATAGAAGTGCTGGAGAAAGATGGGGGCGCTTCCGAAATCAACGGCCGCATTCTTCCCGACAACACGGTCGAGATCAAGACGAAGAACGTGCGCAAACTGCGGCTGCTGCTTCGGCAGGAGCTATTTGGCTCGCCCGCAGCCATTAGCGTTCGCATCAATGGCAAAGAGCAACCTGCGCGGCAGTTGAAGGCGAATTGCGATCTGTTCGCTCAGAGCGCAGAAACGTATGGCGATCCGCTGCTCGGGTACACGGACGAGATCGTAATTAACGTGCCGAAATAGGTCCGAGGTTTCGCCGCCGCGCGAGGCCGGTTCTTAGTAGACGCCGCTGCGGTAGATAACCCACCAACTGACGATCAGTGCCGCCACGGTTTCAGCTACGGCCCACCACAATGGCAGGAAGAATGCCCCCAAGCCAAGGAGAGTGAACAGTAGCCAAAAGGATTTTTTCTGATCGTCCAAAGAAATTTACGCCGCCGCTCGCTCAATCGACGATGGCCACGTCGGCCCGCTCTTCAGCCGGAGCGAAGCTGGGAACGATGGTCAGGACATCGGTCTGCACCTTGTCCCACTGCTGAATGAGCAGACCCTTAGCTTCGAACAGATTGCGAATCGAATGCGAGTCCCAGCCCACCACCTCTTCCAGGATGGGAACGAGGATGGCCAGTGCGCTGTCGCTGATCACGGAACGCTTGGCAATGGGCGCCAGGTACGGGTTCTCGGAAACGGCAATGGTGAAGCCATCGCGCCGATTCACGTGCAGCATGACATGGATGTCGGAGCTGCCATCGCCGACATAGACGATGCGGTCGGGCCCGGTCCTAAGATTTTCGAGCAATTGGTCGATAACCGCGACCTTGCCGTATCCGGCAGTCACCTGAAGGATTCGTTCGATTTCACCGTGCTTGTTGTATTCAAACTCCGTGCCGTAGATATGATCGGCGGGGATAATGCCCTCGAGCGCCGAGCGAATCACTTCCACCGGGCCAGCCGAGATCACGTAGAAATCGAAGTGGTAGCCCTCAACTTCCTCGGAAAGGAAGCGGTAGAGCAAGTCAATATTCGGCTTCAGACGTACCTGCTTGCCCGCTTTGTAGAGATGCTCAGGACGCACCTTGGAGCGAAACTCAGGATCGTGCAGCAGAAGATAGGCGAGCTCGCCTCCCTGCTGGACGAGGTTCAGCTTGGCCATCCCTGTGGCCTTGCGCTCGAATTCAGCTTCTGAAATGCCCAACAGCTCGGCCAAAACGTACCCCGAGTCGTTAAAGCTCAGGGTCTGGTCAAAATCGCTGGCAAATATATATCGCTTCTTAGGATGTATTTTCTCTATCATGCTTTCGGGTTCGGGTTGATGGTTCTGCTGGTATAAATTCAAACCCAGATCCTCTCTAAGAATGTATGTATGGGATATGTATTAGATTCCCCGGTCGGGTCGAGAGTTGATGAAATTGCGGTAGATTCTTTCGATAGCAGCTATCCTGAGTGTTTATTGTAAGATACGTGGCGTGTCAGAGCGAAGAATTGGCGGAAATAACACTACGGAAGGAAAATCATGAAAACTTTGTGGTTGGCAGCGGCGTGCTTGATTTTGGCAGCGAGCGGGTGGGCGCAGTCAGTGGGCGAGGCCCCACTTTCCGCCCAGGTCGATTCGGTTTATCCGCAGGTGGAGACGTTGTATATGGACCTGCACCGGCACCCCGAGCTGTCGCTGCATGAGGTCAATACCGCAGCAAAGCTGGCTGCGCGGCTGCGCGAACTCGGCTATGACGTGACCGAGAAGGTCGGTGGAACGGGCGTGGTTGGCATTCTTCGCAACGGCGCCGGCCCAACGGTCATGCTGCGTACCGAGCTGGACGCACTTCCGGTTGAGGAGAAGACGGGGCTGGCGTACGCCAGCACAGTCCGCACCAAGGACGACGCAGGTCATGATGTGCCCGTAATGCACGCCTGCGGGCATGACATCCACATGGCCGCATGGGTGGGGACGGCCACCATTATGGCGCACAGCAAGAGCGAGTGGCATGGCACGCTGGTGCTGATCGCGCAGCCTGCCGAAGAACGCGGCCTGGGCGCCAAGAACATGATTGCCGATGGGCTGTTTACGCGCTTTCCCAAACCTGATGTTGGGGTGGCCTTGCATACGACCAACAGCCTGCCGGCCGGCGAGGTTGGCTTCACTCCGGAATACGCGGCGTCGAATGCCGATACCGTAAACATCACGATTTACGGCAAAGGCGGCCACGGAGCCAGCCCTGAATCCACCGTGGACCCGATCGTCATCGCCGCTCGCGTGGTCCTGACGTTGCAGACCATCGTGTCGCGCGAAACTAAGCCGGGCGATCCCGCCGTCATTACCGTCGGCTACATTCAGGGAGGCACCAAGAGCAACATCATTCCCGATGAGGTCCACCTTGGCCTGACCGTTCGCTCATACACGCCGGACGTCCGCAAGCATCTGCTGGCGGCAATCGAGCGCGTCGCCAAGGCAGAAGCGCAGGCGGCGGATGCTCCGAAAGCGCCGCTGGTGCAAGTCGTGGAATCCACGGATTCGCTCTACAACGATCCCAAGCTGGCCGAGCGGCTCAGCCGGGCGCTGACTCAGGCGCTGGGAGCCGGACGAGTGCAGAAAGAGCCGCCCATCATGGCTTCGGAAGACTATTCCTATTTCGTCGAGGCCGGTGTGCCCTCGTTCTATTTCTGGCTTGGCGTTGCCGATCCCGAAAAGTTCAAAGAAGCGAAGGCCAGCGGAGTTCATCTTCCGTCGAACCATTCGCCGTTCTTTGCGCCCGACATGGAGCCCAGCCTGAAGACGGCTATCGAGTCCGAGGTCGCGGTGCTGCGGAGCTTAATGGCCCCCAGCAATAACGCTGGTGCAGGGCTACACTGAACCATAAGAAATTGCGCTGCCGACCTTCGTTGGTTTTGATATCCTCCGCAAGGACGATTTCAGAACTGGCAGGAAAAACCCGCGATGAAAATTCTTATCCTCACTACGGACCAGGAGTTGGCGCTCTTGCGCCAGCGGGCCCTGGAAACCGCCGGCCACGAAGTGGTTGCGATCATGACCGAAAAAGAGGCGCTGGAGGCGCCGGACAATCCAGACCGCGTCGATGTGATTGTGGTCTGTCACCGGCTGCCCGATGCTACCGCAAGAAAAGTGATCCGGCTCTTCCACGAACGCCATCCGGAGAGCAAAGTCGTGTACATCGTCCATCTTTATGGCGAGTGGCCCGAGGTGGAGGCCGACCGATACGTGGTTGGGGCCGACGGACCGGACGCACTGTTGCGCGTGATCAGCGAGGTCCAGCCCACGATTTGAACTGCAACCTCGGTGAAATTGTGCTACAAACACTGCACCACTTTCGGTGCGACCCGTCTAGGGGTCAACCGGGAGAGTATTTCCACAGGACGGGGTTCATAGGGCCAAAGGGCCGAACCGGGTGAGGTGCCACATGGATGTAGTTACGATTGCGGTGGTCGGCGTGATTTTGATCAGTTACCTGATCGGGACGTTGACCAGCTCGGTGGACACCGAGCGCGAGCTGCCGCACCGCTATTAGAGCGGCAGGGACCTGAGGCGGGTAAGTCATTCGCTTGAATTATGCCGCACCTCTTCCTTTTGCTTCGGCAAGGCGCACTAGAACCGCCGCTTCCTCAGCAGGCGTATAATCAAAGAAGTGGGGTTGTCTTCTGCGGGTTCCCCCTCCAGCGCCTTCCGTTACCGACGAAGGTGTACTCTTCAGCCCTCCTTACAAGCGTACTTCGCAAACACCAAGACAGCCACGACCTTCTTTTGCCGGGGGACTGCGCAAGGAATCGCAGGAGGAGCGCGATGATAACCGCATCAAGTCTCGCCGATAAGACCGTTCAGCTTAAGAAGTGCGTTCTACTCATGGACACGAATTCCGAGCGGCGGGCCCTGCGCAAGAAAATCATGGCATTGCACGGCGTGGACATGATCGGCGCCAGCGACCTCGAGGAGGCAGGGTTGGTTTGGCATCCGGACCGCTATGACATGGTGCTGATTGACATCCGCCGGGATTACCACGGCGCCCTCGCCTTTCGCGATGAGATCAAAAAGGACAGCCCCGACCAGATTGTCGCTTTCCTGGTCGGTCGCCCAGACTTTGTTGCGCTTCAGCCCTTTCCCGGTTCCTATGTTCCCGAAGCACACGGAATGGAATGGGGAGAGTCGCTGCGTAACGCGGTGAGGGAAGGTTGCGAGCTGCTGCCGCAGAGGAATGGGTTCGTGGAAGCCAGTTGGCGCATCGCCGCGGCCAAGACGCGCAATGGCCCACAGAGCCAGACCAATTCCGTGGAAGAAACTTTTCGCGCGGCGGCTGAACCTGTGTTGCAAGAAATAGCCTGATAGTACAGTTTTGCCCGACGCTTCAATAATTCATGGAGGACACAATGACCACGACACCGCAATCTCTGCCTGTGCAGAACGTCCAGCTCAGCCAAATTCTGGAAAGCGCTGTGATTGTGAACTGGAGTGACCTGGTGCAAGTGACAACCGGGGGCTTGCTGCAGGTCGAATATCACATCGGCGGCGGGCTTTCCGTGGACAGCCTGAAAATGTGGTGTAAGACCGCGCGCGGATACTGGAGCCTGATCTGCGATTACTCCGTGAATCCCGGCTGGTCGAGTGGTCCACGCTTCAGCAACGGCTTTCATTCACGCGATCTCGGGCGCCTTTTGGAGTCGATCATGCTGAATCAGAACCTGTTCCAGCATGCTTCCGAGGTCAACAGCAACGTCGTGATCCAGATCAGTCCCCCCACGCAGGAAGAAATCGCAGCCGCCAAGCTGCAAATGGCCGAGGCTTTCCCCGCGCCGGTTCCCACCTTGCGTAAAGCGGGTCCCCGCCTCCGGATCCAGGTCCCATCCCCGGCGCTACTCTAAGCGCGACGACGCTCACAGATGATCGCGAGGATTGACCAGTGCTGAGGGAAACTCCCAGTACCTTGCGACCCTCTGCGCTGGAAGCGGTAAACTCGTTGTGCTAGCATTCTAAGTTTGTGCAGTTTCACCATGCGCAAGCCGGCATGGTGCCCCGCCTTTTTGCCTCGCCGGCAACCTCGGGGTTGTGCAAGCACGATCGCGTGCTACTGGGGAGCAATGCCTCTGAGCGCCAGGTGGAGCGGATCACTCGAAGGAGTCCATAGGTGAAGAATTACGAAGGCGTAAACATCCGCAACGTCGCCCTGATCGGGCATTCCCATTCGGGCAAAACTTCCCTCGCCTCGGCGATGCTTTTCACTGCCGGCGCCACCCAGCGCTTTGGCCGGGTCGATGAAGGCACCACCGTCACCGATTACGACGAAGAAGAAGTCTCGCGGGCGATGTCTATCTCCGCCGCCACCGCTTTCGTCGAGTGGGGCAAGACCAAGATCAACCTGATTGACACCCCCGGTTTCAATATGTTCATCCACGAAGCCGAGATGGTGATGCCTGCGGTGGAAGCCGCCTTGGTCGTGGTGGACGCGGTCAGCGGCGTCGAAGTAGTGACCGAGCGGATTTGGCATTACTACGACCGGGTCGCGTTGCCGCGGGTCATCGTGTGTACCCGCACGGACCGCGAGCGTGCCGACTTCAATCGCGTCATGGAATCACTCACTACGGCCTTCGGTCGCACGGTTGTGCCGGTGCAATTGCCTATCGGCTCCGAGAAGAGTTTCACCGGCGTGGTGGACCTGGTGAAGATGCAGGCCTACACGTACGAGATGGGCGGCAACGGCAAGTCAACCGTCGGCCCAATTCCTGCCCACATGGAAGAGCAGGCGAAGGCCGCGCACGAGCGCCTGGTGGAGCTGGTGGCGGAAGGCGACGATGCGTTGATGGAGGAGTTCTTCGACAAGGGCACGATCGCCGAAGAGCACATTATCGCCGGGCTGCACAATGCCATTCGCGAGGACAAGATCTTCCCCGTTCTTTTCGCCTCAGGTCTGGGCAACATCGGCACCGACGAAGTACTCGACTTCATCGTGAATTACATGCCGACAGCGGTCGAGCGTGGCGAAGTAAAAGCCGCCGCCACCGCCAACAATGGCGAGCCCGCAACCCGCAAGATCAGCGACTCCGAGCCCCTCTCGCTATTCGTATTCAAGACCATCAGCGATCCGTTCTCGGGACGCATCTCCTTCTTTAAGGTTTATTCCGGCGTGCTGAAGAACGACGCGAGCCTGCAAAACTTCAATCGCGGCGGCTCCGAAAAGTTCGCCCACCTTTCGATCATGCAGGGCAAGACGGCGGTCCCGGTCAACGAACTCCATGCCGGCGACATCGGCGCAGTTGCCAAGTTGAAGGACACCCTGACCGGCGATACCCTGGGCGACAAGGGCGCTCCAATCCAGTATCCGCAAGTCACCTTCGCCGAACCGGCGATCACGTTCGCTATCGAGCCCAAGACCCGCGCCGACGAAGACAAGCTGAGCAATGGCATCCACAAGCTGATGGAAGAGGATGCCATGCTGCGCTTCTTCCGCGATGCCCAGACCAAAGAGTTCCTCATCGCGGGCACCGGCCAGCAGCACATCGAGGTCGTCGTTTCAAAGCTTAAGAACCGTTATCACACCGAAGTGAACCTCAAAGCTCCCAAGGTTCCCTACCGTGAGACCATCCGTGGCAAGGCCGACGTGCAGGGACGCCACAAAAAACAGAGTGGCGGACACGGCCAGTTTGGCGATTGCAAGATCAAGATGGAGCCCATGCCGCGCGGCGGCAACTTCGAGTTTGTCAATGAGATCTTCGGCGGCGCGATTCCCAAGAACTATATTCCCGCAGTCGAGAAGGGCATCGTCGAAGCCGCACAACGCGGCTTTCTCGCCGGCTTCCCGGTGGTTGACTTCAGGGTCATCCTTTACGACGGCTCCTACCACGACGTGGACTCCAACGAATTGTCGTTCAAGACTGCGGGCCGCATCGCCTTCCGCAAGGCCATGGAGCAGGCCAAGCCCACGCTGCTGGAGCCGATCATGAATGTCGAGATCACCATTCCTGACGAGTTCGCCGGCGGCATCATGGGCGACCTGAACAGCCGTCGCGGCCGCATCCAGGGCATGGACAACAAGGCTGGCAAGACCGTCGTGAAGGCTGTGGTGCCCATGGCCGAAATGTTGACCTACGGCACCGACCTGACCTCGATGACGCAGGGCCGCGGCAGCTTCTCGATGGAAATGGACCACTACGACTTCGTCCCCGCGCTGCAGCAGGAGAAGATCATCGCAGCCGCCAAGGCCGAGCGCGGCGAAGAGGTCGAGGTGGAAGAGTAGTTGTCAGTTATCAGTCGTCAGTTGCCAGTTTGTCATCCCGACTGAGCCCGCCATGGCGACCGAGCGGAGAGGACCTGCTTTTCGCCCCTTGTTCTCGCGGTTGATGCCTATCTCCGGCACATCACTCTGAAACGCCACTCAAGACTACGGAACTTTCTTCGACGCTTCCCGTATTTCAAACTGTAAGCGATCTCCAGCACGCGCGGGCAGCGCGACAAGAAATGAGGCAGGCTATGGATGGAGACATCATCGGCTTGGTGGCAGTAATTATGCTCTTTGGTATTCCCCTCGCGGGGATGTACACGTATTACCGGGTGCGCAAGCTGCGCACCGAAGAACGCCTGGCGGCATTGGCGCGCGGGCTCAGCGTTCCCATGGAGCCCGAGCTTTCTCAGACCGCTCGTTCTCGCCGGGCAGGCATCCTGCTGGTTAGCGCGTCGATCGGCTACACCGTCGCATTTGCGCTGATCGCACGCGCCGAACCCGACGCTTGGGTCGCTGCGGCTTTCGGCGTAATTCCGCTGGCAGTCGGCCTGGGCTTCTTCCTCGATTCAACCCTCGTACGCCGGGACCTGCGGGCCTCCTGAAGGGAGGCCACGCAGGTGGTATGAGCGGCTGCTAACAAAGTCGACTAAAAGTTCCTCGTTGCCATCTTCTGCCGCAGCCGGTCTTCAATCCCCAGCGAGCAATCGGGATTGACATTCTGGATGTAGATATCATTCTCGCCGTTGCGGTCGTCCTCCCAGGTCAGTGCCGACAACCCGGAGGAAGCGATGCCGGCCGCCAGACGCGACTTATCCGATGAAGCCGACGACACTGGGAATTGTGCGCACACTGTACTACCGGTTCCGTCCAGCTTGATTGCCTGGATGGTTCCCGACCCGAATCCCGGCTGATCGAACCAGAAGACCAGCGCGCCCGGGCCGATCTGTACGTTCTCCACGAAGATCTGCGAATCTGACCCCAGAGGCACAATCGTCAATCCACTGTCGCTCCACTGGCGGGCTCCCGCCGAATTGAACTTTTGCCCGGAGACCCCATTGGTGAACTGGTTGGAATCCTCTTCCGTCCAGAACAGGAACGTCTCCTGCGTCGCTGGATTGTACGATACGGACGGCGAGACCCTCACGTTGAATGCGTTGGTCGATCCCACCGAACCGTTGTGCCCGAAGGCCTCAGTTCCATTCGACAGAATGTGCTGCGCATAGACCTGCAGACTCGGACTGTTGCTGTACCACGAAAACACCGCGCCCCCGGCGCCGTGGGAACGAAGTAAGGGAACTCGCCAAATTGCAGGGAGCCGCCATCGAATACCTTCACGTGTCCCGAGCCCCACAGCAGGTGGCCGCTGGAAGAAACCTTATTGGCGTAGAGGTAGGCATTGCTGCCGAAACCGTGATTGCGCACCCAGGAGACGATGACCGATCCGTTGTCCGAAGCGTGCAAATCCGCCAGCGAGTAGTTGTAGCCAGACTCGCTGATGGTGATGCCATAATCGAACGCGGTCGCTCCTATCCACAACGGATTACCGTTGGCGTCGAGCTTCTGCAATACCACGCTGCTGTCCTTGGTCCAGGCCACCACGATTCCGCCATCGCTGGTGGCAGCGATTTTCGGCGCAGCGTGAAAGCCTGGGTCCCAGGTCAGCGCCACACCGGACGGTCCCCACAGCGGCTGCCCGGAGGCGCTCATCTTGGTGGCCGTCACCTGCGGATTGTTGGGGTCTTTGCGATCGTCAAGGAATGCCAGCAGGGCGTTTCCATTTCCGTCGATGTCGAGGCCGTAGTCTTCGGTGGAGCTCAAGGTCAATTTGGCGACCTGGACACCGTCGTGCGGAAATTGCTCCACCCCATTCGCACTGAGCATCTGGTAGTAAACGTCGTAACCGTTCGGCGGCGGATCGTTTGGATTGTTATTGAACCAGCTCACATACCAACTGTTATTTGGCAGTGGAAGTAGTTTCGGCTGCACTTGGTCGGCGCCAGAGATATTCGACAGGTCAAGATTCTGGGAAGGATCGGAAGACCACTGGGCCCACGCGCCCGTAGCCAGTGTGAGTCCAAACGCAAACACGGCAAAAATACGGATAAAGCATTTCATTGACGCTCCTCTGCCCTCGAAGGGGCATCTTGCATTTTACCTAAGGACTTCGCTCGAAGTCGCGAATTGATCGGAGCGTCGCAACAGGTCCGGGACAGCAACTGCCCCCCGACCAAGTCCCCTGACTACTCTTCTCCGTTTGGCCTCATCCGCCCGCTGCGCAAATATCGATTGTGCCAGCCCAGGGATTCACTCAACAGGTGCGGAGTGTGGCGTCCATACGAGGGCGGCAGCTTCTTCGGCGCTCATGATGCGACTGGCCAGTGTGGGGTTCAGGATTCGGGAAGTCGTAGAAACAGGGACGGTAGACATAGCATGAGTGCCTCTTATGTATTAGGAAGTCGGGGAGAGCCCAACCCTTAACGATAGAAGTGTGGTGAGCGGGGGGTCTGTGAGGTGGGTCACGGGGGCCGCGCTTGACAGCCGGAAATCTATCGCCGACTTAAGCGGGTTCCAGGTTGAGCGCTCGCCGGAACGAGCCGCGCTCATTCTTGATCTTCTCTTGCAGCAGCATGATGGCGTAAATCAACTGCTCCGGACGCGGAGGACAGCCGGGCACGTAAACATCGACGGGAATCCACTGATTCACGCCCTGCACCAGAGCGTAATTGTTGAAAACGCCTCCCGAGGTCGCGCACGCTCCCATCGAGATGACCCATTTGGGTTCCGGCATCTGCATATAGAGTTCGCGGATCACCGGCGCCATCTTCTGCGAGACCCGGCCGGCAATGATCATCAGGTCCGACTGCCGCGGCGAGGGGCGAAAAACCTCGGCGCCAAAGCGGGCGATATCGAAACGCGAGGCGCCCATCGACATCATCTCGATGGCGCAGCAGGCCAGGCCAAAGGTCATCGGCCAAATCGAATTCTTCCGCACCCAGTTTACGACCGCATCCATCGAGGCCATGAGGACGCCTTCGTGCTGCTGCTGACCAAACGTGGCCCGCAGAATCTGGCCGCGGCTCTGGTCCGATCCAACAAGGTTGTCGAAGCGCTCTTTGCCAGGCTCAGGATTATCGAAGTGTTGGGGGCGGTACTCGGTCGTCATTTCGGTTAATTATACCTGTCTCTTTCGGTTGTCATCCCGACTGAGGTCGCCGCGGCGACCGAGCGGAGGGACCTGCTGTTTCTTTCATTGCAATCATCTTTCAGCACCAGCTACGGCGTGAGCACCACCTTGCCGAACTGTTCGCTCCTGGCCAGGTACCCATGCGCTGCGCGAGTTTCACTTAACGGGAAGGTGCGGTCCACGACTGGCTTCAGCTTGCCCGCGAAAACATGCTTGAGGACCTCCTCCAACTCACCCATTGCGCCCATGTACGTTCCCAGCAGCGAGAGCTGCCGCGAGAACAGGAAACGAAGATCAAGGTCGCCCTGAAAGCCCGTTGTGGCGCCGCAGGTCACCAGCGTTCCCCCGTTTTTCAGCGATTTCACGCTCTCCTTCCATGTCGCCTGGCCAACGTGCTCGAAGACGATGTCCACACCGCGGCGATTGGTGATGCGCTTCACCTCGTCGGCGATTTTCTGCTTGTAATGATCGATGGTGTGGTCGGCGCCGAGTTCGCGGGCTTTCGCCAGTTTCTGCTCATCGCCGGCGGTGGTGATCACTTCGGCCGAAAGCATCTTGCAAATCTGGATTGCGGCCGAGCCCACTCCCGAACCCGCGCCCAAAACCAGCACCGTTTGTCCTGCCCGCAATTGAGCGCGTCCGACCAGCATGTGCCACGCGGTAAGGAAGACCAGTGGCACACTCGCCGCCTCCACGAACCCCAGCGAATCGGGGATCGGGATGACATTCACGCGCGGCACGGCAATCAGTTCGCAATTCCCTCCGTCCACACCGGCACCCAACACGTTGAACTGCGGGCAGAAATTGTGCCGTCCGTTGTTGCACTGCTCGCAATGGTTGCAGAAGACCATGGGCGCCAGCAGTACCCGCGTGCCCGGCTTAACGTCGGTGATGTACTCGCCGCACTCGACAACCTCGCCCGCGATGTCGCTGCCCAGGATGTGCGGAAACTTCACGCCCGGCAGGCCCATGCGGACCCAGATGTCGAGATGGTTCAGCGCACAGGCGCGGACCCGGACCAGCACCTGGTCCTCGCGCAACTCCGGGTCAGGAATCTCCTCGTACTTGAGCACTTCCGGATCGCCGAACTCATGAATGCGAACTGCTTTCATTATCGTTCCTCTCTTCTATCAAGCAGTGCGAGTGGAACTCACCTTCCATATTCTCGTTTACAAGACATCGGGTTTGTAACAGGGCACGACTTTAGTCGTGCCGATCCAGCGCCGCAAAAGTCTGGGCTTTAGGCCCTGCAAAACCGGACCTGCCAGGGGCTGAAGCCCAGGTCGTTATGAGCCCGCTTGCGGCACGGCTGAAGCCGTGCCCTGATACAAAGCGATTGTGCAACAGGTCGCAGTTCCGAAATAGTCACCTTTTATGGTGCGTCAGGAACGTTCTCCAAGTGTAGAGTTGCCATATCGCTTGCAAAGCAAGTCTAGCATCCGGTTGTGCCCAGCTTCTGCCGATGCTGTCTCCAGACGGAGACCCTTCCCCGGCAATCGTCAGTTTCCGGTTTGGCCGTGACTCGACCGCGACAGGAGGATTGCGGTCTCTTCCTCAACGCTACGAAGAAAGGTAAGCAGATAAAAGACACGGGAAATCCTGGCCTTGAGGCGTGCTCACGCTTGTGCAGTCCGTTTCGTCATTACGGGTGTGCTCACAATCGTTTCTCCTTATGCGAGGAACTGGAATCAAGGGTGCATGCGCCTCAGATCGGTCCTCGAGAGCGGCGCAGCCGGACCGCTGCGGCGAGGAAGGCCGCGGCGATTGCTAAGCCGATCCACAGACCCGGGCGGAGAAGGAACTGGTCCGGCGCAATCGGTGTCAGCGAAGCCATCGACATCGGGTCCCCGGTGGGCGCGGTTCCCTCCGGGCCGCCCATGAAGCGGTACTGGAGCAGCGCGCCGAAATACGAGGTGTTGAAGGCGATCTTCTCGACCAGTCCGATGGCGAGCAGGGGCAAGGTGGCCCACAGGAATGGCGCGCGCCGCGACCAAGCCGAGACCAGCAGCAGCCAGCCCCAAAACGGCGCCCACCATAGCCCGTGGAGCGCCACCAGGTGGTAGAGGAGCATCAGCCACATCTGGAATAGCGCCAGATGGCCCCACAGGGTCGCGATGCTGAAACCGCTTCCCAGCAGCCTGGCGCTGCCGATCAGCAGCATGATGGCTTGCGTGACCACGGTGATGGCGAAGGTGAGCAGCGGGATAATCACCAGCGGTATGCTCGCCTTCGCGAGCACAGACGTGAGATCGGAAACCGGCAGAGACTTCCAGAACAGGACGCTGCGATCGCGACGTTCGCCGTAAAGCGCGTCCAGGCAGTAGAACACTCCCACGACGGAGGTGGTGAACATGAGCAGCAGGGCAGCAAACGTGTACGGCTGCTCGATGAGTTGGTGCTGCCGCATCGGGTCGAGCGCGGCGGCCTGCATCTTGGCCGGCAGGCGAACTGTGCTGATCAGGAATCCCAGCAGAATCAGCACCGCGACGGCCAGCGGCGCCAGATAGATGGAACGGTTCTCCCACAGTTCGCGTCGCAGCGACCAGTACATGCGCCGAGTCGCCGAAATGGGCGTGGCCGCGCTGACCTGCGATCCGAGGGAAGACTCGGGGATGGCGTTGGCTTGAATATTCATTGCGCCGCTCCTTGTGCCTGGCTGGCCTGGTTGCCCATCACGGCAACGAACAAGTCGGCGATGCTGGGTGTCCGCACCTCGCCAAATCCAGCCAGTTGCTGGCGATCGACAGCATCGAACAGCAGGATGCTGCGGCCGAACACCTGGCGCTCGAGCATCGGCTTGAGCGCCCGTGCTGCCGCGACCTGCTCGGGATGCACCGTCACTTCCATGTAGCGCGACTCGACCTCTTCCATGCTGCAATTGAGCACGATCCGACCGCGGTCGATGAACATGAGATCGGTGAGGACGTGCTGGACCTCTTCCACCTGGTGGGTGGTCACGACGATGGTGCGGCTGCGATCGAAGTAGTCGTTCAGCAGGGAATCGTAAAACTGCTTGCGATACAGGATATCCAAACCCAGCGTCGGCTCGTCCAGCACCAGCAATCTGGCGTCGATGGCCATTACCAGAGCGAGGTGCAGCTGGGTCACCATGCCCTTCGACAGTTCCCTGACCCTGCTGGCGCGCCGGATGGTGGTCTTCGCAAGAAAAGCTTCCGCCTTGACGCGATCGAATCGCGGATGCACGCCGGCGACATAATCAAGAACCTGCGAGACCCTGATCCAGCGTGGCAGCACGGCGACATCGGCAATGAAACAGACATCGCGCATGAGCTGGTCGCGCTCAGTCCAGGGGTCACGTCCGAGCACCTTCAGCTCTCCCTGGTACGGGGTGAGGCCGAGGATGGCGTCGAGCGCGGTCGTCTTGCCTGCGCCGTTGGGACCGATGAGCCCGAGGATGCGGCCCTCTTCAACCCGTAGATCGACACCGTCCAGCGCGATCGTCGTGCCGTAAGCCTTGCGGAGGCCGCGAGCTTCTATGCATGTCATGGCTTCAGCCCTTCTCCTTGGAAGGATTCGGCTCGGTGGATTTCGACGGTGTGGCGTCAGCAGACGACCGGCTGGTCGCCCCCTTCAGAAGCTCTTCCGCCGTCAGGCCAAGCCGCTGAATGGTTGCGTGGATGCGTGGCCACTCTTCGCCGAGAAACTTCTGCCGTTCGCCTTGCAGCAACATGCTGCGTGCGCCGGCATTGATGAACATGCCGAGGCCTCGTCTGGTTTCGACCAACCCCTCGTCCACCAGTTCTTGATAGCCCTTCAGGACCGTGAGCGGGTTGACCCGGTATTCAGCCGCGACATTGCGCACCGAGGGCAGCGAATCGCCTTCCTTGAGCACGCCGTCGAGTATCATCGCCACCACGCGGTCGCGCAGCTGGCGGTAGATCGGCTGACTGTCGTTCCACTCACGGTCCATCAGGTTATCCAGAAAACTCTCACCAGACCTTAACAGAGATATTGCTTCCTTAGTTTTTCCGGTGCAGGTCAAAATGCGCGTGCATCGGCTTGTCGCCTGGCATCATGTAGGTCCAGTCCTCGGTGTGGTGGTTTGCATCAATGATGGTGAACACGGCGTGGTGCATGTGTCCGCGTTGCGTGCCACCGGAAATATCGACCAAATCGAATTCCACCGTCTTGCCGTCTGGCGAGGGTCTGGCCACCATCCGCGGCCGGTTCCCGGCGTCGCAGTAATGAACCAACGTGAGGCGATCTCCGTCCAGATACAGCATGGTGAGCGGATGATCGTAACGAGTCGGGTCGTCCGGCACTCCCACTGCGTACATTTCGTGCACGAGCGCGTTTCCTCGGGAAGTCACGCGCATCGAGATCTCCCCGGGCACCTTGTCGTCGAGGTCGGGCATCGGCGGGTCGAGGGTCAGCTTGGCAGTCCAGACACCAGCCAGAGTTTTTATGGAGTCGAAAGACTTTTGTGCGTCGGACATCGGCGCGGGATTGTCGACGGCCTTGTGTGCGTGTGCGTCGGACTGCGCGAAAGCCACGGCGGAGAGCGACATCAAAGCAGACATCAAAACAATGGACAGCGCAAAACGAGGTGATTTCATGTTTATTCTCCTCACGAAGTTCATTTCTTGTTTGCTCTCGGGCCAGGGTTATTCGCTGACGTCGATGAGCGCAAATGAACTCTGCATGTTTTATACTGCTATAGTTAACTATAACACTATGCGCATGTCAAGCAGTTTCTGATTTTTCGTGTAAGCCGCCATCCGCATAAGGACAAAGGGCCCTCGTGGCCCCGCTGGCGCGACCAGCATTTCGCTTAATCGGGAGCTCGGGCCTGCCCGCCCGAGAAACGGCCAAATCCTGATTAGTCGGCAACCCGACAACTGATCCGCTGCCACCCCTTCAGAGACTGTGTCGCAACCCATATTGGTTTGCGGGAGTGGAAGGAATCACACAAAATTCAGCCCCGAATGGGGCGGAAGAGCTTAACCAAGCGCCTCAGCGCTGGGTAAAGTGGGAAATGTGACCTAGTCCGTAGGGACGACAGAGGTTGCGACACAGACTCTTCAGCCCTTTGACTTTGGCGCCAAGCATCTAAATAATTGAACTCATCCGCCATGGACATCTACGAGCAGATCGTTGAGCTTCGCCGCCAGGGACGCCGCGGTGCTGTGGCCACCATCACCAACGTCCGCGGTTCGATCCCGTCGTTCCAGACCGCGAAGATGCTGGTGCGCGACGATGGCTCCATTGTGGGCACCATCGGCGGCGGCTGCGTGGAAGCCGAGGTTTGGCAGGTCGCGCGCGAAGTGATGGAAGAGGAGAAGCCGCGCTCGCTGACTTTCAACCTCAACAACAATCCTAAGTACGACACTGGCCTGGTCTGCGGCGGCACACTGGAAATCTTCATCGAACCGGTGCTTCCGCCCGCGCTGCTCTACATCTTTGGCGCCGGCCACGTCGCCTATAACCTGTATAAAGTCGCGGCGATGGCCGGCTTCGACGTGGTCGTGGTGGATGACCGCGAGGCGTACGCCAACCGCGAGCGTTTCCCCGAGGCGCGCGAAGTGATTGCCCGCGATTTCGAGCTGGCGACGGCGCAACTGAATCCGCCCGAATCGTCGTACATTGTCATCGTTACGCGCGGGCACCGCGACGACATGCGCGTGCTGCGCTGGGCCATCAATACGCGCGCGCGCTATCTCGGCATGATTGGCTCACGCCGCAAGACCATCTCCATCTACAAGGAACTGGAGAAAGAAGGGATACCCGCCGAGAAATTCAAGGACGTGCATGCGCCCGTGGGTCTTGAGATCGGCGCGGTCACGCCGGAAGAGATCGCGGTTGCCATTGTGGCCGAGATGATTGCCGTCCGTCGGCACGCGCTGACGGAAGTTCCCAGCAAGATGTATTGCTACCCTCTCGGTAACGCTGCCGCGCATGATGAGCAGGATGCGGCCATCGAAGAAGGTCCCGGCCACATTTCGTGACCGTCTATCGCCGGTTGTCCGTCTGTGGCTCGGGATGGATGAGTACGCGGAACAACTCCGGCAGTTCCTGGCGAAATCGGCTTTCCATCGTGGTCTGTATGTCGTGTACGCGCGAGAGTGGCAGATCGTCGTTCATGGTGCAATGCAGCGACAGGTAGAGCCGCCCGCCAACCCGTTTGAACACAAGATCGTGCATGTCCACGACTTCAGGAAATCCCTCCCTCACCTGTTGTAGCCGGTCTTCAAAGCCCGGCGCGCGCACCAGCCCATCGCTGGTTTCAATGGTTGCCGGTTCGCTCTCGATGTGGGTGAGAATGCTGGAGATCTCGGCTACCTCCTCCTTCATCTCGCTTTCCAGGCGGGTGACGCGATCGTGTGCCTCCTTCAGGCTGAGTTTTTCGTCGAGTTCAACATGCTGCTCCACATGCAAACTGCCGCCGAGGTCCTGCACGCTGATGTCATGCACGTTGAGGTTGTTGCGCGTGGCCACCGCCCGAATCCGGTCGAAGAGGCTCTCCTGCCGGCTGGCCCGCGAAACCGCGTTCACCACCACGTCGGCATCAGGCAGAACGGCGCGGATGCGGGCGGCAACTTCGTTGGAGACCTGCTCCGACTTCTGGAACGTCACATTGCGCGACATGGCCACGGAGACGTCGGCGAAATAGTGGCTGCCGCCCCGCCTGATCCGCACCCGATCCACTTCCAGCACGCCGTTCACACGATAAACTTCTTCGATAATCCGGTTGCGCACGCCGGCGGGAGCGGCGTCCAGCAACGCGTCAATGGTCTGCCGTGCCAGGCGCCAACTGACGTACACCACAATGCAAGCCACGCACAGGGCGGCGATCGCATCGGCCTTCGCCAGTTCGGGCCGCGCGTACCATCGTCCCGCCAGCACCAGGGCCAATCCCAAAATGACGACCGCGCTGGACCAGATGTCGGTGCTGAAGTGCAGGGCATCGGCGTGCAGCGCCTGGCTGTCATACTTGTCGGCTATGCGCCGCAGGCGGCGGGAACGCCAGTAGTCCACCACAATCGACGTTCCCATGACCGCAAATGCCCAGATGCTGGGCTCAATGTGGACGAAATGAAAGAAGAGACGCTTCAATGCCTCATATACGATCCAGACGCAGGTCAGCAGCAACAAGCCGGTTTCGAGAAAAGCGGAGAAGCTTTCGATTTTTCCGTGGCCATACTGGTGATCGGCATCGGCGGGTTTGTCGGAGACGCGGACCGAAAAATACGTGATGGCCGCCGCCACCAGATCGAGGCCGGAGTGCGCCGCCTCGGAGAGGATGCCCAGACTGCCGGTCGTCATGCCGACCATTGCCTTCAGCAGCGTGATGGCAACTGCGGCATAGATGGAATTGAGGGCGACCGCTTTCTTCTCCTGCCTCATGCCCGCGGTCGCGACCGACTCCGCCATAGTTCGATTATTCACCTTCCGCTTAAATCCGCAAGCTCTGAACTACCCGCCTGAAGCTAGCTTCTGACGACAGTCCGCCTGAATGTGATACATTTTTGTATCCATCTACCTGCTCCGCCTGAGGGCGGCATTTATTCCTGGAGGAACACCACTACATGTCACGCTCTACTTTCCTGGTTGTTGCGCTTTCGTGTGCTCTTAGCTGTGCCGCCTATGGCCAGAAGCCGAGTTCGAACCAAGCCCCTGCTGCACCTGCGGCGTCCCCGGCGACGACGCAAAGCTCGCCGCCGCCTTCCGGTACTGGCGCACCTGCAGGTCCCGCAAACGCCGACGCCACCAAGGTCCCCATGGATGAAGCGGTCATCACTCTGAAAAATGTCTGCCAGCCCAAGGCTGGCGCCACAACGCCGCCCCCCGGTTGCGTAAGCGGCATGACGCGCGAGCAGTTTGAGAAGATGATCACCGCGCTACAACAACCCGACAAGCCCCCCATGCCTTTCGAGGTGAGGCGCAACTTCGCCTCGCAATACGCGAAAATGCTGGTCTTTGCCGACGCCGCCCGCGAGCTGAATCTGGAGAACGATCCTCGCTATGTGCTGATTTTCCAGTTTGTCAGAAATCAAATCCTGACCGACGCCCTGAACCAGCACATCGTCCAGGAGTACTCGCATCTTCCCGATCAGCAGATCGAAGACTATTACAAGCAGAACCCCAAGAAGTACGTGGAAGCCACGCTGCAGCGCATCATGGTCCCGCGGGCCGCCGCCAGCGGCGACAAGCCCAAGCCCAACGAGGCCGAGGAAAAAGCTTACGCGGACAAAATCAGGGAGCGCTGGGTCGCGGGTGAGGACCCGGCTAAGTTGGAAAAAGAAGCGATGGAGCACGCCGGTCTCACCAATTCCCCGCCTGATGTCAATCTCGGCGCGCGCCGTCCCGGCACCTTGCCGGAAGCCCATGAAGCGGTCTTCGAGTTGAAACCCGCGGAGGTTTCCCAGGTGTTTTCCGACCCTGGATCGCTCTACATTTACAAGGTGGTTTCGTTTCGCCAAGTTCCGCTCAGCGAAGTTAAGGCGACCATCTCGTCCACTTTGCAGCGGCAAATGATCACCGATAAGATTGAACAGATCCAGAAGTCGGCGACCATAGTCCTCAACGATGCTTACTTTGGGCCGGAGACGCCGCCGACCGTCCATCAAACCATCATCACCCCAAAGGGAGCCGCAGGTGCTAAGCCGAACTCAGGATCGGCTCCGCCGAATCCCACTGCAACGCCTGCTCCGGCGCCGAAACCGGAGGCGCCTCCAAAATAGTCATGCCGCCGGAACGAACTGTCCTGGTCACCGGGATCGCGGGGAATCTGGGCGCCCGGTTACTGCCGTTGCTTTCCGATTTTCACGTGGTGGGCGTGGACATGCGCCCACCCGGCAGTTCCGGCCTGGCGAGGTTCGAGCAAGCGGATCTGGGCCGTGAGCCGTCTTGCTGGCAACTCATTGGGTTGCTGCGGGAAACCGGTGCGCGGTCCGTAATTCATCTGGCGTTCGTTTTCGATCCCCAACGCTCCGGCATCTCGGACCTGGAACGGATGTGGCAGATCAATGTCGCTGGCACGGCGCGGGTCATGGAAGCCGTAAGCGTCGTCAATCGCACCGGCGGCCAAATCAGGCAGTTCATTTTTCCCAGCAGTGTCGCGGTGTACGGTCCGGAGACCGCAGGGCCGGTGAAAGAAGAAGCTCCGCTGCGCGCCCACACGCTGCCCTACGCCATTCACCAACGCGAGTGCGACGAGGTGGTCCGCTACCGGGCCGAGAGCCTCGGCGACTGTCACACTTATATTGTGCGCCCTCACATTCTTGCGGGCGCCAGTGTGCAGAATTACATGATGGGAGCGTTGCGCGGGACTCCACTGGGCAGCAGCAAACGCGCCGCCCGCATGCGGGCTGCGAGCAAGCGGTTGCCCTGGTTGCTGCCTCGCGGCACGAGATATCTGGAGAAGCGCTTCCAGTTTGTACACGTGGACGACATGGCGCGATTGCTGGTGCACCTATTGAACCGGCCGGCCAGCGATCCGTCACTCACCATTTTGAACGTTGCCGGTCGCGGAGAAGCCATCACCGTTCAACGCTGCGCTGAGATAGCGCAAGCCAAGATCAAACGTGTTCCCACACGGGCCGCGTGCCACGCCGTCCTCCGCCTGTTGTGGAAGCTGGGGATTTCCTCGATTCCCCCCGCCGCTCTGCCCTACCTGATTGGCTCGTACACCATGGATACCACCCGGCTGCAGCATTTCCTCGGGGATGAGTACGCCCGCGTTATTCAATTCACCATGGAAGATGCGCTGCGCGACAGCTTTAAGAACAGTGGCTAGTGGTCAGGGATCAGCGGTTAGGGGTTGGGGATCAAGGGTTAGGGGCTAGAAACCAACTTGCCTGCATTATTCATGAACTTTGAATTGTCATCCTGAGCGGAGCGCCCGCAAAAGGATTTCCGACCCGCTGCTTTTCGGGGGCCCCAACGAGCGCTGCCTTTGCGCCCGTTGGGGTGATGTGCGGGTCGGGCGGGCGCGCAGTCGAAGGATCTGCGGTTCTATCTGTAGCGGTGTCCGTTCACTTCTGTCACGCCGTAACGCGACTGGAAAACTAATCCCTAATCCCTAGCCCCTGACCCCTAGCCCCTATTTCTTCCCCCGATACAATCCCGCAATCCCAAACGTGTAAGGCGTCCACGTCACTTCACGGAAACCGGCGGCGCGCATTCGCTGCAACATCTCTTCCGGAGACGGAAAGCGCAGTACGGACGCGGGCAGATACGCATACGGACCGCGCACGCCGGAAATGAGCGTGCCAATGCCCGGCAGCACCCGCCGAAAGTACACTCGATACAATTTGCCGATCACACCCTTGGGCTCGCCGAAATCGAGAATGCCCATCTCGCCCGGGGGCGCAAGCACGCGGTAAATCTCGGCCAGTCCACGATCATAGTTGGCGAGATTGCGAAAACCAAAAGCGGCGGTCACCAGTTGAAATTGGCCCTCGGCAAACGGCAAGTTCAACGCGTCAGCCTCGACCCAGCGGATGTTCCTGCCGGCGGACTTCTGCTCTGCGCGCACCAGCATGGCGTGCGAGAAATCGACCCCGAAGATTTGCGTGGCGGCGCCATTCATGGTGGTCAAGCGGCGATGCAGGGCAAAGGCCATGTCGCCCGTCCCGCAGCACAGGTCGAGCACCTGCGCGTCAGGGCGTTGCAGCACCTCGCTGAAGAGGCGGGCAGTGCGGTTCCACCATACCCGGTCGATGTTCATCGAGAGCACGTGGTTCAGCAAGTCATAGCGAGGTGCGATCGACGTGAACATATCGCGCACCGCCTCGGCGGCCGATGCTTCGTCTCGCGCTCCGGCCGGGGCAGCGCCCACGATGCGCTGATGAGTCGGGCGAGCCGAGGGTCCGAGCGGCGACTTGTCGTCCTGGGCCAACGCTATGCCTCTGACAACTTCTTGATTTCTTCGACCGCTTCGATGACCGCCTGTGTCGAAACGCTATTGACCACTTCGACCTTGCCGATCCCCGTCGGCAGAACGAAATGCGGCACACCGCCAACCGTTTTCTTGTCGGAGAGAAGCCGCCTGACGATACCTTCGCTGTTTACCTCAACCCTTGGCAAAGGCGCGTACGCGCGTACCAGCCCAATGATCCGTTGCGCAGTGAGCGAGTCGGTCATCTGCATTGTGGCCCCAATCATGGTGGCGGCAATCATTCCCCAGCCCACCGCCTCGCCATGAAGGAACTGCTTATAATCCGTCTCCGCCTCCAGCGCATGCCCGATGGTGTGTCCAAAGTTCAGGATGCGCCGTTCGCCGCTCTCCCGTTCGTCAGCGCTCACCACGTCCGCCTTCACGCGAATACATTCCGTGATCAGCGTCTCCAACAGCGCGCCGTCACGGCGCAGCAAAGCGTCGCGCTGCGATTCCATCAACTCGAAGATGGCTGGGTTGCGAATCACGCCATACTTCATTGCCTCGAACAAGCCGGAGCGGTACTCACGCTCTGGCAGCGTCGCCAGCACATCAGGATCGGCAAGCACCGCGAGCGGCTGATAAAAGGTCCCGAGCAGGTTTTTGCCCGACTTCAGGTTCACTCCGGTCTTGCCACCGATCGCCGAATCAACCTGCGCGAGCAGCGTCGTCGGTATTTGCACGACGGGAATTCCGCGCATGAAGATGGACGCGAGAAACCCCGCGACATCGCCCACCACTCCACCGCCCAGCGCCAGAATCACCGACCGGCGGTCGGCGCCGCGACTCACCAGTTTCGAGGCGAGTTTTTCCAGTTGCGAGAGAGTCTTCGAGCGCTCTCCGTCTGGCATCTCGATGATTTCGACTTTGCGCCCGGCCTGGCTAAAACTCTTGCGCAGGATGTCGCCCCACGGCTTGCGCACGGGCGCCTGCGTCACCACAAAAACGCGCCAATCCAGAGGCACAGTAAGGCTCAGTGCGGCGGCCGCCGAGCGCAACAAGCCTCGCTCAACCAGCACTTCATAGGATCGTGACGAGGTGTGAACTGGGATGCGAGTCAAGGTTCTAGTGTAAAGGATGAGAGTTGCTGCTGCACTCGCTCTGTGCAATTCCCCATTTGGTTTGGCCGTCTCATATACCGAATCCCGCGCTCCGTCTGCGTGCTACCATGAAGCCGTTGAGACCACAGTTAGCGGCCATGAAAGCTCTTCCTTCCGAAACCGATTTCATCGTGGTGGGCGCGGGCATCGCCGGTCTGCGGGCCTCGGTGGAACTGGCGTCCGCAGGACGCGTCCTGTGCCTGGCGAAACGCGAGGTCACGGAATCCAACACGCAGTACGCACAGGGTGGCATCGCTGCCGCGCTTAGCGATGACGATGAAGTCCGCCTCCACCTGGAGGACACGCTCAAGGCGGGCGACGGCCTGTGCAACGAAGAGGCTGCGCGCATCCTGGTGGAAGAAGGCCCGCCCCGTATCGAGGAGCTCATCGCGTGGGGTACGGAGTTCGATCGCGCCGGCACGAAGATCGCGTTTACTCGCGAGGGGGCGCATAGCCGCAACCGCGTGCTGCACGCCCACGGCGACTCCACCGGGCGGGAAATTGGCCGGGCGCTCTTTCTGAAGGCCTCGGCTGTGAAGGAGATCACCTTCCGGGAATTCGAATTTACCACCGACTTGCTGGTGCGCGACGGCCGCGTGGTTGGGGTCCGCCTTCTCGACCCCTCGGGCCAATCGCACGAGATCATTGCCAGCTCCACATTGCTCGCCACCGGCGGCTTGGGCCACGTTTACAGCGACACCACCAATCCCTCGGTTGCAACCGGGGACGGGGTTGCCATGGCGCATCGCGCCGGCGCCGAGATCAGCGACATGGAGTTCGTGCAGTTCCATCCCACCGCGTTGTACCTGAAGAACGCTCCGCGGTTCCTTTTGTCGGAGGCGCTGCGCGGCGAAGGCGCATATCTGCGAAACATTGAGCTGAAACGCTTCATGCCCAAATACCACGAGTTGGCGGAACTGGCTCCGCGTGACGTGGTGGCCCGCGCGATTGCACATGAGCTGGAGATGGTAAAGCGTCCCGATGCCGCCGTGTATCTCGACCTCACCCACCTGCATGCCGACCGCGTGCGCAAACGTTTTCCCACCATTTACTCCACGTGCATGGAGTACAACATCGACATTGCTACCGAACTGGTTCCCATTCGTCCGGCAGCGCACTATGCCATGGGCGGCGTGCGCACCGATCTCCGCGGACAAACTTCCCTCCCTGGCCTCTATGCCGCTGGGGAGGTGGCTTGTACCGGCGTGCACGGAGCCAACCGGCTGGCCAGCAATTCGCTGCTGGAAGGTTTGGTGTATGGAGCACGCGCTGCTCAGGACATGCGTGAGCATCTCCAGTCGCCTCATCACCACGCAGCGAGTGCAGCAGCGAAGAATACGGCAGCACCCAGCAATGGACAGGCCGCACAGGTCGAGGGTTTCATCAAGAAGGTGCAAGCCCTGATGTGGCAGTACGTGGGCGTGGTGCGCGACGGAAAAGGCCTGCGGCAGGTCGTCTCGGAGTTGAGCGAGTTGCAGAAGCAACAGCCCACCTCGGGCGATCGTCGTTCGCACGAGGCGGCGAACATACTACAGGCCGGACTGCTGATCGCCCGCTCGGCGCTGGCCCGGGAGGAAAGCCGCGGCGCTCACTATCGCCTCGACTTTCCCCTGAAGAATGACGCGAAATTCCACAAGCATTCCGTGGTTAGCGGCGACAAGATCCGCTTCGAATAAATCTGCTACGCGGCTTTCTGTTTTTTCTTGGGAAACAACAGCGACAAGAAAATCGAGATCAGCAAAACCCCGGCGACCACGCCGAGCGCGACGCCGATAGGAATCTGGACGTAACTCGAGGCCAGCATTTTCACGCCGATAAAGATCAGAATCAGCGATAGGCCGTAATGCAGGAAGTGGAAAACTTCGATCATTCCCGCCAACGCAAAGTAGAGAGAGCGCAATCCAAGAATCGCAAACACGTTGGACGTATAGACGATGAACGGCTCGCGCGTCACCGCTAATACCGCCGGAATGGAGTCGGTTGCAAACAGCACGTCGGTCGTCTCCACTACGATCAGCACCACCGCCAGCGGGGTCGCATACCGCACCAGCCCGCGTCGCACGAAAAACTTGCCCTCAAAATCTTTAGTCAGCGGGAATAGCTTGCGAAAGCCGCGCAGTACCAGGTTCGACTCAGGGTTGATCTCCTGATCTTTTTGGCGGAACAGTTTGATGCCACTGTAGATGAGAATCCCGCCGAAGATATAGATGAACCAGTGGAAGCGGTTCAGCAGCGTGATGCCCGCGACGATGAAGATGGCGCGCATGAGCAGCGCGCCCAGGATGCCCCAGAACAGCACGTCGTGCTGAAAGTGTCGCGGGACCTGAAAGTAGCGGAAGATGAGCAGAAAGATGAACAGGTTATCGGCACTGAGGGACTGCTCGATGAGGTAGCCTGTGATGAACTCCAGCGACAACTGGGAGTTGGGCCGGGCATGGCTGCCCACCATCGTGTGTCCGAAAAAGTAAATCAGGACAGCGAAGCCCGCTGCCAGCGAAATCCAAACCAGCGTCCAGCCCATGGCCTCGCGAAAGCCCACCACGTGCTTGCTGCGGTGGAAGACGCCCAAGTCGAGCGCCAGCATCGCTAACACGAACAGGTTGAACAGAATCCAGAAGAGCCAGTTCGAAGGCATGGCAGAGTCTCGGAACAGCCATTCTATCTGGCGGGCTGAAGAGCGTGTGTGAGAACTCGTTTTGCGTCGGCACGGTGGGATGATTGCGCAAAAGCCGAGCCCCACAGGGGAGAAATAATACTAGCCCTGGGCGTAACCGGGGTCCCCGACAAGCGCCGTTTTTTGCGCTCGTTGGGGTGGTTGAGCCCTGGGTAAAGTGGAAAATAGATCCGAGTCCCTTCAGGGACGGCACAATTCTCACACATCCTCTTAACCCCGCAATGGTCTTTTCGACGGGCTGGCGATTTCCACCTACAATAGAGCCAGCGGCCTCGTCCGCGTTATACCGGCTCCCCACCTGGAGCTGTCATCACTTCAGCCATCAACGAAAGGAATCATCATGGCCCGGCAACCCGGCGTTTATGCCACCCTGGACACCAGCGAAGGAACCATTGTCTGCCGCCTCTTCGAGCAGGAAGCGCCCATCACGGTGAAAAACTTCATCGAGCTGGCGGAAGGCGCGCGCGAATGGACCCACCCGCACACCAAGACCAAGAGCAAAGCTCGGCTGTACGACGGCACCATCTTCCATCGCGTGATTCCCGACTTCATGGTCCAGGGCGGAGACCCGACCGGCACCGGCATGGGCGGCCCCGGCTACCAGTTTGAGGACGAGACCAAGGGCTCGCCGCACAAATTCGACAAGCCCGGCAAGCTGGCCATGGCCAACTCCGGCCCCGGCACCAACGGCTCGCAATTCTTCATCACCGTCGTGCCGACGCAGTGGCTAACCGGTAATCACACCATCTTCGGCGAAGTTGTCGAAGGCCAGGACGTGGTGGACAAAATCACCAAGCTCCCGCGCAACCGCCAGGACAAGCCCAACAAGGATGTGGTGCTGAACGCAGTCAAGATTGAGCGGGTGTAAAAGCAGTTTCGAGTTTCAAGTGGCTCGGATTCTTGATCTCCCATCCTTTCGCCAAATGGGGGTAAAAGGAATCGGGAACACAGCACGTGATCGCAGAACGGGTCAATCTTGGCGCGTGTGTGATTCAGCCTCTGCGATTCGGGCGCCGGGTGCCCCACTCAAGCTGATTTTGCTTGAGTGGGGATTTTGACGTTCGCGTCCTGCTCGCGAGTATCACTTCTTTCTGATGAGTTCGTCGAACAGCTTCTCGTACTTCTCCGCAATCACGTCCCAGCGATACAGTGCATCGGCGCGCTGTTTTGCGCGGGCGGCCAACTGCTGTCGAGCGGCAGGATCATCGAGCAGCGACTGCAATTTCGCAGCAAGGTCCTCTTCCGACTTCTCATACTTCACCCCGGCATCGCCCGCGGTCTCGGCGTTCTCTGGGGTATCGAGATAGAGCACCGCATTGTTCGCGGCCATCGCTTCGATCAGCGCGGGATGAACTCCGCCGATCTCGCAAGCGAAGACAAAAACTCCCGCGTGCTTCTGCAACGCCCAATATCCATCGCCATAGATCGCACCGGTGAAGCGCACGCGCTCATCGCCCAGAGATTTCATGCGCTCGAGATAGCCGGGATCGTAGGGATTGTCGCCCACCACGACCAGCGGCCAGTCGCTGCGCACGTTGCGCCAACTGCGCAACACGAGATCGGGATTGTTCTCCGGCTCAAGACGGCTGACATACAGCACGTAGCGGCCTGATTCGAGATTGAAGCCGTTCAGGCTGTCGTTGCCCGCCGGCATCTCGGAGCCGTAGCCGATGACCGTGGACTCGCTGCCATATTTTGCGAGGTAGTAATCATGGATCGCCCGCGCGTCAGTCACCAGGCGAGTCGAACTGAACGACGACATCCATTCGCAGAGGTGCAGCACCTGCGCGCCCAGGCCCTTCCACTTCTCGCGCTTGCGGTCGAGGCCATCGACGTTGAGCACCACCGGCTTGCCGAAGAGCCTCGGAATGTAGGCGAACGGGCTGTTGGCCACGTTGCACAGCAGCACGACATCGGCGTCGCTGAAGGCGACGCGCACGGCTGCGAAGAAAGTGCTGACCCAGGTGTCGAGGTGCTTTTGATGAAGGCTGGGGACGATCACCCGGCGCACGCGCCGATCGTACACGTCGTCCGGCCGGACGAACGCTCTGCGGCAGTACACGGTGACCTTGTGTCCCTGGTCGGCAAAGCGCGAGCTGATCTGCTCGGCAAAACGCTCGAAGCCGCCATAGCGGTTGGGAATGCCGCGAGTACCGACGATGGCAATCTTCATGAGAATTCGCTTCTCGGCTATGGCTTGGCACGCTGACTACTGGCCACTGGCTACTGGCTACTGCCCGTTGCCTTCTCCGCGTCTATTGCGCGAGGAGCATTGCAAAACCACCATAGCAAATCCCGGTCAGAAACCTTGCGGCGCGACTGAATGATCGCGCGCTTGCGGCGAACGCTCGTACGTACTCGCCAGGGATAAGCCAGTGCCGACAGCATTCGTTGATCGCGCAGCAGCGCGTAGCCGACGGTCATCATATCGCGCCACGCCACCGGCAGAAACAGCCGCCAGCACAGCCATCCCGAGGCATTCTTGCCGCGCATAAGAAACCGGTTCTTCACCGAATGCCAGTTGATGACCAGCGGCAAGTCTTTTCGCCGCTCGGGCGTGACCCGGCGCACATGCCAAGCCACTGCTGCCGGCGTGTACAGGCACTTCCAGCCCATCACTTGCGCGCGCCAGGCCAGGTCGCCGTCTTCACGAAACGCGAAAAAGTCCTCATCGAAGAATTCGCCCTCGACCGAAACATCAGCGATGAAGTCGCGCCGGAACAGCACGGCCGCGCCGCTGGCGCCGAAGACGTACTGCGGGCGATCATACTGGCCGCGGTCAGCTTCTTCAGCCCCGCGGTCAAGATGGCGCATGTTGCGGGTGAAATAAATTCCCGTGGAATCGAGGATGTTGCTTCGGTGTTGTTCGGCGACGGGGTCCCAGCGCAATAATTTTCCGCAGACTGACCCGGCATCGGGATGCGCTTTCCCTCCAGCCACCATCTGCGTGATGAAGTCGGCACTGAGCACGACGTCGGGATTAAGGCAAAGCACCCAATCTCCGCCTGCTGCGCGGATGGCCTGGTTCTGTCCGGCAGCAAATCCAACATTGCGCTCGTTGTAGATCACTCGCCACCGTGACTCGGCCTGACGCAACAGCTCTCGCGTGCCATCGGTCGACGCGTTGTCCACAATGATGACCTCGAGTTCGCGGTAGTCCTGCTGCTCGATCGAGGCAAAGCACGCGTCGAGATATTGCGCCGAATTCCAAGTGACGATTGTGACTGAGACCATTGGTAGTGCGGGCCTTCAGGCCCGCTTCAAGCTCCCGCGAAATCTCTGGCTGCGTTCTGCATTGCCGTTTGGACGCCGGCCTGAAGGCCGGCTCTACCCGGACGCAAGAATCCGCACAGACCTCTAGTATGCTCCGCGTCCGGAAAGGACGATGGGAATGGTGCGCAGGAAGATCTTGAAATCGAGCCACAGCGACCAGTTGTCAATGTAGGTAAGGTCGAGCTGCATCCAGCGGTTGAAGTCCACGTGGTTGCGGCCTTCCAACACCCAGGTGCAAGTCAGGCCGGGGCGCATGCGCAAACGCCGCCGCTGCCAGTCTTCATACTGCTCCACCTCTTCGGGAACAGCGGGCCGCGGTCCGACGAACGACATGTCACCCCGCAAGATGTTCCAAAGTTGCGGCAACTCGTCAAGGCTGAAGCGGCGCAGCCAGCGTCCCACGGCGGTGATGCGGGGATCGTCGCTGATCTTGAAGACGGGACCGTCGAGCTCGTTCAACTGGTGAAGCTCGGCGCGCATCTGTTCGGCGTTGTTGATCATGGAACGGAACTTGTACAACATGAAGCGGCGGCCGCCCAGCCCGCACCGGGTCTGGCGAAACAGCACCGGACCGGGCGAAGTCACCCGGATCATGGCCGCGATGCAGAGCAATACCGGCGAGAACACGACCAATACTGCGAAGGAGAATGCCGCATCGAAGATACGCTTGAAAAACAGCCGCAACTCGCTGTCGGGTGCGCTCGACAGGCTGAGCAGTTGCACATCGCGGAACTTCTCGATATAGATCCGCGAGTAGGCGGCCGGCAAAAATTCCAGTTGTACTCGCGTCCTCATCCCGACATCGGCGCAGTGCTGCATCACCGGCTCCAGCCGGGCCAGCTCCTGCATGTTCACGGCAAAGACAATCTCATCCACCACTTCCTGTTGCAGAATACCGCCCAGTTCCTCGATGCGATGAACTCTGTACCCGCCCAGGTCCTGGAGCGAAGCATCGCTTGAGTTGGGATCGACAAAGCCGATCAGCCGCAGCCCCATCCCCCAACTCTCCTCGATCAGGGCCGCCATTTCGCGGGCGCGCGGACCGCAACCCACGATCAGCAAGTAGTGGTAACGCTTGAGCCGATCGCGCATCCAGGAAACGCCCGAGTACGTCACCGCCCGGCCTATCACCAGCAGGACGAAATCCACCGCGCCGATCAGCAGGACATAGGTCCGGCTCACGTCCACGCGGCGAAATAGATACAAACCGGCATAAATCACTACCAGCACCACGCCGAGTTGGCTGACGATGTTCAGAATGAGCTGGATCGGGTTGCTGAGTTCGAGATCGCGGTAGAAGCTGGAAAAATATCCGACCACCGCCCAAGTAATCACAAAGGCGGCCAGCAGCGGCAGATAATGGCTGAAGGGATAAATGCCGGGCAATCGCCGGCTGAAAAAATCGAAGTGCACCAGCAGCGTGCGCAGCAGATACGCGACCACGAAGGAGGCGCAGGTCACTCCCAGGTCGTGCATCAATGTGATCGAGCTTAGAAGCTTGGAACGACGATCAAACACAGTAACTGCCGTTGCTTACAGTTGGACGTTATCGCCTGGGAATCCGCTGCGTACCGCACCATGACGTCAGCGAAATTGGCGCAGAAACCAAATAGGACCTGACGCGAGGACAAGTGCCCTTCCTACTCTAGCAGCATTTCTAAGCTTTATACCATTGGTGTAGGCTACTTGATTAACCTGGAAAGCTTCCTCGATGGTGCCCGGACAGCAAGCTTCTATGACCGAAGTCGCACGCCGGCCGGATGGTCCCCTCCGATCCTCCCAAGCGGCACGTTGGGTACGGTGGCTGGAAGGCCTCATCTTTTTCTTCCTGATTCTCTTCGCCATCCTTCTGCCGCACTCCATCAAAGGAGCGCGGTACGCCTGGATGGCTGCGGGCTTGCTGTGGCTCGCCAAGCTGGCGATCGAGCGCAAGCGTCCGTTTCCGCAGGCCCTTTCGGCGCCGCTCCTGGCCTATATCGTTTTGAGCGGAATTTCGACCGCGCTCTCGCCCGATCCATACCTGAGCTGGCCTCGCATGAAAGTCGTGTGCCTCGTGTTGGCCGGAACCGTGGTTGCACAGAACCTGCAACGGCTCTCGCAGGTGCGCGTCCTGGTGCTGTTGTTACTGCTTTCAGGGCTTGCCGCAGCAGGCTTTACGGCTTGGCAATACACCTACGGCGTGGGAGTACAGGTGAAGTACCTCGTGCCGACGGCGGACTTGTATCGCGCGGGGATTCACCCTGGTGACATCATTACGCATATCAATGGCCGCTCTGTGCATACTCCGGAGCAACTGACCAAGGTGGTAGAGCAGAGCCGACCGGGAAGCATGCTCCGCGTCAACTATCTGCAAGGGGAACCGTTTCACAAGCGAGAAACATTTCTCACTCGCGAACAATTTGTGACGAGCGGATTGGGTACCCCATACCTCCAATTGGCCCGTGGCAAGCCCGGCCGTGCGCAAGGCACGCTGGGGCACTACATCGTCTTGGCCGAGATGCTCATGCAACTTGGCTGCCTGGCATGGGCCATGTTGCTGAGTGTGCAACCGCACAGATGGGGCGTTCGAGCGTTCTTCGCCATCGTGTTCCTGGCGCTGACGGCGGCACTGCTGGCTACGCAAACGCGGGCCGACATCGCAGGACTGGCAGCCGGTTGCGTCGTCGCGCTCTGGCTGCTGGGACGAAAGCAGGCCCGAATCTGGGCTTTCGCCGGCGTGGTTTTGCTCTTGCTCCTGGCGACGTTGTGGATCCACCACACTCGGAGGCTGGACTGGGTCAGCCCGGCCGACCCGGGGACGCATTTCCGGGTGTTGATGTGGGAAGACGGAGTGCGTCTGGTCCGGCAGCATCCATGGTTCGGGGTTGGGATGGATACCATCTTCAATCACTGGCAGGAGTGGAACATTCGCGCCTTCGCCCTGTATCGCGTGATCTATCACTTCCACTCCGATTACATCCAGATCGCCGTGGAGCGCGGCCTTCTCACCCTGGCAGCATGGTTGTGGTTCGTCGTGGCGTATGTGGTTTTTCTGGTTCGCCTGCTGCGGCGGACGCGCGAGCATAGCCGTTTTGCGACCGGTCTGGTGGCAGGCGTGCTCGCCGCCTTTGTCGGCTACCTGGTTCCCTCAACCGTGCAGTATTGCCTGGGCGACGATCCGCTGGTGATGATCATGTTCTTCTACTTCGGGCTGGCCGTCGCGATCGAGCGCATGCTGAAGACGCCGGGAGCGGTGGATGTTCCGTAATGAATCGGTTCGCTCCGTCTGACGCGGTCACTTTCTAGCCCCGATAATCTTCCATTGCCATTCGATCACGTCGCCGAAGTGGCGTACTACGAACTGGGGGTCGTGGCCCCCGGAATAGATGTGGAACTCGTGGGGAACGCCTCGCGAATTCAGCAGTTGGTCCAACCGCTGCGCTCCCTGTTCGAAGCCATAGTCGTCGTTGTTGCCAACATTGAAGTAGATCTTCATCCGCTTCAGGCTTGCGGCGCTGTCGCTTCGCGCGAAGTAGAAGACGTTGTTGCGCTCAAAGTACGCGCGACTAAAGGGCGAACCGAAGACATCGCCCATCAGCGACCCGGGAGAGCCCGGCCCGCCAGCGGTAAAGTCCTTCGGCAGATCGCCAATCAGCGCTGGCATCTGCGCACTCACCGCGGCAAACTCGTCCGGATACTTGAAGGCCAGACGCAACGCTCCATAGCCGCCCATCGAAACACCGGTAATGCCACGGGTAGCGCGGGTACCTTCGGCGCGGTACTTCTTCTCCATCTGCGGTATGAACTCCTTGATGAAAAAGTCCTCATACTTCACTTTGCCGTTAGCAGAGTTTAGATAGAACGTGTGCCCTCCGCTGGGCGCAAGCACGATGAAATCCCCAACTTTACCTTGGCGCCGCAGTTCGCCAATCACGTCCCATCCGCCAAAGTTCAGCAGGGACTGCTCGTTGTCGCCGAGACCATGGAAGTAATAGAGCACCGGATACTGACGCGTTTTGTCATGATCGAAGCTGTCCGGCAAAAACGCGCAGTAGCGCACCGGCCGGTCGAGGATGCTTGATTTGATGACCGAGCACTCGGCGCGACCCTGCGCGTGCAGCAGAGGGGCAAGCCACAGAACAATCAGCGTGACTGCAATGCGAGTGATAAGAAACCTGGGTCTGGATGGGCTCATTCGTTATTCGTACTTCAGTGTCTGCACCGGATCGAGTTTGGCGGCACGGCTGGCCGGATACAAGCCCGCCAGCAGGCTCACCACAATCGAGAACGCGATGGCCGCACCGATCAGCCACGGCGGCAGAATCCACACGGCCTCCGCTGGCAGTTGATGCCGGTGCAGGTAGATTCCTGTGCCCACATTGATGGCTTTGCCAATGGCAAATCCCAATGCGATGCCGAGCACACCGCCAAAGAAGCCCAGCGCGCCGGCTTCGGCAAAGAACAGGCGTTTCACGTCTCCGTCGCTGGCGCCGATCGCCTTCATCACGCCAATTTCGCGCCGCCGTTCCAGCACCGCCATCACCAGCGTGTTGATAATCGCCAGCGTTGCCACGGCCAGCGCCAGCGAGCCGAAGATGCCGAGGAAGAGATCGAGCACGGTGAAGAAGCGGCGCAAGCTCTTGGTAGCATCCAGCACCGAGAACGTGCGAAAGCCCAGCTTGTTAATGGCGTCCTGCACCTGCGCGACCTTGCCAGGGTCTTTCACGCGCACCGTCAGCGTCATGTAGGTCTTGCCGCCCCCGCCGCGCAACGAGCTGCGCATGTCGCTGAACTGCGCCATGTTCAGCTTCTCGGTGAGATCGACCGGCAAGAAAATACGCCCACGGGAAACCGTTCTCATGCCGCCGTAGGGCTCTTCCTCGATGATGCCTACCACTTTGAGCTTCTGGGTCTTGCGCACCACGGAGAAGCCGAAGTCATCGCCTGAGGTTGCATTGCTTCCGCCGGCAGGAGTGCCCGAAAGCTGCGGGCGGCCTGCCGATTCTGCATCCGGCGCCAGCGCCTGGCGTTCTCCGTAGCGCAGGGTCACTTCCTGTCCGATCAGCCCCTTGGGGTCCTTCGGATCAATCTCCTTGGCAAAATCGTTTAGCAGGATGACTTCCTCCGCCGATGGGCCGGAGAAAAACTTGCCTTGCAGGTTGTCGAACGCCTCGTTCTCCCGGGCCGACATGGGCAAGCCCGTCACGAACCCGAAGTGCGTCTGCCCAGCCGAGACAATCTCACCCATCACGCGAATTTCGGGTTCGACTTCGGTGACGTACTGCAGATGCGTCATTTTGGCGCGCGCCGGTTCGTCCAGCACGGGCGCATTTTCCGGATGCTCGGTCTTCTGGTCTTCCTCCCGATCGAAGCCGCGGAAGTCCTGCTTGGAAGTCACGAACACGGTGTCGAACATCCCTGAGCCAGCCAGGCGCCGGGTCGCCAATTGCTGCAAGCCGACGCCCAGCGACAGCATGGCTACCAGCGATGCCACTCCGACAGAAATTCCGACGGTCGTCAGCCCGTTGCGCAATTTCGACTGCCGCAGGTTGCGCACGGCGAGTTCGAACAGATCGTAGCCCTTCACGCCAGGGCCTCCTGCGAGAGCAGCTTGCCGTCAGCGAGAAAGACCAGCCGCTGCGCAAATCGCTCGGCCAGCGCGCGTTCATGCGTCACCATGACCACCGTCATTCCCAGCGAAATGCTCAAGTCGCGAATCAGGTTCAGGATGTCCTCCCCGGTGCGGCTGTCGAGATTCCCGGTAGGCTCATCGGCCAGCAGAAGTGACGGACGATTGGCCAGTGCCCGCGCCAGCGAAACCCGCTGCTGCTCGCCGCCCGAGAGCTCCGAAGGCCGGTGCTCCAGGCGTTTGCCCAGCCCAACCTGCTCCAGCGATTCGCGCACGCGCTGCCCCCGCTCGGCACGGTTCACCTCCGCAAAACGCATGGGCAGCTCAACATTTTCAGTAATGGTCATGGACGGGATGAGGTGAAACGCCTGGAAGACCATGCCCACATCATTGCGGCGATAGGCCGCCAGTTCTTCCGACGACATCTTGGCCAAGTCACGGCCTTGCACAAGCACCGAGCCGGAGCTGGGGCGGTCAAGTCCCGCCAGCAAGTTCAGCAGGGTCGATTCACCCGACCCCGATTGCCCAAGCAACGCCACAAACTCGCCGCTTTCGATAGTGAGGGAAATACCGTCCACCGCGCGAATGATGCCGCCGCCCATCGGATAATAACGACAGACGTTGAAGGTCCGTACCGCCGGCGCTGCTGTGGAGATTGAAACGGAATTCATGTGCACTCGATTCGATGCTACTACGGCACGTCCCGGCGCAAAGCGCGCGCACGTTCGCACTCACTTGCGGGATACGAAAAAGGAAGCGCCTTGGCTCCCTGGTTTCTGTAACGATTTGTAAACACCCGCCGGTGGCTAACGCTGATTGTCGTGCTGCTGTTTGCCTCGCTCAACGGTACGCGCGGCTGCGTCCCCCGGCCGAATCGCCGGCGGTGGATGGCGCTGCTCTCGGCTGCCATCTTCCATGCATCGCACGGCTACGGAGGCGTCTTCGCACCCCTCTCATCGAAAAGTTATCAATTATTATTTGGGCTCCTCGACTGGCGGCGAAAGGGCCTTCGCCGGAGACTGATGGCGCATGCCAGACACGACGCGTTCAGTGGAGTTATCTTGCGAATGCTAAAATAGCCAGTGTTTATGCACCTTTCACGCATACCTGACATTGACGACGCCAGCGCGAAGATGTCAGTGTGAGAGTTGCTGGGGGAAGCGGAGCCGGTGAGCGCCTTCCCGCGGAGCCGAGTTCTGCACTTTGCTGCGCGTTTTTTGCTTGACTATTTTTTTCATTAACTCTATACAACTAACAAATTGCGATGAATTTTTTGTCGCAATGTTTCCATGACAAATGGAAGGGAGAATAGAAAACCATGGCAACAAAAAAGGCTGCAAAGAAGAAGGCCGCAAAGAAGAAGAAGCACTAACTCTTCTTGGACCTTAACCGGGGGGCGCGCAAGCGTCCCCTTCGTTTTTGCGCTGCACCGCCGGCCCGCCCGTCGTTTCCACATCCTGCTGCAGACGGAGAATTGCTGCTCCCGGCCCAGCCGGCACACTTACATCTCTTGCGCCTGCCGGGATGTGCTTACTCAACCGCGACCTTCGTACCCTTCTGGCCCTGGCTCGACAAGTGCTCAATGCGCTCGTTGAGGACTTCCCGGATCGCCTTGAGGAACTCGACGCGTGAGTTCGCCAAGTGCTGCCGGACAGCGGGCGAAACCCCCAGGAATTCCCGTACGGTGTCCACGATCTCGCGGCAGGGGCAGTTCTGATAAACGTGTTCACTCGTCTGTGACTGGTTCTTCGGTGGCTGTTTCATGGTATCTCCTTCATCTCGACCGTGAGGACTTTGCTTTCCAGTTTTGCACGGGATGGCAACAGGGCCGCCATCGATCGCGGCAGCCCAATATGACGGCGGAACGTGCCGATCTGCACCACGAGTTCGTCGCCTTTCTTAAACAGTTCGACTTCGCCCTTGGTGGCGAAAGGCAGAAGCACGCGGATCTCATAAACGCCGTTCTGTTTCCCGAAGGTGTAGGGTTTCTCCGTTCGGGTCACGGCTGACGGATCTTCGCCCTCAGCATACAGCACGCGCGCTAGGTCCTCCAGCCGCTGCTTGCCCAGGACCTCATGCGCGAACAGTGGTACCTTCTTGACCGGCACGGGCGCAAAGTACTCCTCGATTTCGTGCACCATCGTGTTCTGCGAGGTATGCCACTCATTGAACCAGGCATCCATCACTTCGGTTGGAAGCACACGGTTCACAATGACTGCGTCCACGGTGAGGCCATGCAGAGAGAAGTACACGAATGCCCGTTGCGTCTCCCGCAGCACCATCTTCTCCGGATTCGTGATCAGCCGCACGCTGGTAATCTGCGGGTCTTCCATGATTGCGTTCACACCCTCCAACTTGCCGAACAGGTCCCGGATGTTGCCAAAGTAGGCGTCGGGCGGCAGCTCGAACGGCGCCACCCGGTTGGCGATCGGCCGCACCGCCTTGAGCAGATTACGCTGGAAGGGGAAGATGTGCTTCATGTACCAGTCGAGGGTTGTCGGCATGCTGATGAAGCGCATGGATTCCGCGGTGGGCGCGGCGTCGAGCACGATGACGTCGTAACGCTTCTCGCGCCGGTACTGATTGATGTACATCATGGCGCTCAGCTCTTCCATGCCGGGCAGAATGGCCAGTTCTTCCGCCTCTACACCGCTGATGCCCGTGGTGCGCAGCACAGAGCTTACATAGGAGGAGATTTCCTGCCAATGGCGCTTGATCTCTCTCTGGATGTTCAGCTCCTGAATCGAAAGCCGATCATTGATCGGCATGGGGTCCGCGGTTTGAACATGGAAGAGGTCGGTGTCGAGATCGAAAGCATCGGCCAGGCTGTGCGCCGGATCGATACTCATCACCAGCGTGCGGTACTTCAGTTGCGCCAGTTTTAGGCCCGTGGCGGCAGCCAGGCTGGTCTTGCCCACTCCGCCCTTTCCGCTGAACAGCAGGATCCTCATGTCAGCATTCTAGAACCTTGGCAGCGCTGAGTCTGCGGACGCACAAATAAGAACACTCATCGCCAAACAGTTCGCCGATCACGCGGCAAACGGAAGACGCTTGCCGGTCCGTAGCGCGACCGCCTCGTCGTCCTCAGTTCGTGCCAGTCTTCGGTGTGTGCGCCGCTTTTCGCTCCCGGGACCGCTGGTAACGCGCGAGGAGCTCCTTGCGATTCTGGCGTAGGTCCATTTCGGTCGGCGCGGCAGGATAAGGCTTGTTGCCCATCAGCCCTTTCCAGAGAATGCGGTTGTAGTCCGCGAAATCCATGCGATCTTCGGATGTGAAATCCATGCCCTTCGTGGCCCGCGCCCAGTACTTCGCGTTGTGGGTCGGCTTGGGCACGATCAGGCTGGCCGGTTTGGCAGGGAGGGGCAGCTCCGTACCGTAGAGAAACGCCGAAGGAGTGGCGGTAAAGCTCCACGGTGTCGGTGTGGTGTTGAAGATGTCGGCCATGGGCCTGGCCAGCGCGTCGTTCAGGTTCATCGGCGGGAGCCCCAGGACCTCTTCCATCGTGCGCACCAAGTTGATCGTGTTGTACTGCGCCGAGACCAGCGCTCCGTGCTTCACGTAGGCGCCCGCCACAAACGCGACACTGCGGTGCGAATCGACGTGATCGCCGGCATCCTGCGAGTCGTCTTCCACTATAAAGATCAGAGTGTTGTTCGCGTAAATGCTGTTGGCGATTTTCTGGACAAGTAAGCCGACCGCATAATCGTTATCGGCTTGCTGTAGCTCGGGCGTATTCACGCCGTCAATCGCGTCAGCGAAACTGCCGGTGTGATCGTGCATCAAACGCACCAGGCTCAGCGAAGGAAGCTGTTCTTTGGCGTAATTGGCATCGAAATCTCGCGCCCATTCCGCGTACCGGTAATAATCTGGAAACTGGTTATCGAAACCGCGAAAGTACGGATCGGTGTACGGCGTCAGGGAAGCGCTCGCGGGGAAGGCCACCGTCGTGTGGGTTGAGAACGGGTCCCGGTCGAGAGGTATGGGGACGACGTGGGTTCCGGCCGGCGGCTTCACCGGATAAAGGGTCGTGTCCACGAAGAAACCATAGTTGCGGACCGTTAGGTTCGCTCGCAGCGCGGAGTCCCACAAATAGCCGGTATTCACTTCATCGTCCGGTCCGTCCGGCGCAGCCACGTCGGTCTGGCCGGGCAATAGATCCGGATCGTCCGGTGTGAGTGGGTCGGCGGCCCGGCGTTTGGCGAGGGTCGGAATTGCAACGTTGACATTACGATTCACTCCCTCGGAGTCCAAGCTCAGGCCGCGTCCCGCGTAGGCCACCGGGAATTGGCGTTCGATCACGTCGGGGGCGCGGGCCGACGTGGTCCAGGGCCAGCCGTCATTGCTGGTTTCGGCGCTGTCGAAGAAGTTGTCGAGGGTGACGAAGCTGCGCGCCAGGTTATGCAGATTGGGCGTGAGCGGCTGTCCAAACTCAGCCAAATCAGGATCGCCATTGCCGATTTCCAGATCGCCCAGAATCTGGTCGTAACTGCGGTTTTCCTTGATGATGAAGATAACGTGCTTGACGCCTTGACGCACGGCCGCCATAACTGCGGCGTCGTTGGCGCTCTCGGTGCTGGAGAACCGGTTGTTCGTGGCTACCTGCGCCGTCAGCGTCGTGAGCTGCGCCGGGCTGGGGCGGGGGAAGCTCTGGAAGCCTGCTTTGATCAACTGGGGATTGTACTGGCCCGAAGCAACGCAATTTTTGTGGGTCGGCGGTCCGGCGCTATAGCATAAGCCGGGATTCGGACCGGTCGGCGACTTCCCGTTGACCACATACACCCACTTGCCATCGCCGCTGAAGCTCACCGAGTTCGGATACCAACCCGTCGGGATGAGACCCACCACCTGATCGCCGCTATTGCTTCCGCCCAGCGCCACCACCGCTATGGAATTCAGATTGCCGTTCGTCACATAGAGTTGCGCCTCATCCGGCGAGAGCGTCACGCTGTTGGGGTTCGCGCCCGTAAATCGCGTCAGAGCGGAAGGCACTACCGACGCCGGAGCCATCACCGGGATGGTTTCGAGGATCGCATTCTTCGCGGTGTCGATTACGTCAACGGTGTCCGACTGGTCTTCGACGACATACAGCAGCGACTGGGCCGCGTTCAGCGTCATCTTGCCCGGTTGACCTTTTACTTGGATTCGGGCCGTTACCTTGGGCTTCGGCGACAGGCCCAAATTCACCACGTCGATCTCGCGGTCGCGAATGCTTGACACATACGCTGTCGCGCTCGATCCGGTCCCCTTCACCGCTACCCAAAAGGGATATTCGCCGCCCGGCGTACCCGCCTGCGAGGGGTCGCTCTTGCCGGGGCGCAGATCGAGTTCCGTTCCCTTCGACCAGTTGCCCAAGCCTCCATGGAACACCGTTATCGAGTCGTTGTAGTAATTCGCTACTACCAGCGTCTTGCCGTCATTCGAAATGGCCACGCCGGCGGCGCAAGGCTGCACGAAAACCATGCTGTTTATCGGGACTAATCCGTCGTTGGGCACGGCAAGGCCAAGGCCCGCGCGGTGGCCCAAGGCAAGTTCGGTTCCGGGCCGCTCCACCCAAGTTCCGTCGGCGCTCAGCGCAATGATGTGGACATTGTCGCCGGCCTTGTCAAAGGGGAAGTCACCCATGCCGCCGGACACGTAAAAGGCCTTGCCGGACGGATCGAAGGTAATTCCGTTGTAGGTATTTGGAATCTGCACTACCTGCTTCTTGACCGGCGTGTACTTCGAAATGTCATAGATGAACACGTACTCTTTCGAGTCCGACCATTTAAAAGGTGTGCCGTTAGGGTTGTAAACGCGGTTGTACCCGCTGGTCAGGACCAGCAGGGTCTTGCCATCCGGACTCACTGCGCTGGTGACCGCTTGCCCCGCCAGCCAGGCTGGATTGTCGGGCAGATCGGGGTTCATCGGTTCGAAGCGCGAATTTTGGGGCGCTAGCGGTGTAATTTGCTGGCCCAGGTTGGCCAGGGTCTGCGCCGGGGGCGCGTCAATCGGGGGCGCGTACGATGCATTGAGCGGGTAGCTGTTGCCGGTATGGTTGTCGGCGCTCAGCGGAGCGGGAGCTGGCGGCGCTGGTGAGTCGGCGCAGCCTGCGAGTAGCGTCAGGACAAGAACCAGGAACAGCAGCCGTACTACGGTACCTTTATTCATAATAGCCGTGGGTCCTTCTTCACAACCATTTCATAGTTGCGACAATCGCTTGGCAGTGACATCAGCCACGGTGGGCGAGTAAAAAAACCGGGCAAATCTCGAAAAGGGCGATTTTCCAATTCCGGATGCCTTACCGCGGGGATTTTCACCCGTTAAAAGACCAACGCCTTTCGGCGAACTCAATAATCCGCGTTTAGTCACTGGGCGCTACACACGTGAAACTCGCGGCATCTTCACTGCCTGCTGGGCCGCCCGTGTATTGAGCAAACTTCGGATAAGGACACAAGGGGCGGGTTCTGCCAGCAGGCAGGGCCGTGCTGTTTGGTGAAGTGCCAGCAATCATGGAATCGGGGGCCGCGCCTTTTTCTACCCAGTTGACGATTGCAGTAAGGGGATCGAAGCTGTCGAGCGCATAACTCCCATGCTCGCAGTGGTTCATCCCGGGAATCAGGAACAGTCTGGCAAAGCTCCCCGTGTCGTTCCCATACTTGGAGGTCAGATTTTCATAGTGCTTCACAGTGTCGTACATCGAGAACACAGGGTCGCTCTCGCCGTGATAAAGGATTATCTTTCCATTATTGGCCCTGAATGTGTCCAGGTTCGTCGAGGTTGCTTCCATATACGTCGTTGCCGACTGGGTAAAAGTAGGATCCGTGGCATTTACCTCGCTATTGAAATCGTCCATTGGCGTGGTGAACATACTCAACGAAGGATTTGGTGGCGTCGAGAAGAGATACATCGCTGATTGTGCGCCCTGCGTATCGTTGGCGGCATAGTTTATGGTGACAACATTGTTTGGCATTGATATATAACCAAGCGTCCACATCCTCCAATAAACATCGCTAATATCCACATCGTACGGCCAATCCGAGTAGAGTGGGTTCCCCTGAGAATCCACCGGCCCGGCGAACACATTCTGAATCGCCGAGATCTGCTCAGGAAGCAGGCAGGTCGGGGTCTTCGTTCCCGGGCACTGAAGCGTGCTGAGGCTGGCTGGGTCGAATGCTTTCTTGCAGGCCGCCATGTTGAAAATCATATTGTCCTGTAGTCCATCGAGGGTGTCACACGCCTTAAGCACGAGTTGCCCTACCAGAGCCAGGTCCGATTCGCTTGCGCCGGGGATAAGAACAGGATTTCCATTGGGGTCCAGTGTGGTTCCGACAGCCAAAGCTGCCTTTGCGAATTGTTGTGTATCCCATGCCTCAGCAATGGCGGCGTGAGGAAGCCGAAAGCCGGGATCGCCAGCCACGATTCCGTCGAACATATTGCCCCACCGCTGGCTGGCGACCATAGCCTCCCGCCCGCCGTTGGAACACCCGATGTAGTACGAGTGGACGGCGCTAGTGCCGAAAAACGACTTCAAGATGGACTTTGCTATAGGAGTCAAAGTGCCAGTCTGCTGGTAGCCGTAGTCGTATCTAGCCTGGGGGTCATATCCAAACCCATCATTTTGATCAATGTTCGCAGCAGCGGTATGGCCTGAATTCTGAGTTATAACTGCAAACCCGCGATAGAGTGCCGGCAAAAAGGCAGTGCCCCCGCCCAGGGTCTGACCAACCGCTTCCGCTACCACACCGTCATTCCCACTGCCTCCCGTGAAAAAGAAGTCACCATTCCAAGTCGTAGGCATCCTCAATTCAAACTGAATGGCATAAATTGGATTCCCTGTTCCTCCGATCAGATTGCCAAACTGATCCATCGGAGGCGCAGGAACTCCAATGCGGGTGTTCACGGTTCCCTGAATCAGGCAATTCTCAGGCATATCGGGCAAATTTGGATAAGTAGTGGAAGGTGTAGAGTTGGCCGGCACGAATTCTGCTTTGGTGATCTGAGTATTGGGAAGACTGAGTTGGGCGATGCCGGCACAACTCAGCGCCGGGTCTGGCGGTACTGCGCTGGAACCGCCGCAACCGCTACTGCAAATGGCGATTGCGATAGCCATGAACGTGAAAAAAGCGAACCTTGCTATCGTCTCTGTTGAGCACCTATTTATCTGCATATCCCTGCGCTCCGATTTGCCACCGCGAGCCGTGCGTTGCGGCTAGTGTTGCTCTTGAGGGTCTGCTGGCCGACCGGCCCTTCCTAAACGATCTGATCTGATACTGCTGTCTTTTCAGGTGGAACTGGCCTTACCAATCAACTCATGCTGAGGTTCATGCATAAGGTTCAATGCTAGGCAAGTGCTGCCTCGGGGTCTGTGATGTCAAGTACCTATCCGCACCAAAGTAACCACCTTCTGAGAGCTGACGGCTTCCACCTCATTCCTATTCTGGGACTGAGTAAGCAGATTGGCACCTTCGTAATCTTGACGTGATTGTGAGGCAGTCGAATACTGAATGGTTAGGGTAGGATCCGCCTGCACCCCGGCGCTCCTGCCCTATTTGTGTTTATGGAGGGGCAGGTGTCAGTAGCCAGTTGCCAGTCGTCAGTAGCCAGTTGTCAGTGGTCGCGTCTCACCGGAGGATGGTCGGCGCCGAGTACCGAAATCGACTGCAACTCCTTATTCCGGAATATCTTACCCGTAACTATCACGGAATCAATATTTTGCGGGGAAACGCGCAAGATATTCAAAACATGGGACTTGCGGCACGATGTAAGTACAATAGATCCAATATTTTGCGAGCAAGATATTGATAACAAAGATTTTATTTTGACGGGGGGGTACCCTATGGATCTTCCAATCTGTGAGCACATTAAACCTGGCGGCGCGCGCTGCGGCTCGCCGGCAGTACGCGATCATAAATATTGCTATCACCACGCCGGTTTGCGGAGAGCTGTGCCAGCCACCAATCTATTTGTGTTTTTGGCCAACCCTCATTCCCGGGACGACCCTTACGCGCAGTTCGAGTTGCCGTATCTGGAGGACGGAGCGGCAATCCAGATTGGGTTCATGCAGCTGATCCACGGTGTGGCGCAGCAGCGACTGGAGCAGTGGCGGGCGAGGATGATTTTGTCGGCTTTGCACGGCGCGGCAGCCAACCTAAGGCAGATGGATGCCTCCACTGCTTCCTACGAAAAAGTGCAGCCTGAGAAGAAGCAGCCTTCGAGCGTGAAAGTCGGAGAGGTGGAGCAGGAAGGGACTCCATCATGAAAGGTTCGGGACGCTTGCTGAGCTCTAGACTGGCGTCAGATCGTCGCACACTACTTGCTCTGCGCCGCCACCGGCGGCGGGATTTCAACTTTTGCTTCACGCAGATACTTGGCGGCTTCCTCGGGAGGCGTGGGGTTCTGGTAGAAGCCAGTTCCCCGCTCGAAGCCAGCCGTCTTGGTGAGCCGCGGCATGAACTCGACGTGCCAGTGATAATGGTCCATGGCTGGCTCCTGGACAGGGGCGGTGTGGACCACCAGGTTATAGGCTGGATTGTCAAGCACCTGGTCAGCGCGCGCCAGGAGGTTCTTCAAGGCCTTGGCCAACCCCTCATAAACTTGCGATGACGAATTCTCGAAAGCCGATTCGTGCCGTTTGGGCAAGATCCATGTTTCGAATGGGAAACGTGGTGCATAGGGAGCGAGGGTGAGGAAGCCGTGGTCGTCGGCAACCACGCGCACTCCTGACTCGGTCTCCTGCCGTACGATGTCACAAAAAACGCAGCGCTCTTTGTAAATGTAATATTGCTTCGAGCCTTCCAGTTCCTCGGCGACATACTTGGGAACGATGGGCAGCGCGATCAGTTGCCCGTGGGAATGCTCTAACGTCGCTCCCGCCGCTATCCCATGGTTCTTGAAGATGAGGATGTACTTGAAGCGGCGGTCCTTCTTCAGATCGACGATGCGGTCGCGGAACGCCCACAAGACGTCTTCAATGCGCTTGTCCGGCATGGTGGCCAAGGTAGCGCTGTGGTCTGGCGTTTCGATGATGACCTCGTGCGCCCCAATCCCGTTCATCTTGTCGAACATGCCTTCGGCCTGCCGGTTCAGGCTGCCTTCGATTCCGAGGGCGGGAAACTTGTTGGGCACCACGCGCACCGTCCAGTCCGACGTGTCGCGCGCCGCTCCGTTGGGGCGATACGCCAGCACTTCGGGCGGCGTCTTGCTTTCGTTGCCGTAGCAGAACGGGCAAAAGCCGCCCTTCAATCTCACCGGCTCACGGGTGAAGTCGGTGGGGCGTTTGGCGCGATCGGTAGAAATGATTACCCATCTTCCTAGAATTGGATCCTTGCGCAACTCAGGCACGGCAGACCTCGGTCAAACCACATTCTTATCTTACGCAGCGGTGGGCGGCTCGCAAGGCAGTGTAGTTCTTCCGCGAAGAGAATCGCAAGCGGGGGAAGATCAGAGGTTTTGACGAACGCCTGACAGAGCGAGGTATGCTTCTTGCCAATGTTCGATTTGCGCTCAGGCCAGCACACGACTGCAAGACCACGCGATGAACCTGGCGCGCTCGAGCACCCGCAGGTCACTGGGCAGATGATGAAGGGCAGTTCGACATCAACCGCTGTCCCCGGCTGGGGCCTCTGTGCCGTGGGAGTGACCGCGCTCATCGCTACGGTTGTGGCGATGCGTCAGCGAACCATAAATGGCTGGCTGGCAGTGTGGCTTGCGGAAGCGCTGGTCGCGTTCACCATCGCGCTGTTCAGCATGCAGCGCAAAGCTTGGCGGCAGGGAACCGACCTGCTGTCCACTGCGGGACGGCGGCTGTTGATGGGACTGCTGCCGGCCATGGCCGCCGGCGGAGTGCTCACGGCAGCGATCGTCTGGGATGGCTCCACGCGGCTGATCCCCGGCGTCTGGTTGTTGCTCTACGGAATCGGCGTGGTGCAAGCGGGCGCGTTTTCGGTGCGCGTGGTGCCCGCGATGGGCATCGTGTTTGTGGTGCTCGGCGCCATTGCCCTGCCCATGCCGTGGATGTGGGCAAATATTATGCTGGCGGCGGGCTTCGGACTGGCGCACCTCGGCTTCGGAGTTCTTATCGCCCGGAGGCATGGTGGCTAGGCAGAACGTCAATCGCGAGGCGCCGATTCTCAGGTTGCGACCCATCGTGCTGCCACCCTTTCATTGACAATGGCGGCCCGCGTGGTCTATCCTTAAATCTTTCGTAGTCCTGCGTTTGCCCGCCAGCAAGTTTCCTAGCGCGTTCAGCGCCAGAACTCAGCGGCTCTTTCGCGGTTTTCAACTATTTTGGGAGATTCACCGATGTCAACCTATTTCCCCAAGGGGGAAATTGCGCGCAAGTGGTTTGTCATTGATGCCGACGGCCAGACTCTGGGCCGGCTGGCCAGCCGTATCGCGCGCATCCTCTCTGGCAAGGACAGCCCCAAGTACACGCCCTTTATGGACTGCGGGGACCATGTCATCGTGATCAATGCCGACAAGGTCCGCATCACCGGCCTCAAGGCCGACAACAAGATCTATTACCACTACTCTGGCTTTCCGGGCGGCATCAAAGCCGAGGAATACAAGAAGCGCTTTCAGCGCAAGCCGGAGCAGATTGTGGAAGAGGCCATCACCGGCATGTTGCCGCATACCAAGCTGGGACGTGCCATGGCCGGCAAGTTGAAGGTTTACCGGGGCGACAAGCATCCGCACGCGGCGCAGAAGCCCGAAGTCATGGCTGCCGCAGCCGCCAAGCGCGCGTAGCGCAATTAAGAGCGAGGCTTGGCCTCGCCGATCAATTTTATTGGGAAGGATCAAAGGGGGCACGCGTCTCCCGACGGACAAACGATGGCAGATCAGGTTCAGTACTACGGAACGGGACGCCGCAAGTCGAGTGTGGCCAGGGTGTTTCTTCGCCCCGGCAGCGGCGAGTTCACGGTCAACGGGAAGCCGTTTGAGGCATACTTCGTGACTGCGGCCCAGCGCATTATGGCCAAGTCGGCGATGGTGCTCACCGAAACCACCGCCAGCTTCAACGTGCTTTGCACGGTTGACGGCGGGGGCGTGAATGGCCAGGCGGGCGCGGTGCGCATGGGAACAGCGCGCGCGCTGCAGGAGTTTAATCCCGAGCTGCGGCCCAAGTTGAAGGCCGAAGGCTTTCTGCGTCGCGACGCTCGCGGCAAAGAGCGCAAGAAGTACGGGCAGAAGGGTGCTCGTAAGCGGTTCCAGTTCTCGAAGCGGTAGCCAGTAGCCAGTAGTCAGTTCGTAAGACTGGCGACTGGATACTGACAACTGTATTTCATTCTTCTCGCACCCGCTGTAAGCGACGAACGGGGCGGGTTACGGGAAAGCAATCCAGAGCGACCCGGCCAGGCGCAACGCGTCGCAGCCGCCGCAAAGGATGCAAGCCAACCTAGGAGGTAGCTTGGCAAATATCACGATGAAGGAGTTGCTCGAAGCTGGCGTTCACTTCGGGCACCAGACGAAACGTTGGAACCCGAAGATGAAGGAATATATCTTCGGCGAGCGCAACGGAATTTACATCATCGACCTGCAGAAGACGCTGAAGATGTTCAAGGAAGCGTCCAAGTTCGTGCAGGACATGGCTGCCGAAGGCAAGCTGGTGCTGTTCGTGGGCACCAAGCGCCAGGCGCAGGATGCGATCGCTGAAGAAGCGACGCGCTGCGGCATGTTCTATGTCAACCAGCGCTGGCTGGGCGGACTGCTCACCAACTGGGTGACCGTGCAAAAATCGGTGAAGCGGCTGAAAGAGCTCGATGAGATGGCCACCGACGGCCGTTACGAGCTGCTGCCGAAAAAAGAAGTGGTGAAGCTGGAACGCGAGCGCAAGCACCTGCAGGCCAACCTGGCCGGCATCAAGAACCTGAGCCGCCTGCCCGACGCGCTGTTCGTGATCGACTCCAACAAGGAGCAGATTGCGGTGAAGGAAGCGCGCAAGCTGGGGATTCCCGTGGTTGCCGTGGTGGACACCAATTGCGATCCCAGCGAGGTGGATTACATTATTCCCGGCAACGATGACGCCCTGCGTGCCATCCGGCTGTTCGCCTCCAAGGTTGCCGATTCGGTGGTCGAGGGTTCGCAGGCTGCCACCGACAAGCAGATGGCAGACATCGCCTCCGGTGTGCAGTACAGCCCGGATGCCGAGGCTGCCGCTGCCAGTCCGGAAGAGGGCGAAACGGCTGCGGCTCCCGAGGAGACCGGCGAGGCCGAAGAAGTCAGCATGGAAGAAGTGCTGGGCAAAGGTGGCCGGCGCGCCGCCGCTCAGAATACCAGCGCGTAACAACAGTTCGAGACGACGAGTGGTTCCATGGCCCGCGCGTCATTGCAGCGCGGGCTGTTTGTTATAGAAGACGCTTTTCGCCCTTCGCTATTCGCGGCGAAAAGCGAAGGGCGAATGGCGAAGAGCGAAAAGGATTTTCCGAAAGATGAGCACTACAACCGTGAACATTACTGCCGCACAAGTGAAAGAGCTTCGGGAGAAGACCAACGCTCCCATGATGGATTGCAAGCACGCGCTGACCGAATCCAAGGGCGATATGGAAGGCGCCATTGTCATCCTGCGCAAGAAGGGCGTAGCCACCGCCGCCAAGAAGGCGACCCGCGCCACCAGCGAGGGCACGGTGACCAGCTACATCCACGCCGGAGGCAAGATCGGCGTGCTGGTGGAAGTCAATTGCGAGAGCGATTTCGTGGCCCGCACCGACGACTTCAAGACCCTGGTGCACGATATCGCCATGCACATCGCGGCCACCGATCCGCGCTACATCCGCAAGGAAGACGTGAGCGCCGATGCCTTCGAAAAAGAGAAGGACATCTACCGCGCTCAGGCGGCCCAGACGGGCAAACCCGCGCCGGTGATCGAAAAGATCGTGGAAGGCAAGATGGGCAAGTTCTATGAGGAGGTCTGCCTGTACGAGCAGCCCTTCATCAAGGACCAGACCATGACCGTGCACCAGCTTATCGCCACCGTCGTGGGCAAACTGGGCGAGAACGTCTCGGTGCGGCGTTTTGCCCGCTTCAAGGTGGGCGACGTCGCCGAGACCATCGCCATCAGCAAGGCCGGCGCCGAAGCAAAGGAATAGCTGCTCGGGCAACCGCGAAATGAGAGGGCGGAGTTTCTTCCGTCCCCCTGCTTTTTAGGTTCAACCGCACAACCATGTCCTAAGGAGGAGCGCCGCCGGCCCATGCTTGACAAGCGGAATTGTCAACTTCTAACCTCTGGCCATGGAAGTACATCTCAACCCCGAGCAGGCGTCGAAGCTGGCGCAGGAAGCGATTACCCGCTATCTGGAAGAAGAGGCGCGCTTTCTCGAAGCCGTGAAGCTCGGTGAATCCCAACTGGAGCGCGGCGAGTATCTCACCCACGAAGAAGTAGGGTCTCGCATCGAGCGCCTCCGCAAGTCTTAATGCATCACGTAGCGCGCACACGGCCCGCCCCGCTCCCGTGCTAAAATTTGACCAAATGCTCGCGAGAGAAGTTTGGTCTTGATCGAGATAGCGCCGTCCATATTGTCGGCTGATTTCGCCCGCCTGGCCGAGGATGCCAAGGAGGCTGTGCGAGGGGGCGCCACCCTCCTCCATGTGGATGTCATGGACGGCCATTTTGTGCCCAATATCACGATCGGGCCTCCGGTGGTCGCGTCGCTGCGCAAAGCGGTGGACGTTCCGCTGGACTGCCATCTGATGATCGAGAATCCCGATGACTACATTGCGGCTTTCGCCGACGCCGGGGCCAACTGGATCTCGGTGCATCAGGAAGTGTGCCGCCACCTGAACCGCACCCTGGAACGGATTCGCAGGCACGGTATGCAGGTCGGCGTGGTCCTCAACCCGGCGACCCCGGTGCAGACCCTCGGCGAGGTGCTCGATCTGGTGGACTACATCCTGGTGATGTCCGTGAATCCGGGTTTTGGCGGGCAGAAATTCATTCCCGGGGCGCTGGAGAAGGTCCGTAAGCTGGCAACCATGCGCGCCGCCAAGGGACTGAACTACCGCATCGAAATCGATGGCGGCATAGATCTGGCAACGATTGGACTGGCGGTCCGCGCCGGAGTGGAAATTTTCGTTGCCGGCAGTTACGTGTTCGGCCACGGCGATCCCGCCCGTAAGGTGGAGGCGCTGTTGAAGGCCGCCCAGGAAGCCACCTTGTTGCGCGCCTAGTCGTGGAAAGCAGTATTTCCCAGAGGTGTTTAGGATGTTTCGTCGCGTCATCATCGCGTTTTCGATAGCCGCCATGCTGCTGACCCTCGGATGCAGCAACAAGAAAGTCCAGAATCCCATTGCCCACATCGACTCGAAGCAGCCGGACAAGGTGCTGTTCGACCGCGCCATGGACGCGATGAAGCACAACAAGTACGACGTCGCCCGGCTCAGCCTGCAGACCCTGATCAATACCTATCCGGATTCCGAGTACGTGGCGCGCGCCAAGCTGGCCATTGGCGACTCCTGGTATGCGGAAGGCGGCGCGGCTGCCATGACCCAGGCGGAAAGCGAGTACAAGGACTTCATTACCTTCTTTCCTAATATGCCCGAGGCGGCCGAAGCGCAGATGAAGATCGGCAACATCCACTACAAGGAGATGGAGAAGGCGGACCGCGATCCCACGCACGCCCGCCGCGCCGAGGAGGAGTATCGCCTGCTTATCTTGCAGTTTCCCGACAGCCCGCTGGTGCCACAGGCCAAGCATCGCCTGCTGGAGGTGCAGGAAGTGCTGGCCGATCGCGAGTACATGATCGGGCACTTCTACTTTTTGCGCGAGGTGTATCCGGCGGCCATCGCGCGCCTGAAGTCGGTGGCCGATACTTACCCGCTATACAGCGGAGCGGACCAGGCGCTGTACGAATTGGGCAACTCCTACGAAAAGGAGGTTGAGCTCATCCGCCGCTCGAAACTGCCGGAAGTGTCGAAAGGTGCGTTGATCAAGCAGTACACCGAAGGAGCTATCGCCGCCTACGACCATGTCCTTACCCGCTACCCTCTGGAAGCGCGCGCCGACGATGCCAAGAAGCGGTTGCAGGCAATGAAGCAACCGGTCCCACATGCCACCGAGGCCGCCATTGCTCAAGATAAAGCTGAGATGGCCAGCCGCGGCTCGCTGGGACATTTGGGCAAGTTGATGGAGAACTTTCACAAAGGTCCGGACGTGTCGGACGCCACCAAGGTTGGCGAACCGACGCTGGTTGATCCTAAGCAGGTCAGCGCGCCGGATATGGTGCGCGCTGCGAATAGCAGCATCATCGGCAGTCTGAGCGGTTCCAATAAGGTAGGAGTCGAGCGCGTAGAGAACGGCGCCGTTCCCGCCGCGAACGCTCCCGTTCCGCGCTCTGACGCCGAAGGAGCGGCGCCTGCCGGGCCCATTCCCGCCACGGGCAATGCTGCTGGCGCCACCCCCGGGACTGCGCCGGCCGAGCCTGCATCGAGCGGCGCTGGGAATGGCGTACCCTCCAACCCAGCCTCAGACAGTAGCGCAGTTCCTGAAATGAAGAACGACTTGCAGCCCGCAGCCGCAACTCCTCCGCCCGGTGCGGCTGCTCCGCCGCTTGGACAAGTGAACGAGGCCGCTGCTGCGTCCTCCAGTTCCGACAACAGCACGCAGCCGGCGCCCGCGGCCAGCAGTGGTTCGGCGCAACAGTCCGCGCCCCCAACCGATGCCAACAAGGAAAGCTCATCGAAGAAAAAGAAGAAGCATCATTGGCCGTTCTGACCGCGAGGTTGGTCGAGAGCGCAGCTTCGGCTGCGCTTTTCTTTTGCGTCTTGCCGGCTGACTACTGGCTACTGGCTACTGACTACTGACTACTCTTGCCTGTAATATCGAAGTCGAAGCTTCATTCGCAGAACGGATTGCAATGCCTCACGATCTTCCCAAGGCCTACGAACCGGGCGCCATTGAACCGCGTTGGGCCGAATACTGGGTCCACGAAAAGCTGTTCCACGTGGAACTCCCCACCGACCCTGGCCAGCCCACCTTCACGGTGACCCTGCCGCCGCCCAACGTCACCGGTAACCTACACATGGGCCACATGTTAGAGCACACCGAGATCGACATCATCGTGCGTTGGAAGCGGATGCAGGGCCTGCGCACGCTATGGTTGCCAGGCACCGATCACGCCGGCATCGCCACTCAGTTGATGGTGGAGCGCCAGCTCGCGGCTGAAGGCAAGAACCGCCGCGACATGGGGCGCGAGGCGTTCATCGCGCGCGTCTGGGACTGGAAGCAGCACTATGGCGGAGTCATTCTGCAACAGATGAAGCGCCTCGGCGCTTCGGTGGATTGGTCACGCGAATACTTCACCATGGACGAGCGCATGTCGCGCGCCGTGCGCGAGGCCTTCGTGCGCCTGCATGAAGAAGGACTGATCTATCGCGGCAAGTACATCGTGAACTGGTGCCCGCGTTGCGTCACTGCCGTGTCCGATCTGGAAGTGATGCACGAAGACACGCCGGGCAAGATTTACGAAATCCGTTATCCAGTCATCGGGTCCAAAGACGAGTACATCGTGGTGGCCACTACGCGTCCTGAAACCATGTTGGGAGACACAGCGGTCGCGGTGAATTCCGCCGACGAGCGCTACCGTCATCTGCACGGCAAGAAAGTTCTGCTGCCGCTAATGAATCGCGAGATCCCCATCATCACCGACGACATCCTCGCCAATCCTGAGTTCGGGACCGGCGCGGTGAAGGTCACGCCGTCGCACGATCCCAACGATTTCGAAGCAGGCGTGCGCAACAACCTGCCGCAGATCGACGTGATGAACGAAGTCGCGCAGATGAACGAGAACGCTGGACCCTACAAGGGACTGGACCGCTTCGAGGCGCGGCAGAAGGTGCTGGAAGACCTCGAGTGCGGCGGCTTTCTGGTCGGAGTGAAGGACTATGTTGTCCCGCTGGGAAAGTGTGGTCGCTGCAAGACCATCGTCGAGCCACGGCTTTCGACGCAGTGGTTCGTCAAGATCCAGCCGCTGGCCGACCGCGCCATCGAGGTGGTGGAGAACGGCGACGTCAAGTTCGTGCCGGAGAATTACTCCAAGACCTATTTCGAATGGATGCGCAACATTCACGACTGGTGCATCTCGCGGCAATTGTGGTGGGGACATCGCATTCCGGCGTGGCATTGCAAAGATTGCCCCGAAATCATGGTCGCGCGGGAAACGCCCACCCAATGCACCAAGTGCGGCGGGAGCCATCTGGAGCAAGACAACGACGTGCTCGACACCTGGTTCTCGTCGGGCCTGTTGCCGTGCTCGGCGCTGGGTTGGCCCGACAGCACGCCCGACCTCGACGCGTTCTACCCGACGACGTTGCTGATCACCGGCTTCGACATCCTGTTCTTCTGGGTGGCGCGCATGATCATGATGAACTGCCACTTCATGCGCGGACACAAGCAGGGCGACGTGCCATTTCACAACGTTTACATCCACGCGCTAGTGCGGGATGCCGAGCGCCAGAAGATGTCGAAGACCAAGGGCAACGTGATGGACCCCATCGAGATCATCGAACAGTACGGCACCGACGCTGTGCGCTTCACGCTGGCCTCGATGGCCGCGCCCGGGACCGACATCGCCTTTTCGGAGAGCCGCACCCAGAGCTATCGCGCCTTCGCCAACAAGATTTGGAACTCCGCACGCTTCCTGTTCATGAACGTGGAACGGGCGCAGGAGTCGGGTTTGTGGTCGCTGGGTGACTTTCGAGGCTTAGCAACCGACTTCAACGCCAAGGGCGTTTCCGGCTTCAAGGCTGAAACTCTCGACGACCGCTGGATTCTGTCGCGCTTCAATCGGGTTGCGCAACAGATGAACGAAGCGCTGGAGACCTACCGCTTCCATGAAGCGGCCCACGTGGTCTATCACTTCTTCTGGGGCGAGTACTGCGACTGGTATCTGGAACTGATCAAGCCACGCCTGGCTGCCGACGATCGCGAACAGGCCCGGATTGCACACCGAAATCTGATCAGCATCTTCGAAGGCGCGCTGCGCATGTTGTCGCCGTTCATGCCTTTCATTACGGAAGAGCTCTGGCATGCCGTGTACGATGGCAAACCGCCGCTCAAATCGATTGCGCTGGCTGCGTATCCCAGGATTGACCCGTCGCAGGTGGACGCAGACGCCGAAACCGAGATGGCGATCATGCAGGATTTGATCGAAGGCGTGCGCAACATCCGGGCTGAGTTGAAGATCGAACCCAAGCAGAAGGTGGCCATCGAGATCTTCGCCGACGGCGACATGCGCTCCTTGATCGAGCGCAACCGTGGCGCGGTGGAGCGGTTGGCAAATGTGGAAGGCATTACCTTCGTGGACTCATCGCTGTCCAAGTCTGCGGGCGCGCGCAGCACTGCCCGCTTCGATGTGCGGGTACTCTATGAGCGCAAGATGGATGCGACTGCCGAACGCGACCGACTCAGCAAAGAGCTGACGTGGCTTACGCAGGAGTTGACGCGTGCGACAGCGCAGTTGAACAATGACGCCTTTCTTGCCAAAGCCCCGGCACACGTGGTCGAGGGATTGAGGAAGCGCAAAGGCGAAGTTGAAATGTTGGTCCAGAAGGCAAACGAAGCGTTGGGAGAGTTAGGCGCTTAAGCCTCCGGGGAGATGGATCATGGATTGGGCAAGCCGCAGGATCACCGCCATCCTGGAAAACGCATTGCAGGAAGATCGCGCCACCCGTGATGCCACCACCTACGCGTGCATCGATCCCAACCAGCGCGCCTCGGGCACTATTCTCGCCAAGCAGGACTGCGTGCTCTCCGGGCTGGGCTGCATCCCGCGCATCCTCAGCGTCTTCGCGAGGCTGGATGGCACCGTCACCTCGCATCCCGAGGTCACCAGCCACACCGAAATCTTCGACGGCGTGCGCGTGCGCAAAGGACAATCGATTGCGGTCATCGTCCACAATGCGCGGGTGGTATTGTCTTGCGAGCGTGTGATCTTGAATCTCATTCAGCGCATGAGCGGCATTGCTACGCTGACACGCCGCTACGTGGACGCGGTGGCGGGCACCGGCACCGTCATTTTGGACACGCGCAAGACTGCGCCGGGTCTGCGTGTGCTGGATAAGTACGCGGTGAGCTGCGGCGGGGGCATCAACCATCGCCTCGACCTCAGCGATGGTGTGCTCATCAAGAACAACCACATTGCGCTCGCCGGTGGGGCGGTGACGACGCTGCAACGCGCGCTGCACAATCGCCGCGGCCCGCAGATCGTGGAAATTGAGGTGCGATCACTACAGGAACTCGAGGATGTCCTGGAGCATGGCGCCGAAGCTGTACTGCTCGACAATATGTCGCCGGAGAACGTGCGCCAGGCGGTGGAGCGCGTCCGGCAACTGGATCGGGATGTGCCGTTGGAAGCCTCGGGCGGAATCACCCTGGAAAACGTGCGCACCTACGCCGAAACCGGAGTGAACTTCATTTCGGTGGGAGCCCTGACCCATTCCGCCCCGGCGGTAGACCTCAGCATGAGAATCGCTCCAGCGTAAATAGCCTTCAGCTGTCAGCCGTCAGCTTTCGGCTCTCAGCTATCAGCCAACGCCGGTATGCGGGTCCTGTCCCGCGTTCGTTGCAGGTGTCTTCGTTGTGGGTGTCATCCCGAGCGACAAGGTCGCCGTGGCGACCGAGGAGTCGAGCGACCTGCCTTTTTCGCATTTACACCACCGTCCGCGAAGCTGAGCAGACCCCAAACAGGCTGTCCATCCTGAGAGCGGAGCGAGTCGAAGGATCCCTATATTCCCTACTGATTTTTACCGTGCCGAAGGCCTGCGGTCAGATTCGTTGTGTAATCGCCTTCCATGAGAAGGCCGGTCGCAGTCAAGTTCTGTTTTGCCTTCCTAGATTCCACCTTCCTTTCTTAGCGGCGGGTTTTTCAGAGCGGCCCACAGCCGTCAAGGGCGCGTATTGTGCGGCGCAGCGAACCCTTGACGGCGCGGACCGCTCTGGGAACATGCCGCTAGATAGGAAGGTGGGCCATGGTCGGCCTGTTCCT
>PLXE01000054.1 GCA_003151335.1 Acidobacteriaceae bacterium
TTTAGCTCCCAACAGCTCCACACTATATACCCCACGAGGGAGTCGAGAGCACTATTTTTTCTTTGGCTGTGCCCAGGGCTCGGCACCAGGGTCCCGTCTGCCCCAACGCGAGTCCCCAAACTGCTGACCACGGCCTTCCCATCAGCTTTTGTCAGACACCCCTCCCCCTTTTGGCTCTGGATCGGTTTCCTGGCTCCCGCAGTCTCGGTTATCCCGCCGGAAGCGACAGCCCGGCGATCCGCCCGAGCATGCTGCCAAACAATCGTTTCGTCAGATGGCTCTCCGCCAACAGTAGCCAATAATAGCGGGCATGTTTTACCAGCCGTCCGCCCGTCTTCACCAGCCGTTGCTGCAGACTCGTCAACGACCAGTTCTCGATTCGCTTGGGCAACGCCAGCCGCCGCCACAAATTGCCCAAGTTGTAAGCCAGCACACTCAGCCCCAGCCGTACCTGGTTTGAGCGGAAACGATGACAACTCAGCCGCGTCATCTTCACCGCTTGCTTGCCTTCCTTGATCCACTGCTCCGCCGTCCCGCGCTTGTTATAGAAACGCACCACGCTCCGGCTGGGTGTCTCCAAGTTGGTCACGATGAATCCGACTCGGGGGAACAACTCCCCGAAGTGGAACTCCACCTTCGCCACCACACGCCGCGCCGTCTTCCAGCTGGCCGCTTGGTAGAGAAAGCCCTTGTACCAGACCACGGGTATGTGGCTCGGTCTTCCTACGGGCCGCGTCAGCAACTCCGCGATGTCGCACTCCAGACTTTCATTGGCGGGTATGCGGATGGCATACTTCACGCCACGCTCCTCCAGGGCCTCGTAAATCTCCGGCTTGGCAAAGGCAGCATCGGCCCGAAACACTACCTCCTTGCCCAGCATTTGTTGCCGATTGACCTCGGGCAAGAGCAGTTCTTCCCAGTCCTCAGCACTATGCACGTTGCCCGGCCGCAGCTTACCAGCGAGACAGTCGCCCTCCGCGTTGAACAGCAACAGCGGGTGGTAGCAGGTAGACTCGAAGTGCCCGTTGTATGAGCTTTGCTCCTGCTGCCCGTACACCGGAATCTCGGTCGAATCCATGTCCAGCACCACGCGCTGCGGCGAATCGACTGTTTCCGCCCGGGCAATCAGCTCGCGGTTGATCGCAGCCAGCCCAGCAAGATTCTCTTCTTGGGCCAATAGCTCCGTCTCGAACGACTGCAGCCGGGAGGTCAGCGCCGCTCCTCGCTCCCAGATTCTGTCCGAACCCATAAGCCGGAAGGTCGGATCTTGTGCCAGACGCTCGGCATCGTTCACGTCTTCGTAGCCTGCCAATCGGCTGTACACAGCCTGACGCAACAGATCGGCCATGGGCAATTGCGTGTTCTTCCCGCGTGAGTCGGTCAGGTGTTCCGCGATGAGTTCGCTCAACCCCAAGCGTTCATCCAACTCTCGCACGAGCAGCAGGCCACCATCCGACGTTACTCGCGATCCTTGGAAATCCACTTTCAAAGAGGGGTTGAAAGAGAGCTGAAAGGGCTGGTTTTGTTGTTCACCCACTGGGTGCAAGCCTCCGGAGTGTCGTTGCGCCGTCAAAGCCGCATGAATACTGGCGTTGGCGCGATCATACAACCACTTACACAGAGTTCAAAAAGGAAATGTGGGAATAGAGCCGCTCCGTTAGGAACCGGCTTGAATGCGTCGCAATAGCCAGGGCGGCCATGCACGAGACTCTGCTCCTCCGGCCTCCAGTTGAAGCCGCTGGTACGTGCGCCAGTGCATTCCTGTGGGTTTGGCCGGGAAGGGTTCTAGCATATTCGCGGAGCCGCCCAGCTTCATCCGAATCGCTTGAGTGCGTCGCAAGGCTCGGTCGTGAGACTGTTCCCTTTGGCTCTTATAGACGAGTTGATGGCAGCGGCGACATGCGTAGATTCCACCGCCGTACAGAATGGCAACGCGCCGACGACAGCCCCTGGCAGGACACAGAAACCATGTTCTCTCACCGCCGTAGTGACAAGGAGTGCGGACAAGTTCTACTGGGTACTCTTTCAGTTGCCACTCGTCTGAGCCCCACGGTTGGTGCCGGTAAGACAGGACGACGGAGTTCGATGTTGTACAGCCATGAATTGATCCCGTTTCGACGCCATTGCAGCTCCAGCGAAGCGTGAACGATGCGCCCGGCCGGAGGTAGCCGTAACGACGCAAGGACCGCACGTCGATTCTCCGGTATTGATCCGTTGTGTCTTTCCCGTCGCGATACCGGCCCATCATTCCTCCTCTCACGAACCGAAATCATTAGCCAAGTTGTATGTTTTTGTAATGAAATGTTCGGCTCTCAAAAAGATGTAAGCCACTCTGCATCAACCACTTAGAGACTACAGGTGAGTGACTTGATTTCTTTGATTTCCGCATGAAATTCAAACTGCACAGACTGCGGGCTCTCTCGGTTTACAAACATTGATTAGGCCGAGAAATCGATTTGGCAGGTCGCTGACCCCATGGCCTGAGCAGGGCGAATCTCTCCGCCCCGCCCTTTGGTCTGCTTTGGGTTGAAACCCCGCCCGGCCAAGGCGGGAGCTGAAGAACTCTTCTGCGCTGATCGAGCCTCGGATTCCGACGTTTTCATGTATGGCAACCTTGATTGGTTGATTGCTTGATTGGGTGATTCCTGATTTCTGATTCTCTGATTCATGATTGGGGTCAAGGGGGACGGGGATCAGGGGGATACAAGCTCCCGCAGTTCCGTGATGTGCGAATAGACTTCTTCGTTAATTTTGTCCTTGTCGTTGCTGTCCTTTCCGCAATCCTCGATACGTGCGCGAAAGAACTTCCCCAGGAATATCGCTGGGTCCATCCCTTCCCCTTTTCGGGGTGGACCGCCGTTCGTCAGCGTCCATGCCTTGTAATAATTTGAATGTCGCCCAACACGCGGGCTTTTGCGGTTGTTTCCCATGTTCATGAAATAACTGACTTCGCCAGGTTCGTCCGTGAGGGAGCATCCAAGCCGAATCGACCATCGGCTGTAACGCCGCACCCATTCCGGGCCGTGTATCTCGCAGACCTGAATCAGGCGTTCGCCTTGATCGTGGCGTTGGTACTCTTTGCCGTCCCAGACTGGAATCAGATTCTTCTTTCGTGCTCTCCTGTTCTCGGCCGCAGATATAGGTTTGGCCATCGTGTGTGCTGTCGCCATTGATTCTCCCCGTCATGCCTTTCGTGGAATTGCGCGTATGGTGGCCCAGAGGGGCCACCAGGATCGCGCTACGCGGGCCATGAGTGTCTCGACCGCCCCTGCCCCTCATCAGTTGCCTGGCAGACGCGCCTGGGCGCTGGCCCTCCTGTGTCAAGGTGTAGCCGGATGCTAGACCAGCGCGTTCCGCCGCATCCGTTCACGTCGGGAGCGCTCCGCTTCGGCGCGGCTGTCTTTCGTCTGGTTAGCCGGTCTGGGACGACATGGCGCGGGAGACTTACCCCCGTCTTCGATCACCCTCGCGAGTTCGCTCTCGCGGATCATCGTGCGACCGCCGACTTTGGTCCGCTGTAGCCGTCCCTGTGAGAGCCAGGCGTGAACTGTCCATTTCGAGATTCCACCGAGGCGGCGGGCTGCTTCTTGAACTGAGATCAATAAGTCCATCTCCATGTAGGTCCTTTCATCTCCCAAAAATTCTTCTTGCATACAAACAACAACAGTGAGATAGTATTTTGTGAAGGAGACATGAACAAGTCACAAACCATGTCACGAAAACCAATTAACATTCCCATAGAAGTGGAATACTTCATACTTCGGGACAGATTTCTCCCATCCGAATATTCCAGGGACTTAGAGCCGGTCGAGCATGAAGAAAGTGCGCGTCAAGGGGCCATGCGAATCTTGGCCGAAGCGCTGAATCGGGATATGCCACCGGTTCCCCGGCCGCTCAGATCTAACTACACAATTGATCCCTGGGAGCTTCGCAAACAGTTTCTCTCGTGGAATCCCGAGGATTGGAAAAGATTCTCTGAGACCGTGGGAATCCTGGCACGCAGCGAGAAAGAGTTTGCGGAGTGGCAGGGACTGGTCAGTGAAGCTATGGTGACCCCCCCAAGCGATTGGCAGTCTCTCTCATCGAAGTTTGGTCAATGGAAGATTAACCAACTCTTTGAGCGCCCGCAGGTGAGTTTCCAGTGGGCGCCAATGCCCATCGGGAAGATCAGAACCGGCAATCCACTTCGAGCGATAATTGCGACGATCCAGTTGGATGTACTAAGCGGATCACAGTTTCGATACTGTGCCCGCAAGGACTGCAAAGCTCCTGTTTTTGAACTTGAGTCGCGCCACGAGCGAATTTATTGCAGCACTGATTGCGCTCACCTGGTTGCGGTACGGAACAGCAGAGCGAGAGCCCAGAAACCGAAAAGAAGGAAGAAACGGTGATAGCGGACTGGAGGACTTATGGCGATCTACAAACGCGGTTCAATCTACTGGTACAAGTTCACGTTCAACGGTGAGGCGATACGGGAATCCACCCGGCAGAAGAACCAGCACACGGCCCGGCAGATGGAAGCCGCCCACCGTGCGTCACTGGCCAAAGGGGAAGTGGGCATCCGCGACAAAAAGGTGGTCCCCACTCTGTCCGCATTCATGGAGAACAGCTTCATTCCTTACGTCAACGTGAAGCACGCCGCGAAGCCGGGTACGGTCGAGTACTACACCGACGGCAGAAAGATGCTGTGCGGCACAGAGCTGGGCTCGTTGCGGCTCGACGAGGTGAACGATCAGCACGCGCAGCGATTCGCATCGCAGAAATCGAAGCTCTCAGCGTCTCGCATCAATTGTGGGCTTCGGACTCTCCGCCGTGCCCTAAATCTTGCCTACCAGTGGGGGACTTTGGAGAGACCCGCCAAGGTGACACTCGCCAAGGGTGAACGGCAGAGAGATCGGGTGCTTACGGACGCGGAAATCACGACGTACCTCGCCGCGTGTCCTCAGCCGTGGAAAGACGCAGCTACGATCATTCGCGGTACGGGGATGCGGCCAGGTGAGGTTTTCACGCTTCGCTGGGAGCGGGTGTTACTCAGTGGTGACCGAGGACTCTTGCAGGTCTCTGAGGGCAAATCCAAGGCAGCAAGACGCATCCTGCCACTCGTGCCCGAAGTGTACGCGGTTCTGGAAAGACGTAGAAACGAGCAGGGGACGCCGGAAGAGGGTTGGGTGTTTCCTTCCACGGCACGCGAGGGACACTTGAACGGCGATACAACGAAAGACCAGCACGCGATTGCGTTGAACAGGTCGAAAGTCGCACGCTTCGAGCCCTACATCCTTCGGCACACTGCCCTGACGCGGTTCGCTGAATCGGGATGCGACGTGTTTACTCTGGCGAGGATTGCCGGGCACAGCTCGATAACGATCACGCAGCGGTACGTGCATCCTCAGGCAGACGCAGTGGAGCGAGCCTTCACCGCGTTCGGGAATCTGGGCACAGCGGGAGAGCCCAAAAAGCTGGTAGTGGGCACAATTTTAGGCACAGGCGAAAATTGCAAATCGACCGATGCCTTGCAAATTGTTGGTGCGAAAGGGGGGACTCGAACCCCCACGGGTTTCCCCGCCAGATCCTAAGTCTGGTGCGTCTGCCAATTCCGCCACTCTCGCAGGTTTCGCTAAACGATCAGCCTGAATTGAGCGGATCCAACTCCGGCCAACACAAGTCTAAAGCAGTTCTAGACCTGGTGTATAGGGTAGAGGACCGCTTTAGCGCGGGGCGCCCCGGTGCCGCCAGAGGGTATCGCCTGAGAGGCTGCGCAGCGCCTCCCGAACTCCTGTAGAGCTGACTACGGTTGCCCAACCGAACCTGGGATAGAGGAAGGAATGTGGGAAATTTCCTAGAACGATGTCGCAAACGAGTGCATAGGATAACGCCACAGCTCAACATTCTACAGGGTTTACGGTGGCACTTGAATTGCAGCTACACCAGTGGCTTCTTCTATTAGGCCGATCGATTTCGTCTGCAGTTTGAACAAGAAAAGGAGGGTTTACCCCTTGAAAATTCGCATTCTCACTCTGTCTCTCACAATTCTGTGTCTTGCCTTGACCGCCTCCGCTGGCACAACGTTCTTCAACGACGGCGGGATTGATGGCAACGACAATGCGTTCTTTGTCACCGGCCCCAACTACATAAATATTGGGCAGTCTTACCAGGACATTTCGAACGGGTTTGTTTCGGCAGCGTCCGGCACCCCCAACACCCTCGAGTGGGGTGAGTGGTCAGCCGGCGCGCCGACGAGTTTTAGCTATGAGATAGGCACCACGGCGTTCGGCACAGAACTCGGTTCCGGGACCGTTGCGCAAAATGCTGGTAACAGCACCTTCCTCTTTAACAACGCCTACGGTTACGGCGTTTACGACGTTAAGGTTGGTATTACCTCCTTAGCCATGACAGCCGGCAACACGTACTGGCTCTCCATCAGCAATGCCACCGACGCCGCCAACGATGGTACGCAAGGGTGGGATCTAGCAGGACCCAACGGCGGTCCTGCGACTTGCAACTTCCGGCAGAGCGGTACCAATTATGGCTATTGTGGTTATGGCGGGGAATCCTTCACGCTCACTGGCGGAACAGCACCAGGAACCCCTGAGCCCAGCAGCATTCTGCTGTTCGGTTCTGGCATCCTCGGCTTGGCCGGCGTCCTGCGCCGCAAACTTAACCGGTAAATACAACCCTTCCCCATTTCAAGAAAACGGCCGGAGCTTCTGCTCTGGCTTTTTCTTGCAATCTGGAAAGAAATCAGGGAACGAGCGGTTTCCCTGTACGACCTGAAGTAAGCAGCCCGCGGCCAGCATCGGCGTTCCGCTTACCAGGTTGACGGCAAGGAATCGTCGAGTTCGGTGGTCAGCGCCCACTCGGTGGCCCGCTGCTGCTCGCGCGTGAGTTTCACCCCGCCGCAGGTCAGGTAAAAAGCGTCATGGGCGGTTGCGCCCTCGGTGTCAATCAGCGCCACCTCAATACTGCAGCTCTGCCGGGCGAGGATGGAACTGATGGTGTGCAGCAGTCCGGGACGGTCCTGGGTGACGACTTCCAGCAAGGTGCTGGCCGGAGAACATTCCTCGTCGAAGCGCAGGCGGGTTTCGACCTTGAGCCTCGCCGGCTTGGTGTCGGACTTGAGGCGCGATTCCAGCAGCCGCTCCAGGGGAGCTTCGCCGATCACGATTTCGACAATCGACTTCTTGAAGCGCTCGCATTCCGGGGGATTCAGCTCCAGGGTGTGAAAGCGGTCTTTGAAATAGAAGCTGTCGACGATGACTCCGGCGCGATTGGAGAAGGCGCTCGCCTTGGTGATGTCCATGCCCCATCCGTAGAGAATGCCGGCCAGGGTGGAAAACAGGCCGGGGCGGTCGAGGGTCACGATGGTGAGTTCGTGCTGCCCGGCAATGCGACGTATGGCGAGTTGTGCCGGTTGGCCGCGTAGTTGCTTCGCCATCTCGAAATGCAGCAGCACCTGCTCGGGCGAGTGCGACATGAGGTAGCGCTGGGGCAGGCCATCGAGAAACTTCAACAGTTGCGACCGGCGCTTGGGCAGCAGCGCGGCGATGCGCTCCACTTGTGCGCTGCGCTCCTCGGCGTGAAATCGCTCGCTGTCGGCGCTGCGGGTAAAGTAGTTGGCCGTGCCGGTGTACAGGCGCCAAAGGTTTTCCGCCTTCCACGCAGTGAGCGCGTCAGGATTGACCGACTTGATGTCGGCGAGGGTCAGCAGCGTCAGCATCTTCAGCCGCTCGGGGGTGCCCACTTTGTGCGCCAGTTCGCGCGCCGTCTCGGGATCGTAAATGTCGCGGCGGCGCAACGTGGACGACATCTCCAGGTGGGTCGCGATCAATAGGCCGACGGTCTGATCGTCTTCTTCCTCCAGACCCATGCGCTGCACCGCAGCCGCAGCGAGTTGCACGCTATTGTGAACATGGTCAGTGCCGTCCATGCCTTTGCCGGTATCGTGCAGCAGCAACGCCAGAAACAGCAGTTCTGGCTGCGCCAACTCGGCCAGCAGAATGGCAAAAGGCTGCAACCACTCGACGTCATTGGTCGCCAGCCGATGCAACATCTCAATCGCGAGAATGCTGTGTTCATCCACGGTGTAGCGATGGTAGAGGTCGCGCAGGACCAGCGAGTCAATCGCCTCGAATTCTGGAATGGCGAGCGTGAGCAGGCCCAGCGAATGCATGGCGCGCAGCGCATCCGCAGCGTAGGGCAGCACGAGTAGTTCGCGCAGATGTTCCCACAGCCGCGAGTCCAGCGGCATGGTATCGGCCAAGCCGCGGCGTGCGTTGCCCAGCCGGCGCTCGGTCTCAACACTGAGCGCGACGCCGTGGCGGGCGACAAAAGTGAAGAGCCGCAAGATCACGAAGGGATCGCGAGCGCCGGCAGTTTGCTGGAGATAGACGCGTCCGTCCACCAGCGAAAATTCTTCATTCGAGGAGCGCGAGCGCCACTGCTGAAACGAGCGGTACAGCGAAGAACGTTTTCTGGGAAGCTGTTCCAGCATCTGCCGCGCGTGCCGATGGATGGTCTTGGCATGGCGAAAGTACAAGCGCATCCATTCGGCGGAGGAAACGCTGCCGGCCTGGGTCGCGATACCACGCTTGGCCAACTCATCCTGGGCCTCCCAAGAGATGACGTTCTCGTCGCGATTGCCGCGGTAATGCAGGTAGCAGCGGGTGGAGGTGAGGAAGTCCAGCGCATCGAGGACTGCATCGGTTTCCGAATTTGGCGGCGGGTTGAGCGTGTCCGGCCACTTGCGCTCGGACGCCAGCGCCAGGATCGTCTCCAGCCATCGCGATACATGCAGGTCGCGCAGTCCGCCGGGACCTTCTTTCAGGTTGGGCTCCAGATGAAAGATGGTGTCGCCGAAGCGCAAATGGCGGGTGCGAGTCACTTCCGCCAGGCGTTGCATGAGAACGTCCGCCTCGCGCGCCACAAGTTGTGGCAGGCCCTTTTCATGGAGACGCTCAAACAGCTTGGCATCGCCGTTCAGAAAGCGGCAGTCGAGCAGCGAGACGGTAAACTCGACATTGTCGTGGTCGAAGCGTGCGCACTCGTCGAGCGTGCGAGTCATGGGACTGACCCGCAGGCCGGTGTCCCACATCTCCTGGCACATACTGCGCACCGGGTCCTTCATGCGGCCGCGCAGAGCGTCGTTCTCAGCCAGGAACAATAGGTCGATGTCGGAATAGGGGAAGAGTGCGCTGCGGCCGAAGCCACCCAGTGCGGCCAGCGCGAAGCCGCTGCGGACGGTTGCCGGGACGTGCTGCTCCCAGAGTTGCAGCGCCAGCTTGTCCACAAACTGCGTGCGGTCACGCAGCGAGGCGCGGCCCGAGCCGGTCGCTTCGAACTCCCGCCGCAGACGCTCGAACTCTTGCCGGTACAAGGCGCGAGGACCGTGTTCGAGCGCCTGGCTGGACATGTTTCTTACCCGCCTCCCGGGAACATTCCCGCGCCCTTGTTGGTCACAGTGCAGCCTCGCCGCGCTCTTCGTTGCGTATGCGGATAGCTTCATCGACGCGCGACAGAAAAATCTTGCCGTCGCCGATCTTGCCGGTGCGCGCGGCATTGGTGACCGCCGCAATCGCCTTGTCCACCAGGCGGTCGGGCATGACGGTCTCAATCTTCACTTTGGGGAGAAGATCGACCGTGTACTCGCGGCCGCGATAAAACTCGGTATGTCCCTTCTGTCGTCCGTGACCGCGGACCTCGGTTACGGTCATGCCCTCCACTCCGATTTCCAGCAGAGCGTCTTTGACGGCCTCGAACTTCGAAGGTTGAATCACTGCTTCCAGCTTGGTCATAAGCGATCTCTAACCGTCAGCCTACGGCAGAGAAACCTCCCAGTAATAGCCTTCTTCGCCGTGCTGGGTGACGTCGAGCCCCTGCTCCTCGTGTTCCGCGGAGACGCGCACGCCCAGAACGAAATCGACAACTCTAAGAATGATGTAAGTGCCCACGACAGCGAGCGCAATTGCCATGGCGATGCCGACCATTTGGTTCAACATCTGGTGATAGTTGCCGTCGATCACGCCCACAGCCAGCGCACTTCCCTGCCCGTCCTTGAATATCGGGTTGACAAGTCTGGTGGCGAAGACCCCGGTCAACAGCGCGCCAATAGTTCCTCCGACGCCATGCACACCGAAGGCATCGAGCGAATCGTCATAACCGAGCCAAGCCTTCACTCTGGCAACCATCACGTAGCAGGAAACTCCGGCGATCAGCCCGATCAACAGGGCCGGCATCGGCCCAACGAATCCCGCTGCCGGGGTGATGGCGACCAATCCAGCAACACACCCGGAGATCGCTCCCAAGGCGCTGGGTTTGCCATTGCGAATCCACTCCGCTCCCGCCCATCCGATGGCGGCGGAGGCGGCCGCGAAGTGCGTCGCCACAAATGCGCTGGTGGCCAGGCTTCCGGCGCTGAGCGCGCTGCCCGCGTTGAAGCCGAACCAGCCCACCCACAGCAGACAGGCCCCGATGAAACTGAGCACTACGCTATGCGGCGGCATGGGCTCATTTGGATAACCAAGCCGGCGGCCGAGGTAGGTCGCACAAATAAGCGCCGAGACTCCCGAGGTGATGTGCACCACGGTGCCGCCCGCGAAATCGAGGGTGGGAAAGCGCCCGCCGAGGCTGGCGTTCAGCAGACCGCCCTTGCCCCAAACCATGTGGGCCATGGGCGCATACACGAAGAGTGACCACAGCACCATGAACAGCACCATTGCGCTGAACTTCATCCGTTCGGCAAAGGCGCCGCTGATGAGCGCCGGAGTAATGATGGCGAACATCAACTGGTAGATCATGAAGGTCTGTTGCGGGATGGTGGCGGCGTAGTCGGCATCCGGTTGCGCGCCGACGCCGCGCAGAAAGGCGTGACTCAATCCACCGAGGAAGCTGCTGCCGGAGGCAAAGCACAGGCTGTAGGCGACGATTCCCCACAGCACTGTGATGACCGCCATCATGGCGAAGCTCTGCATCATGGTGGCCAGCACATTTTTCTTGCGCACCAGGCCGCCGTAGAACAGCGCCAGGCCCGGGCCGGTCATCATCAGGACCAGGGCGGCGCTGACCAGCATCCACGCGTTATCCGCCGAGCCTTTGGCATCGGCGATCTGCTGCTGCAATTGCGCGATGCGGTCGCCCTGCGCCGCCCCTTCGTTTGCCCCCGGAGTCGCAGCCGGCGTCGATTGCGCCACCAGAGTGCCTGCCAACAAGATCAACAGTACGAACGGGAGCAACTTCTGAACCAACCGCATGTATAACTCCTGTTGCGAGTCTGACATCGACTAAATTGAAACCGACTGGTACGTCGGCTCGCGCGAAAACCATAGTTCAGGCCTTCGAGGGGTCAGAAAATAAAGAGAGTATGCCGGCGCGTGGCCGGTGGTTCCCTTCAATTTTGCTTATGTAAGTTTGATACGCGGTTTTGCGGTGGATGAGAAATTCAAACTATTTATGGAGGCTATCAGTTCCGTTTATCGCCGTGACATCCCGACGGCAATCGCGGTATCTTAGCTGAGCATGTCACCACGCAAGCTTGTGCAGATCGCCGACCCTCCCGCCCTGCCTACCATCAAGGATTACTTCGGCATGATGGCCGAAGAGCAGGCAGAAGACATTCGCAGGTTGAAGCAAGCGGCTGCGGGGAAGAACTCTGGGCCGCCGGAGAAGCAATCCGCCGACAACGCGGTACCCGATCCCTGGCTCATGCATCCCATCCGCCCCGCCAAGCGTGCGGCGGCAAAGCGCGGCGCAAAGGGCACTACAAGGTCGGCGGCCAACAAGGCTCCCAAGAAAGTGGCAAAAAAGGCCGCCAAGAAAGCGTCGAAGAAAGCGCGGCGGTAGCACTCGCCCATTAAACCTTTTTCGTCTGTCATCCTGAGCGACGAGTCGGTCGCCATGGCGACCGGACGAGGAGTCGAAGGACCTCTATACTGCCCACTCACTCCCACCTGGCACGTTTTGATGCAGATCCAGCGATGCCAGCGCCAGCTTTTCCAGCGACGCCTGCCAGCCGCTCCTGTCCTCCCGCCGATGGTAAGATTTCAACTTCATGGTTACTTTCGTTGTGCTGCGCATCGTGGTGGTGGTGTTGCTGATCGCGGCAAACGCCTTCTTCGTGGCCGCTGAATTCGCGCTGGTGAACGTGCGCGAAACGCGGCTGCAACAAATGATCGCGGCGCACCGCCTGGGCGCGCGCACCGTCCACAAGCTGCATCAGAAGCTCGACCACGTCCTCAACACCGTGCAGTTCGGCGTCACCGTGGCCAGTCTGGCCTTGGGCTGGATCGGCGAGGCCTCCATGGCCCGCATTCTGGAACCGCTGTTCCGTCCCTTGCCCCACTCCCGGCTCTACGCGCACGGTGTCTCCGTCGTGGTGGCCTTCATGTTGATCACCTATCTGGTGGTCATCCTCGGAGAGGTTGTTCCCAAGACGATTGCCTTGCAGCGCACTGAGCGGGTGGCGCTGGCGGTCGCCGGACCGATGGATTTTTTCATGACCATCACCGCGCCGTTTCTCGCCTTCATGACCGCTTCCACCCGGATCGCCTTGCGAGCGTTTGGCATGCACCAGGTGCGCGAAGGCGGTGTGCACTCGTCTGAGGAGTTGAAGCTGATGGTCTCCGCCAGCCGACGCTTGGGAATGCTGGCGCCCACGCAGGAGGAGTTGATCCATCGCGCGCTCGAGCTGGAAAACATTTCGGTGCGCGAAATCATGGTTCCGCGCCGCGATATTTTCTCCTTGCCGGGCGACATTTCGCTGGAAGAAGCGTTGCAGCGCGTGGTGGACGAGCAACACTCACGCGTGCCGGTTTACGATGTGCAGCGCGGCCCCGAGCACATCATCGGGGTGCTGTACGCCAAGGACCTGATGCGCTGGTTGCGCTACCGGGTGGGCCGCACCGCTTCCGGCAGACCGGTCAGCCGGCCCAGCGGCCTCGCGGTGCACCACATCATGCGCGAGGTGCTGGTGGTGCCCGAGACCAAGCCGCTCCCCGATCTGCTGATCGAGTTCAAGGTTCGCAAGCGGCACCTGGCTGTGGTGGTGGATGAGTTCGGATCGACTGCCGGCCTGGTGACGGTGGAAGACGTGCTGGAGCAACTGGTGGGCGAAATCGAGGATGAGTTCGACATCACCGAGCCGCGGCTTGCGCCGGGCGCTGCCTCGATGACCCTGGAGGGCTCGGTCAACATTCGCGATCTGGAATCGCAATATCACATTGCGCTGCCGCGCGACGAAGGTTTCGAAACGCTCGCCGGCTTCATGCTGGCGCACCTGCAGAAGATTCCCGAGGTGGGCGACAGCTTTGAACACCAGGGCCGCCGCTACAGCGTCGCGGCCATGGACGGACTGCGCGTGGTCAGCGTAACCATCGACGGGACGCAACCGCAGTCCCCGGTGCAATCGTCACCGGCAACGCCTCTGGCCCAAGGATGATGCCGCGCTACCTGCTCTCGCGATCGCTGTACATGCTGCCGGTCGTTTGGCTGGTAGTGTCGGTGGTCTTCCTGCTGATTCACTTGGTGCCGGGCGACCCCATCCCGCAGATGCTGGGCGAAGGAGCCGCCGCCACTGACATCGCGGCGGCGCGTCATGCCTACGGGCTGGATGCTCCGCTGGGGCAACAGTACGTGAACTACTGGCGCGGTCTGGTGCACGGCGACATGGGACGCTCGCTGCGCCTCAATCAGAATGTCGGCCACGTGATCGCGCAAGCCTATCCCGCTACCATGGAACTGACGCTGGCGGCATTGCTGGTCGCGCTCGCCCTGGCGATTCCCGCCGGGGTTCGATCGGCGCTGCGCCGCAATCGTTGGGACGACCGCGCGCTCAGCTTCGTCTCGTTGCTGGGATTGTCATTCCCCAACTTCGCGCTGGGGCCGATCCTCATTTTGTTCTTCGCGATTGAATTGGGCTGGCTGCCGGTTTCAGGCTCAGGCTCGCTGGCCCACCTGGTGCTTCCCGCGATCACCATGGGAGGAGCGCTGGCCGCCATCCTTACACGAATGATTCGCACGTCGATGCTGGAAGAGCTGGGACAGGATTACATCCGCACTGCGCGCGCCAAAGGTTTGCCCGAGCGTACCGTGGTTTATCGCCACGCCCTGCGCAATGCGATGATTCCGATTCTCACCGTCGTCGGATTGCAATTTGGAGCGCTGCTCGCCGGCGCCATCGTGACCGAGACGATCTTCTCGTGGCCAGGCATTGGGCGGCTTACCATTACGGCCATCTCCAACCGCGACTATTACCTCGTACAAGGCTGCATCTTGATGATCGGGCTGACCTATGTGCTGGTGAACTTCCTCACCGACCTGCTGTATTCGGCGTTCAACCCAAGGATTCGGCAGTAGCGGCGGTGGCGGAAACCGTGGCGCTTCTAAAGTGGTATGGCGCCGGTCATCTTCTGCTTGACAGACATTCCGCCTGTGCTATGCTCTTGTCACTGGTCCTTGTGACCAGACTTTTACTATGCATTTGCTGATCAATTCCCGAATGTTTATGGCCATGTGCGCCCCAGGTGGCGCCGTGCCTGCGTCGGGAGTGTGATCACGCACCTAACAATCTCCCTACACTGAGCGGCCGCCTGGGGCTTACACCGGCGGCGATTTTGTTTTAGCCCATATTTCGCTCAGACCATCGAAGGGAGATTCACCGTGCCTCACGGCAATTACGACATACCTACTATTGCGATCCATGGCGGACTGGGACCCGATCCGACCACCGGCGCCATTCTCCAGCCCATCTGCCAATCGACAACTTTCGTGCAACAAGCGGTCGGTGTGCACAAGGGATTTACCTATTCGCGCGTAGCTAACCCAACCGTGGACGCGCTGGAGCGCGCACTAGCTGCGCTCGAAGGAACACCTGCCACGGTCTGCTTTGCCACCGGCATGGCGGCAATCACCACGCTGTTTCTGTCACTGCTCAAGTCCGGCGACCACGTAATCATTTCCGAAGTGGTTTATGGCGGCACGGTTCGTCTGTGCCAACAACTGCTAAGTGGGCTCGGCATCGAGCACACGCTGGTGGATGCATCGCGCGCGGATCTGGTCGAGCAGGCCATCACGCCGCAAACCAAGTTGATCTTCATCGAGACGCCGGGAAATCCGACGCTCAAGCTGTGCGACATTCCGGCTATTGCAGCCGTCGCTCGCCGGCACAGCGTGCGTCTCGCGGTGGACAACACTTTCCTGACGCCGGTGCTGCAACCCGTGTTCCAGCTCGGCACCGACATCAGCGTGCTTTCCACCACCAAGTACATCGAGGGCCATAACGCGACCGTAGGCGGTTCGCTGGCGACGCACGACGAACAACTGCTGGAACGCTTCCGCTTGATTCGCAAAACCACGGGCTGCATTCAGTCGCCGCAGGATGCCTGGCTCACGCTGCGCGGGATCAAGACTTTGCCGGTGCGGCTCAAGCTGCATTCCGAGAACGCTGGCACGGTGGCTCGATGGCTGGAATCGCATCCCGCGGTTGAGCGCGTGCATTATCCCGGGCTCGCCTCGTTTCCGCAGAGAGCGCTGGCGGAGCGTCAGCACCTGGCACACGGAGGCATGCTTGCCTTCGAGATCACAGCCGGCGCCGAGGCTGCCATCGAGCTGATGAACTCCGTGCGTCTCTGCTCGCTGGCTGAGAACCTGGGCGCAGTCGAGACATTGATTACCCATCCGGCCTCCATGACCCATGGCGATGTGCCGGTGGAGACGCGTAAAGCGATTGGCATTACCGATGGGCTGATCCGGCTCTCAGTTGGCTTGGAATCGCCAGAAGACATCATTGCCGACCTGGAACAGGCGCTGGCAGTCGCAACCGAAAAAGCTGGGAGGGCATCATGCATCGTTACCCGATAACAGTTCTGAAGTTTGGCAGCTCGGTGCTGTGTTGCGAGGCCGATCTCTCCAAGGCCGTGCAGGAAATTTATCGCTGGACTCGCGACGGACACCGCGTTGTTGCGGTGGTTTCGGCGATTGGTTCGACTACCGATTCTCTGCTCGCGCGCGCCCAGACATACGGCCCCAATCTGAGTGATGAAGCCGTGGCAACCCTGGTCGCGACCGGCGAAGCTACTTCAGCGGCGCTGCTGGCCCTCGCGCTCGAACGCGCTGGATTACATTCGGTGGTTGTAGATGAAGTCCGGCTTGGCTTGCGAACCCGTGGTCCGGTGTTGAATGCAGAGCCTTGTGCCATCGACGTTCCACGGGTGTTGAGCGTTTTGGAAAATGCCTCGGTTGCCGTGGTGCCCGGGTTCGTCGGACGGCAGGAGGATGGAACTCTATCCCTCCTCGGCCGTGGCGGCTCCGATTTGACCGCCGTCTTCGTGGCCCATCACTTGGGGGCCGAACGCTGCCGGCTGGTCAAAGATGTGAACGGCATCTTCGAACACGATCCGGCCGACAAGGTCAATGTCCCGCGCCGCTATAGCACGGTCGGCTGGGCGCAGGCGGTGCGCGTCGGCAACGGCGTGGTGCAGCCCAGGGCGATCGAGTTTGCCGAGCTGCATGGGCTCACCATTGAAGTGGCGACCCTGAACTCCGACTCGCCTACTCTGATCTGCGGCCTTCCCATATCGTTTGCCGACCAGTTCCCCTCGGCGACGCCGTTGCGCGTCGGACTGCTGGGGGCTGGCACCGTCGGACTGGGCGTCTATCGCACACTGGCGGCCCATCCGGAGACGTTCGACATCAGGCGCGTCGCCGTTCGCCGCTTGGAGCGCGAGGACGGCATTCCTCCGGTTTTGCTCACTCACGATCCCTGGGAGGTCGTCAGTTCGGACTGCGACGTGATCATCGAGTTGATCGGCGGCTTGTCGCCGGCGAAGGAATTGATTGAGGCGGCGCTGAAGTCGGGCAAGCACGTCATCACCGCGAACAAACTCGTCGTAAGCCGCCACGGCAAACAGCTTCGTCGCATTGCTGAGTTTGCCGGCGTGCAACTTTTGTATTCAGCGGCGGTCGGAGGTGGTGTGCCGATGCTGGAGCAGGTGGGGCGCATCGCTCAGACCAGCGGCATCCGAACGCTGCATGGCGTGGTGAATGGGACCACCAATTTCATCCTCGACCGGCTGGCGGAAGGCCTGAGCCGCGAAGACGCGCTGGGTGAAGCACAGCGGCTGGGTTTCGCCGAGCAGGACCCTACCTCCGACCTCGACGGCAGCGATGCGGCGCACAAACTCGCGCTGCTGGCGCAGACCGCTTTCGGGGCGTGGCTGAATCCGGCAGACATCGAGCGCACCGGCATTGAGCACTTCGATAGCGAGGCCGTCCAAGATGCCGCGCGGTCGGGGCGCTCGGTTCGCCTGGTCGCGTCGTTGAGTCAGGATAAGTTCGGGTTGCGAGCTCGCATCGCTCCGCAACTGTTCGCGCGTACCCATGCCTTTGCGCAAACCATCAATGAAGAGAACTGTCTCGAAATCGAATCGCAGAGCGGCGACGTGGTGCAGGTGCGCGGCAAAGGCGCTGGACGATGGCCCACTGCGGTGTCGGTCATGGCCGATGTGTGCGACATCTACCGCGCCCAACAAGTGGGTGTTGCCGATGAACTTTTGGTCACCGGGAGGGCTTCATGAAATTCGCCAGCCGACTGCTTACTTTCAACGCCTGTCCGGAAGATCCGTTCCGGCCAATCGCTACGCCGATCTACCAGACCGCAACTTTCGAACAGGAAGAGGCGGACACATTCGGTCGCTACGATTACTCGCGCAGCGGAAATCCAACCCGCACCGTGGTCGAAGACCTCCTGGCGCGATTGGAAAATGCCGAGCGCGCTTTCTGTTTCTCCAGTGGCTTGGCGGCGATCAGCGCGGTCGCGCGATTGCTCTCGGTGGGAGACGAGATTCTTGCCGGAGATGATTTGTACGGCGGGACCTACCGGCTGTTTTCCAGAATTCTGGACCGTACCGGCGTGACCGTCCGTTATGCTGACGCGTGCGACATCGAGAAGTTTGCAGTGCAGATCACTCCCCAGACCCGACTGCTTTACATCGAGACGCCGACCAACCCGCTGCTGCGCATCGTGGACATCCGCAAGCTGGCCGACCTGGCGCATCATCACGGAGCGTTATTGTGCGTGGACAGCAGCGCGATGTCGCCGTACTTGCAGAATCCGCTCGATCTGGGGGCCGACATCGTCGTGCACTCAGCGACCAAGTATCTCTGCGGCCATAGCGACGTGACTGCGGGCGTAGTTGCAGTGAAGCGGCCCGAACTGGCGGAGCAAATCTATTTTATTCAGAACGGGGAAGGTGCCGCACTCGGTCCGTTCGACTGTTACCTGTTGCTGCGAGGCGTGAAGACACTGAAGCTGCGGCTGGACTGCCAACAGGCGAATGCGCTCAAGGTGGCGAATTTCCTGAGCGCGCATCCTGCGGTGCAGCGCGTGCATTACCCTGGGCTGGTAAGCCATCCCGGTCACGATGTGCATGTGCGGCAGGCGCGCGGAGCCGGGGCGGTCATCAGCTTCGAGACCGGCTCGTTCGAAGTGTCGAAGCAAGTGGTGGAGGCGACGCAGTTGTTCCGCATCAGCGTGAGCTTCGGCAGCGTGAATTCCTCGATCAGCCTGCCGGGGTGCATGTCACACGCGAGCATTCCGGCGGAGATCCGTCAGGCGCGCTCGTTAGCGACGGACCTGGTCCGGCTGTCGGTGGGAATCGAAGATGTGGACGACCTTATTGCCGACTTGGAGCGGGCATGCGAACGTGCGGCGTGTGCAGTTGCCGCCGCGAACCGCGCCGCGGAGATCAGCGAGCAGCAAGTTGTGTAGAGCAGCCTTCCCGCCGTTCAAGCGGTGGGCTGTCTTGTTCCGCGCCCGAGGCGCTGGCTTCAGCGTTGCGCCAGAGTCTTTCTACGTCACGCTTTACTCGCTCATTTCGTCGGTGCGGGAGCCGGCTGCTGCGCCGGCGCTCCGCCAAAATTCACTTTTGGAGCCTGCCGTGCTCCCTCCTCCGTCTTGAAGTAGGCATCGTTGCGGATGAACCCTGAAAGGCTTGCGACAATATTGTTCGGGAACAAGCCGATATACGTGTTGTAGTCTTGCACGGTCTCGTTGTAACGGCGGCGTTCGATGGCTATGCGGTTCTCCGTGCCCGCCAACTCGTCCTGCAAGCGCAGAAAATTTTCATTGGATCGGAGTTGCGGATAATTCTCCACTACGACCAGGAGGCGGCTAAGAGCAGAATCGAGCTGGCCGTTGGCGGCGATCTTCTCCTGCGGCGTCTTGGCTCCCATCATGGCGGCGCGCGCCGCGGCAATGTCGCCGAACACCTTTTCCTCGTGGATCGCAAAGGCTTTCACCGTCTCAACCAGGTTGGGGATGAGGTCGGCCCGGCGCTGCAGAACCACATCCACCTGCGACCAGGCTGCATTCACGGTTTCGCGTTTGCGGACCATCTCGTTGCGATGGCCAACGAATGTGCCGCCAACCCAGAGCAGCAGCAGCACAATCACGACCAGTACGATGATTCCTTTTTTCATGCCAATCTCTCCCCGCCGATCGTTGTCAGATGGACATCTTCCTAGGGCAATTTCTGTAACTGACGCTTGGGTACGCGCGTATCCAGTTCGTGATCGACCCGCTGAATTGCACTCATGTACGCATGGTACAGCTCGTGTAAGTTCTCCGAATGCGGACCTTGGTTGCGCAACGCCAGGATTGAACGCAACGGCTGCACTTCAAATCCAAAAACCTCCGCCGCAGTTTCCAGCAACTCCAGCTTCGCCTGAGGTGGATTCTGTCCCAACGCGATCAAGGCATGGCGGAACAGCGTCAGAACGCTGGTGATCGATTTTGCCAGCACCGCGCGGAGTTCGTCCTGGTTGTCAGGACTCAGCAGCAAGTGGTGGCGCAACCGCAGCAGCGTCGTCCGCAGTTCGTGTTCCACCTCGACGCGGTGCAGATTCATGGGCACATCGATTGCGGTCACCACATCCTGGCCGAAAAGCGTCTTATGCGAGCGCTGAATATCCAGCATCTCTATCGCGAACACATCGGCGGACTCACGCAGCTCGTCGAGGGTCATGATCATCGGCGGCCGCAGCTTCTCTTCGCGACTCCACCAGTGCAGCACCGCCGAGATGGCTGCAAACGAACTCGGTTCCAAGTGCTGCAACACAACCAGCACGTTCACGTCGGAGAATTCTTCGTGGAAGTCCTCGCGGGCCGCGGAGCCATATAGAACGATGGACACCAGATTTTCGCCGCATGCCTGCTGCAATCGGGTAACAAGTTCCTGCAGTTTACTTTCCGGTCTCTTCATCGATTGTCACTCCCGGCGCAGTCGTTCACCAACTGCCGCCAGCGCCGCCGCCGCCGCTCATGCCGCCGCCAAAGCCGCCGAAGCCTCCAAATCCACCGCCACCACCCGAGTAACCTCCGGAACTGCCGCCAAACCCGCCGCCCCAGCTACCTCCACGGCCGCCTAGAGCACTCCCCAACAGAAACCAGGGAAGAGCGGATCCTCCGCCTCTGCCCGATCGTGGACCGCGACCGCCTCGCGCCGAGCGCGAAATAGCGCGGACAACTACGAAGATGATCACGACGACCACGACCGGAATCCACCAGGACGCTCCCGAGGTAGGCGCGCTTGGCTGGGAGGCCGGTACGCCGTTCAATTGCACTCCCTTGTCCGCTGCTATCAGTTGGGCCACACGTGTTGTACCCACCAGCACAGCAGCACCGTAATCTCCGCTGCGCAGATTGGGCACCATCTCCCGCCCAATGTCCCCTGCGCGAGCATCGTTGATCACCGGTTCTAACCCGTAGCCAATCTCGATCTTGTACTGCCGCTCCTTGGGCGCCAGCAAAAGCAAGACGCCGCGGTTGTCTTTCTTCGATCCGACGCCGAGCTGCTTGTAGAGATCGGCCGTGTAGTCTTCCTTGCTGCGGCCCTCGAGGGAGTTTACAGTCACCACCGCAATTTGCGCGCCCGTCTTTTGCTCGACCTCGGCGCACAGCGCCTCCAGCCTGGCTTTGGTCGTGGGATCAATGACGTTGGCGAGATCGGTAACGTAGCCCTGGGGACGAATATCGGCGATCTTCTCAGCCCATGCGAAGGAACACCAAGCCAACAGCAGCACAGCCAGCAGAGCGAATTTGACACGCGTTGCCATCAGTTATCGCCGCCATTGCATCGGCGTAAGTACCGTAGAGAATGCAGGACGCAGTGTCAAGGAACGCATTGAAGCATCTGCGAATCGCAATTCCCCAGTTGCGTGAATCCCCCCGAACAGGATATTGTCTCCGCGCACACTTTGGAGGGGCGAAGCGATGCGATTGAATTGGCGCGCCGTGTTTGCGGCAGGCATTGCCGACTGGATACTCGGAGCGGTGTGGTTCACCTGCTTCCGAGCGCCGTGGCAGGCGGGCACACGCATACCGCCGGAGGAGTTGCAGGCCTACATGGCCCATCCCAACTTCTGGCCCTACATCATCTCGCTCATCTGCAGCATTTTGATCGCCTACGTCATCGCCCGGGTGCTCAGCGGCTGGCAAACCCACAATCTGGTAAGCGGAGTCGGCGTTGGTCTCCTGATAGGCTTGGCGGCCGCGTTTGCCATGATTACGGAAATGGTCTTTGAAATTCGCCCTGTCCAGTTCATCATGATCTCTGCCGCCTACCCGCTGCTGGGCTGCATTTTGATGGGAATCATCGTAGGCGTCTGGAAACCAAAAGCGCAGGCCGAACTGAGTTCGGCGCCGGCGTCACCATGAAGATCGAAGGAAAAATCGTTCCGGGTTACCTGAAGGCACTGAGCGGGCTGGAGCAACTGCCCGGCCCTAACGGCGAGCGCTCGGTGGAATTGTTTCGCCACGGCACGCTTACGGTGAAGCTGTATGCGCCGCGCAGCGCCGATCATCAGCACCCCCACACTCGCGACGAGATTTACGTGATCGCCACCGGCACCGGACGCTTTGAACGGGAAGGAAAAGAAGTGAGCTTCGGTCCGGGCGATGTTCTGTTCGTCGCCGCTGGCGAGCAACATCACTTCATAGAATTTACCGACGATTTCGCGACGTGGGTATTTTTCTACGGCCCGGAGGGCGGCGAAGCGCTGCGCGAGAAAAGCTGAGCCACAACGGCTACGGGTCCACTATTTCCCCGTATAACTCACTCGCCAGATCGAGTTCGACGCATCGTCGGTTACCAGCAACGATCCATCGGGAGCCACCGTCACCCCGACCGGACGCCCCCAGACATGCCCATTGGGAAGCACGAAGCCGGTGAGAAAGTCCTCGTATTCGCCACTCGCTTTTCCGGTCTGATGCCGTGGGACGCGGATGACTTCGTATCCCGTGCGTACACTCTTGTTCCACGAGCCATGCTGCGCAGAGAAGATGTCGCCCTGGTATTCCGCGGGAAATTGCTTGCCCTCGTAGAACGTGATCTCGAGTGACGCATTGTGAGGCTGCAGCAAGACGTCGGGCACAATCGTTTTGTCCTTCAGTTCGGGATGCTTGCCCGGCAAGCGCGGGTCCGGGTTGCCGCCGATATAGTAATACGGCCACCCATAAAAGCCGCCAGCCTGCACGTGGGTAATGTAGTCGGGCACGAGATTGTCGCCTAGGGCGTCACGCTCATTCACCGAACACCACAGCTCGCCGGTTTTGGGATCGATCGCCAGCCCACCGCCCGCGTTGCGGATGCCATAGGCATACACGCGCTGATTGGAACCATTGGGATCCATGACCAAAATGTCGGCGCGATTTTTCTCCGCGGGGTGCGTGTCGGGATCGTCCACATTAGCGTCAGAGCCGACAGCAACGAACATCTGCTTGCCGTCCGGCGAGAAAACGAGGTCGCGAGTCGAGTGTCCGCCGCTGGGCAGGTCGGCGATGTGCTCCGGCTTGCCCGTCGCCTTCAGGTCGTCGCTGTGGTAGGGGAAGCGCAGCACGGCGCCGGTGTCGCCAACATAGACGTACTCCGGGTTCGGTCCCGGTGGATAAAAAGCGATGCCGTATGGCTGGTCGAGGCCCGTCGCGAAGGTCGCCGTCTGTCCTGGCTTTCCATCCGCGGTGATACCACGGAAAATCGTGATCTCACCCTTGTGGGGTTGGGCAAGAAAGATATCGCCATTGGGGGCGGTGATGATCTTGCGCGGTTCATTGAAGCCCGTGGCAAACAATTCGACCGTGAACCCCGCCGGCGCCTGCGGCCACGCATTCTTCGGGCGTTCCACAATCCGGGCCCAGTTCCACGCGGATTTGGTTGCGTAGGGCGCAGGCAGGTCCTTCGCGGTGATCTTGTGGATAGTGCCGGGTTTTTCGGAAAGGTAGTCGGTGAACGGCGTTTGCGACGGCGTCGCTGATTGCGCATGCTTGCCGCCTTGCGCGCATGCCGTGAAAGTTGAAATCAGAAGGACAAATAGCAGGGGTGCAGATAAATTCCAAGTTATCTTCATGAGTTATCGAGTCGCTCCGGCGTTGTCAACGCTGATCTGGGCGCGCCCCTACCCAAGTGGGCCGCCCACGCGCTCAATTGGATGAACCAGGCAGAGCTTCGTATACGAAAAAAAGGGACGGCTTTCCTGATACGCACGGCAGAGCGAACGCTCGGGCAAGCTGCGGCGTGCCGCGTAAAACTCGACTCGCCATGGCGACATAGGGGTTACGAGGCTATGACGATCCAGCTTGAACTTAACCCAGAAATCATGGAGCGGCTTGCTGTAGAAGCCGAAGCGCAAGGCATACCGTTGGAGGCGTACGCGGAACGACTGCTGCGGGAGGCAATTGCCAAGCACCCGGAGCCTCACGGGCAACTGTCTGTTGAAGAACTCCACGTTATGCTCAACGAGATCGCCGAAGGCTCGGATAAATTGCCAAACGTGCCAACCTTGGCATTCATTCGTGAAAGCTTTTACGAGGACCGTCGCTGAAAAGGCCGGCACACCCAGTTGCGGAACTTCGGCAAGAGGTCTAGATTGTTGGGCAAGTAATGGGGTGGCTTGTGTTCAGCCTCAGTTTCATTCTCATCATCGCCGGCCTGGCTTTCGGCGGCGCCACCACGCTCATCGGATTTGGCGGTCTGCTGGGCGCTTGGTTTCACCGCGCCTTGGGCACTCCCTTGCCTCTGCCGACCATTCACAATCCATTCGAGCGGCGCCTGTATATCTATGTGGGAACCGGGGGATTCGTGGTGTGGGTCAGCGCCTTCTTGTACAGCCTGAAGATCGCGCCGTGATTGGCGTCCTCTCGCGAGGACCGTCGCTCAAGCCTCTCCCTCGGCGGCAAGCACTTCATCGGCAACCGCGGCGGCTTCGACCGCTGGCTTCACGTCGTGGACCCGCACGATGTGGGCGCCGCGCAGGATGCTGGCCACCATGGCAGCCAGCGATCCATAAAGCCGTTCCGCGGGCGGCGCATCCTTGCCGGTCCGCTGGCCGACGGTGCGGCCCACAAACGATTTGCGCGAGGTCCCAGCCAGCAGCGGAAATCCGAAGCGGTGCAAGCGATCGAACTGCGCCAACAGGGGATAGTTCTCCTCGAAATTCTTGCCGAAGCCGAAGCCGGGATCGAGCACGATGCGCGGCCGCTGCACCCCACACTGCAGGGCAACCAGCAGGCGGTTGGCGAGGTCATGCTCCACCAATTCCGCGATCTTGGGCTCGCGCGGAAGATGGCGCCACTCTTCCGGCTGCCCGCGGGTGTGCATCAGCACCACGCCGCATTGCAGTTCGGCGCACGTCCGCGCCATCTCCGGGTCCCACTGAAAGGCGCTGACATCGTTGATGATCTCCGCGGCTGCGCCCACGGCCGCGCGGGCCACGCCTGATTTGTAGGTGTCCACCGAAATCACCGTTTCCGGCCGCGCTTGCAGGACGCCGCGCAGCACCGGCATCACCCGGCGCAGTTCTTCCTCCTCGCTGACCACCGGCTTTGACTGTGAGGTGGCGCTGGCCTCAACGCCGGCGAGGAGCGCTCCCGGCCGGGTGGACTCGCCACCCACATCCAGAATGTCGGCGCCCTCGTCCAGCATGTGCAGCGCGTGTTGCACCGCACGTTCCGGCTGCAGAAACTCGCCTCCGTCGGAGAACGAATCCGGGGTAACGTTCACAACTCCCATGATGAGAGTTCGCCGTCCCAACTCCAGCGTGCGGGACCGTAGCTGCCAACGAAAGTGAGGGCGCATGAAACGATTGTAATGGCTGCCAAGGTGCGACATTCCGGCCGCAAAATGAAATATGGCACCCTTGCCTGCCAGTGCTAGAATTTATGTAGTAGCCCCATGTACCGGGTCCGCCATCTCGCCACCTTTATCCTGCTCTTCGCGCTGCTCTCGTCCGCTGTTGCCGCAACCAACAACAAGGCCGACAAGAAGCCGAGTGAGGAGAAGAAGCTGGCTGCCGAGATCGACAAGATCCTGAGCGGTCCCGAAGCGGCGCGCGGATTTTGGGGTATTTATGCGGTTTCGATGGACACCGGCAAGCCGCTCTATGCCCTCAACCAGGGCAAACTTTTTACCCCCGCATCCAACACCAAGCTGTTCACCACCGCGGCCGTCTTTGGGCTGATCGGCCCCGACTATCGCTTCAAGACGACGGTGGAAACCAAGGGCACGCTCGACAAGTACGGCCGGCTCAACTCCGATCTGGTGCTGGTAGGACGCGGCGATCCCAACCTCTCGGGACGGACCCTTCCCTACAACATGCACACGGAACGCAAGACGCCGCCGATTCAGGTGTTGCAAACTCTGGCCGATCAGCTTGTTCAACAAGGCTTGAAGTACATTGATGGCGACATCGTGGCCGACGATTCCTACTTCGTCTTCGAGCGCTATGGCGAGGGCTGGTCGCAGGATGATCTGGCGCGGGAATGGGGCGCACCGGTTTCGGCGCTGACCATCAATGACAATGTCATCTTCGTGAACATCATGCCGGCGGACCGCCCCGGCGAACGCGCGTTCCTCACCGTCACCCCTTTTCCCGAGTACTACAAAATCGATAACCGGGTGATGACCACGCCGCAAGGGACCGGACCGCGCACCGTATCCATCAATCGCGAGCCCGGCTCCAACCAGCTCACCTTCTGGGGCAACATTCCGCAGGATGACCCCGGCTTCGGAGAAGCCCTGGCCATCGAGGATCCCGCCGATTTCGCGGCGCGGCTCTTCCGCGAACTGCTGGAGGAGCGGGGCGTCACCATTTACGGACGCGCGCGCACTCATCACACCGAACTTGCGTCCACGCAGACCTTCAGCGTCACTTCGATGGCTTCCGGCGGCGGCGACACGACGCGACCGCCCAATCCCTCGCCCCTGGTGCTGGCCAGCTATCAATCGCAGCCGCTCGCGCAAGACCTGCGGGTCATCAACAAGGTGAGCCAGAACCTGCACGCCGAACTGATGCTGCGCTTGCTGGGCAAGGAGAAGGGCACGTCGGGCTCGATCCAGGGCGGCCTGGAAGTTCTGCGCGGCTTCCTGATTCGCGCCGGGATCAAGCCGGAACAGTTCGTCTTTCTCGACGGCTCGGGACTGTCGCGCGAGAACCTGGTCACTCCCGACGCGGTGGTTGCCATCCTGCTCTACTGCCACAAGCAACCCTGGGGTCAGCTCTATGAAGATACGCTGCCTATCGCCGGAGTGGACGGATCGCTGGCGGAACGTTTTCGCAGCACGCCGGTGCTGGGTCTGGTGCATGGCAAAACCGGATCGCTGGCACACGTGTACGCGCTGGCGGGCTACGCCACTACCCAGGGCGGCGAACACATCGCGTTCTCCATCATGACCAACAACGACACCATGCCCTCTAAGAAAGCGCTCGACACCATTGACCAGATCGTGGAGAAAATGGTCGAAGACAAAAAGTAGCTGCCTGCCTGAAGTATTAGATGTTTCTACTTGTCATGTAACCGCCACGGACAATCGTGTACAACAGTATCTTGCAGTTATCTCGACCTACTAACAGAAGGAGCACGCACCGCCATGATTGAACGTCTCAAAGAGAGCTTTGGGGGAGTACTGGGCTTCAAAGTCGCCGGCAAACTGACGGCCGAAGACATCAAGGCATTTGAGCCGCAGCTCGAAATCGTGATTGCCCAGCGCAAACACAAGCCCATCGGCATTCTCGCCGATCTTTCGCAGATGCACGGCGCCGACTGGGGAGCGCGCTGGGAGGAGATGCGGTTTCTGCAGAAGCACACCGACCACATCGCGCGCATGGCAGTGGTGGGCGCCGACAAGTGGGAAGAGATTGTGGCGATCGTCACTGCGGGCGCAGCGATTCTTGAGGCCGAGACGCACTATTTCGACAGCTCCGAAATCCTGCACGCCTGGGAGTGGGTCCGCACGGCGAAGCACGCCGAGGACGTTCCCGTCCGCCAGATCTCGCCTGGGACAGGCATCTGGAAGGACTACCATCCAGAGTGGATGGACATCGGCACGTAGCCCCTTCAACCTCACAAGACAAAGGCCCCAGCCGCGCTTATCATTGAGGTTGGCCTGCGCTTCCGCCGCATCCCGCCGAAGCGCACGGCATCTATTAAACTGCACTGATAAACACCTGAGAGGACGCACTTATGGCTACCACAACGACTCCCGCCCGGGAAGGAACTCGCATTTCCGCCACCATCAACAACGCCCAGATCCCCGCCATCTTCAAGAACGAACCCTCGGTTGATTTCGCCAATCCGGAGAACGCGCGCCGCATGAAGGCGGCCATCGAGAAAGTCCGCAACGAGCTGGGCCGCGAGTACGACCTGGTCATCGGCGGCCGCCACCTGAAGACCGCCGAGAAGACGCAGTCGCTCAATCCCGCCAAGCCGTCGGAGATTGTCGGCATTCATCAGGCGGCGGGCGCGAGCGAGGTTGGGCCCGCGATGAAGGCTGCGCTAAAGGCGTTCGAGACCTGGAAATTTTCCTCCATCGAGGAACGCACCAACCTGCTGTTCCGGGTGAGCGTACTGCTGCGCGAGCGCAAGTTCGAGCTGATGGCGTGGATGATCTTTGAGGTCGGCAAGAACTGGGCCGAGGCCGATGGCGACATCGCCGAGCTGATCGACTTCTGCGATTTCTACGCCCTGGAAGCGCTGCGCCTCTCCAAGGCCGGGCCGCCGGTGCAGTTGCCGGGCGAGCGCGACCACCTGCGCTACATTCCGCTGGGCGTGGGCGTGGTAATTCCGCCGTGGAATTTTCCTGGCGCCATCATGGGCGGCATGACCCTGGCCTCCGTCGTGTGTGGCAACACGGTCATCCTGAAGCCCTCCAGCGATTCGCCCACCATCGCGGCGAAATTCTTCGAGATCCTGGAAGAAGCCGGCCTGCCCGACGGCGTGGTCAACTTCTGCCCCGGCCACGGCAACAGCTTCGGCAATGCCATCGTCGAGCATCCCCAGACGCGCTACATCGCCTTCACCGGATCGAAGGAAGTTGGGCTGCACATCAACCAGCGGGCCGCGGTGCAGCAACCCGGCCAGATCTGGATCAAGCGCACCATCCTGGAGATGGGCGGCAAGGACTCCATCGTGGTGGACACCGACGCCGATCTCGATGCCGCGGTCGAAGGCGTGGCCGTCTCGTCGTTTGGATTCAGCGGGCAGAAGTGCTCGGCGTGCTCGCGCGCCATCGTCGATGAGCGCGTGTACGACAAATTTTTGCAACGCCTGAAGGAGCGCGTGGAGAAGATCACGGTTGGCGACCCCACGCAGAACCCGGGGATGGGCCCGGTGGTCAACGAGAAATCGATGAAGTCGATTCTGGGCTATATCGAGAAGGGCATCGCGGAAGGCGGAAGGCTGATTACCGGCGGCGCGCGCGCCACCGAAGCCGGCGATGGCTACTTCATCCAGCCCACCGTGATTGCCGATGTCGGTCCCATGGCGACCATTTCGCAGCAGGAAATCTTCGGCCCGGTGCTGGCGGTGATCAAATCGCGCGGCTTCGAACACGGCCTCGAAATCGCCAACAACACCGAGTTCGGCCTGACCGGCGCGGTCTATACCACCTCGGAGGATAAGATCGAGGCGGCCAAAGAGCAGTTCCACGTCGGCAACCTGTACATCAATCGCAAGTGCACGGGAGCGATGGTGGGCGCGCATCCCTTCGGCGGCTTCAACATGTCGGGCACCGACTCCAAGGCCGGCGGCCCGGACTACCTGTTGCTGTTCACCCAGGCGAAGTCCATTGGGGAGAAGATCGCAAGATAGGGGATAGTGGTTAGGGGATAGTGGTTAGTGGCCGGGGAGAAATCTCCGGCCCGTTTTGTTCTGGCCGGTGCGCCGATCTCATTCTGTCCGGAAGCCGATGGCGGCCATCATGCGTCCGGTTTTGCCGAACGCGGCGCGGTGCGAGTAGAAGCGCGCCGTGTCGCACGCGGTGCATCCATCGACGACGCTAATGTGTTCCGCGGGCACCCCGGCGTCTTCGAGCTGTCGACGGTTGGCCTCGACCAGATCAAGATGCAGTTCGGGACCAAGCTCGCTGTGACCGGGGGCCCCCGCGGTCAGAAACAACATGGGATAGCGAACGTGAATGGCGTCAGCGTCGAAGACCTCTTCGAAGAGGTCGCCGCTGTAGGAGAATTGCGAGTCGAACTCGGCGCGCACTTCGGGGCCAACCTGATAGCAGCAACGCCGGATGGACGGCCCGATAGCGGCGCGCAGATCACGCGGCGCGCTGCCAAACTGCCGGCGCATTTCGCCCACGCCCTTCTCCACGATGCGGGCGGCAGTGCCGCGCCACCCCGCGTGGAATGCGCCAATCACGCGGCGCTTCACGTCAGCTATTAACACGGGAACGCAATCGGCGGTCTTGATGGCCAGCAGCAAGCCGGGCGTGTCGGTGATGATGCCGTCCCCCGCCAGCGGCCCGCGAGGCAGCGCGCTCACGCGATGGACCACCGCCGAGTGCATCTGCTTCATTTGCACCAGCGGCCAGGCGCCACCAGAGTTCTCGCTCGCCGCGCCCAGCGCTTCCAGAAACAACGCGCGGTTACGCGCGACATTCTCTTTGCTGTCCGCCGGGGTGAGGCCGAGGTTCAAGCTCCGTCCGCCGTAGCAAGTCGAAACCCCGCCCTGTCGAGTACTGAATCCATGCACCAGCCACGGCAGGGCCGCGAGGCTTGGCGCGCGCAGAATCTCCAGGGCGTTTCCGGTCGCGACCGCGGGTTGGTCCGGCTGAGATTTCCGGCGTGTGGAATGGGGGTTGGAATTCGGGCGCGCGGACACGGCCCTATTCTAATGGAATAGCGCGGCTGGAACTCTGCCTCTCCCTTTGGCGGAATACAATCGGTGCGGCGATGCTGCTCTACTACATCACGGACCGCAAGAGCCTGGCAGGAACGGACGCGCAGCAGCGCAGCCGATTGCTGGCCAGGATTGGCGAGGCGGCGCACGCCGGGGTTGACTACATTCAGCTTCGCGAAAAAGATCTGGCGGCGCGCGATCTGGAACGGCTGGCGCGCGAGGCGGTGCGAATGGTTCGAGCGTATTCCGCGACGGCAAAGCTGCTGATCAACGGGCGCGCCGACGTTGCGCTCGCCTCCGGGGCCGACGGCGTGCATCTTCCCACAGGCGAGCTCGCTGCCTCAGAGGTTCGCGCGCTGTGGATGCGAGCCAGCGAGCGAGCGCCGGTGATTGCGGTCTCGACTCACACCATCGAAGAGGTGCATGCCGCCGCGACCCATGGAGCAAACTTCGCAGTGCTGGCGCCGATTTTCGAGAAGGCGCACACTGACGTACGGCCGGTCGGCATTGACGCGCTGCGCGCCGCCTGTGCATCAACGCTCCCCGCAGAATTTGCGGTATTGGCCCTGGGAGGAGTCACTCTCGCGAACGTCGAAGCGTGCCTCGCTGCGGGCGCGGCCGGAGTCGCGGGGATTCGCTTGTTTCAGAACGGCGATATCGTCGAGACGGTCCGCCGCCTGCGCGCGCTGAAACACATCTAATTAGGCTTGCACAATAGAGTGACGAAACCTTGGAATTGTCATCACGAGCGAAGCCGGGGTCCCCAGCGAGGGCCGCTTTTGCCCTCGACCCCGAAAAACCCGGGCGCCCGTAATGACAATTCCGCAATTCTTGCCGACTTCCGGTGCCGTTGCAATTCTCACTAAGTGCGATCGCCGAGGTTCAACGTTGTCGAGTCCCGTCACGCGAGCGCGATGACGTCGATCTCCACCAGCACATCCTTGGGCAGACGAGCGACCTCGACCGTGGAGCGCGCGGGCGGCGCTCCTGTGAAGTGGCGGCCATAGACGTCGTTCATGGCGGCGAAGTCAGACATGTTCTTGAGGAAGACGGTGGTCTTCACGACCTGTGGCAGCGAGCTGCCCGCGGCTTTGAGGATGCCTGCCAGATTTTGCAGCACGCGCTCCGTCTGCGCCGCCACGTCGCCAGAAATGAGCTGTTGGGTCGCGGGATCGAGCGCGATCTGTCCGGAGAGAAATACCAGGCCGTTGGCCTTGATGGCCTGAGAGTACGGCCCGATGGCCTTGGGCCCGTCGTTGGTGGCGATCACTTCGCGCATGGCGTCCTCCCGACTTGTCTAGGAATCAGTGCGTCTCGATTTTCGCACAGGCTGGGCGAGCGCGGCAGCCCAGTTCACGGGAGTTCAGCGGCATCCAACCACCTCATGCCAGTTCCGGCTCTACTTTGATGCAGTCGCAGTGACGGTCGGCTTGGTTCGCGAAGCCTGAGTCAACTTCTGCCGCTTGATGGCTCGCTCAATGAGTGCCTCCTGGCTATTTAACGCACCCTTCTTCTGGAAATCGGGATCGCGCACGTACTTGCCATCGGAGTTCATATGCCGGGCCTTGGCCTTGTCCTTGAGGTAGGTGCCGAGAATCTCGTCGCGAAGCACGCGAATCAGGTCCTTGTCCTGAACGGGGAAATCCGCTTCCACCCTGCGATTCAGATTGCGAGGCATCAGGTCGGCGCTGCCCAGGTACACCTCTTCGCGTCCGCCATTGCGGAAATAGAACACCCGGCTGTGCTCCAGAAAACGTCCCACAATGCTGGTGACGCGAATGTGGTCGCTAATTCCGGGAATTCCCGGCCGCAAGCAACAAATGCCCCGCACCAGCAAGTCCACCCGTACCCCGGCCTGCGAAGCCTGGTACAGCAACTCGATCATCTTCCTGTCCACCAGGGCATTCATCTTCATGATCAGGTGGCCGCCGCGGCCGCTCCGTTGGTGCTCAATTTCCCGCTCGATCATGGCTTGCATACGCTGGCGCAGCGTCATCGGCGCAACCAGCAGCTTGCGATACGCGGTTTTCGCCGAATAGCCGGTAAGAAAGTTGAACAGGTCGGTGCAGTCGGCGCCGATGGCCGGATCGCAGGTCAGCATGCCGATGTCGGTGTAAAGCTGCGCGGTGATGCTGTTGTAATTGCCGGTGGACAGATGGGCGTAGCGCCGGATGGCGTCGCCCTCTTTGCGTATGATCAGCGCGGCCTTGCAGTGCACTTTTAGTCCCAGCAAACCGTACACCACGTGAACGCCATATTCTTCCAGCTTGCGTGCCCACCCGATATTACTTTCCTCGTCGAAACGCGCCTTCAATTCCAGCAGGACCGCCACCTGCTTGCCGTTCTCCACGGCTTCCAGCAAGGCGTCGACGACCGGGGCGTTGCGTCCAATGCGGTAGAGCGTGATCTTGATCGCCAGCACGTTGGGATCGCGCGCTGCTTTCTGTAGAAGACCAAGGATGGGCTGAAACGAATCGAAGGGATGGTGGAACAAGATGTCTCCACGCCGGATGGTGGCGAAGATATCTTCCTCTTCCGCCTCCTTGGCCAAGGGGGCAGGCAAAGCGGGAGCAAAGGGAGGAAACTTCAAGTCGGGACGGTTTAGAAGGCAAAGATGGCGCACCCGAACCAGCGCCAGCGGACCGCTCAGCTTGTAAATGTCGTCGCGCTCCAACTCCAGGTTCTCGACCAGGATGTCGAGGACGGTTGCCGGCATTGCCTCATTGATTTCCACGCGCACCACATCGGCGAAGCGGCGCTGCCACACGCCTTCTTCCACCGACTCCAGCAGGTCGCCTGCCTCCAGGTTTTGAATCTCGCTGTCGGCGTCGCGGGTGATGTGAAAAGGATGGGCCTCAAGAATCTCCATGCCGGGGAAAAGGGTCCCCAGGTTGGCGGTGACCAGCTGTTCCAGCCAGACGAAGCACTGTTCCTTCTGGGCCGTTTTCGCCCGGCCCTTGGCTTTGGGCGCAGCGCTCAGCGGTACCAACTGCGGCAGCGTATCGGGAATCTTGACGCGCGCGAAATGCTGCTCCCCTTCACCCGCTCGCAAAAGCACCGCCAGGTTCAAACTGAGGTTGGAGATGTGCGGGAAGGGGCGGCCGGGGTCGAAGGCCAAAGGGGTCAGGGTAGGGAAGACGGCTTCCTGAAAGTAAGAGTCCGCGACCGCGCGCTGCTCGTTGGTGAGATCGGTGTAGCTGAGGATGCGAATTCCCGAACTCTCAAGAGCGGGCACCAGCTCCTTGCTCCAGCACTCATGGGCGCCGCGATACAAGCGGATCACCGAGGCGCGGATGGCACGCAATTGCTCGGCTGCGCTCATTCCGTCGGGACCGGAGTCCACTACGCCTTTTTCGATCTGCCGCTTCAGGCCGGCCACCCGCACCATAAAAAATTCGTCCACATTGGAGCCCACGAACGACAGAAACATCAGGCGTTCCAGTAGCGGGTTGCTGCCATCCTGCGCCTCTTCCAAAACTCGTCTCTGGAACTCCAGCAGGCTCAGTTCGCGATTGATGAACAATTCGGGATCGTCGAGTTGCCGGGGAGATGGCGCGAGAACATGCACGAGGGAACGAGGCGTTGCGCGGGCAGTGGTTCGTCTTGCCTTGGATGGCGCGGCCTTCGCGGGTGTGCTCATAAAGGGTCGGGTTTACAGGTAGACCCTAATTGTAACGGGACGGCCTCCAGTTGAACACAAATTGGCGCGCCAGACGCAGGATTCGCCAGCTATTAATCGGATATTCACAGCGGGGGGAGGCCGCCAAGCGCATTGCTCACAGGCTGTCTTCCAGCAACGGTTCCGGGATTGGTATGTCCACTCATACGTAGTGCGGGCCTGAAGAGGGTGTGTGAGAACGGTGCCGTCCCTGAAGGGACTCCCCAATTTTTCCCACTTTACCCAGGGCTTACGCCCTGGGCTAGTATTATTTCGCCCCTGCGGGGCTCAGATTTTGCGCAATCACTCTACCGGAACAACTCAAAACGAGTTCTCACACACCCTCTGAAGGCCCGCACTACCCGAACTACAGCCGCCCGGGAACCGTTCTAGAGCACGCCGAGGAGATGAGTGCCAATTGCCAGCGCGGCAAACGAAATGCCGTTCCACCTAAGGCCTTAGCCACTGGCCTACGCTTCCGCTGGGGCTGGAAGATACACCTACGCCGGCGCCAGACTGCAGCTTGTCGAGAAGCAGGTCCATGTTGGGCTTGGCGGTGATCCCGGGAGTTGCGGCCTCGAGCTTGACCGGTCCCAGACCGAAGCTGATTCTGGTAAGCACCGGCGCCAGGAAGATGAGCACAAGAGGAACCAGGCAGATCCAACCTAATTTATAGTTGTCGCCGGTATTGAGCCATCGCAGCCAATGAGTTGCGTCCTTGCTAATGACGGGCAACGCCGCCACGAACAGAATGAGGAATATCAGCAAGCCACCGAAGACCCGGCGCCACCGTGGCGCGGCATCGCCGAACCAATAACCCATCAAGTCGCCGGGGTCGGGCGCGGCCTTGGGTATTTCTTCCAGATACTCTTTGGCTTGCTGCGATCCGGCGTCCGCCGCCCGCTGCCAGGCCTGCTTGGCGGCAGTGCTTTGCTTCAGACGGTAGAGCGCAATGCCCAGATTCAGATCGAGGTCAGGGTGGGGGACAATCCGTTGTTCCGCTTCCCGTAGGAAATCGGCAGCCTCGCGGTCGCGCTTCTGCGCAATGAAGATGGACGAAACCCCCAAAGCAAGATCGTTGGATTTCTTCCGGCTAAGGTCTAGCCGCCAGCCCTCCTGGAAGGTGCGAAGAGCGGTCGGGAGCCGGTCGAGCGAGTTGTAGGCCTTGCCCAAGTTGACCCAGATGCGGGAATCGGCCCGCGAAATATCGTCGGGCGCCTGGCTGAATGCCTCCCGCAATACGTCGATGGCCTTTTCGTTACGATCGAGACCGTGCAAGGCAATGCCTTGCCCGAGCAGGGCCTCGAACCGATCGTGGTCTTTGCTCACCACGGCCAGAACCTGTTGGTAAACATCCTGCGCCTGGCGATAGTCCTCCAGGTTCAGCAGGGTTTTTCCTTTGCTCAAGCGGATGTCAATGCTGTCGGGCTCCAAGCTTTGGGCGCGGTTGATCGCCCGAAGTGCGGCTTCAAACTTCTCTTTGTCGGCCAGCAACCCTGCCAGTAGCCACCAGCCGGCGCCTGGCCTGGGCGTACCGACCACCGGGGTCTCGACCGTGGCCTGGGTCAGCAAATCCTCAGCTTCCTCCCGGCGGTCGAGCTTGATAAGAGCGCTGGCCCGGCCCACTGCGGCCGACAGCCGGAGAGTCGCCCCGGCGGGTTGTTGGGCCAGATCGCTGGCGGTCACGAAGGCTTGCAGCGACTCCTCCGGGCGCTCGACGGCCGCCAACAGAGCGCCCAGAACAATCCAGTAGGAAAGTGCCGATAACAATGGGGTCGTGGGCAGAGGCGGCGCAATGCGCTCCATCATCTGCAAGGCTTCGGGAGCCTTGCCCTGGCCCTGTAGCGCCAAGGCCTTGGCCAGAAGCATGTCGTCGGTGTCCGGCAAATCCTTCAGCACCTCCCAGGCTTCGTCGTACCGTTGCAGGGCCACGAGAGAGGTCCCGAGCGCATAGGTGGCGGTGGGATCGGCAGCAGCGAGGGCAGGATTCAGGCGGCGCGCTTTTTCCAGGGCCTCAACCGCGGCCGGGTAGTTCAATAGACCCGACTGGGCCAGACCAACGCCGGTCCAAGCCATGGCATCGTCTCCGCAATTTGCGGCGGAAGCGGCAGCCCGCAGCAACTCCGCACGGCCATTACCCAAATCACCGGCCGAGTTAAAGATGAAACCGCGCAGCGCCAGAACCATGGGATGATTCGCAATTTCCGGCGGCGGAGGCTCCAGAGCTTCCTGGAATCGGCGCGCGTAGAAATAAGCGTTGGCTTTCTGCACCCAGAAGGAGACCTCGGTCCGCAATTCGGGACGGGCCTTTTCCGCCTCCTCAAGTGGGGCAGCGGCCTCGTCGTAGCGCCGAAGCAGGATGAGCAAATTCGCCTTGCTGATCAGCAGGTTGGATTCAAATGCAGGCGGCAACCCCGCCGGGCGGGTCTTCTGAAAATCACCGAGCGCGGCTTCCAAGGCCTCCAAGGACTTTTTGTTTTGCTGCAAGCGGTTCAACAGGTTGGCTTTTTGGAAGGCAGCAAGAATCCGGATGGTGGTCGTGGCTTTGTCCGGCAGAGCCTCCGCGAGTGAGCGGTCAAACGCTTGCAAAGCGTCGTCAGACTCACCCAGTGCGTCCAGCGCGCGTCCCGTCTGCAGCCAGCAGTTGCTGGCCGCCAATCCTGGCTGGACCAGGGTGGCGGCGGTGGTCAGCGCGTCCAAGGCCAGCTTAGGCTTGCCCACCCCCAGAAGAGCGATTCCCTTTTGCAGGAACAAGATTCCGCGCCCGGCGGGGTCCTGGGCAAACGGCCCGGGGGTTTGCTCGGCGAGGGTGATGGCATCGAGTGCCTTTTGAGGCTCCAACATGCCGTTCAGGGATATCGCCTGGCGCAGATAGAAACCCGGGCCCTTGAGTTCCGCCGGAAAATCGAGCTGCGCTTTTTCGAAGGCGTCCACCGCCTCCTGGTGTTGGCCCAGGTTTTGGAGCGCGCATCCGCGAAGGAAATACGCCCCCGCCATCTGAGCAGGATCGGGGTGCAAGTCCTCGAAGGAAGCAAGCAGAGCCAGCACCTGCTGGGGGTCAGTTTCGAGCAGATTGGATGCACGGTCGAGCAGAGACTTGGGATCGTGCTCTTGCGTCGCAGCGGGTGCCGGTTCCATGGCGCGCCTCCCGGTTCGCCATTGTAACGCGGTTCGGCGACGCTGGCAGGAGTATTGCGTCCCCGCGTGGTCCGGTCTCAAAAACCACTTCAGGGCGAATGCCAGCGATCACAAACCAAACATTTGCGAAGCCGCCTCCGCTGCTGCGCCATCAAGCCAGGGCGGGCTCTTTCACGACGCCGCTTACGGCCCTCTCCCCAGTTCGACCGAGGGACTGGGCTGAAAACCGCATCCAGAGCTTGCCGCAAGTCCGCGATCAAGTCCTCTGCGTCTTCAATACCGACGGAGTATGGTCCGCGACCACGGCGCAGAGGCGACCTTCATCCCTTTCAACCACGCCGGGTTCGTGGACCCGGACGATATCGCCAAGGCCATACGGCCTAACACGAAGCTTGTGGTCGTCAACCACGGATCGAACGTGATCGGTACGGTACAGCCAATCAAGGAGATTGGGGCGGTCTGCCGCGAGCGCGGCGTCAGGTTCGTCGTGGATACCGCTCAGACCGCCGGCATCGTTCCGATCAACATGCGGGAGATGAACATCGATGTGGTTGCCTTCACCGGCCACAAAGCGCTCATGGGGAGCATGGGCATCGGCGGCCTTTGTGTTCGCAAGCACGTAGGCGTCAAACAAGTGCGCAGCGGCGGCACCGGCGTTCGGTCTATCCATCCGTTCCATCTCGACGAGTATCCCTGGAGACTTGAGTACGGCACGCCAAACATGGTCGGCGTGGCCTCGTTGTGGGCCGGACAGGACTGGTTGGACGAGAACGGCATCGCGAATGTCCATGCGCGCGAGATGCAGCTGGCAGAGAGACTCGTGAATGGTTTCAGGCAAATCGGAGGCGTCCAACTGTACTGCTGCGACAACCTTGCAAACCACCTCCCGACCATCCTTATGAACCTGAGGGGCATCGATCCGGGGGACATCGGTGTCATGCTCGATGTGGACCACAACATCGCCACCCGCACCAGTCTGCATTGCGCACCTTTGGTGCATGCGCAACTTGGAACGGTCGCGCGAGATGGTGGCGTGCGATTCTCGATCGGCGCTTTCAATACGGAGCAGGAAGTGGATGCGGCCATTGCGGGGATTGCCGACATCGCCCAGTGGGCGCACAGGCGGGCCACAAAGTCGCACAGTGCCTTGGCACAGGCCTAAACGTATCCTCACATCTGGTGTATAGGCGACGGGTGGAGCACGCCTTGGCATCGCCGGCAATTAGAAGCACCGGCCCACAACTACGCGCATCAGAGTTCAAGTCCGGGCAGCTTTCTTGGCGGCCTGCATCACGGTCTTTTGCATGCGGTTTTCACCGGCCCAATACAGGCTGATTTCGTGGCCATCGGGGTCATTGAGATAGGCGTGCCGCCAGCCCCAAGGCATCATGCGCGGCAGCTGCGTGATGTAAAAGCCCTTTTGCTGAAGCTTCCGGCAAAAGCCATCGAGATCGCCGACTTCGAAGTACAAGCGCACCCCGTCGCTCGCCAGGGGAACGCCCGGTCCCGCCTGGTGCAGGGCGATAGTGCCATCGCCGCCCGGCGCGCGCAGGCGCGCATATACCGACGTGCCCTCATAGCGGAAGTCTTCGATGAGCTTGAATCCCATCAGATCGCGGTAGAACCCCAAGCTGCGCTCCACGTCTTTGGCATAGATCATGGCGTGATTAAAGGTGAGCTTTTGGCTGGTCTCCGGGGTAGCGATCGCCTTCTTTCGTCGCGGCTGGGCTTGCTTCGTAGGCGCTTTTTTCGCCCGTGAAGCCGGGGCTTTTTTCTTAGAGACCTTTTTTGTTGTTGGCTTCTTCATGTGCCGACATTCGGACTACGGTATGGGTTGCGGTTTTTGCGACATCAGCTCTTCGAAGCGTTTGTCGGTGCGCAAGGTGGCGAACTCGGAGTCGGTGTATACCTTCTGGATGTCCTTATAGCCTTCTTCCATGGCTTTGCGCAGATACTCGAGCGAGTGATCGAGGTCGCCCGCTTGAGCGTACACTTTGGCGACCATGAACGAGAACGCGGCGCGGTCCTCAGGTGAACTGGATTGCGCCATTATCCCAGTCCGCGAAACGCGAAAAAAAATATCGGGATCGAGTGCGTAAGCCGCCCGATACTGCTGCGCGGCTAGTCCGTACTCGTGCTTGCCGAAATACGAAGTTCCCATGTTGTAGTGGAATAAGGCATCCTTGGGTCGCAACGCCAAGGCTTTCTTGTAGTACTTGATGGCCTTGTTGTAATTCTTATTCAACTGCTCCATGAAGCCCCGGTTGTTGTAGCCTTCTGGGGCGTTCCGGTCGGCTTTGATAGCGCGATCGAAGCACTTGGTCGCCTCGGGAAATTTTTTCAGGAGCAAGTACGCCATACCTTCCTTGTTCCACAGAAGCGCCGTGGGATGTTTTGCAATTGCCGCTGAGTAGAAGTCGAGGGAATCGAGATAGCGTTTTTGCGCTCGCAGCGCGTCGCCCTGCTCTTCCAAATCCTTGGCGGAAGCGCTGGGATTGGGAACCGGCGACGGCGCGTTCGCCTGCTGTCCGTCGCTGGCCAACACCGACAGCGGGAAGGCAAGCAGGAAGATCACCAACAACTTTAGCGGCAGCAGCGTCCGTGGCGATCGGAGACGGGCCATGGCCGGACCTCCAGAGTCCAGTGTTGTCCCATATTAGACCTATTTTGGGCCGGGATTGTTCCCTTTCTCTGAACTATCCATCCCGCTATTTTGCTGCTGAGCTGCGTTGTCGGCCCGGCCGAAGAGGCGGCCAAAAAAGCCCCGCTTCTTTATTGGTGGCGGCGGCTGGCTCGAAGCGGGCTGACTGACAGCCCCTCGGACTGGGGTGCCGCTCGGTGCGGGCTGGACTGCGCCATTGGTTGTTGGTGGTGGAAGCGCAACCGCGGGCTGTCCCAGGCCGAAGATCTTGGTGAAAAAACCCCGGTGATCGCCGGCGGCCTGGTCACAGGTTTCCTTCGGTTCGGTGCCCGCAATGAAGGCGACCGTGTAGGTTTGCGGACAGGAGGCGGTGGCCAGACGGTTGGTCACTTTGTCCAGCGTCACCTCCACCACGCCGGAAGGAGCGGTGAAGTTTTTCATGTCGGCATACTGTGGCAACTTGGCCGCCCGCTTCATGAACTCGGCCCAGATGGGCGCAGCCGTGGCGCCGCCGGCAAGCTTTAGATCGGTGTAGTCGTCATTTCCGACCCAGACTATGCACAGCAGGTTGCTGGTGTATCCCGCAAACCAGGCGTCATGCGAGGTCCCCGTTTTGCCCGCTGCCGGCGCTTGGAACCCTCGGGCGCGCACCGGATAGCCAGTGCCGTTGTTGATCACGGCCTCCATCATGGTGGTCATAACGTAGGAGACGCGAGGGTCGAGCACTTCTTTGCTATCGGCCTTATAGTCGTCGAGAATGTTCCCGCGCACATCCCGCACCGACTTCACCATGAGCGGAGTGAGGTGGGTGCCGTGGTTACCAAAGACGGTGTAGGCGCCGGCCATCTCCAGCGGAGTCGCATCGTAAGCGCCGAGAGCGATCGCCGGAGTCGCCCGTACACTCTGAATTCCGGCCGCCTTGGCCAGCGCAGCCACCTTATCGAAGCCTACCTCCTGGCCAATCCTGACCGTCGCATTGTTTAACGAGAGCGCCAGGGCATAGCGAGCGGTCACCTCTCCGTTGAAGGTGTCGTGATAGTTGCGGGGCTCGTAAACCTGGTCTCCGTTGACGATGCTGACTTGGGAATCGTCAACCAGCGTGGCCGGGGTGAAAACTCCTAGGTCGCCACCGCTCGGGGCGCTGTCACCATTCGAATCGGCCCCGCCGGTGGCGACCAGCGTCTGTCCGGTCACAGCGGTGTTGATCGCCGCGGCGTACACGAAGGGCTTAAAAATCGATCCCGTGGGACGCTTGGCGATGGCGTGGTCTAACTGGCTCATGCCATAGTTCCTGCCCCCGACCAGCGCGAGCACTTCGCCGGTGTGCGGATCGATGGCCACCAGCGCCACTTGCGGCATCGGTCCGGTCTCGACCCTGGTTTCCGTTTTGGCATCCTTGCCTGAGCCTACTTTGATCTTGTGGGTCCGCCGTTTTTCCACCTGCTCGTCCACCAACTTCATGCCCGCGTCCACCGCTTCGGCGGCGGCGCGCTGCAGGTCCGGGTCGAGGGTGGTGTACACGCGATAGGCCTGATCGTTCAACTCGACTTCGCTGAACTGGTTCGAGAGTTGGTCTTTCACCAGGTCAATGAAGTAGGGAGCATCGCTGGCTTCCACGTTGAACGCCGCGATTTTCAGCGGAGTTGCCTTGGCGCGGTCAGCCTGCTCGCGAGTGATGGCGCCGGTTTCAACCATGGAGTCGAGCACCAGGTTGCGGCGCTCCAAGGCGCGCTTCGGATTCTTGTACGGCGACAAATAGTTCGGGCGCTGGATCATCCCGGCCAGCAGCGCAGCCTCGGGCAGAGTGAGGTTCTTGATGTCCTTGTTGAAATAAGCGTGCGAAGCCTGGGCAAAGCCGTTGATGGTGAAGGAGCCGCGCTGTCCCATGTACACCTCGTTGGCGTACATCTCAAAGATGCGCTGCTTGGAAAACTTGTGTTCCAGCTCGACGGCGATCAACATTTCCACCAGCTTGCGCTTGACCGTCTTCTCCGGTGAGAGGAAGAAGCCGCGTGAGAGCTGCATGGTCACAGTGGAACCGCCCTGCCCGTGACGGCCTTCGCGGACGTCGATGGCGGCCGCCTCCATCAGGCGAAAATAGTTGACCCCACTATGTTGGAAGAAGCGGCGATCTTCAATGGCGAGCACCGCGTCCACCAGCGGTTGAGGAATTTCCTCAAACTTGATGATCTCGCGCTTGGAGCGTTCCTGTCCCTCAAACAAAGCCGTCACCAGTTGCGGTTCCAGCTCGTAGGCATCCAGGTTGCGGCTGCCTTTTCCAGTCTCGTCAATGGCGGCGACTTTGCCATTTTCGAACCGGATCACGGCGCCTTCTTCGGCGTGGAAGGATTCTGGCCCGGGAACCACCTGAATGCCATACGGGGTGAAGGCATAATGGCCAATCGGCGAATCGCTGTTTCCACGCCCCTCAGCGTATCCCGCGCGGCGCAGCTCGGCGGCAACCTCTGCCGCGCCAAGCTTCTCGCCTACGGTGACGGTTTGCGGGCGAGCGTAGATCCTGGCGGCGTTGCTGAAGATCGGTCCAGCCATGCGGCGGTCCACGATCGCCCCGTACTTGGCGTAAATGAAGCTGAACACCGCCAGAAAGACGAAGGCGGCGATGAGAAAGCCCGCGAAGAACAGCTTCACCAGCGGATCGGCGATCGAGAAGTGTTGTGCGCGAACCGGCCTGCCCCGCCCGCTGCGGGAATTCCTTCCGGACGCGGGCCGGGCCGAAGCCCTGCCATCAGGTAATTTGATCTTGATTGCCACGGTTATGAATACGCAGAGAAGCCGCTCTTTCTAAGACGGCAATGCGGCGCTTTCCGTTATCTCCGGATGCTGGTTTCCTAAGGAAATCCTCGAAACTTTTGGCATCCGAGGGCGCGATCCATCCCTCGGGCGCAGTAAAACCGGCGCCCGAATCGACGAGGTTTAAGGACGGCTCCAGAGCAGTCCTTATTGTAAAGCAGGGAAGGCAGGCCGTGTGAGCAGGGTGGACGGCTGGTTACAGGGGTGGCTTGTACCGGCGGTTTTCTCAGGTGAGGCCTTTTGCTCCCAACGCACCTGCCGTGCGGTTTGTCTCCGCGAGGGAACGGCCCCCGGCGGAATGGAGTGACGTTTCCAGGCACTCGCACTTCATCCCGGATTCAATTATTAAAATTCTGTCAAAAAGAGCTTGACATCTTGACGAACTGGGAACACTATGATCCCACTCTTGGCCGAGACCTTCCTCTAGTCGGCCCCATTTACGTACGACACCTCGTAACCCCTTTCGAGGCGTGGGTGAGCAAGCATTTAGTTGTTTAGGAATTCAGGCAGGGAACTTCTGCATGGTATCCGCTGATTGTTTTGCGGAGCGGCAAGAGTAAAGAAGCCTTTCCCCTGGGCCCTACTAAAGTCAGCGCCGCTCTCGTCGTCCTTGGCTCTCCGCGGCGCCATGTCGCCACTCTTCTCTTTGTGAGCCAGGGCTCGAATTCGTTTACTCCGAAAATATTGAATCCGGGCGACCGCCCGCAAGGAGCCTCTATGCGCCGCTTCAGCGCCATCGTTGCTATTGTCCTCGCCACCTTTTTGTCCGTCTCCATCTGCTCAGCCCAACAAGCAGCAACCACATCTGTTCCCAACCCCGTTCGCGACAGCGGAACCTTGAAGGACGCGCCGGGAAGCTGGACTCAGGCCCAGGTCAATACGAGTATCGTGAACGCGGTCGCCTGGATCGACGCCCCCCCCCAGCGGAACTCGAACGGCAGCTTCGGGGCAACCTTTCCAATAGCCGAAACCGCAACGGCTTTGATCGCGTACAGCGTGCTCGCCCAGGGAGATTTCAACAACCTGGCAGCCTACCCAGGCTACCAGCACCATGTCAGGGACGCCATCAATTACTTGCTTCCTTTGCAGAACACAGCCAACGGCTGGTGGGGCGACTTCGGCTACCATACGTACGGGACGGGTCTCGTGCTCGCCGGGCTGAGCTCCTTCCAGTCCGTGCCTGGTGTGACTCCTGGTGCTGTGCCGACCGCGATCGCTAAGGGCCGCACCTTCCTCATCAATGAGTTTCAAGGCCCGGTCCACGACGGCTGTCACCTCCCCCAGCCCCCCGACCCAAGCGCGTACTACTGCGGAGGCTGGAACTACGACGAGGGTATAGGCCGCTCGGACGAGTCCAACACCGGCTATGCAATGTTCGGGCTCCAGCTTACGGGTGGGGTTCCCGTGCCTCTCCTCGCTGACAATATCAACTGGCTGCACCACATCCAGGAGATCAACACGAATCCCTTTGCGACGCGCAACGACGGCGGCGGGGACTACCAGCCCGGCATCAATTCCGGCGATTTCTCGTCGAGCGCCAACGACACCGGGTCAATGATCTTCGGTCTCGGCTACGACAACGTGCCGATCAGCGATCCCCACGTAGTTGCGGGACTCTTCTTGGGCCAAGACGTTCTTGACGTTTACGAGTTGGAGCAGCCAACCGACAACATGGTCTACCACGGGGGGCTGCTCCGAGGCGGCCCCTGCATGATCGGCAGCCTCGGCTGCCAGTGGTTCTTCGCTGGTAGTGAGGGCGGCTTCCATTACTCGCTGTTCGCCCTCGCCAAGGGCCTGGGCGCGTACATCCCCCCGGTCCTGAGCGACCAGCACAACTGGTACGCCAAGCTGGTTGATCTGCTCTTGACCCAGCAAAATACCAACGGCTCCTGGCCGCAGGATGGCCGCGACGACGCTACCCCCCTGTTTGCCACCGCCCTCTCGGTCGGCTCGCTCGGGCTGGTTGGGGTCCCCGGCGACATTGAGATTTGTAAGGCATCCGATCCGAATCACCCGGTCACGGGGTCGTTCACGTTCACGGCGACGACGCCCGGCTTCAACAGCGGTCCAATCGTGGTTCCCGTTGGACAGTGCTCAGGATCTATCCAAGTGCCTTCTGGCGCGGTTACCGTTGCCGAAACACCGAAACTCGGCGTCGCGGTCTCAAATGTCACCGCTTTCGCATATGACGAACTGGGGTTCTATCATGATGAATTGAATTCATGGATTCAGCCGGACCTGCACGCTATCGTTAATGTTATGGCCGGCGATGTGGATGAAGAAACCCTTGTGACCTTTACGAACTATGCAGCACCTCCGGGTCTGTTGAAGCTCTGCAAGATTGCGGGTGACCCATCTACACTCGGTCAGGTATTCACGTTTACGGTAACCGGCGGGGGCCAAAGACATGTTTACATGGTGACAGCGGGTCCGCCCGAGCAGGGCGGCAACTGCGTGTTGGCTGGCAACTTCCCGGTTAACACGCCGGTGATGATCGCGGAAACGCCTAAACCTCCCTTTTTCCCGTCGATGATTACGGTAAATGAGGGTCAGCTTATGCCGTGCACGCCCTCTTCCGTTTACTGCACGATCGTTACCGTCATTCCAGGCATCACCCAAGTGACCTTTACCAACACGTCCACTGTCCTCTGTGACGGCCAGAATCTTCTCACCAATGGCAGCTTCGAGACCGGCGATTTCACGGGCTGGACTCAAGGCGGCAATACTGGGGACACCAGCGTAGTCTCTGGTCCCTATTACCGATACAGCGGTGCTCAGGCCGGCGCCTTTTACGCGGTGTTGGGCCCCGTAGGCAGCCCTGGAAGCCTTAGGCAGAGAATTTCGACAATTCCGGGTCAGCCCTACCACGTCTGTTTCTGGCTGAATGCAGTTGGGGACAATCCCAGCTTCTTTAACGGATACTGGGATACCCCTCAATTCGTCAGCCTGACCAACCCCCTTACACGAGGGTGGACGCGGTATGTGTACGGCCCCTTTACCGGAACGGGCAACGACACCCTCATGTTTACTTTCCGTGACGATCCAGGCTGGATCGCGCTGGACAACGTTTCGGTAGTGTACCCGTAGTTATTCGGACGGGTGAGTGGCCCGGCCCGGGTGCCCGTCCGAGTTTCCTAACGGAAAGAAACTTGCGCGTGCCCTCACCCAAGCTTCCTTGGCTTGGGTGGGGGTTTCCTTTGCCGGGTACGTTGGTCAGTGGGAGTAGATACACGCGAAACCCTAATCTCGGGTAGCCCGTTCTAGCCTTCTTTTGGCTAGGCGGGTCACCGAGGGTGCGCTCGATAAGACCGAAGGCATCTCTGGATACGGCGGGTTGGCGCGTAGCATCTCTACCGCAGCACTTCTGCCAGCTTGCCGCTGGCGATCAGTTCCGCTACTTTCGCGAAGTCCTGAGTCAAGATTCGATCTTCCCTGATGGTGGGAGACACCGACCGAATGGCTGCGTGGGCCGCCTGGCCGCGCTTGCCGGTCAGCAGGGGTGCGCGGAAGTCGAGCGCCTGGGCGACAGCCAGGGCTTCGATGGCGAGTACGTTGCGGGTGTTGGTGATCACTCGCAGCAGCTTGTTGGCCGCGATCATGCCCATGGAGACGTAGTCTTCCTGATTGCCCGACGTGGTGATGGAATCGACCGACGCGGGATGCGCCAGGACTTTGTTTTCGCTGACCAGAGCGGCCGCTGTGACCTGCGCCATCATGAAGCCCGAGTTCAAGCCGGCGCCGGGCGCCAGGAACGCAGGCAGCCCTTCGTTCAGCGCTGGATTCACCAGCCGCTCGATGCGCCGCTCGGAGATGCCAGCCAACCCGCTGAGCGCGATGGCCAGAAAATCGAGCGCGAAGGCCAGCGGTTCGCCGTGAAAGTTGCCGCCCGACAGGATGTCGCCGGGGACCGTCGCGCCCACTCCGCGTTTCGGCGCGCCCACTTTCCTTTCCTCGGGAAAGACCAGCGGGTTATCCACCGCCGAATTCATTTCGATCTCAAAGACCTGGCGGCAATGGACGAGCGTATCGCGGACCGCGCCATGGACCTGCGGGATGCAGCGCAGCGAATAGGCATCCTGCACCTTCTGGCACTCGCGGTGCGACTCGCGAATCAGGCTGCCTTCCAACATGCGGCGCAGGTTCTCCGCGACCAGTGACTGTCCGGCGTGCGGACGCGCCTGGTGGATGCGCCTGTCAAACGCGGCGTCGGTGCCTTTTAGCGCGTCCACGGTGAGGGCCCCCAGCACATCCGCGGTGTCGGCAAGTATATTTGCCTGCAGGGTGGCCAATAGTCCGACTGCCAGCATGCCCTGCGTGCCATTGATGAGGGAGATCGCCTCTTTGGCTTGCAGCACCAGGGGCTCAATGTCGGCTTGCTTCAACGCCTCGGCAGCCGCCATGCGCTGGCCGCGGAAGGTTGCTTCGCCCTCGGCGATCAGCACCAGCGCGAGATGCGCCAGCGGAGCCAAATCGCCGCTGGCCCCCACGCTGCCCTGCGACGGAATCACGGGATGCACGCCCCGGTTCAGCATCTCGCAAAGCGTGTCAATCACCGCCGGCCGCACCCCCGAGAAACCCTTGGCGAGCGAGTTGGCGCGCAGCAGGACCATGGCCCGCGCAACGTCTTCGGCCAGCGGTTCGCCGACGCCTGCGGCGTGCGAGCGCAAAAGCTTGATTTGCAGCTTGCGAATATCGTCTGCCGAGATGCGAAGATCGGCGAGTTTGCCGACGCCGGTGTTCACCGCATACGCGACACCGTCATTCTCCAGCAGCTCTTCGACCACCGCGCGCGCCCGCTCGACGGCGATCCGCGCCTCGGGTTGCAGCAGCACCGGGCGCCGTTCCTGGACCACCTGGCGAACCTCGTCGAGGCCCAGATTATTGCCGTCGATGTGGAGTGCTTGCATCGAAATATTGCCGGTTTCGACTGCCTAAGCGGGGTAACAATGTAGTCGTAAGTTTCGCAGCCAGTTGTCCGAAACCTGGCTCCACAGTTTTGGCGGGCGCCCCACTCGCCGCTGGCCTCAGCTTTTTCCCGACGCCTTCAAGAACGACGCTAGGTACTTTTGCGGCAGGGGGATTCGTCTGAATTCAGAATCCACCACCAGGTGCACGGTCTCGCCCTCGGCCAGCAGGATGCCATCTAGGTCGCGCACTACCTCGTAGCCGAAATGCAACAAGGAATCGCGCACGTTGACCAGGCGCGTCCGGATGGTGACCATGTCATCGTAGCGGGCGGGGACCTTGTAGCGGCAGCGCACGTCCACGACGGCGATGTGGGTGCCGTCCCGCTTTTCCATTTCGCTATAGGTGAAGCCCAGTTGGCGCAGCATCTCCACCCGGCCTACCTCAAACCAGATGACGAAGTTGGAGTGATAGACCACACCCATCTGGTCGGTCTCCGCATAGCGCACCCGCAACTTGGTCTCGTACACTTGAGCTTCCGAGCGGGTACGTCGCGACTGGCCATCTTCAGCTTTCAACCTGGTACCCACTCGGCTGGAGACACAACCCCTGAAAGAAACCGCAGAGACGACCGCACCTGGCTTGCACCGTTAGCCTTATTTTTTCTCCGGCGCTGGAGGGGTGCTGGAAGCAGGTCCGTTGCTGACCATCTGTCCTCTTTCCACCTCCCCTAGAGGCACAGGCTTGCCGTCCGCGATATAGTCAACGAATTGCGCCGGCAACGACTCGGTGGTTGGGAACCCCGCCGAATTCTGCAATTGGTAATGCACTCTGGGAGCGACCGAAGCGCCCGAGTTGCCGCATTCTCCCACAGGATCGCCCTGTTTGACCATATCGTCATGCTTCAACTTGACGCTGTTTTGCTTGAGGTTGGTCAGCAGGGAATATTCGTTGTTGCTGTGCGCGATCAGGATCATGTTTCCATTCGGAGCGTCTGGACTGGGCTTGCCGGGAGCATTGTCCCCGATGTCATTTACCACTCGAACCACTCTACCGTCGGCCGGCGCCAACACTGGCTGGCCAAAGCAGTAGAACTGCTCGTTTCGGGTTGCGTCGCCCTCAAAAGGATTCCCGTTCTTCAGCAGAACAAAATCGATGGCAAACTGCCGGTCGTCGGTCATCTGATAGGCGTTGTTAAAGACGCCGTGTCCGCCTTGGTACACCAGCCACTCGCCGGAGAAGGGCAGCTTCAACCTGGCGGTGTCCTTGTAGCCGGCATTATGGCCTTCGGGGGGTGAAGACAGCGGTCGGACCGTGAAACCATCGGTGTCGCCATTCTCGTTGACCATGACCACAGTCGCCACCTGGACCTTGGCGTTGGCGAATTCCGACAGCCGCGAGTAAACCGTAACTCGCTTCAGCAAGTAGGGAGCGGTATTCTCTGCCACCACCTTGGTCTCCGGGCCCAGTTTTGTTTTCAACTGCGCGAGCATGGCTACAAATTTCTTCCCGTTCTCGGCACTCTTTCGGTTGTCCGCCGGATACGTAGCCCAAATCGCGCTCCCCTGGCCAGCTTTGAACATTTCAAAAAGGTTCCTGGCACGCTCCTCGGCCGCTTGGCTCATTACCGGATAACGGGCATAACTACTGGACGCCTTTGCCGCAGCGGGCGCCGCCTGCCATTTCGCTGCCGGTGACGAAGATTGGGCGTAGATCATAGTGGAAAACAGCATTACCGCTACGATGGAATGCGGACGAAATGTCATCATGACTCTCCCTGGTGAAACTCTGACAGTGATAATGCTTGAAACGACGCTTCGTGACAATAGAGACGTGGGCTGTTCCGCTTACGCTGGATTGCCAACTTAAAGCACCGCCAATTCTATCGCAAGTGGTCTTTGCCTCTGCACAACCCCACTCGTTTGCCCCGGGACCTATGGTCCAACCTGGATGAGTTCGCCAGGACCTGCACCGGCTATTTCCCTGTCCAGCGCGGATTGCGCTTCTCCAGAAACGAGCTTACACCCTCCCGGAAATCGGCCGTCCTGCGGATGCGCGCGTTCTCCTCCACGGCGACCGCGATCTCCCGGTCGAGACTCTCCGACGCGTAGCGCGTGAGTAGGCGCTTGGTTGCCAACAGCGAGGCAGGACTGTTGCTCAGCAGGCTGGCCGCCAGATCGCGGGCGCGTCCCAGAAGTTTCTCGGGCGCAACCACCTCGTTGACCAGCCCCATGCGGAAGGCTTCTTCGGCCCCAATGATTCGACCGGTGAGCAGCAGATCGCGCGCATGTTTCTCGCTGACCTGGCGCAGTAAGAAGGCCGAAACAATCGCCGGCACGAAGCCAATCCGGACCTCGGTATAGCCGAACTTGGCTTGGGAAGAGGCCAGGGTGAAATCGCAGAGGGTGGCCAATCCGCAGCCGCCGGCGACCGCGGCGCCGTTCACGGCGGCGATGGTGACCTTGGGGAACTCGTACAAGGTGCGAAACAGGCGCGCCATGGTGGCGGAGTCGGTCAAGTTTTCTTCTTCGCTGCGGCCGGTGATGGAGCGCAAATTGTCCAGGTCCATGCCCGAGCAGAACGCCTTGCCCGCACCCGTCAGCATGACGATTTGCGCAGCCGATTGCTCGATCTCCTCCAGGGCGCGCAGTAACTCGCCGATGAGTTCGTAACTGATGGCGTTGCGCTTATCCGGCCGGTTCAGGGTGACGGTCGCAACCTGTCCATCGTAGGCGAGAGTCAGAGTTACGTATGAGTGAGGTTGCTTTGGCATGAGTAAGATCGTACGTGATGGCTGGCCGCCCGTTCCTTTCCACGCTGCATTATGCGTAGTTCAACTGGCAACTGGCAACTGACCACTGACAACTGTTCTTTTACATCTTGGGCCCGCTGAACCTGCCAGCGATCTCCGCCGCCAGGCGGAACGGTTCCGTAATCGGCTTCTTCAGCGGCAAGTCGGCGCCTCGGCTCTTCAACGCGTCCAGCAATTTCTCGGTTGGGATGTTGCCCACCAGCACATCCTGCGCAAAGGGACAGCCGCCCATGCCGCCGATGGCGGAGTCGAATCGCCGGCAACCGGCATCATAAGCCGCCAGAACTTTTGCCGCCGCATCGTCCGGTCGGCTGTGCAGATGCACGCCGATCTCGACGCCTCCGAATTTCTCCAGCACCGGCCCCAGCAAGTCGGCGATCTGCTGCGGCGTCGCCAATCCTACCGTATCGGCTAGCGAGATGGCCTGCAAATCCATATCGGCAAGCAGGCTGGTCCCTTCAATCAACTCGTCGGCATTCCACAGGTCGCCGTACGGATTGCCGAACGCCATCGAGATGTAGGCTATCGTGTCGAGTTCACTGTCGTCAGCCTTCGTCTTAATCTTCTCCAGAATGTCGAGATTCTCTTCCAGCGTCTGGTTCTGGTTGTTCTTCAGGAAGGTTGGCGAAAGTGAATAAGGGAAGCCCAGGGTCCGCACCGCATTGGTGGCGATGGCCCGCTCGGCCCCGCGCTCGTTCACCACAATGGCGATGATCTCGACGTCATCCGGCGGATCAAGCTCGCTCATCACCGTTTCCGAGTCGGCCATCTGTGGAATGGCTTTCGGCGAGACAAATGACACTGCATCAATGTGCTTGAATCCTGCAGCAATCAAGGCTTTCAGGTACTCGACCTTGACCGGGGTGGGGATCTGCCCAGGCAGCCCTTGCCACGCATCACGCGGGCATTCGATGAGTTTGAGAACGTCAGCCATTAGCATTTAGCTGTCAGCTATCAGCCCTCAGCTATCCGCGGGAAACGAAACCTCGAGAGCCAGAAAATCGTTTACGACCCCGCGGCTCGACCCAAGTGGCCGGTTCTTAGCTGAAAGCTGACGGCTGATAGCTGATGGCTGACAGCCGACCGCAGATCTCTCGACTCCGCTCGGGATGACAACTCCAGGCTGACAACTAAACCACTGGTAACTGGCAACTGACTACTGGCAACTGCCCTACGTTTGCAGCACCCCTACGCTGAACTTCGGCACCTCGGGATTCAGCGATGCCGCCTCCAACGCAGTGATGATCGCCTCCCGGGTTTCCGCCGGATCGATGATCTTGTCAATCCACAGCCGCGCCGCGCCGTAGCGCGGATCGGTTTGCTCGTCGTAGGTCGCCTTAACTTCGTCGAACAGCTTCTTCTTGCCTTCTTCGCTGAGCTTCTTGCCACCGCGCTCCAATTGCTTGATCTTGATCTCCACCAACGTTCCCGCCGCCGAAGCCCCCGCCATCACTGCATAGCGCGCCGTCGGCCACGCGAACAGAAAGCGTGGATCGTAAGCTTTGCCGCACATGGCGTAATGCCCGGCCCCAAACGAGCCGCCGACAATGACCGCGATCTTTGGCACCACCGAGTTCGACACCGCATTCACCATCTTGGCTCCGGCCTTGATGATGCCGCTCCACTCGGCGTCGCGTCCCACCATGAAGCCATTCACATCGTGCAGGAAGAGCAGAGGCACCAGGTTCTGGTTGCAATCCATGATGAAGCGCGCCGCCTTCTCCGCCGACTCGGTGTAGATGACGCCGCCAAACTCGGTGCGCTTGTTGCCGGAGTGGTCCACCTGCTGCACGTGCGTCTTCTGATTGGCGACAATCCCCACAGCGAAGCCACCAATGCGCGCATAGCCGCACAAGACCGTCTCGCCGTACTCCGCTTTGTACTCGCCAAACTGGCTGCCGTCCACGATGCGCGCGATGATCTCCTTCATGTCGTACTGACGTGCGGGATCGCCATCGAAGATGCCGTAAATCTCTTCCGGGGCGAACCGTGGCTCTTCCGGCTGCTTGCGATCGAAGACGCCCAACTGACGGTTACCTATCTTGTCCACCAGCAGGCGAATGCGCGCCAGGCATGACTCATCGTCAGGCTCGCGGAAGTCCACGATGCCGCTAATTTGCGAGTGCATCTTGGCGCCGCCAAGCTCCTCGGCTGAATATTTCGCGCCGATGGCGGCCTGCACCAGCGCCGGTCCGGCGAGAAACAGGCCGCTGCCTTCGGTCATCAGGATGTGATCGCACATCAGCGGCAGGTACGCGCCGCCCGCCACGCACATGCCCATGATGGCGGCGATCTGCGGAATGCCCATCGCCGACATCACCGCATTGTTGCGGAAGACGCGGCCAAAATCGTCCGTATCGGGGAAGACGTCTTCCTGCAAGGGCAGGAATACTCCGGCGGAATCCACCAGGTAAATCGTGGGAATGCGATTATCAATGGCGATGTTCTGGGCGCGAATCACCTTCTTGGCCGTGATGGGAAAGAACGCCCCAGCCTTTACCGTGGCGTCATTCACAATGAGCATGACCAGCCGCCCTTGCACCCGCGCCAAGCCGGTCACCACACCGGCGCAGGGCGCGCCGCCCCACTCCTGGTACATTCCCCAGGCTGCGAAGCCGCCAAGCTCGAACAACTCGGTGCCGGGATCGATCAGCAGCGCAATGCGCTCGCGCGCGGTCAGGCGTCTTTTCTTGTGTTGGGATTCGATCGCCTTATCTCCACCACCCTGGGCGATGATCTGTTCTTCATTGCGAACGTTGGCGACCATCTCGGCCATGGCGTTCAGGTTGCGTTCGAAGCGTGACGAGTTACTCTTCACTTTGGTTTCGAACGCGGAGGGCGATCCGGAATGATGGCTATGGTCGGTCATGATGAGTGAGGGGCAAACTATCTACGATAAAGCAGGGAGCGGCGGCACGCAATGCAGGCCGACACAGACTACAGCCCCACCGCAAACGCCACGATGGTTCTGCCCCGCCGGCCGGTGCTTCGTTCCAATTCGTCGAGCAACGCCGGCTCTATTCCTTCGGGATCGACTGTCATCTCGCAGGCGGCGATCTCTTCTTCGCTGGCGCCGTGATAACACAGCTCGCAGACACCCAAACCACCTTCGGATTGCACGGGCGGTCCGAAGACGCGGCAGGTGAGCGGCCGCGCAGCGTACAGGTCGCACCTCCCAGTCTGGGGATCGAGGACCGGGCAAGGCTCGTCATTGGCGAATTCTTCGAACAGCGCCTCGGCTGTCTCGCCCTCATCCAGAATGCCGGTCTTCCGATCTCCAGGGAAGTCCTGTGAGAACCGGGAAATCGACGCGCGGGCGCGTTCGCGGACTTGCGCGGCGCGGGCCGGGTCGGTCACTTCCAATTCGGCGAGCCCTCGCTGCAACCGAAGCGCGTCGAGCTGATTGATGGTAAAAGCTCCCATGCAGCACTGCGTGCATCCCAGCTTGCAGACCAACCACTCGCCACTGCGGCGGGCCGTATCGGCAAGGGCCGAATCGATAATCTGCACCAGCTTCTGATCGCCAGGTGGCAAGCGGGAGCCCATTGCTAAAGCATAGCGCAGGCGGCGGACCTGCTACCGCATAATCCATTCCGCTACCGCGCTAGCTCCAGCGCCACTGCGAGCGGGTCCTCCACAATCGCGTCCACCAGTCCGCCCTGTAACGCTTGGGGCGCGTGCAGCTTTTCCGCTGCCAGGAACATCTGCAGCGCGCGGGCTTTGCCGACGATTCGAGGCAGACGCTGCGTCCCTGCCCACCCGGTGATCAGGCCGAGCGCGGCGCCGCGATGTCCAAACATCGCATGAGCACTGGCGATGCGGCGATCGCAAGCCAGCGCGAGATCCAGTCCTCCGCCCATGCAGTAGCCCTGAACGACGGCGATGGTGGGAGCCGGGAAGCTGGCGATTGCAGTCATCAAGCGCTGACCCATCTGCGCGAAACGGAACGCTTCCGCGCCGGTCAACGCGGCAATCTCGTTGAGGTCGGCCCCGGCCGAGAAAAACCTGGCATTGCCGGCGATCACCAGGCGCGCGGGCGGATACAGCGCAAGGTCCTCGACAGCAGCGGTGAGGGCCTGCACTCGGGCGCGCGTCAGGCGGTTCGTGCCATCCTCCGAGACGAGGCGCAGAACGACGGCGTTGCCACGCGGCTCGCGAGAGTACAGGGTTGCTTGGGAAGTGGGATGCACCGATAGCTAGGGTAGCAAACGGCCCGGCATCTGAGCGGTACTGTCGCTGGCGGCTGCTCGCGCAGGCTGCCATGCTGCGGCGAATTAGCCGAAAAAGCGTTAAGATGTCGCTCACAAGGCAAGAGGAGGACGGCTAATGGCGCACCATGAGAGGCTAACGACTTTCTCCCGCAGATCGTTTCTGCAGGTTTCTACCGCCGCATCTGCAGCACTGGCGTTGCGCGTCGTGACTGAGCCCATGCTGGCGTACGCGCAGGAGTTGCCGTACGCGCCCGTCGGCGGGGTCCGGATCAACGCCAACGAAAATCCACTTGGCCCTTGTGCAGCCGCGCGCAGCGCGATCGCGGCGATCATGCCGGAAGCTGGCCGTTATCGCTTCCGCTTGACCGAGGAATTCGTCGGCCTCTTCGCGGAAAGCGTCGGCGTGAAAGCGGACCATGTCAGGATTTTTGCCGGCTCGACCGAGCCGCTGCACTATACCGTGATGGCTTTCACCTCGCCCCGGGCGAGTTACGTGACCGCCGACCCCGGATACGAAGCTGGCATGTATGCCGCGAAAAGTTCCGGCGCGCGGGTGGTCAAGGTGCCGCTCACCAAGACTCATGCGCACGATGTGAGGGCCATGATTGCCGCCGCGCCCAACGCGGGCGTGTTCTATATCTGCTCGCCGAACAATCCAACCGGAACGCTGACCAGCCATTCCGACATCGAGTACCTGCTGCAGAACAAGCCCAAAGCTTCAATCGTGCTGGTGGACGAGGCCTACATTCACTTTTGCGATGCGCCTTCGACCATCGACCTGGTGGCGTCCGGCCATGACTTAATCGTGTTGCGCACTTTTTCGAAGCTCTACGGAATGGCGGGCTTGCGCTGCGGATTGGCCATCGGCCGGCCCGACCTCATGCAGAGGCTCGAGGATTACGGCGGAGGTAATCCCATGCCCGTGACCGCCGTCGCCGCGGCGTCGGCGAGCCTGAAGGACACGCAACTGGTAGCCGAGCGCAAGCGCATCAACGCAGAAATCCGCGAGGAAACTTTCCAATGGCTCGATCGCAACGGATATTCCTACATTCCTTCGGTATCCAACTGCTTCATGCTCGATACCAAGCGGCCGGCGAAAGAGGTAATCGCCGCTATGGCCCAGCAGAACGTCTTCATTGGCCGTATCTGGCCGCTGATGCCAACCTACACCCGCATCACGGTTGGAACTCGCGAGGAGATGAACCAGTTCCAAGTGGCGCTGCAGAAGGTGATGAAGGGAAGTGTGGTGGGCGGGCTGCGGCGAAAGGATGAGCCACCGCTGCGGCACATCGATGGGTTTATTTTGCCGGGGTGAGTATGTCCAGTAGAGCGGAAGTGGTCATAGGCGATGACCGCGGCGGGAGAGCTCTCTGTGTCTCTGTGGTGAACTAAGTGGTCGCCGGAACGCCGCGCGACTTCACGTTGGCGCGGATGAACTCAATGATGGAATCCATCGGAGTGCCCGGTTGGAAGATGGCAGCCACCCCAGCCTTCTTCAGCGTCTCGATATCCTGATCGGGAATGATGCCGCCCACCAGCACCAGCACGTCGTCCATCTGGTTCTGCTTCAGCAGGTCCATCACCCGGGGCACGATGGCGTTGTGCGCGCCGGAGAGGATGCTGAGGCCAATGACGTCCACGTCTTCCTGCAGCGACGCGTTGACGATCATCTCCGGGGTCTGGCGGAGCCCGGTGTAGATCACTTCCATGCCGGCATCGCGCAAGGCGCGGGCAATCACTTTGGCGCCGCGGTCGTGGCCATCGAGGCCGGGCTTGGCAACCAATACACGGATTTTGCGGTCAGGGGACATGTGGCGCTCTTCGCCTTTCGCTACTCGCCGGTCATCCCGAGCGAGCCCGCCGTGGCGGGCGAGTCGAAGGACCTGCGGTTGGTTCGAGTTCCTCCGCTCACAACTGAACTAAGAATCATAAACCCCGGGCTGCGCTTTGGTAAGTGGGGTGCGTTACCGGTAAGGTAGGCCCGACGAGTATTCCTCCCCATGCACCCCTTAATGCCCACGGCCAGTTACTTGTCACCCGACTATCCACTCGGATAGGCCTCTATCTTTTCGGATAGGGTTCTGCCCCGCCGATTTCTTCTCCGCCAATCGTTTGGATTGAGCTGCAATGGTTCGACTTACGTCCCTTCAACCACTTAGCGCGCACGAGAGAGCTCGTTGAACGCACGCCGCGAATGGAACCCAACTTGCTACCTACAAAGGCACGCCCTTCGAGGAGAAAAATCGTGAAACTGTTCAGGCTACTAGCTCTCATGCTCGCAATAGGGACTTTCCCCACGTTCTCCATATTGGCTCAGGCTCAACAAGAGGTTGACCCCGATCACTTCGAGCAAGCGCAAACCGCGCACGCAAATGGGCACGGCTCGAAGGCGCAAAGCGCTCGCAAGGCTGCAAACGTTGGCCATCGCGGCCATGCGCGGCTGGCCAGCAAGCACTCCGGCAGGGCTAACCATCATCGGGCCCACGTGTCTGCGTAGAGGTGCGAACGCGGTCTAGCTGAGGGCTGACAGCTTGTTTCTCATGCGAACGCGGTTTCGGTGTAGGTCCCGTAAACGTCGCGCAGGGCCTCGCAAATCTCGCCCACCGTCGCGTACGCCTTCACGGCCTCCACGATGAAAGGCATGGTGTTGGCCGGTGAGACCTGGCCGTTCTTGCCGGCCTTCGGTTCCTGCGCTGCGGCTTTCCGCAAGGCATCGAGGCAGCAGCGAACTTGGTCGTTGGAGCGGCGCGCCCGCAACGCCTTCAGTTTCTTGCTTTGCGCCTGGGCGACTTCTTCGCCGATGTAGAGGATGTTGGGCGCCGGTTCTTCGACGACAAAATCGTTGGCGCCGACCGTGATTTTCTCTCGCGCTTCGGTGGCGCGCTGGAATTGGTAGCTGGCCTCTGCGATTTCTTTCTGCGGGTAGCCCTTCTCGATGGCCGCGACCATGCCGCCCATGGCATCCAGCTTCTCGAAATAATCGAACGCTCCCTTCTCCATGTCGAGCGTGAGGCGTTCCAGGAAGTAGGAGCCACCCAGGGGATCGACGGTCTGCGCGACCCCCGATTCGTACGCGATGATCTGTTGCGTGCGCAGGGCGATGCGCACCGCCTCTTCCGTCGGTAGCGCCAGCGCTTCGTCGTAGGAGTCGGTGTGCAGCGACTGGGTCCCGCCCAGCACCGCGGCCAGCGCCTGAATGGCGACGCGCGCGATGTTGTTCATCGGCTGCTGCGCGGTCAGCGAGACGCCTGCGGTTTGCGAGTGGAATCGCATCAGCCAGGTGCGCTGGTGCTTGGCTTCGAAGCGGTCTTTCATCAGGCGATACCAGATCTTACGGGCGGCGCGATACTTCGCAAGTTCCTCGAAGAAATCATTGTGCGCGTTGAAGAAAAAGCTGAGCCGCGGGCCAAACTCATCTACGTCGAGGCCACGACGGCGCGCCCATTCGACGTACTCCACGCCGTCGTAGATGGTGAAGGCCAACTCCTGCAACGCGGTCGAACCGGCTTCGCGAATGTGATAGCCGCTGATCGAAATCGTGTTGTAGCGCGGCGTGAACTTGGAACCGAACTCGAAGGTGTCAATCACCAGCCGCATCGAAGGCGCTGGCGGATAGATGTATTCCTTCTGCGCGATGTATTCCTTCAGGATGTCGTTCTGAATGGTGCCGGAAATTTTCTTCCAGTCGGCGCCCTGCTTCTCCGCAACCACGAGATACATGGCCCACAAGATCGACGCCGGCGAATTGATGGTCATCGAGACCGTCGTCTTCTCCAGATCAATCCCGCCGAACAGGATCTCCATGTCCTCCAGCGAATCGATGGCCACGCCGCACTTGCCGACTTCGCCTTCGCTGAAGGGATGATCGCTGTCATAGCCCATCAGCGTGGGCAAATCGAATGCGACGGAAAGGCCGCCGCCGCCGTGGGCCAGTAGATACTTGTAGCGCTCATTGGTCTCCTCCGGCGAAGCAAAGCCGGAGAACTGGCGCATGGTCCACATCCTGCCGCGGTATCCGGAAGCATGAATGCCGCGCGTGAAGGGCGGCTGGCCGGGATAATTCAGGTAGTCTTCGTACTTCCAGTCGGCAGGAAGATCGGCGGGCGTGTAGAGCCGCCGGATCGGCAGGCCAGAGATGGTGGTGTAGCGCGCATGACCGTGCTCGTCAACGTTGACGCCCGTGGGCGCGCCAATCGGCTTCTCCGGTCCCTTTTCCAGACTCGGAGCGAGCGTTTTCTCGGCCCATTGCTTCTCCGACTCGGAAGGATGGCGGCCATTCTCGAAGAGATCGGTGACCGGCGATTCGGCCAGAACTTTTCCGTCAGGCTTGCGGCTATCAGACATGAGCTACCCCATTGGAAGACGAACCCTACATGCTAGTGGATGCCTCGACCCGGAGCAAGAAGTGACGGCGAGGCGAGATTGTCGCCCCCACCTGAAATCGTCATTGCGAAAGCATTGTCAATGTTCAAGCTCCTGCTTACGCTCGTTCAGCATCGCGGCCAGCTCAGAAGCAGAAATGGCTTCGCCTATCATTGTCTGAGTTTTCTGATAGAACTCATCGAGTATCATTGCCGTCATTTGCGGAATACTGAGATTGAGTTTGGCCTGCGAGCCATCTTGCCTAGTAATGGTCATACCGTAGCCCCACCCACCAGTTGCTTGGGACATTTGATCAAGCATTTGTTTGATGTATTCGGGGTAAAAGTGCATCGTGAGTACGACTATTCCGATCACGGAGTTCTCTTGTGCCAACAAAAGCGGGCCGCCGGAGTTACCGTGGTTGAATGCTGCATTGACGACAACATGTTTGACCGGCCTGCCATGTGATCCGTCTGTTCTGTATCCGGCTACATGGCCGACGCTCAGGAGGGGTGTCGCCCCGGTATAGGCAAAAGGATAACCCCAGGTGGATACCTCACTGCCAGGCCGGGGGTCACTTTGAGTCGACAGCGTAAAACCCTGTCCCAATGCAACTGCAGGAACCAATATCGCCAAGTCCCTTCCGTCATCTTGTACTATTTTTTTGAACGCAACCTTCTGACTATCAGGAGCCAAAGCAAATAAATTACTCTTGTTGCATTTTTCGACGACGTGGGCGTTCGTTACGACGAATCCCTGATGTAGCAAGAACCCAGTTCCATAAACAAAGCTTCCGGGCGGATCGGTGAGCGGGCATACGATCATATAGACGTTCTTGATCGCTTCCCTCTGTTTCGGCCCTGCGGCATCCAAAAGCAATCCAGTCTGGACGGATGTTGGTATCGAAGTGGGCGTCTGTTGCCCCATAGAGTGGCACGTCAGGAGTGCCAAAGTCACCAGCACGGAGCTGTATCTGAACATGAATGCATCCCCTCACTAAAGGAACGCTCAAGCAAGCAAACATTGCACAGGAAATCTTCTGCGGCAGCACACCCCAGTTTACCGCCTGGAGAGTCCGCCGGTTGCGTACAATTTGCGCAAACTTAGCCGCCCTTTCCCAGCACGGTTCTCTTTTGCATAGTCACCTTCACGATAGAGTGTTCACATCTTCGTGCGTCGCTATTGTCTCTGTTTTCTCGGAATCCAGTTTCCTCCCAGCATCTTCGTCCCGCCGAGCGAAACTACAGCGCTCGGCGGGTGGACCCGATTAATGTTGAAGCGGCGGCTGCGACGGCGGTGCCTGGTCCGGGGTTTGCGGTGGTGTGTCCGGCTGAGGCGCGGGCGTCACTCCGGGAACCGGGATGGGTGTCAAGTTAGGTTGCGTCAGGTCGTTGGTATTCGCTGGCACGGTGCCGGGTACCTTCGGCTGGTGTTTCACTTGGGCGGCTTCCGCGTCTGACATGTCAATGCCGAGCTTGGCTAAAGTCTCGGCGGTAGATAAATCGAGTTGCACCTTCGACTTCTCGTAATTGGTGGCCGCCGCCAGGACATTCGACTCCGCCTGAGTCAAGTTGGAGGACGATTGCAACACCAGCGTGCTGGTGGAAGCGCCCATGCGCAGTTTTTTCTGCTCGGCATCCAGGCTCTGGGCGGCGTAGTCGCGGGCCGCCAGTGCCGCTTGCAGTCCCACGTAGTTCTGTTGCATGGCGAATTGCGCCTGCCGCACTTGCAGCCGGATGGTGTTTTCGGTTTGCTGCAAACTCATCTGCGCCTGGCGATATTCCAATAATGAGCGCACCTGGTCGGCCTGAATCTGGCGGTTACGCAGCGGAATGTTGATATTGATTCCGACTCCTTTGTCCGGCGCACTGCTGTTGAACAGATTGCCGAACGCGTCGCTGTAACCGGTTGTCGGGAACGATCCTGGCGGCGGGCAACCCCGACTGGTATTCGTACACAAAGGGTTCTGCGGTCCAGCCAGAGCGGAAGCGCCATAGAAAGCGTACAAGTCGACCGTCGGCAATAACTGGTTGCGAATCGACTTGCGTGAGATTTCGTTGTTGGTGAGGGTGAGGCGCGCGGTGGTGATCTCGGGACGTTGCTTCAAGGCTTCGTCGATCAGGTCCTCCACCGGCCGCACCTCGTACTGTTCGGATGTACTCAGGGTGTCCGTGGGAATTACGGGCGCAACGGCGAGCATAGGGTCGGCCATGTTGCGGGTGATCGCGTTCTTCATGAGCAGTTGTTGCAACTGCAGATTCACTTGCGCGGTAATCAGGTTTTGCTTGGCCGTGGCCACGGCACTCTGCGACTGGACCACAGTCAGCGGAGCCAGCGTCCCGGCGGCCACTTGCTTCTGATTGTCGGAAAGCGTCTTGTTGGTGAGATCGAGGGCACGCTGCTGTACGGTCACGTTGGAGTACGCATTCACCAGGTCCCAGTAGATGTTCTCGATCTGCGATACCGTCTGGATGATCTGCTGACGAAAGGTGACATCTTCGATCTCACGGTTGTTTCTGGCAATGCGGATCCATCGCAGGTTGGGATCGTAGCCGAATCCCGAGAGCAGGTGCTGGCGCACTTCAAAGCGGAAGTTCGGGGTCAGGGTAGGATTCAAAGTATTGAAAAGGGAATTCGACGCTGCGCGGTTGTTATTGAAACCCACCGTCATCAAGGTCCCGGTAGAAAATCCCTGGCTGTAGAGGAAGTTGGCCGTTGTCGTGTTTTGGGTCAGAACATTGGTGCCGGTGAAGATGGTATTGGCCTCTGGCGTGGTGGCGTGCTCAATCGATACCGTTCCCGAAAGTACGGGATCATAGTTGTCAAGCGGGGGGCCTTCGCCCTGCGTGGACGCGACAATGCCCCCCACTCCCGCACCGGCCCCGCCAACTCCGATGGTCGTGCCACCTGCGCCGCCGCCCGTGGTTCCCGTGGTGGAGGTGCCAGTGCCACCAGCCGACGTCGTACCGGTGGCTCCGCCGGGGGTGCCCTGGACCAAGCCGGTATTCACGCCGAGCGCAAACGCTCCCGAACTCGTCCGCAGAATGTCGGTATCGGCAATGGACAGGTTGTAGCGCTGAATGCCGATGTCAAGGTTGTTTTCCAGCGCCATCGCGACCGCATCGTTCAGCGACAAGTACATGCTGCCGTCTTTCATCAACTGGTCGATGCGGGCGGAGTTGGTCACGTTCAGTGGAGCAACATCGCGCGCCGTATAAACCACGAACGGATTGGGAAATTGCCGCTTGCCCCGGGTGTAGTCCTGATCGGAATAAACACGAGCATTGTGCTGTGGCGCCGGCGCCTGAGGCAGCGGGGTCAGCGGCGGGTTGTTGGGCGCGGTTTGCGGCGATGCGTTCTGGGCAAAACTCGCAGTGGCAAGTATCCCCAGCAGAAATGCAGATACCAGGATTGAGCTGACCGGCCTGACGGACTTAGAACCAGACATTCTTTCGTCTCCCAAAAAAATGCGTTAGAGTACTTTGGGTTTCGCGTCTTTCACCTGCTTCCTGTCGCCTTATCTCTGATGCGGCAGAATTCGCAAGGAAGCGATCTCAGATGACGCCGCAGAGGCGGGGAAACCGTTACCAACCTCGTAAGCAGCAGGAAATGTCATAGTATAGCTGACACACTGCCGCCGCTTGCGGAAGGTATGTGCACAAGATTGAAATTCAGACTGAAAGGAACGCCTCGATGAAACGCCTTTTTGCGAGTTTCGCGATTCTGGTTTTGTGGGCCCTTCCTGGTTTTGCGCAGCAACCGGCCGCTGCTCCGCCGCAGCCGTCCACCCATCACGCCGTCAAGACTCTGCCACCGCCCTCCGCCGATGCCATCTGGGCTGACCTCATGGAAGGCAATAAGCGGTTCATGGCCGGCAAGCCCAAGGCCCGCCAGTTGGTCAGTCTGCGCGCAAGCCTCGCCAGCAGCCAGCATCCCAATGTAATCGTGTTGGCGTGCTCCGACAGTCGCGTGGCGCCGGAGTTAGTGTTTGACAAGAGCCTCGGCGAACTGTTCGTAGTGCGCTCAGCCGGAAATATCGCTGACGCCATCGGGGTGGGCAGCATCGAGTATGCGGTGGAACATCTGGGCAGCAGCGTGCTCGTTGTGATGGGCCACACCAAGTGCGGGGCCGTGACCGCCGCGTGCTCGGGCGAAAAAATGCCATCCGCGAGCCTGCAAACCATCGTGGACAAGATCGATCCTGCGGTTGCTATCGCCGCCAAATCCGCCAAAGGCAATGAGCTGATCGAAGACGCGATCGTGCAAAACGTCCATCGCAGCGCCCAGGACGTGCTCGCCAGCAGCGAGATCCTGCAGCATTTTGTGGCAGACGGGAAACTCAAAGTGATTGAGGCGGAGTATCAGTTGGATAGCGGAGCCGTGGTCCGGCTGGACAAGGCGCAGCATTGATTTCAGTGCGAATTGTGGCGCTGACTCCCTCGGGGAAGAGTGGCTTTATGGCAGTGAAGTCCGAGATTGCGGCGTCGCTCGCAGCTTTACACTGCTTAAGAGAACGCCGCACGCCGGACACCCGGTCTGCTTGCCCCGAATGATGTGAGTCGCAATCTCAAAATCACGCTGGCCTATGACGGATCGGAGTTTCACGGATGGCAAATCCAACCGGGACTGCGAACTGTGCAGGGCACACTGGCGGAGTGCCTTCAACGGCTGACCAGCGAAGAGGTACTACCGCAAGGCTCGGGGCGCACCGATGCGGGTGTCCATGCGCTGGCCCAGGTCGCGTCGGTGAGGCTTGAGAGTCCGATTCCAGAGCGAAACCTGGTCATCGCGCTGAACGATGTGCTTCCCCCTTCGGTGCGGGTAAATGGCGTGGAGGTGGTCGGGGACGACTTCCACGCGCGGCATTCCGCCAAGGCGAAAACCTACCGCTATCGCATTTATCGCAAGGATATTTGCCCGCCATTCCTGGCCAGATACGTTTTTCATGACCCCTATCCCATGAACGAAGAGGCGCTCATTCGCGCGTCGGAGCATGTTGTCGGCAAACACGACTTCACTTCGTTTGCGGCTTCCGACCCGGAGCGTAGCGCACGCATGGCGGAGGGCAGGGAAGCAGAAGCTTCCCATTCTGGAATCACGACGAATGTGCGCACCATTCACTTTTCGCAGTGGATGAGAACGGACGAGGAGCTGGTTTACACTGTGCGCGGAGATGGTTTCTTGCACCACATGGTGCGAAACCTCGTCGGTACTTTTTTGCAGGTCGGAAAAGGTGCATTGCAGATCGAGCATGTGCCGGAGATTCTCGACGCCCGCAATCGCAGCGCGGCCGGCCCTACTGCCGCCGCATGCGGACTCTATTTGGTGAGTGTTGAATATTGAGCAAGATGCCAACCGAAACCAAAGTTGCCGTCGGAAACAGCACCATCGTCAGCACGAATCCCGCGACGGGAGAAGTGCTGGCTGAGTTGGCGTGCGTCAACCCCGGCGATGTGCAGGCTGCCGTGCTGCGGGCAAAGCAAGTCCAGCCTGCATGGGAGACCACTCCGCTGCGGGACCGAGTCGCGCTGCTGCGGCGATTCCACCGCCTGCTTAGCGAGCAGTGCGATCAGGTTGCCGACCTGATTTGCCGCGAAGCCGGTAAGCCGGCAGTCGAAGCCCTTACCACCGAAGTTCTGGTCATCCTGGACGCAACCGAGTTTTGCATTCGCAACGCGCATGACTTCCTGCGCGAGGAACCGCTGCCGCACGGCAATCTCGCCATGAAGACCAAGCGCGGCAAGTTGCTGCGCGAGCCGTTTGGCGTGATCGGCATTATCTCGCCCTGGAATTATCCGTTCTCCATAGCTGCCACGGAAACGCTCGGCGCATTGGTGACGGGTAACGCGGTCGTCTTGAAACCGTCGGAATTCACGCCGTTGATCGCGCTGGAGTTGCAGCGGCTGCTTCTGGCAGCGGGCTTGAACCCCGATGTCATGCAAGTGATGATCGGAGAAGGGCCCGCCGGTGCGGCCTTGATCGATTCCCCCATCGACAAGCTGATCTTCACCGGCAGCGTTGCAACCGGCAAACGCGTCACTGAAGCCGCGGCGCGAAAGCTGTTGCCCGTCGTGCTGGAGCTGGGCGGCAAAGATCCCATGATCGTGCTCGACGATGCCGACGTGGAGATCGCTTCCAGCGGGGCCTTGTGGGGCGCGTTCATGAATGCCGGCCAGACATGCCTTTCGGTCGAGCGCTGTTACGTCCATCGCAGCCTCTATGAAAAGTTCCTCGAAGCTTGCAGTAATAAAATCGCCAAGCTGCGCGTGGGCAACGGAATTGGGTCGGAGGTCGAAGTAGGGCCTCTCATACACGAGCGCCAGTGGCGCCTTGTGGACGAGCATGTCAGAGATGCTGTACTGCATGGCGCGCGCTTGCTGCAGGGCGGGAAGCGCTTGACTGAACTCGGGCCAAACTTCTACGCGCCCACTCTGCTAGCCGACGTGACGCCGGACATGCGCATTATCCGGGAGGAAACCTTCGGCCCGGTCCTTCCGGTGGCGCCCTTCGACACCGACGAGGAGGCCATTCGCCTGGCTAATGACAGCAATTTCGGGCTGGCTGCCAGCGTCTGGACCACCAACCGTCGGCGCGGTGAGGCGATGGCCAAGCAGATTAAAGCCGGCACGGTGATGATCAACGACGTGATCTCGTGCTTCGGGATCGCGGAGGCGCCGCACGGAGGTTTCAAACTCAGCGGCATCGGCCGCACTCACGGCAAAATGGGCCTGGCGGAGATGGTCCGGGTGAAGTATGTGGACACGGACCTGCTTCCCGGGATGCCGAAGGTCTGGTGGTTCGGATACGATCAGAAGCTCAAACAGCAGATGGATGGCTTCATCGATCTGCTGTTTGCCAGAAGCTGGGGGAAAAAGCTGAAGGGCGCCCTGCGGGCGGCGGGTCTGCTGCGGCGTGGCAATCGTATCTAGGGGGCTCCGCATAGATCGCTTTGTATCAGGGCACGTCTTCAGACGTGCCGTAGTGGCTCAACAACGACATGGGCTTCAGCCCCTGAGGGATTCTGTTTTTCAAGGAGAACCTATTGGACGGCACCACCGTGTACGTCATAATCGTTGTGTTTGCCGCCACGCTGATTCGTTCGGTCTTTGGATTTGGCGAAGCGCTCATCGCTGTTCCGCTGCTCGCCCTGCGCATTCCGGTCCACGTGGCAGCGCCGCTTGCCGTTCTGGTGTCCATCACCGTTGCGGCTGTGATCGTTGCGCAGGACTGGCGGAAGATCCATTTGCGCAGCACGGGATGGCTGGTGCCTCCGACGCTTTTCGGCATCCCACTGGGCCTCCTACTGCTCACCAGCGGCAACCATCGCCTCGTCAAAGCGGCCCTGGCAGTGGTCATCATGGCGTTCTCGGCGTATTCGCTGATCGGCCGAAGGCCTCCGGAGTTGCATAGCGACAGCCGCTTGTGGCTCCTCGTCTTCGGATTCTGTGCCGGCGTGCTCGGAGGGGCTTACGGGATGAACGGGCCGCCGCTGGCGATTTACGGGGCCATGCGCCGTTGGTCCGCGCAGCATTTCCGCGCGACCCTGCAGGGATATTTTCTTCCCGCCAGCATCATTGGCATGGCAGGGTTTTGGCTGGCCGGCCTCTGGGTCCCCGCCGTAACCCGCTATTACCTCATGGCGCTACCGCTCACTTTGGCGGCGATACTACTCGGGAGAACGATCAATCGCCGCCTCCATCGTTATGCCTTTCTCAAGTACGTTCACGTCGGCCTGGTCGTGATTGGAGCAACGTTATTGGTGCAGGCGATGCGCAGTTAGCTGCCAATACAACAATGCGGTATGCTGTCCGTGGTCTTGAGATATTCATCACAACCAGCGATACTGCCTTCATGCCCGAGATGATCGCGACTGATCCTCCCCAGCTTCCCAAGCACAAGCTCAAGTACAAGAAGCAATTTCAGCGCGCCTGCAACGAGCCCAATGAAAAAGGTAAGCTTTGCGGCGGGCATCTGAAACGCTGGTTCTACCTGGCGGACGTGCTGGAGCAAGCCTGCGGCGATGTCCGGCAAGCCTTTGGCGATCACATGGAGATCTATCGCTGCGAGCATTGCAAGACGCTGTACCTGCCGGGTCCCGAGGAGCCGCGCGGCCGCAATGTCGCCGGGGTGGGGAGCCAGTCGATCTTCGGATTAACGCTCACCGCCAAGCCGGGTGAGGAAAAAGAGAAGCAATAGCCAGAGCTGTCGCAGCGATCGTCGCCCCAGCCCTTATATCGGGAACCGTCGGGCCGAGAATTCGGTGGCACAGGCGGACGGAATTCGCCTCAGTGTAGCGAATGGAAGATTCGGTAATGGCGCGGTTTGAAATTTAGAGGATTTGAACGGCTTGGCTAATGGCGTAAACTGGGGGCATGAACGCAATCGACTTCGAATGCCCCGTCTGTGGTGCTAAACCCGGAGAAAGGTGTCACACGGCCACCGGCAAAGCCAACCCGGTGTCCCACGCCAGGCGGAAACTGGCGGTTCTGAAGAGAGAGCACGTCGGCGAGGATGTCAGCCAGGCGGCGGCGCCTATTGGGAGACAAGCCAAAGACGATAAGTAACTCCTGGCCTGCGGGCAGTTCCCAAGGCTGACCGCGCTCCTTGCTGCGCCCGATTCAAACTGGCGCCACTACTTAAGATTCAGATGACTGCTCGTTTCTCCCATTCTTGCTTTACAATTTGTCGCGCATGAAACTTCTGGCATTTGCCGTGCTCTCTTTCGTCCTGCAAGTTTCCTCGGCATCCGCCGGGAAAGCACCTGCCACGCTCGGCGACTCCGTTCCGCCAGGCAATTCCGTCCAGAACATAAGTGCAACCTACCGAGCTCAGAACAGCGGGACTGGCGCCAATCGCGGCGAAACCCTGGTTGCTCAAGGCTCCGCGCCGGCTCTCGATAGCACCAGCAACCGCCAGAGTACCAGCGGAAACGGAGCTAGCGAGCCCACCCAGACCGTCAAGGTGAGCGACCTTCCTCCCCTGTCGATCACCAAAGATTGGAGCGACCGCGCTTACTGGCTCTTCACTTTTTTCCTGGTGGCCGTCGGTGGGCTTCAGGTCTTTTTGTTGTGGGGGAATTTGCGGGCCATCGAGCGCCAGGCCAACCAGATGGAGCGCCAGACCGGGATTCTGGAGAAGTCGGTTGCTCTGGCCGAGAAAAGTGCAGAAACCGCCCGGCAGAACATCGAAATGTTCATCAGCCGCGAACGCGCTCACCTTCGCGTGGAAGTGATGCCCCTGGAGTGGCCGCTGCCACCCGGCCCGGCGAAGCTGAAGTACAAAGTCACCCTTCATGGCGCCACCGAGGCCTACATTACGAGCTCGTGCGCTAGGGCTGAAATCATGGATTCACTGGAACCGCCGGATGATGCGAAGTGGTGGCCGGCAATGAGCATTCCACAGGTAATCAGTCCCAACAACAGAGTGCTTGAGGGGACTGTCGAAGGCATATTTCCCAAGATGAATTTGGAACAGCCGGACATCGAAGCGATTGATGCGGGGAAGAAGTTTATTCATTTCCGCGGGTTCATCCGCTATGAGGACGTGTTTGGGACGGAGCGATCGACGCGCTTCCGGCGAGTGTGGGAACTCTCGAAAGTTCGCAACCCGGATGGCACCCGCCCTGCTCACTGGGGCAAACGCGGCAGCCCAAAGGACAACTCGGAAACCTAGACGAGCTTGCGAATTTGATTGAGCCGTGCTGATGTGCGATGTTGCAGGAAGCAAAAGAAGCTCTCGGTTAACCTGAGCCCCGGCCTGACTTCCAGCCATGAAATGAGGTCGCTCGGCTCGCTATCCTGTGCGGAATACCGTCATGAAACGACCATTTGCCACATCGGTTTGGTGTGACGGAAACTGGTACGTCTCGCAGTGCTTGGAAGTTGACATCACCAGTCAAGGCGAAACCGAAGAAGAGGCCCCCGCCAGCCTGAAGGAAGCACTGGAACTTCACTTCGAACCTCCGCAAGCGACGCGGCCGCCTAGAGTCCGGATGATCGAGGTCGAGGTTGGCGCGGCTTAGCCCCCAACCGAGCCCTAGGCAGGGCTAGGCATCCAGCGATCTTCTTCTTCTCGACCAGTACAGCAGCATCCCTCCGCCGAACAGAATCGTGTTGAGCAGCACAATCTTCGCGACTGCGAAGAGCTTGTGCGGTTCGCTTGCCTCGGGAACCATCGATCCCAGGATGACCGCGCAGGTGGTCACGAAGCCCACAGTCGCCAGCACGATCGCAACCGGCTTTCCGCCCGGAACTCGGACTACGCCCGGCTCGACTGGCTCGCGCTGCAGGCGAATCATCGCCGCGAACATGAACAGATAGGGCACGAAGTTCGTGATGATGGTCATGCTCACCAGTACCTGGTAGGCGCCGTGGACGGTGCTGCCGAATTGCCCCAGCACGATGAAGAGCACACAGCACAGCGCTTGCACGATCAGCGAAACGTATGGCGTTCCCCATTTCGGATGGACGCGGCCGAACGCCGGCGGCAGGAAGCGGTCAATGCCGGCAACGAACGGAATGCGCGACAGCGCCGCCAGGTAGGCGCCCACTCCGCCGAGATTGGAGATGCAGATCAGCAGCGCTACCGCCGGCCCCAGGCCGCTCCAGCCCGCACGCTCGGCGCTGCTGGAAATCGCCTGCATGATCCCTTCCAGGCTGTTCAGTTGACTGTGCGGCAACACGACCAGAATCGCCACCGTCCCCAACATGTAGCCCGCGGTGATGAGGACTCCCGCGACCAGGAGAGCGCGCGGGATGGTGCGTCGCGCATCCTTGATCTCGCCGCCCATGAACGATGCCGACTCTGCGCCGCTGAACGCATAGAGCACGGTGGACCAGACGCCGATCGTTCCCCACTGCAGCGACGGTTTCATCGACGCGGCGGAGAAGCTGGTGGCCGAGCCGAATTTGATCCACGCCAAAACTCCGGCTCCGCAAAGCAGAGCCACCGGCAGCCACGTCCCGATTGCCCCAACGTTGCTCAGCCACTTACCTATATCGAGGCCGACAATGTTCAGAACTAGCGCCAATCCAAGCCCCAGTAGCGAAAATGTCATGAAGAATGCCGCACTGCCTTGCAATCCTTTCCATTTGCTGCCGCCGACGTAAAGAGCATTGCTGGCCGCGAAGTAAAGCACTGCGGGGAAATAAGGCAGGTTGCTGGTCCAGTAAATCCACCCGGTCAGAAAGCCGGCGAAGTCGCCGAAGGCGCGCTTGCTCCAGACATACATGCCGCCTTCCTGGGGATAGCGCGAAGACAGTTCGAGCACGCACAATGCCAGCGGGATGAAGATGGTCGCCAGGCCGATCAGCCAGATCACCACCGTGCCCGGCCCCGCGCTGGCCGCCACCGCAATCCAGCGCAGGCTCAGCGTAGCCACCACATAGAACATCACCAGATCGCGGAAGCCCAGGACCCGCTTGGGTTGCGGGGAAGCGTCGGGTTCGGTGGCTGCTCGATTGGCGCTTGCGTTGATCTTCATTGCAGGCTGTTAAATGAAAATCCGGGCCGCCGTCACAGCGGCAAACAATACCGGTAAAACTGTTCATCGCGCTTCCAGCCCAGACTTTCGTAAAGCTTTTGTGAGGCGTAATTGTCGATCGCCGTCTCCAAGGTCAGGCTGTCGGCCTGCGTGTCCTCTGCCAGTTGATGAGCGCGCTTCATCAGGGCTCGGCCCACCCCAAGTTTGCGCGCATCGGCCACCACGTAGAGGTCGTTGAGGATCCAGTGTCGGGTTAAGTTGACCGACGAGAACACCGGATAGAGATGCACAAAGCCAACCGCTTGCGCGCCATGACGGGCGAGATACAGCACCGACTCGCCTTTGCTCAGGCGCGCGAACAGAAAACGGCGCGCCGCTTCCAGGTCGGGCGGCTTCTCATAGAACTGCCGGTAGGCATCGAAGAGGGGCGCCACGTCGCCCACATCGGCCGGCGTGGCCTGCACAACTTCCAGAGACTCTGTTGGGGAATGCATGGGGACAAGGAAACACGCCAGCGGCTGGCCGTCAACTCTTTTGTTGCGCCCGTGCCTGTTATGATCTTCGGCGAACCGCATTAAATGGGCTAGTGATGGACACTTCGCTGCACGACATCCTTGCGTCCTACAACGACCGGAACCCGCTGGAGCTGGCTTACACCATTCCGGCTTTGTGGTATGTGGACGGGCGCGTCGCCGAATTGGAGCGCCAGAACGTGTTTGGGCAGACGTGGCAGGTGGTGGCGCGAGTGGACCAGGTGCAGCAGCCCGGCCAGTACGTCACCAGCGATCTCGCCGGCGAACCGCTGGTCATCGTGCGCGGCAACGACCATCAGTTACGGGCGTTCTACAACGTCTGCCGGCACCACGCCGCTGCGGTCGTGACGGAGGCGCAAGGCACGGCGAGCATCCTTCGTTGTCCCTATCACGGCTGGAGCTACGGTCTCGATGGCTCGCTGAAGGGTGCGCCGGAGTTTGAAGGTGTCCGTTCCTTCGATCGCGCGCAGAATGGTCTTGCGCCAGTGCGTGTGGAAACATGGGAACAGTTCGTTTTCGTGAACCTTGACCCGAAAGCCGCACCCCTGGCGGATTTTCTGGGCGGGCTGATGCAGCGAGTTGCTCCGCTCGATCTCGCCTCAGTGCACTTCTTCGAGCACCGGTCGTACAGCCTGAACTGCAACTGGAAGGTGTTCGTGGACAACTATCTCGACGGCGGCTACCACGTTCCTCATCTGCACAAGGCGTTGAACAGCGTGCTCGCGTACAAGCAGTACACCATTGAGACCGAAGACCGATACTGCCTGCAATCGAGTCCAATGGTGGCATCGAACGAAGACGCCGCCACCTCTGCAACCCGCACTGGCGATCGCGCCTGGTACTTCTGGCAATATCCCAACTTCATGATCAATCTCTACCAGGGTTACATGGATACAAACCTGGTGCTGCCGGATGGCGTCGATCGTTGTAAAGTCATTTTCGATTTCTACTTCAACGATGTGAGTGATTCCGCCGTCGAGCGAAACCGGCAGAGCATCGTCGTCGGCGAGCGGGTTAACGATGAGGACGTAGGAATCTGCGAAGCCGTGCAGCGCGGCTTGCACTCGCGAGCCTATGGCGCAGGGCGCTTATCGGTGCGGCGGGAAGCCGGCGAGCATTTGTTTCATCAACTGCTGGCGGCGGATTTGAAACGTGAGTTAGAGAACACGACCATCAAAGCAGATCCCTCGCTCCGCTCGTGATGACAATTCCTAAAACAACATTCCCAAGAATCGTTTACTTGCGCAAATCTTTGAGTATCTCTCTCGCCGCGTTCGCGCCCGATGCTCCTGTCAAACCGGTGCCCGGATGGGTGCCCGACCCGCATAAATAAAGGCTCTTGATTGGCGTGCGGTATTGCGCCCAGTTCAGCAGCGGACGCATAGTGAACAACTGATCGAGCGCCAACTCCCCGTGAAAGATGTGCCCGCCCGTCAAGCCGTAGGTTTGCTCCAGGTCCTTCGGCGTAATCACCTCGACGGCCTCGACTAGCCCGGGCAGATCGGGAGAGTATTCCGCGAGAGTCTTCACTACCGTGTCGCCCAAAGCATCCCGTTGCGAGTCCCAGTCGGTGTCGCGCAGATGGAACGGCGCGTATTGCATGTAGATGGACATCACATGTTTTCCCGCCGACGTAAGCGACTGGTCCCACAATGTGGGAATGGTCGCCTCGAGGTAGGGATGTTGCGAGAACTCTCCATACTTCAAGGCATCGAAGGCCCGCTCCAGGCAGTCGATGTCGGGCGAGACCTGGATTCTGCCGGACAAGAGAGCTGCATCGCTGTTCGCGCCTTTGAATTTCGGCAAGCCGCCGAGAGCAAGGTTCACCTTGGCGACCGTCCCGTTCATGCGGTAATGCTGAAGCTTTTGCAGGAAGCTCGGCTCCAGATACTGAGGATCGACAAGTCCGAGCAGCGTGCGCTTCGGATCGGCGTTAGAGATGGCCGTTCGGGCGTCGATCTCATCACCATTGGCGAGGACGACTCCAGTGGCAGAGCCGTCCTTCACCTTGATACTTACTACTTCGCAAGATGCCCGAATCTCCGCTCCGGCTTCTTTCGCTGCCGCAGCCATCGCCGCCGTGAGCGCGCCCACTCCTCCCACAATGTAGGAGGCGGGCGCTGCCGGATTTCCATCCGACGCACAGCGTAACAGCAACGTCGCACTGGAACCCGCGGACCAGGGGCCGAGAAATGTTCCGAAGATTCCCTGCGCGGCGATGGTGCCGCGCAATAATTCAGTGTCGAACCACTCGGCGACCAGATCGGCCACAGCCATCGGCCCCCATCGCATCATGCGATAGAGGTCCTTCTCGCCCAGGCCGCGCACCTTGCGGCCAGCTTTTAATAGCTCCCACAAATTACCCGCTGTCGGACCTTCCAGGTCAGGCGGCGTCATCGTCATCAGCAGATTCGCCACGTCGCCAATGCGGGCCAATGGCTTCTGTAGCTCAGCGTAATTCGCGGCGTCCTTCTGCGAAAACCGGGCGATCTCCTGCTGCGACTTGCCGACGTCGCCGTACAGAACAAGCGGTCTACCGTCAGCCGATAGCGACAGCACCCTCACATCCGGCGTGTAGGTCTTCAACCCATGCTTCGCCAGGTCCATATCTCTGACAATGTCAGACCTCATCGGTCCGGCGCAGTGGGCCAGCCGGGAGCAGCGGAAGCCGGGATGGAACTCCTCTGTGATGGCGCAGCCGCCGACAGTGGGTCTGCGCTCCAGGATGAGCGGCTTATATCCAGCCTTGGCGAGATAGAACGCGGTGACCAGCCCGTTGTGCCCAGCGCCGAGGATTACGACATCGCGCGTCTCCGGCATGACTAGCTGGTCCCTTTCGTGTGCTTCAGGATTTCCAGTGCGGCCAGCCGTCCCGGAGCGCCCATGATGCCGCCGCCCGGATGCGTGGCCGAACCGCACATCCATAGATTCTGAATGGGCGTCTTATATTGCGCCCACCCGGGTACCGGTCGCAGGAAAAACAACTGCTCCAGTGAAAGTTCGCCCTGGAAAATGTTGCCCTCGGTCAGTCCAAATTCGCGCTCCAGATCGAGCGGCGTGACCACCTGGCGGCCCACAATAATGTTCTTCAGGTTGGGCGCAAATTCAGCGATTGTGTCAATCACGTTATCGCCAAAGGCCTCGCGCTTCTCGTCCCACGTTCCCTCTTTCAACTTGTACGGCGCGTACTGCACGAAGCACGACATCACATGCTTGCCCGGAGGCGCAATTGAAGGATCGGTGAGGCTGGGGATGACCATGTCAATGTAGGGCCGGCGCGAGTAGTCGCCGTATTTGGCATCGTCGTAGGCGCGCTCCATGTAGTCCACGCTGGGAGAGATGGAGATGGCGCCGCGCAGATGATGTCCTTCGCCCGGCAAGCATGTGAAGTCAGGCAGGCCATCGAGCGCCAGATTCACCTTCCCCGACGAGCCGCGGTATTTATAGCGCTTTACCTGGTCGCGAAATTCGTCGCTCAGGTGCTTGGGGTCAAGCATTTTCAGGAACGTGAGATTGGGATCAACGCTCGACGAGATGACGGATGCGAAGTACTCGTCGCCACTCGTGGTCGCGACTCCAACGGCCTTGCCGTCGCGGACCAGAATCTGCGCGATCGCGGTCTGGGTCTTAATCTCGACTCCAAGCTCGCGTGCCGCATCGGCGATCGCGTTGGAGATGGCCCCCGTTCCGCCGCGAGCGAAACCCCAGGCGCGAAACGCGCCGTCAATTTCGCCCATGTAGTGGTGCAGCAGCACGTAGGCCGTCCCCGGCGAGCGCACCCCCAGAAAAGTCCCAATGATTCCAGAGGCCGACATGGTCGCCTTGAGCACGTCGGTCTCGAACCACTGATCGAGAAAGTCGATGGCGCTCATGGTCAAGAGCTGTACCTGGTTGTACTTGTCTTCGCCGCTCAGGTCCTTGAAGCGACGGCCGAGAAAGAGCAGCTTGAACAGGTCCTTCGGGTTCAGCGTGGTGGGATCGGGCGGCACCATGCCGAGAATGGGCTTCACGAAGCGGCACATCTGCAGCATGGCCTTGCCAAATTCTTCGTAGGCCTCGGCGTCAAACTTGGAGTGGCGCCGAATCTCACGCATGGTTTTGCCGTGGTCGTTCACCCGCCACAAGTGGTCGCCGTTCGGCATCGGCGTGAAGGTGCCGTCCAGGGGAAGGATCTCGAGACCATGCCGGGGAAGATCGAGGTCGCGGATGATTTCGGGCCGCAGCAGGGAAACCACATACGAGCACACCGAGAATTGGAAGCCGGGAATGATCTCTTCCGTCACCGCGGCGCCGCCCAGAACGTGACGGCGCTCCAGCACCAGGACCTTCTTCCCTGCCCGCGCCAGATACGCGGCGTTCACCAGGCCGTTGTGTCCGCCGCCAATCACGATGGCATCGTATTTTCCTGAAGCCTTGGAGCCCATGCTTCCTCGTGCAAGTTTCCAGCACCCCATTGCGCGTAAAACCACACATGCTGGGGATTCCGACGCAACGCGACTGGTGCGGTGCGCCTCATTCTAAAGGTTGGCGTGGGATTTGTCGTTAGTGGCTGCCCGCTGGCGGAAGCGTGGTTCGCCGCGCTTCGTCTTCCCGAGTGGGACCACGCCGCCAGGCCGGTCAAGCTTGCCCATAGCGCTCGCGGTAGCTATAATCCGCGCACGTCGAAGCCAACCAGGAGTCATCGTGCCCATAGGAACGGCTGTCCACGAGCGAACCTCCGCACTCTGCCAGAGTCTGAATTACCGGGAGTGGTCGGGGTTCTATGCGGTCAGCGTTTACGAAACTCATCACGAGCACGAATACAACGCCATTCGCAATGCGGCCGCTCTCATCGACGTGACCCCGCTGTTCAAGTACATGATCACCGGGCGCGACGCCACCCGCTTCGTGAATCGTGTCATCGCCCGCGACATCAACAAGGTCGTCGTCGACCAGGTGATTTATTGCTGCTGGTGCGACGAAGAAGGCAAGATCGTTGACGACGGCACCATCACGCGCTTGGAGGAGAGCCGCTATCGCTGGACCGCCGCCGATCCTAACCTGCGCTGGTTCCGCCAGAACGCCATTGGACTCGAGGTCGAGATCGAGGAGATCACCGAGCAGGTCGCTGCCCTGGCGTTGCAAGGACCAACCTCGGGAAAACTGCTGAAGAGCATCGCCGAAGCCGAAATCGAGGACCTCAAGTACTTCCGCAAGACCAGCGGCAAGATTGGCGGCGTGCCGGTGGACATATCGCGCACTGGCTACACCGGCGATCTGGGCTACGAGATTTGGATCCGGTGGCAGGACGCCGTCAAGGTGTGGGACGCGCTGATGGAGGCGGGCCGGGGATTCGATATACACCCTACGGGCATGCTGGCCCTCGATGTGGCCCGCATCGAGGCCGGGCTGATCCTGGCCGACGTGGATTACATCAGCAGCAAGAAGGCCCTCATCGCGTCGCAAAAATACACTCCCGCCGAAGTCGGTCTGGGCAAACTCGTCCACTACCAGAAAGAAAATTTCATCGGCCGGCGGGCGCTTCTGGAAGAAAAACAGACTGGACCGCGGCGGCTTTTGATGGGGTTGGAAATCGACTGGAACGAAGTGGAAACGCTATTTGACCGCATGGGGCTGGCGCCGCAAACGCCCGCTACCGCTTCGCGCGTACATGTACCCGTGTACAAAGGGCGCGAGCAGGTCGGGAAAGCAACTTCGACGACCTGGTCGCCTCTGCTGAAAAAACTGATTGCGCTGGCAAGTCTGCAGACTCAGCACGCAACCCCGGGCACCACGCTGCAGATGGAAATCACCGTGGAAGCGGTCCGGCACAAGGTGTCAGCCGCCGTCCGTTCTCTGCCATTCTTCAATCCGCCGCGCAAAACCAAAACCCCGATTTAGTTGGGACCGGGGACGGATGGGCCCTCTAAAAGGAAACTCGCCGCAACCGCGGCGGACAGGCAGGACGGTAGGAGTTATTAAACTAGGATCGATTGCTGGCGGCAACGCTGGCTTTGGCTTCTTCCCGCGGATAGAGCAGACGCTCAACCGTACGATCCATGGTGTCCAGCAGACTGTCAACCGGCTGAACCCTGGCATCCTCCAACGCGTAATTCCAGTCCTTCGACCGCGCCGCGGTTACAGCAACACGACTACGGGCCGGCGCCAGCGCAGTGTACCCCAGCCAGATCATGATGGCGACATCGTACGCAGCATTGTTGATCTGGCGCAAAACGGACACATGCATAAATGTCTGGTGCGCCACCGCTGTGGCAACCAACATGCTGATGGAGGCGAAGATACCGAAGCCCAGAGCAATGCCAAACACCAGATGGCGTCGCGAGATGCCAAGATACTCGCTGAAAAGCAGAAGGAAAAACACCAATCCACATTGCATCAAGCGGACGCTTTTTTGTACCAGAACAATCCCATTGGTGAGCGTGTCAAGCCGGCTCGACTGCGCGCCGGTGATGGCCCACATCACCCCTACCAAAAGCACCACCAAGGCTGACCAGCGAAACAGGATGACACTCAAGTCTCGCAGGGCCTCATAGGGACGAAATGCCTCGTGGAAGATCTCTTGCAGAACAGCAAACGAAATCAAAGCGCTGAGGGCTATCGAAGTCCAGTAGCTCCAGTAGTACGCCGGGTACGAATGCTTCTGCACGACAAAAAGGATGGGTTCGCTAACGACTTGCAGGACGGTATAGTTGAAGAAGTAAGGATAATCGCGATGCAGTCCACGCCTGTACATGGCCACCAGCACCCCCAACTGCATAAGGGTACCGCCAAACCAAAGGACGTAATCGGTCAGGCGTAGATGCATGGCGCTTTTTGAGCATAGCTCTGAAGTCGGCGCAATGCAAGCACCATTTCAGGAGGACAAGAACTATGCTCGCTCTAGCCCTGATCGGGCGCCTTCCGGAAGTGCTTTTCTCCGTCTGGTGGGTTCTCCTATAGCGCCATCGGCAGCCTTTCCTGGTCGTTGTTGCAGGGCTTGCCC
>PLXE01000091.1 GCA_003151335.1 Acidobacteriaceae bacterium
AGCATCCTGCTTAGTAATTGCCATGGGGGCCTCCGAATCGATGAACGTAATTTGCGTGTATGGGGAGAAAGCGCGGACGCAACTTGGGCTGCTTCACAATGCAGCGGCGGGCAGTAAACTCAGTTGGCAACTACGATGCCGCCTTCCACATGAACACGCACTAACTCTTAGGCAGCGATTATGACCGGCTCCAATTTCAGCATGTGCTCATTTCCGCGCCAAGACTAGTGCGCAGGTCACAACCGGTTGTGAGCGAAGACGCGAAAGGCCATGGCCAGGGAACAGGGCACAGGGACTAGCAGGTAGGAATTGGCTAATGACGATGAGCTTTTGCGCGCGTCTCGGTATCTGTCAAAACCCAGCCACTATCCACTGCCTTGTACGACAGCAACAGAATTCCTACAATGCTGGCCGATATGAGGTTTGCGGGGGTGCCTGCGCGGTAGCGTTCGAGGTTTGAGTTGGGCGCCCGAGGGAGAAAGTATGGGCTGCGCCAGAAGACAGAGATGGCAACCTCATTTCTTCATCGCTAAATACCCCACCAAAGCAATATATCGACGATATGTGGCTGGTGATCGGCCTCTTACTCCCCAGCCGCTGCCTGCAAAGGCGTCACAGGCCTTTGTGCGCCAGCCCAGCAGGCAATGCGCATCGGCTACTTGCGGAGCGGTTCCCACCAAGCCTTGGCTTGGGCAGGTGAACCTTTATTCGCGTACTGAACCCCAAGCCGATCGAGTTCGACGATAACTAATAGGATCGCGTGGTCGACCGCTTTCCGCACGGGTTCACTCAGTCCCGGCCCAGAGTCAAATTGTTGTCCGCTTATTCCGATCAGTAACAAATCCTCAGGAGCTCGCCCGACCATGTCGGCAAGGAATAGCGATTCTGTCAATGCCAGCGAGTGAGCATCGATGCCTGTTAGCGCCGGACGATGGCGCAATATATCTTCTTTGCGGTAGAGCGTCACCGACCCCGCGGGCTCGCCAGTGCGCACCGAGTCCACCAGAATCACCGCGTCTGTAGTGGAGAGATCAGCAGCGAGATCCAGGCCACGTGTGCCCAGATCGGCGACCTCAACGCCTTCGAAAAAGTCATAGCGCGAGTCCAGCAAGCGCACGGTGTAAGGCCCAACCCCATCGTCCCCTGCTAGAACGTTCCCAATGCCGCCGATTAGAACCCGCTTCATGATGCCTTCAACTTTGACCGGGTGGCGAAATCGTTTCCATGAAAGTACTCGTCCGACATCGAAATGATCCGATTTCTGCAAATTGAACTGCAACTCTTGCCCGGGCATCGATCAGGGTTTCCCGTGCTGGGGTGTGACGACCTGACGGGAGGCCCCTCCACCTTCGACCTAAAGAGGAGCGCGGCCTGACGTTCGACGGGACAACGGCCATAATGTATCCGGACGGCGGTATGCTTGGAGGCCCCTGTCTATTCTTGTGAGCCTTCTGTTACAACTTTAAACATACGAAACCCTGCGTACGAAGGCTGCCAGAAGACTCGGCAAAAGCCTGGGCGGCAGGTTTGATTTTGTTAGCTTGGGAGTACTGTTAGCCGCCAGTACGTAGCGCAGATCTGTAAATATAGTTCTGCCGTTATTGTAAAGACAATTGCGCTGTGTCGGCTGGTCAGAATGGAATGGGACTGAAGCGAGGTGCCATTTTGGGAATCAGAGAAAGATAAAGAAGAGGTAAATTTAACTTGCTTGATATTCAATCTATTTTTATAATTTAGTCAGGTTGACCTCATCGCCTACTCCTTATTCGACGAGGGTGTGCCATGGCTCGAAGCGGGAGAACGGGCTCCATTCAACAGTTCCTGGGAAGTGCCCACCTCTTCTCCTCCGCGTTGACCGAAATCCTTCAAAACCGTTTGTTGTGGGAAGCAGGCGCCACGAATCTGAGTTTTTCGCAGTTGAAGCTCCTGCAATTACTCGCGATTACCGAAACCCAGACCATAGGCGAATTGGCTGCATTTCTCGGGGTGAGCAACGCCGCGGCAAGCAAGACAGTGGAGAAACTGGTTCAGAGCGGTTGGGTGTCTCGTACTACAGCGGAAAGCGACAGACGAACAGCGCACGTTGCCCTGACACGTCGGGCCCATCATTTGCTTGCGGTCTATGAGCGGAAGCGTCAGCAAAAACTGGCAAAGGTGTTCGACAAGGCATCTTTGGAGGAGTTGCGGAGGATGGCCACGCTCATGGACCAGATTACGGTCGAGATGGTGAATCACAGCGCGAAGCCCGAGGACATCTGTCTGCACTGCGGAATTTATTTTCGAGACAAGTGCCTGGTTCGTGATTTAGGTGGACACAGTTGCCTGTACCGGCGGCGGGCAAAAATCACGAGCGAGCGGGGGGCGCGGCGGAATGAAAATTGTGCCATGAAGTTGACACTCAAGTAGTTGGTGTACAGCGTACGGAACCGGTCAGGCGTCCGGTTCGGAAAGTGCTCCGATGTCAGCCTTGGCTGGTCGGTTGCATTTGGATGGTTGGCGCTGGGTATTCCTGGTGATGATTTCCGGAGGGGCCGTTGCGAGCTTTTTGGCAGCGGGACACGGGCTGGGAGCCACAACGCGGCTCAGCGATGCAATTCCTTGGGGTCTCTGCCTCGGGTTGAATGTCTTCTGCGGCATCGCCTTGGCGGCAGGCGCGCTGACATGGGCAATCGTTGCTTTTGTTGTGGGTGGCGGCGACTGGCGAATCGTCGGGCGGGCGAGCCTCTTGACCGGGTCAATCGGTTACGTTGTCGCGATGCTGGGGGCCATCGCCAATGAAGCCCCCAACAACCACTTGCTTTCAACGCTGATCCGCGGATGGACACCGCGGTCGATTCTATCGGGAGCAGCTTGGACCTGTTTGCTGCTGGCCGCCCTGTTGTTCATTGAGTTCCTGCCTGATCACTCTTTCCGGCTAATCCGTAAGTGGTGGTTTGTGAAATTCCAGCGACTGGAACTGCCACTGCTGTTCCTGGTCACAATTTTGGCGGTGCTTCATCAATTCGGCTTGAGCCGCCTGATCGTGCTTGCTGGAACACGGTTCTCTCCCCTGTGGTTGGGTCCCAGTTTGTCCATGATCTTCTACACGTCTTCGGTGCTGGGGGCGCTCGCGGTACTCCTTTTCGCTTCCTGGAGGAGTTGGGTTGCTTTCGGTAAAACGCTTCCTTTGCCGGTGCTGCCGGTAATCGCGCGCGCCCTCACAGCCGCGGCATTCGTTTATCTGCTCGTAAGACTGATGGACTTACTGGAACGTGGGCTGTTCTCATCCCTGTTCACCATGACGCGCGAAGGCCTGCTGCTCCTGCTGGAGATTGTCGTCCTCCTCATCGGGATGATGTGGATCAAGGGCAATGAGCATAAACCGCGCGAACTGTTTGTTGGTTCCGCCCTGATCATCGCGGGGGTAATGGCAAATCGCCTCAATACCGCGATTACCGCGCTCGAAGCCGGGACAGGCCAGAATTACTTGCCGCGTTGGGGCGAATTCCTGATCGCCTACAGCTTGGTGGCAGTGGGCGTGGGGGCTTTCGCTTTGGCAGTGAAGCATCTGTCCGTCTTGTCAGAAGTCGATGCGGGAACACAAGCCAGTTTTTCTTTTGGGTAGGTGCACCGATGGGTACTGCAAGCCACAATATTGCTACGCAATCAAAAACGCTGCCGTGCGAGATGACCTTGGAGAACCTTACCGAGTTTCCCGAGGGCAGGCGCGTCTTGACCTGCATTCAGTGCGGGACTTGCGCCGGCACGTGCCCCTACGGGGAACTGATGCAGTACCCGCCGCGGCGCATTATCGGCATGTTGCGCGCTGGGGAGTTGGAGAAAGTCTTTACCAGCGACAGTCTGCTGGAATGTGTTGCCTGCTATGCGTGCACGGCGAAGTGTCCTCGCGGGATCGATCTCACGGGCGTGCTTTTGCCGTTAATTAAGGAGCAAGTACTCTTGCATCTGCCGGTGATGCCAGCAGAGTTACAGAAGGCGTTGGAAAACAAGCTCCGCTATGGGAACCCCATGGGAGAATCGCCGCGAAAGCGCGCCGCCTGGGTGAAAACCGCCGGCGTGCCTGTTCGTATCCTGTCCGAAGATCCCCGCCCGGCAGAAGTCCTCTGGTACGTTGAGTGCTATACCTCCTACCATCCACGGGGACAGGACAACGCGCGCGCCACCGCGCGGCTGCTGCACGCTCTGGGGATTGATTTCGCAATCCTGGGCAACGAGGAGAAATGCGCCGGTGAATGCGGCCGTCTGTCCTGGGAACGCGGACTGTACAACACCCTCATGGAATACAACATGCTGGTGTTCGCGAAATACCAGTTCAAGATGATCGTCACTTCCTGCCCACACGCTTACGACGCGTTCCGCTACCGCTACCCGATCGTGGGCTTCAATTACAGGATCAGCCCGGTACCACCTTTTTTCGCGCAATATCTTCCACAGCTCAAGTCCATCCTAAAGCGCAATCTGAACTACACCGTCACCTACCACGACTCCTGCTGCCTGGGCCGTCACAACAATTTGTATGAAGAACCTCGTGCCCTGCTGCGAGCCATTCCGGGCGTCAAGCTGGTGGAGATGGTCCACAACCGCGTGAATACCATCTGCTGTGGCGGGGGAGGCGGCGGCATGTGGCTGGACACGTATTACAAGACCAAAGGTATCGAACGGCTGTCTGAGCGGCGCGTCAAGGAAGCCATTGCTACTGGAGCGGACGTCCTGGCTGTGGCCTGTCCCTACGAAGTTTCGCGGTTTGAAGATGCTCTCAAAGTGTTGGGTCACGAAAAGAAGATGATCGTCCGCGACATCACCGAACTGCTGGCCGAAGCCATAGAGGTATAAACCATGAAGATCATTGTGCTACTCAAAATGGTCCCCGACGTAGTCGAAGAACTGGAAGTCGCCGCCGATGGCAAAACCCTTGATAGCGAGTTTCTGCGCCTAATAGCGAACGAACTCGACGCTCAGGCGCTGGAAGAGGCACTGCTTCTGAAGGAGAAATACACCGGGACCGTGACCGTCGTGTCCTTGGACGCTCCCGAGGTGGATGATGCTCTGTTTACCGCCCTGGCCAAGGGCGCCGATCGAGCAATCAAAATCACCGGCGGCGACGGAGCGCTCGGCACTCGTGCGGGAGCCTATCTCCTGGCACAGGCGCTTTCCACCATTCAAGGCTTGTTGCCTGCCGACCTCATCCTTACCGGAGCGCAGGCGATTGACGATCTCGACGGACTCACCGCTCCCTTGATCTCGCACCTGTTGCGATTGCCGCAACTCGGGATTGTCACAAAGGTGAGCGTGGACACTGCCGCCGGAGTCGCAACCGTATTGCGAGAGTTCCCCGGCGGAGTCCGCGGTGAGTACGAAATCAAGCTGCCCGCAGTGCTTGGAATCCAGGCAGCCGAGAAGCCACCGCGCTATGTGCCGGTGGCCAAAGTGCGGGCGGCCATGAAATCCCAGGTGATCCACTCCGTGCCCGCTCCCATGATGGCCGATGGCGGTGTTGCCTTATTGCAAGTAGCGGCGATGGCCAAGCCCGAAGTAACCGAGCACGCGCAGATGCTCCGAGGCTCTCCGGAAGAGATTGCCGATCAACTCTGCGAGATTCTGGCCGCTCGCGGCCTGGTCTAGAAAGGGGGCCTATGGCAGGCAATGTTTGGGTACTCGCTGAACAGTGGAGAGGCCAGCTCTCTGAGATTACGTACGAAGTCCTGGCGCTGGGTAAGGAGCTGGCCACCGCTCTGGGATGTGATCTTCAGGCGGTGCTCCTCGGTCACAACGTCAAGCCGCTGGCTGCGAGTTTGGGCAAGGCGGATTCCGTGCTTTGCCTCGACCATTCTGCGCTGGCCACGCCGGTGGCCGAGATCTTCGCCCACGCCTTGACGCCGATCATACGCGCCAGGAGTCCACAAGCCATCCTGATGCCGCTTACCAACGTGAGTTTGGGAGTTGCGTCTCTTCTGGCCGAGGAGCTTGGGATTGGCTGTGTCAATTTCTGCCGGGATGTGCGAGCGGTGGATGGCAGCCTGCAAACCCGATCCGTCCTCTACGGCGGCAAGATGGAGGCCATCGTCAAGCCCGCGCAGAGACCTGCGATTCTGGGCATCTTGCCCGGGGTTCGTCCGCCTGACGAGGGGCTGGCTGAAACCGTGCCGCCCATCGAAGACGTGACCGTAGATGTGCAAGAGTCATCCAGCATTCGCTGGAAACGCTACATCGAGCCTGAAATCGGTGATGTTGATATCAGCAAACAGGAAGTCCTGGTATCGGTGGGCCGGGGGCTTCAGTCCCCCGATAATGTCGCCGTGGCAGCGGAGCTGGCCGAAGCATTGGGTGGCGCGGTGTGCGGGTCGCGTCCGGTGATTGATCAGGGTTGGCTGCCGCTTTCCCGGCAGGTGGGCAAGTCTGGAGTGGTGGTGAAGCCGAAGCTGTACCTGGCAGCCGGTATCAGCGGCGCGCCGGAGCATGTGGAAGGCATGAAGAACAGCGAACTCATCATTGCCATCAACACCGATGAGCAGGCGCCCATCTTCCACGTGGCGCAATATGGCATCGCCGCCGACGTTATGGATCTGCTGCCCGCGCTCACCGAGGCAGTGCGCAGCCGGAAAGAGGTCAAAAGCCATGCCTGATCCGGCGATTTTCAACTATTTCGGAGTGCCGGGATACTCATTGCTGTGGTTGCTCACCTTGATCTCCTTTCTTGTCTTCGGGAGACAGGTGACGCGCCATGTTAGAGTCCTGGCACACGCACGCGCCGAGAATCGCTGGGACCAGATTGGCAAGCGGATCGGGCTGGTAGTGACCAACGTGCTGGGTCAGCGGCGGCTCTTCGATGAACCGTTGATTGGTGCCGCTCATTTTGTGATCTTCTGGGCTTTTGTTCTTTACGCCACCACATTTTTCTGGAGTTTGTTCCGAGGTCTGGTCCCTGCTATGGCCATTCCGTATCCCGACGAAGTAGCCTGGATCGCCACTTCGGTGCAGGTGATAGGGGTGTTGGCGGTCGTCGCGCTGTGTGTGGCAGCAGTGCGGCGATACATCTTCACACCGGTGAGTCTGGAGCGATCGTGGGATGCGGCGATCATTCTTCTCCTCATCGCCCTCGTTCTACTGTCCTCGCTTGCCGGTGCTGGATTCCGAGCATTGGCGGCCACAGAAGGAGAATCTTCTAGGTCCGTAGGCGGCTTCTTGGGTGGACTGTTTGCCTATCTTGGTGTCAGCCCCGCCCATGCGCCGACTCTTTATCTGGCGGCTTGGTGGATCCACATGATCACGGTGCTTGGATTCCTGGCCTACCTGCCATACTCCAAGCACCTTCATCTGCTGGCTTCGCCCTTCAGCGTCTTCTTTGCTTCGCTGCAGCCCAGCAAGATGCCGCCAGCGTCCGAAGGAGCCTCCCGCTTGGAAGAATTCACCTGGCGGGAACTTTTCAGCGGGTTGGCATGCGCCGAGTGCGGCCGCTGCGACCGCGCATGTCCCAGTTTTGATTGCGGGGACCCGCTGTCTCCGAAGCAGCTTATCCATCACGTCAAGGAGCTTGTACTGACGCTGGATTCTGTATCAAGCCATGGCAAGACGTTTCTGGGCGATGTGGTCCGGCCAGAAGACATCTGGGCCTGCACGACCTGTGCCTCATGCATGGACCGCTGCCCGGTCTTCAACGAACACATCCCCCTTGTGATGGAGATGCGGCGGAAGCTTGTCTCGGAAGGCCAGGTCCCGCCAGGTCTCCCGGAGGCGCTGAACAACCTGGCGCGTTATGGCAACTCCTTCGGGCAGTCGGAACGCAAGCGTGCCGTGTGGACCCAGAGCCTGGGTTTCAAGCCCAAAGACGCGCGCAAGGAAACGGTGCAGTGGCTGTGGTACCTGGGCGAGTACGCCTGTTATCACCCGGGGCTGCAGAGCATCACGCGATCGCTGGCTCGCACTTTGTATGCCGCTAAAGTGGATTACGGCATTGTCTATGAGTCCGAGCGGAACTCGGGCAACGACGTGCGCCGGGTTGGCGAAGAAGGGCTCTTCGAGCTATTGCGGCAGAAGAACACCGCCATGCTGCAACAGGCGCACTTCGACGGTCTATTCACCACGGATCCGCATGTCTACAACACATTCAAGAATGAATACCCAGAGCTGAACCATGGCCGGCATCCTATCCGTCACTACACGGAACTGCTGGCGACTCTGTTTGATCATGGTGAGTTGAAGGCGGCGCGCAAGCTGCCCTACCGGGTGACCTACCACGATCCCTGTTATCTCGGCCGCTACAACGGAGTCTACGATGCGCCGCGAAGGGTGCTGCAGGCCATTGGGGTGGAACTGGCGGAGATGCCTCGTTCCCGTCGGCAGAGCTTCTGCTGTGGCGGAGGCGGTGGTCGTATCTGGATGGAAGAGGCTGGCCAGGCGCACTCTCGCCCCAGCGAAAGCCGGGTGCGCGAGGCCGCCAGTCTGGATGGAGTTCGTTACCTGGTGGTGACGTGTCCGAAAGACTACGTCATGTTCACCGATGCTCTGAAGACTACGGGACTGGAAGGCAAGTTGTTGGTTAAGGACATTGCCGAACTCGTGGAGGAAGCGGTTGCAGCTTAGGTAGGAGCACTTCCCATGGCAGAGAGCAAGGACATCGATCGCAACGGCGTGCAGATTGGAGTGTACGTCTGTCATTGCGGCACGAATATCGCCGGAACTGTAGATGTAAAGGCCCTGACCGAGTATGCCGCCACTTTGCCGGGCGTCACCATGGCGCGTAACTACAAGTATGTATGCTCCACGCCGGGCCAGGAACTGATCAAGCGCGACATCCACGAACTCGGACTCAATCGCATTGTCGTGGCAGCATGCTCACCGTGTCTGCACGAGAAGACTTTCCGTAACGTCGTGGCCGAAGCGGGACTCAACCCCTACTACTTCCAGATGGTGAATATCCGGGAGCACGACTCCTGGGTGCACACCGACAAGCGGGCGGCCACGGAGAAGGGTAAGGATCTCATCCGCGCTGCCGTGCGCCGTGTGCGGCTGCATAAGCCCCTGGAGAGGAAGCGCGTCTCTATCAATCCGGCAGTGCTGATCGTGGGCGGAGGTATTGCCGGTATTCACGCAGCGCTGACCATGGCCAATGCCGGCAAGCACGTCTATCTCGTCGAGCGCGACGCCACCATCGGCGGGCACATGGCGATGTTTGACAAGACGTTCCCCACCCTCGACTGCGCCGCTTGCATCCTCACGCCGAAGATGACCGCCGTGAAGTCCCATCACAATATCACTTTGTGGACCTTGTCCGAGGTCACTCAGGTGGACGGCTACGTCGGCAACTACCAGGTGACGATCAAGCATAAGCCACGCTACGTGATTGAAGATGCGTGCGTGGGTTGCATGGAGTGCATTGACGCCTGCGTCTACAAGCAGGCCAAGGTGCCCGACGAGTTCAACATGTACCTCGGCAAGCGCAAGCCAATCTACATTCCATTTCCGCAGGCCGTCCCCCAGGTGGTGGTCATTGATCGGGAAAGCTGTATCGAGTTCAAGTCAGGCAAATGTAAGAAGACTTGCGTGGAGGTCTGTGCCGACCGCAAAGCCATTGATTTCAAGCAGCAGGAAACCACCGAAACAATCGAGGTGGGGACCATCATCCTGGCCACCGGATTCTTTACGTTTGACGCCAAGCGTGTTCCCTATTATGGCTACGGAATCTACCCCAACGTGTACACGGGGCTCGAAGTCGAGCGCCTGATCAACGCCGCCGGGCCCACCAACGGAGAGGTGATCCTACGGGACGGTCGGAAACCACAGAGAGTGGCCATTGTCCACTGTGTTGGCAGCCGCGACGAGAACACGAATCGGTACTGTTCCAGGGTTTGCTGCATGTACTCCCTGAAGCTGGCCCATCTGATTAAGGAAAAGACTGAGGCGGAAGTTTTCAACTTCTACATCGACATGCGTACCCCAGGTAAAGGCTTCGAGGAGTTCTACAACCGCGTGGCCGATGAAGGGACGCACTTCGTACGCGGCCGTGTGGCTGACATCTACCCTAATCCTGGAGATGGCGGCCGTTTGCTCGTCTGCGCCGAAGACACCCTTATGAGCACGGTGCGCAAAATCCCCGTGGATATGGTCGTGCTTTCCACCGGACTGGAGCCGCAGGCCGACGCCCAGGATGTCCGCCGCCGTTTTCACATAACCTGTTCAACCGAAGGCTTCTTCCTGGAACGCCATCCTAAGCTGGCTCCGGTGAACACCTTCACTGACGGCGTCTTCTTGGCGGGATGCTGCCAGGGTCCTAAGGATATTCCCGACACGGTAGCGCAGGCAGGCGCCGCCGCGGCAGAAGCCCTGGCCTTAATCGACATCGGCTACATCGAACAGGAGCCGAACACCGCCCATGTCCTGGAAGAGGTCTGCTCAGGTTGCAAGACGTGTATCCCACTCTGTCCCTATCAAGCCATATCGTTCGCGGAGAACAAGAAGAAGGCCGAGATCAACGAGGTGCTCTGCAAGGGCTGTGGGACCTGCGTCGCTTCATGCCCGTCTGGATCGGTCCAGCAGAACCTGTTCGAGGATGAGCAGATCTTTGCCGAAATCGAGGGGTTACTAGCCTATGCCTGATGTAAGTTCCAACCTGTCACAAGCTGTGCCGCTCGAGGCTGAACAGCCAGCTTTCGAACCCAGAGTAGTGGCCTTCTTTTGTACCTGGTGCACCTACATGGCGGCCGATCTCGCCGGCACTTCACGCATGAAGTATGCCCCCAATGTGCGGGTAATTCGAGTGATGTGCTCAGGACGCATCGATCCCCAGTTCGTGCTGGCGGCTTTCGCTAACGGCGCGGACGGCGTGCTTATCGGCGGATGCCATCCCGGTGACTGCCATTACCAGGAAGGCAATTACAACTGCCTGCGCCGCGTCCGCCTGCTTAAGCGCGTACTCGAGGAACTGGGCATCGAAGAGGACCGCTTTCGCTTGGAATGGATTTCAGCGGCCGAAGGCGATCGAGTGCGAGTGGTCATCAATGACATGGTGGAGAAGCTGCGGGCGCTCGGGCCGCTACAGATGAAGAAGGAAGTGGCGCTCCGACCGCTCAGCCCGGAGGAGCATGCGCTGCAGGAGGTGGCCGTATGACACGGGAAAAACCGAAAATTGCCTTCTACTGGTGCGCATCCTGCGGTGGCTGTGAGGAGGCTGTGGTTGACTTGGCAGAGGAAATCCTCGATGTGGTCGCCGCCGCGGACATCGTGTTCTGGCCGGTCGCGCTCGACTTCAAACGCCGCGACGTCGAGCAGATGCCAGATGGCTCCATTCTGGCGACATTCCTGAACGGCGCAATCCGTACGTCGGAACAGGAAGAGATGGCCAAACTGCTGCGCCGCAAATCGAAGTTGCTTGTGGCCTTTGGCTCGTGCTCACACCTGGGCGGCATTCCCGGACTCGCCAATCTTTTCACTCGCGAGAGCATCCTGCAGACGGTGTATTTCGAAACCCCCACCACTGAGAATCCTGAATGTGTACTTCCTGGCGTACCAGGGAAAGATGGGAACGGTAAACTTACGCTCCCTTACTTCTCGGAGCGGGTTCGCGCGCTCGACCAGGTTGTCGAGGTCGACTACTACCTGCCCGGCTGCCCGCCGCTGCCGAGGATTATCACGCGCGCCGTGGCGACGCTGCTCGGGGAACATCTGCCGGATAAGGGAAGTGTTCTCGCTCCTGATGAAGCGCTTTGCACCGAATGTCCACGTAAGGATTCCAAGCCGGAAAAAATTGCGCTGAAGTCATTCAAGCGGCCGCAGGAGATCCTGATCGACGAAACCCAATGCCTGCTTGCGCAGGGGTTGCTGTGCCTGGGACCGGCAACTCGCGCGGGATGCGAGGCGCCTTGCGTACAGGGCAACATGCCTTGCACCGGTTGCTGCGGTCCACCAGGACGAGTGCGGGACCAGGGAGCCAAGGCACTGTCGGCGATCGCCTCGCTAGTGGACAGCCAGGATGAACAGGAAATTGATACCGTCCTGGCTAGTATTCCGGACCCAGTCGGCACTTTCTATCGCTACAGCCTGCCGGCTTCGCTGCTGGCACACAGCCGTAAGGTTTAGACCTGATCAGGAAAAAGTTCTGTTTTGAGGTGTCTCATGGCCGATGCAACAACTGCCGAAAAAGCATGGAGCCAAGCCGCCAAAAAAGCGGGCGAACAATATCTTCATCGCCGCATCACCATTGACCCAGTGACGCGTCTGGAGGGCCACGGCAAGATCGAAGTCTTTCTCGACGATGCTGGCGAGGTGGATCGCGCCTATTTCCAGGTACCAGAGCTGCGAGGCTTCGAAAAGTTCGTGCAAGGCCGTCCGGTTGAAGAGATGCCGCAGATCACATCGCGCATCTGTGGGGTGTGTCCCACGGCGCACCACATGGCGGCAACCAAAGCGCTAGACGCCGTCTACCATGTCGAACCACCTGAGGCGGCGAAGAAGATCCGTGAACTCCTGTACTCCACTTTCATGGTCGAGGACCACACTCTTCACTTCTACTACCTTGGCGGACCCGATTTCGTTGTCGGTCCCGATGCTGCGCCATCGCAACGCAACATCCTGGGGGTGATACAGGCTGTCGGCATCGAGAACGCAAAAAAGGTAATTAGCATGCGCCGCCGTTTGCGCGAACTGATTGCTCTGGTGGGCGGCAAGCCGGTACATCCGGTCTTCGGACTTCCCGGCGGGGTCGCCAAACGTTTCACCCCGGACATGCAGAAGCAGTTCCAGGAAGCGGCCGAAGATGCCGTGGCCTTTGCCGCATTCACGCTCAAGGTTTTCGATGATCTTGTACTCAGCAAGCGTGAATACCTCGAACTCATCACCTCCGCCGACTACACCCATCGCACCTATTACATGGGGCTGGTTGACGACGAGAATCATGTCAACTTCTATGATGGCAACATCCGTATCGTTACGCCGGATGGGCAGGAGTGGAAGAAGTTCCCGGGAACAGATTATGCCGAGGTTATCGCCGAGCATGTCGAACCTTGGAGCTATGCGAAGTTCTGCTACTTGAAATCCCTGGGCTGGAACGGCTTCGCTGACGGCAACGATACGAGCATTTACAGCGTCGCGCCTCTGGCGCGCCTAAATGCTTCCGATGGCATGGCCACGCCGCTCGCCCAAGAGCAATATCGCCGCTTCTTCACGACTCTGGGCGGCAAGCCTGTGCACCATACTCTGGCCAATCACTGGGCTCGGTTGGTGGAGCTGCTGTACGCCGCTGAGCGCATGCGCGAGCTGGCGCATGACGACCGCCTGCTCGCTCCCGAATACCGGCTGCTGCCGACCGCACTCCCGACCGAAGGAGTCGGAGTCGTGGAAGCACCACGCGGAACGCTCATCCACCACTATCACACTGACGAGCATGGAATCGTTCTGCGCGCGAACCTCATCGTGGCCACTCAGAACAACTCGGCGCGCATTGCCCTGAGCGTGGACAAAGCGGCCAAGGGCTTGATCCATGGCGACGACGTTCCAGAAGCAGTGTTGAACAAAATCGAGATGGCATTCCGCGCATACGACCCTTGCAACGCGTGCGCGACTCACGCCTTCCCTGGAGAAACGGGGCTGGGTGTCAGAGTGCATGATGGTAAAGGAAATGTGATTGCCGAGTTACGACGCGATCATAATGGTCAAGTAACCAAGAACCGATCAGTTCGGAGGTGATCGCTTAACGCGCAAGTGCTTATGAACGATTGGCTTCAATAACAGACTTGCCATTTCGCTGGAGCGAAGATCAGCGACGTGGAAAATACCAACTGCGGAAGCGTGCTTCACGTGCAACGACTCGGCGAGCCTATTGACAGATCCAGAGGAGGGGTTCGCATGATACACACAGTTGAACCGATTCTCAGAGGGAACCCGTTCTTCGAAGGCTTGGAAGAAAAGCACGTCGAATCGATCGGCGGATGCGCTCGGAGCGTTCTCTTTGAGCAAGGACAGGTCATCTTCCATGAAGGTGAGCCAGCGGACCAATTTTACGTTATCCGCGAAGGCCTGGTGTCAATACAGTTCATGATTCCTCATAGGGGTCTGACCACCGTGCAATCGGTGGGCGAGGGAGATGTGCTGGGGTGGTCCTGGCTGTTTCCTCCCTATCGCTGGCATTTTGACGCGCGGGCGCAGCAGTCGACATACGCGCTGGCGTTTGATGCGAAGCGCCTGCGAAGCATGTGCGAAGAGGACCACGATCTGGGCTACGAGATGTTCAGGCGGTTTATGCAGGTTGTCACCGAGCGCCTGGAGGCCACGAGATTGCAACTATTGGATGTTTATGACAGCCATAAGTGAGTAAAAAAGATCTATTATTTGACTTAGGTTAACAATCGGACACTGAGGGAATAAGGGGTTTTTAATGGCGACGACAGGAGAGCGTAAAAGGGCAGCGCGGGTTCCCGAAGCATTCAGGGTGTGGGGGTTTGACCGCAAAACATATCCAAAGTTCCTTAAATGGTTGGCTACCCCGCAAGGCGCTGAGCCATCATCCACTCAATGGTGAACGGCTTGGCCTCGCGCGAAGTAGGCGGCAAGAAGGTCATATTGCCCGTTTGGCACGATGTCGGGTTCGACGATGTGAGGGGATATTCACCAACGCTGGCAGATCGCGTGGCCGTGAGTACCAACGAGGGGTTGGAAAGAGTAGTGGAGCGATTGCTGCTGGCGATGAAGTGACCCAGCCCGTCTCGCTGAGTGTGCTCCACGTCTAACAATCGGCTCCCAAGTGCCGCTTACTGACCCGATTCTCCTTGCCCAAAATCTTGTGTTATTGGGCAGGCGAGTAAGGCTCCGACTGTCATCGCAGAATCAGGAACTTGCGACAAGTAATTCAGCAGGGCAATTGGGCAAGCCGCAGAGCGCCTTTTGAGCATTGCCATTGCTTGCATTGACCAGGATGCTGCTGGCAGACTCGGCGTCAAATCGAATCCTCGCCAAACCTTGTCCGCACCAGCCATGGGCCTGGCATCCGGGATGGGAGTCGGCCTTTCCATTTTTCCCTCACTCTCCCCTGCGGCACAGATCACTGACAAACCACCAGCCGCAGGCGTGAAATTGTAACGGCTGCCGGTCGAGAGGGGATTTCCGGCCTTTTTTCACGGGGGGTACGCGCCGGCAAGTCCAGAGTGGACCGACGGTCTCCGGAATTGCAGCCCCAGCCGCCCCAGCCCCAAGGCGCGAAAGGAGACGCCATGCGTAGAATCCTGGTAGCAACTTTGCTCCTTCTCTTCCCGATGAGTTTTCCTCCGGCAGCGGCCCAATCGACCCCGGAAACTTCCGTCAACCCTCCGAGTGCCTCGGCTGCAGCCCACGCCAGTTTCGCTGAGGACTATCTGATCCTCATACCGAAACTCAAAAAGGAAGAGATTAGCCTATTGCTGAACGATGCAGCCAAGAAGGGGTATCGGTTCGCCGGCGCTGCTCTGGGCGGCCACATGTTCACCGTCATGTCGCGCCCGAAAGGCTGGTCAGGCGGTGCGCGCTACGAGTACTCAATCATCACCGCCAATTGAGGATCGACGCTCGACAAGGAACTCACCGCAGCCTACCAGGATGGTTGGCGGCTGCGCGAGTTGATCGGCATCGACTTCACTAGGCCGCCGTTCCTCCACTTGGCCGTGCTCGAGAAAGAGATCGGTAAGCCGGCTGGGGCCGAGGAGGTCCGCCTGGTGCACGCGCAGATGCCCTCCACCCTCGAAAAGGGACTTCAGCAAGCCGCTTCAGAAGGATTCCGGTTCGCGGGCATCAGCGACAACCTCTGGGGCCTCAGCGCCGTCATGACGCGGCCAGCAGGCGTGAAACCGGAGGCGCGCTTCTCCTACCGCCTCACGCGCCATCCGGAAGAAGTGGCCGCCGAGGGCTATCGTCCGGTGAAGACGTTCCACGCGGTCATCGCCGGAGAGGCGATTCTCGAGAGGGATGCGCAGATGGCTCCCGAAAAGGTCTCCTTGAAGCTGATCGCGCCGTGGCGCATCTCCACGTTGGTTCGGCAACTGCAGGAGGCCGAGTCCGGTGGATATCGTTGGGTGGCGATGGACAGTCTTAGGAGCACCCTGTGGGTCAAGTACCCGGACAGTCCGGAAGGCGGGTATTCGTACTTTGTGATCAAAATGGAGCCAGGCAGCCCGGGAGAGGATCTGGAAGCCCACTCGTTCGTCACATCCGACAGCGAGGGGAAGTGGGTCCCGGTTGCGGCGAAAGAGTTGGAAGGCAACTCGTTTGTGGCTGTCCACGCCGCTTCGACGTCTGAGTATCAGCTTGTGTTCGAGAGACCTCGGCAGCCTAATTAGCTTTTGGTTATGGCACAAAATACAACGGATTGCGGGCTAAGAAGACCCGCCTGAAAGTGCTGAGTGAAGGGAAAAAGGTCATGCTTCGATAAGGCATGTGGGACGTAGCGGGACCCAGTTCCGGACGGCTTGTCGGCTACCCTTCCCCAATCCGCACAATAGATTTGCTCGACGCAGGTAAGCCGTGGAAAGGATTGCGCCGGTGAGATTGGCTCGTGCGAGATTGGCTGACGAGAGCTCAGTACCACCCCAATGCGAAGATGCCTCCCGCCCAGCAATACACAATTGAGAGCTGGACGGGAGACCAAGTTGGGCTCGTCAAGTATGTAATGAAGGGTTCTGGCGAGAATGTGCTTGTCAGTTTCGAAGCGAAGTAAGTTTGGGAAAAAAGTCATGAAAAAGAGATCTGTGTTCTCCATAGTGTTGCTAACTGTCATTATGAGCTTGCCTGTTACAGCTCAGAAAGGCACGGACAATAATCCTGAATCCCAAGAACTGCCGGGAGCCCAAGCTCCCCGACTGGAGACCCTCGCTTCGCCACCGAACGGTATCGTAGTCTCCGAACTGGTGGTGGCCGAGATCCTCAAGGAGCTCGACTCGAGCCGACCTTTGCCGCAGACGTTTCCCTCCGGCCTCGGAAAGCTCCAGCTGCGGTTGGTCCTGACCTACCGGGGCGTTCCTCCGGCCAGCATTCGATTCTCGATCGAGACCCGATCGGGACCACTGCAGGTCGCCGGATACCGATCCGTGATCCGCAAGACCGGAGAGCTGACGCTCAAGCAGGATCTCGAAGCGCCATCGGGCCTCTTCGCCGATGGTCCTTACCGCCTCCGATTGATGATCGACGAGCAGCCGGTGGCGCAGCTCAACTGGACGATGGGCGGTGCGGCGCCGACGACGTCGGGTGCCGCTGCGATGGCGGCTCCACCAGGCGTCCTGACAAGGGCGCACTCCGACCGCGTGACGCAATTGGCGATCACGCCGGACCAGAGCACGCTGGTCTCTTCGGCGTGGGACAAGACTGTCAAGGTCTGGTCGATGGCCAATCAGAAGCCGATCAAGACGTTGAAGATCCCTAGTGGCAACGTCTACTGCCTCGCCATCTCGCCGGACGGTAAGACTCTGGTCACCGGGAGCCACAACGACGCGATTCGACTCTGGTCGCTTCCGTCCGCCGAGCCGTCTGGCGAGCTCGAGGCGGAGGACGGCAGCGCGACGGCCATGGCGATCAGCTCGGATGGAGGTGTTCTGGTGGTCGGCTACGGAACCGCGACGATCAAGCTGTGGAGCCTTCCCGAGCGGCGGGTTCTCGCGAAATTGCGAGCCGGCTCCGGTGTCGAGTCCCTGGCCGTGACACCCGACAGCAAGATCCTGGTCGCCGGATCGTTCGGGTCCATAGAGCTCTGGTCGCTGCCCGAAGCGAAGCCGATCGGCAAGCTCGCGACTCCGAAGTACTTGGTGAACGGGCTGGCCATTACGCCGGACGGCTCGATCCTCGCGTCCGCCTCGGAATCAGAGCCGGCGATTCGGCTCTGGTCGCTGCCGACGGGCAGGCCGATCACAGTTCTCGAGGGCCACAAGGAAGGAGTCAACGCCCTCGCGATCACCCCGGACGGTGCCCTTCTGCTCTCCGGTTCCGCGGACAACACGATCGGCGTGTGGTCGCTGGCGGAGCGGAAGCTGTCGACCGTGCTGACGGGTCACACGGCCGACATCTTCTCCCTGGCAATCACTCCGGACGGCAACACGCTGGCTGCCGGCGACGAGAGCGGCAGCGTCAATCTCTGGGACCTGAAGTCTCGGAGCTTGCGCGGCTCGCTGCGCGGAGATGCCTACGAAGATGATGATGTATCAAGTCTCCTGTTTGCTCCTTCGGAGGCGGGTGTTGGGACAGTGGGTCCATCAAAAGCATCGCCGGCCAACGGCCTGCAGAAGTACTCCGACGCGACGAACAGACTGTCGTTCAGCTATCCAGCCGCATGGAAGCAGATCACGCCGGCCGAGGCAAACCGGGTTATGGGAGCGAGCCCCTCGAAATATCTGACCGCCGTTCTCTACGACCCCAAGGACTGGACGCAAAACGTCAACGTGCAGGTGCTGTCTCCAGTTGCGGCTCAGAACCTTACCAAGGAAGCCTACGGAGAGTTTTTGAAAGAGTTAGATCGAGATTTCTCAGGTCGGCCGGGGTTCCGGAAGGTATCTGCCAGCGTAGGACCACTGTCGGACATGGCCGCGCTTCAGTACGTCAATGAGTGGACCCGTCCGGACGGGGTCCGTCTGCGCCAGAAACAACTACGGACCGGTAAAGGTGGGAGAGAGATAGCCATCACCTTTACTTCCAGAGCTGACAGGTACGAGGAAGTAGACAAGGCGTGTTTCAATATCATCTTGGAGACTCTGAAGCTGGAATGAAGGGCTCTCAATTCCTCGTAGGCCAAAACGCGGCGTGGGGCCACAAGACAGGGTGTAAGGGAGGAGGAGTTATGTTGATCTGGCGTAGAGTCGCACTATGGTTCTTCTGCGGGGCCGTCTTGGCTGGCCTAACAGTCGAGATTCTTTCTCAGACTAGCTAGGAGTTCTCCGCTCAAGATTCTCTCGGCGAAACGTGGCGAAAGTTATCAGGAATCTAATGAGCATCCTGAGATTCCTTTTACCAATCCCCCGAAGCTTACGCCTAAGAATCCGAAAACGCACCTCATTGTAGTCGTGAGCCTTGGCGGGATTTCTGGCGACGAGTTCTCCACCATCAGTAAGACAAAGAAACCGTACCTAAAGGCAGGAGAGCGACGCTACGACTTCAGCGCAATGGTTTACGGGGGGGGAAAGAAGACGTACGACGCCAAAGGCAATCTTATTCCGGAGTGGAAAAACAGCGATATCAAACTGGCTGCCGCCGTGCCTCGACAGACACTGAATTTCACGCTGTTTATCGGGGACTATCCTCCCCTGGAATTTAAGGCCGAAGAGCAAGTTCCGCTACTATTATAGGAGGAAACACAAATGATGCGTCGAGCTCTAGTGGACACGGCTTTGGTGGCGTTGTTGCTCTGGGGGTGTGTGCTCCCCGGCCAAAGTGGCAAGAAATGGTCCGAGCAGGACTTTGAGTCGGCGCTCAGTTTCTTCAACGGCGGCGGAAGCTTGGCGTTTCGTCTAACGCCACCGGCCGATCCCGACAAGGAGACCACGTGAAAGGTTCTGATTCTTCGACCCAGGGGATCTACGAAGGCTTCTACCCAGCTCGGCATTGCCGAATTGGGTCCGAAATCCAAGGTGTCCTCTGCTCAGAGAGTGTTCGACCTGATTACCTCCGATCGCGGCACCATCGTTGAGTTCTTGCGCCGTTACGCCGACCGGATGGAGACGGAACAACTTGAGGCACAGCTGGTCGCCATGTCCCCGGTCAAACAGGGGGACAGTGTCCCAATAAAGGCCGCAGTGTCCCTAACAAGAAAGGGTCTGCTGGATCTCATTAAGTAAAGCCGTTCGATGTCCAGGAACTGGCCACAGCGCTAGGGAAGCGCTAATCGAGTTTCGCTGCACCCAGGGGGAACGGCTAGGCGGGTCCTCATAGAACACTGTCGCCAGGCACAAGGAGGAACAATGTCAACCCTAAGAATCAGTCGCCGTGCGCGCCTTGCAGCGCTGATAATCGCATTCCTGTTGGTGGGCAGGCTTCCAGCGGCTTCGCAATCCTATGTTGTGGCTGCCTCGTCGGTCCAGAAGCAGGGCGCCACCAAGAACGTTATGGTTGAACTGCACCACTCGAAAAACGGTTTCTACAGCGACATCACCGCTCTGGAAGGAGCCGAGTTTGCGCTAATGGAGGTGGCCACCTCCCGGTCTAAGTTTGATTGGAAAGATAGCACCGGGAAAGTCTTCGACCTTGCCCTTCCCGAGTTCTCGCCGGGCGACCGTAACATCACGATCAAGATTGATGCCGGGGTTGGATTCAACGAGCTGCTGGGCCTCAAGTTTCTCGATCCGGTCGTGATCAACGTTGCCAGCGACGGCGCCATCGAATCCGACCGCGCCGGCGTCCGCGCCATCGCCTTCCAGGGGAGCGCTGTGCATTCCGACTGTTTCTTGGGCGCAGCTCAGAAGGAGGGAGTTTACTCGATCGGGGGCTTCAGCCACGCCCCGATGGCACGTGACGGTTCCATGGTGCGCACACCCGGTGAGATGATGGAGTGCCACCTGGAATTGACGGGAGAAGATGGGGCGGAGTATGTCTCGCAGAAGGTCAAGTCCGGGGACCACCTGCGCATTCTCTTCGTTCCAGCCGTATCCGGCCGACAATGATTCCCAATGGAATCATCGCAGCCGGGAGGTCCGCTGCCTTTTTCGCGCCTGTCTGCAAAAGGTTGAGTTGATGCGTCCGGACGACCGCAGTAGAACTGGACACGGAAGTTAAGTAGGCTAGGGGCCTCCTGCTAGTTATTCCCGGCGTCATTTTCTCAGTCTGGTTTTCACTATCGTTTGTGTTGCCCACGGCCGAGGGCGTCTCAGGCAGTGCGGCTCTGCGACGGAGCAAACTGCTTGTCCAAGGAAAGTGGTGGGCCGTACTCTGGAGGTTAGTAGCCGTCCAACTGCTCGTAGGGTTCCTTTATATTACCGCAGGGGTCATTCCGGTAGCACTTGGCGCGGAGTGGCCCGGCTCTCCGCGCCATCGCAGCGGCGTGGTGCACCGCGATTTGAAGCCCGGCAACATCATGCTGACCAAGACCGGGGCCAAGCTGATGGACTTCGGTCTGGCAAAGCAGGCGGTGGCCAGCGCGACCGCGCTTGTGGGTAAGTCTCAGCCCGTGACTCCTCACGGGCTGTGCTTTTTGCGGCTAGAGTCTGTGTCAAGTGAATATTCCTGCCTTGTTCACTGCCGCAATTCGCCCTCGGCATGAGGCTGCACCCACCGCCCGGAAAGGTAGTACATAAGGTAGGGAAAGGTAGTGCAGGTAGTACAGCTTCGGTACCCGTCACATTTGGGCTGTGGCGTAACCAACTGACAATGCGGGGCTAATGGCTAATCCTACTTTTTCCGACCGAGCCTACTTTTTTCGGAAAATGTCATGTTTTTGTCGGAAATGTCGGAAAAGTAGGGTGCCCGTGATAGCTTCGTGTCGGGCTGCAAGTTACCGGAGACCAATGACTTACCTACCGGGATGCGCGCCGGTAGCGCGAGGCAGGCGATGCCGGAAAGTCGGGGAAATCGACAAAATGTCATGTTTTTGTACGAAATGTTAGAAATCCGAGGAAAAACCGGGGCCAGGATGCGCTACGCCGTCCAGCTTTACGCGCGGGGGCGACGTGTTGCGAAACCCTTATCTGGGTGCCGATCCGCACCGCGCTGAGAGGGCCTCCGATACGGCCTCCTTTCCGTGCTCGCGCGCGACCAGCATCCGGCGGAACGGTGCAGAGAAACAATCAAAGAATCAAGTTTGTGGCCGACGAAAAGGCGCTCGCAGTAGCGCATAAGTTGCGGTCTGAGAATGAGATCGGCGCGATTAGGCAGAGTTGAAAAACTTGATTATCAATCAAAGAAATCAAGTCCGGCCAAGCGAGGCGCGCGCGGCCCGCCATCGCCGCATGTAACGGGATGCTCCCACCGTGCTCCCACGGTAGTCCCACCGTATTGCCCCGCCATCCTTGTCCGCACTAAATTCGCAGTATTGGAGGCTTATGCCAACCCCCCTCTCGTTTGAGAAGAAGAAAGAAATCTACGAGACCGCGCAAGCCAATCCAGGACTCTCCAACCGCAGACTGGCCGCGCTGCTTGGAGCTTTGGAACTGCCCGAAATCATGCGTCTCGGTATTGCGCAGCACGGCGCTCGAATGAAGGAAATCCGTAATCGCGGTTTCCGAGTGATCAACGAACTGGAAAGCGTTGATGGAGTGCTGCACTCCCGCTATCACTTGCTCTTTGACCCTGAGCGGGATGGAGAGCAGCAGTGAAACAGCCGTCCATCACCCTCAGTGAACCGTTTCCGCTCCTAGATCCGGGCTGGTATGTCGCTGTCTGTCCCGAGGCGACATTTGCCTGGGCGCGGCAGTGGAAGAAGTGGATTGCGCGGCTTGTGCTTGAGCCGCAAGACTATGCGGGACGCCCGTACACAGGACGACTCTGCTGCTTCCTCGGGCTCGGCAAAGACCCACAGAACCCCCACGCTGGGCCACAGAGCCGCTTTCGGCGTCTCTTTGTGGAGGTGAACGGCGGACAGCCTCCAGGCGCAAAGGCGGGCATGGAGGTTTTTTTTGGGATTCTGTATGACATCGAAGTTGTAACGGTGAAAACGGATCGAGAGGGCAGACCCCGCCCGTTAGAGCACTGGTACAGCATCGTGCGCGAGATTCATCCTTGCAAGGCGAATCCAGAAGCTGTGCGAACCCTTCAACCCCTTAACACTGTACCCTTCAACACTTCAACACAGGCAACACCTACAACCGACCAACACAGCAACACTGCTAACACCCCCTTGGCAGAAGAGGGGAAAAGGCGCCGCAAAAAGAAAAGCGCGCAAGACGAGTTTGGGTAGTGAGCATTTCGACCAAAAGCATAACTACCCCGAAGGCGGGGCCAGTCTCAAAGGCTGGCCCTGCTTGGCAACAGGTAAGACACGGCCAGGAGCGTCCGCAATGATTGTTCTCGGATTAAGGGCCATGTTCGATTTTGATGGAACTGTAGTGCGACGCATACCGCACCCCTCCCACACCGTCCCGCAAGCGGCCCTGTTCGTCGAAACTCGGCCCTCTTCGGATGAAACGCGCAGGATTGTTAGTCCGCTGCGTCGGTGCAAGTCGCCACACGGCAATACGTTACAAAGGGGTGTGACTGCATCGTGACTGATTTCGCACGCCGTGAATACGCCGATTTGCCGTCCATGCCGGTCAGCCGCGCAAAGCGGTTGCTGCGCACGCGAGAGGCAGCCGCGTACTTGTCGCTCAGCGCATGGAAACTGCGCAGCCTAGTTGCGGACGGCCAATTGCCAGTAGTCCAAGCAGACGACAGTTCCCCGTTCCTTTTCGACGTGCGAGACCTCGACAGTTGGGCCGAACGGCACAAACGCATCTGCAGCATTTGACTTCTTCGGTTTTGCGCGTCTTCTTGACATCTTTCTTTCTAGGAAGTAAGATTCGCATGGAAGGAGGTAATTAGTGCAAATGTCGAAGAAGAAACCACTCACGGCAGCCGAGCTGCAAAGCATGGGCGGTAAGGCCAGGGCGGCCGCTCTTTCCAAAGCGGAACGCTCTGAGATTGCCAGCAAGGCTGGTAAGGCCAGAGCCGCAAGTCTGAGCGCAGCCGAGCGTTCACAAATTGCCCAGAAAGCCGTTGCTGCCCGGGAGGAGAAGAGGCGCGCAGCGCAAAAGAAAGGTGGTACGAAATGAGTAGGCCGAAGGGAACAGGCTGCATTTATCAACGCCCGGACAGTTCCGTTTGGTGGATCAAGTATTCACGGAACGGCAAGGACTTCCGGGAGTCCACTCACACAGACAACAAGCGGAAAGCGGAGCGGATGTTAAAACAGCGCGTCGCGGAACTCGTCACGGGTACATTCCCCGGATTGCATGTTGAGCGGGTCCGCGTTGACGAATTGGCAGACGACTTTCTCCGCGAGTACCGAATCAACAATCGGAAGTCACGTGACGATGCCGAAGCTCGGTGGAGCCTGCATCTCAAGCCGTTCTTTGCTGCGACGAGGGGGGTTGACGTATCGAGCGGACTGATTGCCCGGTACATTGATACGCGCCAAGGAGAAGGGGCTGCAAACGCGACTATCAACCGCGAGTTAGCTGCACTCAAGCGGATGTTTCGTCTGGCCCAACAGGCGACTCCGCCGAAGGTGCTCCGCACTCCGGCATTTCCGAAACTGACTGAGAACAACGCCCGCACGGGATTTCTGACCGACGCACAGCGCGACGCTCTGGCCGCCCAGTGCGCGATTGTCGGTTTGTGGCTGCGGACGATGTACGAAGTCGGTTGCACCTATGGATGGCGGGTAAGCGAAGTCAAAGGGCTGCGCGTTCGTCACGTTGACATCGGCGCACACACGATCCGGCTTGATCCGGGCACGACAAAGAACGGACAGGGCCGCGTCGTGACATTTGAGCCGCAATCAACCCTCTGTGAACTCCTGGCCGCGTGTGTTCAAGGAAAGTCTGCCGATGATTTCGTGATTACCCGCGAGAATGGGAAGCCGGTACGAGACTTCCGCGACACTTGGGTGAAAGTCTGCAAGGCTGCCGGCTCTCCGGGTCTGCTGTTCCACGATCTGCGGCGTACCGCTGCGCGCAATCTCAGGCGTGCGGGCGTAGCAGAGAACGTCATTATGCAGATTGGCGGATGGCGGACTCGTAGCGTGTTCGACAGGTACGCGATTATCACTGAAAACGACATTGTAGATGCGGTTCGCAAGTTGGAGGTCGACCGCAAGCAACGAGAGACCGTTGCGGTCGAAATCGCAGCGATCAGTCACGAATCAGTCACGAAATCAACCCCAGTACAGACTCGGGTTGCAAACGCAAAGCTGCTAAACTAAGCTGTATCACAACCTTCCGATTAGGCCGGGATGGCGGAACTGGCAGACGCAGCGGACTCAAAATCCGCCGAGGCTTATCACCTCGTGGGGGTTCGACCCCCCCTCCCGGCACCAGTCCTAAACCCTTAGTATCACTGTCTAGCTGGCGCTAGTTCACCGCACGGGATGCGGGAGTCTTTGCCGAAATCTCTTCCTTGTGCCCAATTTGTGCCCTTATCTGCTGCCGCATACAGATTCAGTGCATGAGTCTGCCAAACACGTCCTGTGGCTAGGATTATGGACCATGGAGACTGAAGTTGTCGGCCTGATTCCAGTTTCGTAGTCGCCGACCATGCATCCGGGACCTCGCCCCTCAGAGTGCGGCCGTGCAATTTCGCCCAGCACTCTTAGCCGCGTACAAGGCAGTATCGGCGATTGCCAAAATCTCTTTTTCAGCGACGGTGCTGGCCGTCGTAACCGTCACCCCGATGCTGGCCGTGACCAGGATTTCGGCGCCGGCTGCCAGAACTGGGCGTTCGGCGACTACCGCTCGAATTCTTTCCGCGCTTTGCAGGGCTTGGTTCTTGTCGCAGCCGGGCAGCACAACCAGGAACTCTTCGCCTCCGTAGCGCCCCACGAGGTCATAGGAACGGACAACCTCGCTGATGCGGCGTGCAACTTCCCTCAGGACCACATCGCCAGCCAGATGTCCGTAGGTGTCATTGATCTTCTTAAAGTGGTCCAGGTCAAGCATCAAAAGACCGGTTGGGCTTTGGGAACGGCTCGCGCGCTCGATTTCACGCTGCAGCAGGTCGAGCAGTGCACCCCGGTTCCAAATTCCGGTAGGTACGTCGTGAGTGGCCTGAAAGCGGAGCTCTTCGCGGGCTTGAATCAGACCCTTCTGGAGAGTGAGGATACGTCTTCCCACTCTTAGCCGCGCCCGCAGTTCGCTGCGGTCGAATGGCTTGGTCAAATGATCGTCCGCCCCTGCCTCCAGGCCCGTGACCACATCCTCTGCATCGTCCTTGGCCGTGACTAGCAGGATGTATTGGTAAGGAGTTGTCTGGCGCTCTCGAATTCTGCGGCATAGCTCCAAGCCATCAATTCCCGGCATCACCCAGTCCAGGATCAGTAGTTCAGGAGGACGCTCTTGCTGCAGGAGCACAGGATCAGAGAATTGCCGCCGTCGGCAGGAGTGTCGGCGGGCCACTCCACCAGCTGAGCGAAATGAAAAAGAAACGCAGCCTTCATGCGATATTCATCTATCGTTGACTGTGCCCACGCTGTTCCCGGGCCGGTTGCCTGAAATACCGCGGCGAACAGGACCACCGACCACAGCGCGAGCCGGTGGGCCCGCAGGGCGGCAAACAATCCGGAATTCGCTTTCCTAATCACCTGTCCAGAGTCCCGTGTTGGCCGTATGACTCAATTGCACTCACCTTTTCAGAACTGCCAGGCAATCTTGGCGTAGGCGCTGCGCTTGATCATGCTGGGCAAGATCGTCGAATCCGGGCCCATGTATTCCAGGTGATGGTCCCGCAGCAGATTTTCTCCGGCCACAGTGATGGAGAACCTTTCTGCCGGCTGCCACGTGAGATTTGTATCCAGACGTGTGTAGGAAGGAACCCCCTGGGCCCAGAGACGTCCCACAAAGTAGGCTGACGTATTCCACGACCACTTGCCTGGCAAATCCACATGCGAGCGCAACTGGGCCTGATGGTTCGGGCTGCCTCCTTCCGCTCCTGCGGCGGTGGTCAGATCTTGGCTCAAGGCATCGCGGTGGATGTGCATTGTCAAGAACGAATAGCCTGGGCTAAGGCTCCAACGGTCGACCACCCTCCAATTCGCGGACACTTCCAGGCCGTGGGTCTCACCGTGCTCTAGGTTGGAAAAAAATCTCGGAATGACGACGTGTAAAGGTGGCGGACTGGTCTCGAGGAAGGGAGTTCCGGGTTCCAGGGAAACCAAGTCATTGTAATGGTTGAAGAAGACCGTGGCGTCCAGCGAGAACCGGCTTGTCAGTTGGGTCCGATAGCCGGCTTCGACAGTGCGCACGACCTCGTTCTTGAAACCGGGATTGCCAAAGATGCTGATGAGCAGCGGAAGCCCGTCCGGCCCCGGCAGGACGGCGCTGTTGACTCGGATGTTGGTGTCGCTCCGCGCTGGCGTTCGTTCGGCCTGGGATACTGCTGCCCAGAGCATGTTTCGATTGCTTAGGGTCCAACTGATGCGAGCGCTCGGCTGCAATCCGAAACCCGTATAGTCGTTGTGCTCGAGTTTGACGCCCAGACTGAGGTAGACGCGGTCGGCCAGGATGGCGATCTCGTCTTGAGCGAAACAGCTAAACATCTGCGTCGTCCGGGATGCAGGATTGAACGATATCCGCGGTGTAGTCAAGGTTTGATCGGAACTCACACGATAAGCGCCTCCCCAGACAAAATCGTGGCGCTCACCCCAGCCCACATGGTGCTGAAAATCCACATCGAACGTGTTCAGCCCGATACCATAGGTGCCGTCGCCGCGGGTGCTGCGATCAAAATAGACTTGCAGGGACGTTTCCGAATGGGGTGATACGACATGGTTCCACCTGGATAACAGGTTCCAGCCGGAAAAACGGTCGTTGAGCGGCAGGGCTCCGTTCACTGGCGGAGAGATGGAGACCACCGAACTGGCTATCTCTCCCGCATTTCCACTGTGGGCATCGCCCTCCACTGTGATGGAGTCCCGAGCCGAGGCATTGGCATCGACACGAAACCCCCCTTGGACGATGGTCCAGTCATCGTTACCATTGCCGCCCGCTACGCCGGGAAAGTGGTTGTAAGCAAAACCATCGGCAAAGACGCGATACGCCGTATTACTGCCAAACTTCCCCCCGTAACGAGCAATCCCGCCCGCCCGATCGGATGTCCCTACGCCTTGGGTAAGCAATCCGCCCTGAGTGTCGCCGGCCTTCTTGGTGGTGATATTGATCACTCCGTTGACCGCGTTGGCTCCCCATACGGTGGCGCCGGGTCCCCGTATGACCTCGATGCGATCAATGTTCTCCAAAGGCACGTCCTGTGCATCCCAAAACACTCCGGACAGCATGGGCGAATACACCGTCCGGCCGTCGATCAGAACCAAGAGCTTGTTCGAATACTGCCCGTTGAAGCCTCGGATGCTGATGGCCCATTTGCTGGCGTTAATCTGGGCCACATCCACTCCTGGAACCATGCGCAGCAGGTCGGGTATGTTGGTTGCGCTAGAATGCCGAATGTCGTTCTGGGTAATGACAAAGACCGCCGCCGCAGTCCGTGACAACCTTTGTTCTTTCTTGGCGACGGAAGTCACCTCGATGTTCATCAGGTCTTCGAGGTTCACCTTGGTAAGATCGGGTGGCGTGGCCTGCCCGGGCGCTGCCTGGGATGCCAGGAACAGGAAGAACAGAACTGACCCCAGGATCGCGTACCTTCCCAAGACTAGACGCCCCGCACCATCCCTTCTGACATCTCTCCCTTGTCGCTCAAACACGACACTCTCTCCCTTAAGGCCCCTATCGGCACGGTCTCGATGGAAGTACAGTGGACAGCACCTCGGACGAAGCCAGGTCCGCCGCAGGACCAGCTGGGCCGGATTTGCCGGAGAGCTGTCCCTCGGTCCTGCGATTGGAATCGCAACCGGATTACTTTCGTAAGTTGGGGTCGAGATTGTGACGATGGATGACAGACTTCAGGAGAATGGCATACACGAATCCACTGCGAAGCTCTTCGCCCACGGGTCGGGCCAGAGCGACGCCGTTCGGCCCGTGGGGGTTCGATTCCCCCTCCCGGCACCAACTTCTACCCTGGTTCAAGAGTTGAACCGGCGCGCCCATCGGCAGCCCTGGCGCCTCCCGCCGCTGGCGACGTGTTCCCGAGAGAGCGGGAACCGACTCTCGTACCGGCCCACATGAGATCGCAATTCCCACTCAATTTGAGTCTGAACTCGTGTATAGTGTTCGCTCAATCATTTCAATCTCCTCGGGGATCTTGCCATGTCAACTGCATCGCTGACTGTTCCACGTGTGTCCCGGTTCAAACCGAAGTATCTGCTGATTGGGCTGTTTGGGCTAATGGTGGCCTATGTGCTCGGCCACAACGAGAGCTTCCTAGTGAATCCGAACGCCCCGGTGTGGCAGCACTACCAGCCGTTCAAATGGTGGTTGTTGCCGCATGGGATCGCCGGAGCGTGCGCGTTTGTGCTTGCCCCCATGCAGTTCTCCGATCGGCTACGCCAGCGCTATACGAAACTGCATCGTGTGTCAGGAAGGGTTTACGTTGCCGGCGCGTTCATCGCCGGCCCGCTCGGGATCTATATCGCGGCCTTACAAGAGCGATTGGGAGCTCCGCGTTTTTTCAGCATGATCGCCGTGGCGCACGGCAGCTTGTGGATGCTGACCACCGGGATCGCCTTTGCGTTCATCCTCAAGCGAAAGATTCAGCAGCACCGTCAGTGGATGACCCGCAGCTTTGCCGTGGGCCCTGGGGTCTTTGTAGGAGCGCGCGTGGTGCTGGGTGTGACCGGCTTGGAAAAGATGGGTCCTGCGGCGGTCGAAACCGTGGTGTATATGTGTCTGGCGTTCTCCATCGTCTTGGCCGACATCGTGCTGCAAGTGCAGGAGCAGCAGCGTTCGCGTCCCGCCGCCCGCGCCGCCAAGGCAGTTGCAGCGTAGGAAGGCTGGCGCCTTGCCTTCCGGCCTTACCGTGACTCCTTCACCTGCTGGTAATCTTGTCTGTTGGTACTTAATTCTTGACCTCGAACAACCACATCCAGGAACTTGTCCGGCGAATTCGCGCGGGAGAGCCGCGGGCTTTGGCGCGTGGTATTTCCATTGTTGAAGACCACGGCGCACAATCCACCGAACTGCTGAAGGCGCTGTTTCCCTATAGTGGCAAGGCCGTACTGCTGGGTATGACGGGCTCGCCGGGCGCGGGCAAGAGCACGCTGGTGGACCAGGTGGCGCACGCCTACCGCAAGCAAGGGAAGACGATTGGCATTGTCGCGGTCGATCCCACCAGCCCGTTCAGCGGCGGCGCAATTCTCGGCGATCGCATTCGCATGCAATCGCACCACGCCGATCCCGGAATTTACATCCGCAGCATGGCCACGCGCGGCTCGCTTGGCGGCTTGGCCAGCACCACTGCTGATGTCGCGACGGTGCTCGACGCCAGCGGCCGCGATATTGTCATGATCGAGACCGTCGGCGTCGGCCAGGACGAGGTGGACATCGTGCGGCTGGCGGATGTGACCGTCGTGGTGCTGGTGCCCGGCATGGGCGACGATGTGCAGACCATCAAGGCCGGCATCATGGAGATCGCCGACATTTTCGTCATCAACAAGGCGGACCGCGATGGCGCCGAGCGGGTGGAGCGCGAGATTCGCGCCATGCAGACGCTGGCCGTGCGCAAAGACAATTGGACGCCTCCCATCGTGAAGACCGTGGCCACCACTGGGACTGGCACTGTCGAATTGCTGGCGGCAATTGAAAAGTATCGCGCTTATCTCCAGCAGGACGGCCGCGCACGTGCCCGCCGCATCGACAACTGGCGCCAGCGCATCGCCGAGATGTTGCGCGACGCGCTTTTCCAGCGGGTGCTGGCGTATTACCTCAGCGAAGGCGAGGCCACGCGCTATGCCGCCGAAGTTGCCGAACATAAGCGCGACCCGTATTCTCTGGTAGAGAAGATCATCGACAATTTAGGGAAGCCAGAATGAATCAAATTGATCATCTCGGCATCGCCGTGAAGTCGCTGGCGGAGGCCAGGAAGTTTTACGAAAAGCTGGGGCTGCAAGTGATGCCGGAAGAGACGGTGGAAGCGGAGAAGGTGCGGCTGGCCATGGTGCCGATCGGCGAAAGCCGCCTGGAGTTGCTGGAGCCGACTTCGCCGGACTCGCCCATCGGGAAGTTCCTCGCCAAACGCGGCGAAGGACTGCACCATGTCGCGCTGCACATCAGCGATCTAGCCGGCACCGTCGAGCGGCTGAAATCCTCGGGAACGCGCCTGGTCTCCGACGAGATCAAAATTGGCGCGGGCGGACATCTCTACATTTTCGTTCACCCTTCCAGCGCTGGAGGCGTGCTGCTGGAACTGGTGGAAGACGCTCCTGTGGGCGTCTGAAATGCTGATCGTCTCGGTCGATACGTCGGGCCGCAAGGGAAGCATCGCGCTGTGCCGCGGCGATGGTGATAGTTTCGAAGTCCTGCAACTGACTTCCCTCGAGGGCGGCACTTACTCGGCGCAATTGCTGCCGCGAATTGCGGAAGCGCTCCAGCAGAACAATCTCAGCAAGACGGAGGTCGATGGCTTCGTCGTCGTCTCCGGTCCCGGCTCGTTTACCGGCTTGCGGGTTGGTTTGTCCACGGTGAAAGGGCTTTGCGAAGTGCTGCGCAAGCCGCTGGCGACGGTCTCCATGCTGGAAGCCATGGTGCTCACGCATGGATCAGCGGGCGAAAGCGCGGTCGCCCTGTTGGACGCCGGCCGGGGTGAGATCTACGTCGGCGAATACCGGCTTGCTTCCGGCCGCGCAACTCTGGCTAGCGAGTACATTGCGAAATTGGACGAATTCGCCGCGCAACCTCCGGCCGGCAGCGACAATCTTCTCGCGGCGGACGAGAAAGTTGCCGAAGCGTTACAAGCCGAGAACCGCAAGGTCATTTTGGTCGCGCCGGTCAATGCGAGCGAGATTGGCCGCATCGGCATTCGTAAGCTGCTGGCGGGAGAAACTGCCGACCCCGCCACCATCGACGTCAATTACATCCGCCGGTCCGACGCAGAGATATTCTCGGCGGCGAGGAAAACGCAGTGCTGATCCGTCCGGCTACTCCTGACGATGTACCTTCGATCCGCGCGCTCGAGCGCCAGGCCGAGACCGCGGCACATTGGGCCGAGCGCGAATATGACGCGTTGTTTGCCGCGGAAGCTCCACCGCGAGTCACGCTGGTCGCAACTTCCGAAACAGAGGCCGGCCGCGTGATCGGCTTCGTCATCGCGCGTTGCGCTACCGCCGAATGGGAAATTGAAAATGTGGTTGTAGCCCCGGAAAAACGCAATCGCGGGGTAGGCATCAAAATAATTCGGGAGCTGCTGTTGCAAGCCCAGTCCGCAGGAGCCACTTCCGTGCTATTGGAAGTGCGGGAATCGAACCTGGCGGCGCGCCGACTCTATGAAAAGCTTGGGTTTAGCCCGCACGGGCGACGGAGCAACTATTACCACCAGCCTGAAGAAGATGCGCTGTTATTGTGTTTTTCTGTTACAAATCTGCGACAATTTGGTCTTGAAGCAGAATAGGTCCTATGCTAGCGTTTGCATTTTGCATCTCTCCGGAGGTTCACTGAATGGCAACTCAGGTACGCGATCAGCTTCTTGCCAGCAACGATGAATTCCGTCGCCTGGCGGATGAGCACTCGCAATATTCGCAGCGCCTCGATAATTTGATCCAGAAAAAATATCTTTCTGAAGATGAAAAACTCGAGGAAGTACGACTCAAGAAGCTGAAGCTCCGCCTGAAAGACCAGATGGAGAGTTTGGAACAGAAGTTCCGGACCGGCCACTTGGTCGTTTAGTCAGCATCAAGCCCTTCCTCGCGGCGGTAAAGACCGGATTCTTTGTCGCCCCGCTCTAGCTGTACCTTCTGCCTCAAGCTCCGCACTACGTCTAGTTTCTTCGATTTTTCCCTACTGTGTGTCTCACAGCACACCACGCGAGATACGGCCAGGCTCTATAATCTAAACAACCCATGGTTCGCGACGGAATCTATTACGGGCTGGCCCTTATCGCGGTGGCCGTGCTGGTGGGATGGTTGACCCTGCCCGCTTTGGCGGTCATTCCGTTGCTGCTGGCCGCATTTTTCCTGTGGTTCTTTCGCGATCCCGAGCGCCCGATTCCGGCGGCCGAAGGCGCCATCGTTTCTCCCGCCGACGGCAAGGTGACGGAGATTTCCACCTTCGCGGAAAATGGCGAGCCGCAGACCCGGATCAGCATTTTCCTGAATGTATTCGACGTGCATGTCAATCGCTCCCCGGTCGCTGGTGTCATCACAGACGTAAAGTACCGCAAGGGAAAGTTCGGCAACGCCATGGGACAAATTTCAGCCGAAGAAAACGAGCAAAACGTCGTCACCGTCCAAGGGGATGCGGGTACCGTAGTGTTTAAGCAGATTGCCGGTCTGCTGGCCCGCCGGATTGTCTTCACCAAGAAGATCGGCGATCATGTGGCGCGCGGCGAGCGGGTGGGGCTGATCAAGTTCGGCTCCCGCACCGACGTGATCTTCACGGCTGAAGCTGAGATGCAAGTGCGCGTGGGCGACCACGTGAAGGGTGGCTCCAGTGTTCTGGCTGTGGCCCAGCGCCGCGCGGTCCAGATCGTTGGGGACCCCGGCTCCCGGCAGAGTGTCGCGGAGGTGCGATGAGCGAGCAGCCGATGCTACAGGGAGGCGATTCTTCTGAGCCGCGCCGGATGCGCAAGGGACTGTACATCCTTCCTTCCGTGTTCACGGCTGGCAACATAGCCGCGGGGTATTACGCCATCTCGCAAGCCATCCAGGGGACCGCTTCCGACCCGTGGCACTTCGATCACGCCGCCAAGGCCATCGGCTTCGCCATTGTGTTCGATTTTTTCGACGGCGGCATTGCGCGGCTGACCAACACCACCAGCGCCTTTGGCCGGGAACTGGACTCCATGGCCGACGTGATCGCATTCGGCGTGGCGCCCGCGATTCTGGCGTGGATGTGGGGCTTCCGTATGCTGCCGCTGGCTGGCGATCCCGACCTTCGCAACCGCGTGATTCAGTTGGGAGCCATCGCGACCTTTGTGTTTCTGCTGGCCGGGGCGTCCCGTCTGGCCCGGTTCAACATCCAAGTGAATCCCCAGCCCTCGAATCCCGGCCGCCCGGGACGTAAGTACTTCGTGGGAATGCCCATTCCGGCTGGCGCAGGAACGGTCGCCGCTGTCGTCCACCTGGTGCAAGGGAATCCGCTGCAGTACTGGTGGCTTTCCATCGGATGGGGCGTCTTCGTCTTCGCTCTGGCTTTCCTCATGGTGAGCACCTGGCGCTTCTTGAGCTTGAAAGGCATTAATCTCCGCCAGCCGCAGAATTTTCGCTGGATGATCGTGATCGGGCTGGTCATGGCGCTAATCTTGTTTTCTTCGCAATATGTACTCTTCTTGCTAGCGCTGGTCTATATTCTCTCCGGGGTGCTGGCCCGGCTTTCGTTTGTATTCCGGCGGCCCACCGTGCCGCCTCCTCCACCTCAAGACGAGGCCACGCACGCTTGATGAAAATGAGCCAAACCGCACCGCTGGTGTTTTCCCCGGCGGACGACATTGAGGCGCTATGTTTCGCGTAGCGATTGTAGGCGCCGGCACTCTGAAGGGTCGGGAATTGAAGGACGTCCTCAGCGACCGCAACTTTCCCGCGACCGACATCCGTCTGCTCGATGACGATGAGTCGCTCGGCCAACTTGAGGCGGTGGGCGAAGAACCCACCTTCATCCAGAGCGTCCTGCCTGAGCACCTGGAGAACGTGGACTTCACCTTCTTTGCCGGGGATGAAACCTTCACCCGTAATACGTGGCCGATGGCGCGCAAGGCGGGTAGCGACATCATCGACCTGTCCTACGGACTGGAGAACGAGAAGGGTGTCTTGCTGCGCGCGCCCTGGGTGGAGCGCGAGCTGGGCCTTGGTCCGCGCGTGGACTTTACCCCAGTGCCGGTGGCCATTGCTCATCCCGCTGCCGTGGTGCTGGCGCTGTTGATGCTGCGCGCGCAGAAGGTGGGCAAAATCGCGCGCGCCGTCGCTACCGTCTTCCAGCCCGCTTCGGAGTACGGCAAGCGTGGCATGGACGAATTGCACGAGCAAACCGTGAACCTGCTCGCCTTCCAGCAGTTGCCGAAGGCCGTGTTCGACGGGCAAGTGGCCTTCAATTTAATTGATCGTTACGGCGAAAAGGCGGTATCCTCGCTGAATTCAGCGGAGAGTCGTATTCAGCAACACTTTCACAAACTGGTGGGCGAGCGGCTGGCCGTGCCTTCGTTGATGCTTCTGCAAGCGCCTATCTTTCACGGCCATGCCTTCTCGCTTTATCTTGAGTTGGAGCAGGCGGCGCAGACGGAAGAGTTGACGGCAGCGCTTTCCGGCGAGCACGTTGACCTGCTGCAAAGCGCGGACGAATCGCCGAGCAACGTGAATGCTGCGGGACAGGAGCAGGTCCAGGTATTTGCGCGTCGCGATTCGCAACGGCCTACCGGCTTCTGGCTATGGGCCGCATCGGACAATCTGCGGATTGCGTCCCTGACTGCCGTGGAATGCGCCGAAAGCATGATCGCCGCCCGTCCGCGGGGGACTGTCCAATGACTGCATTTCAAGTCGCGCGCCGGACAGTGCTTGCAGGCATCGCTGTGCTGCTGCTGGTCACCGCAGGTTGCGGTTACCACACGGGTGGCCAGGCGGCCCGCTTGCCTACCGACCTTCACACCCTGTATGTGCCGACCTTCATTAACGGAACCTCAATCTACCGCATCGAACAAACCATCACGGAAGACGTGATTCGCGAATTACACGACCGGACCCACTACCGCGTCGTGACCACCAATGCGGATGGCGCCGCCGATGCCACCCTGAACGGCACGGTCACCTCTGCCATCATAGTTCCGATGACCTACGACCCTGCCACAGGCCGCATCTCCTCGGGCATGGTGGCGGTCTCGATGAAGGCGTCGCTGGTCACTAGCAAGGGCAAGGTGCTGTGGGAGAATCCCAATTATGTTTACCGCGAGCAGTACCAGGTTTCGCGGGATGCCCCCAGTTTTTTCGAGGAAGAGGAGCCGGCCTTGGGCCGCATTGCCAAGAGTTTTGCCAAGACGCTGGTCAGCGACATCCTGGAGGCCTACTAAGTGCGCAGTTTTGCCGCTTCGGACCGCTTCGTGGCCGACGTGAAGGCGCGCAAAATGGCGCCGGGGTATGTCTTCATCGGCGATGAGACGTTTTTCCGCAAGCGTTGCCGCGACGCCATCCTGCAACACCTGGTGCCGGTGGAGGTGCGGGAACTCAGCGTCTATGACATGGACCTGAGCGAGGTGGAACTGCAGCACATTCTCGATCAAGCGCGCACTCCTTCGCTGATGTCGCCGTTCCAGGTTTTCTTCATTCGCGGCGTCAAGAACCTTTACGGGCGCGGCAAACACGACGACGAATTCGGCGCCATCGAAGACTACTTCAAAGATCCCAACCCGGATGCGCTGCTCATCTTCGTGGCCGATCACATCAGCATTCCCACCGACGTGCGCCGCATGGACCTGACCGACAAAGACCGCTACGAGCGCATCCGTGAAACCCTGGGCGAGTATTGCAAGCTGCTCGAGTTCGCCCGCGTGGACGAAGGCGACGCCGTGAAATGGGCGATGGAGACCGCCAGCGCCGAGGACGTGACGCTGGACAACGATGCCGCGCGCGAGTTGGTGGACTCTCTGGGAGGCGACATGATGATGGTCGCCAACGAACTGGAGAAGCTGGTTCTTTTCGTCGGCGACAAAAAGCGGATTACCCTGGGCGATGTCGAGACCCTGGTGCTCGCTGCCAAGCAACGGTCGTTCTACGAATTGACCGACGCCATCTCGGCACGCGACCGCGCCCGGGCCCTGGGCGTGCTCGACGCTATCCTCAGCACCGGCGATGGCGAGGAAGCGGCCATCGGCCACCTGTACATGCTGGCGCGCACCTTCCGCCAGATGCTGGTCATCCTGGAACGGAACGTGCGCGACTCGCGCGCATTGTGGCAGGTCCTTTGGCAGGGCTTTCGCATTCCACCGTTCGCCGCGGAAGACATTATCCGGCAGGCGCGGCGCTACAAATCGCGTCGCGAACTGACCAGCGCCATCCGCCGCGTGGCGCGCGCCGACCTGGCTTTGCGCTCCAATCCTCCCAGCAAGCGGCTTATCCTGGAGAACCTTGTTCTTGACCTGACCGCGGAACCGAAGTTGCCGGAGGCTGGCTGGCTGCAAGGCGAGCTGCCTGTATAGCGGTCACAGTCGCGACAGCGCCAATCGGGCGGCGTTGTACCCGCACATGCCATGCACCCCGCCGCCCGGTGGAGTGGAAGAAGAGCAGAGATAGATATCGCGGGCCGAAGTTGCATATTGCCGCCGGGTTGGACGAAACAGGAATTGCCGAAGATTCATCGCTCCCCCGCCGATGTCTCCGCCTACAAGATTAGCGTCCATGCTCTCCAGTGATGCCGGAGTGAGCACCCGCCGCGCCAGAATGCAGTCGTGGAACCCCGGCGCGAAACGCTCGATCTGCGCCTCCAGGCGGTCAAGCATGTCGAACTGCGAAGCGTTCGGCACGTGGCAATAAGTCCACGCGGTATGTTTCCCTTGCGGGGCGCGCGTAGGGTCGAACAAACTGGGCTGCGCCAGCAAAACAAATGGACGCGCGGCATGGTGCCCATGCCGCATGGTTTCCTCCGACGCTGCAATCTCCTCCAGTGTGCCCCCCAGATGCACGGTTGCGGCGCGCAAGCATTCGGCGGCCCTCCACGGAATCGGGCTCGACAGGGCGTAGTCAACTTTGAAGACGCCAGGGCCGTAACCATACTTCTCCAGTTGTCGCCGATATTCCGTTGACAGCCGGTCGCCCGCCATCCCCAGCAACTGGCGCGGCGTCACATCGCAGAGGGTGACATCATAGTCACCCATGGCGGCGAGGTTCTCAATGCGGGTGGACGGGTGGAGCGTGCCTCCCAGGCTGGCAAGATATCCGCACAGCGCGTTGGTGATGGATTGCGCGCCACCGCGCGGGATGGGCCACCCCACGGCATGTGCTGCCGCGCCCAGCATCACCCCAAAGGAGGCGCTCAGCGGCTCGTCGAGGGCAAGAACGGAATGTGCCGCCAGTCCGGCGAAGAGCGCCTTGGTTCTCGCGCTGTGAAACCAATGTTCGGCAATCGCGGTTGCCGAGGGAAATCCGACCAGCCCCAAATGCGCGAGCAGCAGGGGATGCCGGGTAAGCAAATGGACCGGCCGCAGCACTTCGGGAGCGAGTTCAGCCCAGCGCTGGGCAAACGGACCCATCAGCCTGCGCCACTGCTTGCCATCTTCCCCAAGGGCAGCTTCGGCGGCGCCAAGATCGCGCTCCAACATCACCGCTGTACCGTCGTCGAGCGGATGCGCCAACGGCGCCGGCGGGTGGATCCATTCCAGGCCATGGTCGCGCAAGGGCAGCGAAGAGAAGAATGGCGATCCCGCAGCCATGGGGTGTACTGCGGAACCGAAATCGTGGAGGAATCCCGGCAGGGTGAGCGCCATGGTGCGCGCGGCGCCGCCGGGCTGCGCCTCCGCCTCGAATACATCCACTTGCAAGCCTGCCTGGGCGAGGACGATGGCTGCCGCCAGACCGTTGGGGCCTGCGCCGATCACAGCGGCTCGTCGTGGCGTCGCAGGCATAGAGGATAGTTTAGCTTGCTGCTTCCGCCAATCCAAAAAGCGGCGGCGGAAAGGATGCGGGGTCAGCTGCACACGCTAGAGCGGATTATGAGTGGATCTGGCAGAACGGGACGCGCGGCGCTTTAGCTTGACTATTCCGAGAATCGCACGCTTTGAAAGGGCACGGCTAAACAGGCTGCGGAAAAAGTCGACCGCATCTCGATTTGAAGGGCGCACCTTTAGGTGCGCCGTTGTAAACCCTTTGTGCTTGTCATTCCGAGGGGCTTCAGCCCGGAGGAATCTGCGGTTTCTTCCATGACGACGACTTTTTCCGCAGCCCGTCTAGCCGTGCCGGTAAGCGAGACGGCGAAAATCATCTACCACCCTTTGGCTTCGCTCAGGGCAGGCTCCGACACAGAAGGCACGGAGGTTCGATTTCCATAGAGTTCTTCTCCGTGATCTCCGTGCCTCCGTGGTTAATTTTCATTTCCTAGCTGATCACTGCGGCAACAATCGCAAGCGGCGCACGGCCAGGCCGGTCATGCGCGCGTCGTCGCTCAAACCGGCGGCCACGGACGAACCCGCTCCGCTCACGCGCAATCGAATGACTAGGGGAAGCGCCTTGTTCAGCGCTTTGCGGCTCAGCACCATTCGGTAGGTCTGGTATTCCGGCGCGCCACTCTTGAATCGGAAACTCCACTTGCCGGCGGGCACGTCGTTCACCAGCACTTCCACATCAACTGCTGGATTCTTTTCGCTCACAAACGCTGCGGCGACAGCTTCCATCGTTAAGTCCGAGTTCACGGCTACACCAAGGTCGATCGTGAGCCCAGCTTGTTCCGTGGTCCATGTCCCCCAAGGTTCCGGCTGCCACCAGCCGCCGGTTTCATAAGGGACCGCGTTGCCGCCATCTCTGAAGTCGATCCACTGACCAAGTTCGTATGGGCTGGTCTTGGGCAGGACCGCCAGATAAGGGCTGTAATCGATGTGGAAGCGTTGCAGGTGCGGCAAGGCCGAAGGAATACGAGGGTCGAAGGGATAAAAGGAAGTGCCCGGCGGCAGCAGGATGGCCTGCACCTTGCCTTCATCGGCATACACAATGCTCAACGGCATCAGCGGCCACTCGGCATGCATGGCGAGCATCGGCTGCCCGCCCAGCGTCCGACGCGACAGCAGACTGTCTCCGAAGGGTACCAGCCCGGTTTGGGTTCGCAGTTCCGAGCGCAGGACGGTCAGCATGAGCGACCATTGCGCGCTGGCAACCACGCTCCAAGCCGATTGGCAGATGCCTAACACCGCAGCGATGACAAACAGTCGCTTGTATTTCCTCGTGTCTACTTGCACAAGGCCGAAATACACAGCCAGAAAAGCGGCTGCCAGTGCCAACGGAACACTGGCGTTCATCGTCCTGGCAACAATGTGCTCGTCGAGGCTGGTCAATTCCGGATGGATAAGAATGAAAGATGGAATCGCCAACGAGCAAGCTACGGCAAGTCCCACCAGCACATTGAGCGTCTTCTTGTAGATCGCTGGAATCAATACGATCAGCGCGCACAGAATGAGGACGATCCATGAAACTCGCGCGCCAATGTGGCGATAGTGAAAAATGAACAGCAGGCCTTTGAAGAAATCCGCGCGCTGCGTGGGATCGCGAGGAAAGATGATCGCCAGCATGGCGAAGATAACTCCCAGGCTGTACCAGGCGCCGAAGGCGACTGTGAGCCATTTCTCCCGCGGGCTCTTCGCAATCGCACGCCGCCGGTAGATGCAGGCCCCCACCAGAGCCAAGCCGAACATCGCCATGGTCTCGTAGCAAAGAACCAGCGGGGCCGACACGACGATCATCGCGGCAAGATCGAACCACCCGAATTCGCGCGGACATAGCAGTCCAAACAGCGCTGCCCAGAACAGTGCGCTCATCAGATGGGTTTCGGAAATGAGATAGCCTTCGCTGTTCATGGTGCCGGCAAAGAGCGAGAGCAGCGGGAAAAGCACATAGCGTTTGTCGCGGGCAAACCGGTAACAGAGTAGGAGGCTGAGCGGCTTGAACGAAAACAGCGTCACACCGAAGACAACAGACAGGACCCTCAAGCTGCGAACGCCCAAGCGCGCCGCGAAGAGCGTGGGGAGTTGCTGGTAACTGAAAGCCCCGAGACGCCCGACGAAAAAATCGTTCCAAGTATTGTTATTTAAGTGGGTGATGTGGTTTTCGGCGAGCAGTCTAAGCAGCAGCCACGAGCCATCGCCGAACAGGTGCCTGCCAGTCGCAATCGCCACCCAAGCCTGGGAAAGATACGCAGCAGCAGCTATCGCCACCAGCGTCTTCACGGGTGTCTCAATCGACCTCAATCCGACGGGCCGTTCCGGCGCAATCACTGTGTTGTCCAAGTGACTCCACCATCCGTTGTCGCCCAGCGTGTCCCGCTGTCGGAAGCCACGATTCCGTGTTGCAGATCGTCGAAGCGAATGAAAACGATAGCGCCGGTCTCAACGTTGGAATTTGCAGCGAGTGAAACTTTGCTCCAATGTTCGCCGCCATCGGGTGAGTGGAAGAGCGCACCGCCATGGCCGCCAGCCCACACGTCGCTTCCCATGACCGCCACCGCATGAAAGATAACAGGTTGATCGTCGAGCACGCGAGTCCATTGGTTGGCAGCCATCGAGCGCTCGAGGTGGCCGTTGGGGCCGATGCGCCATTGCGGCCGTACCGCGCTCACCGCTTTCATTGCCGTCCCGGATTTGCCGAACGTCAGCGGAGCGCGCTGCTGTAGTTGCAGTGATTGCGCGGTTTCACTCTTCTGCGCGGATTCACCTTCCACGTATGTACTCTGCGGACGGGCCTCGGGCACCGCCGCATTGCTTACGCCACCGACAGCGGCGCCGGCAGTTGCTGGTGAAGCCGTCGCTCGCGCAGCAGGCTGCGCCGTTGGCGCGGACGGGAGTGCGTCGCCGGCGTCACGAGCGATCGTAGTTGCTTCAGGGACCTTTTTAGCTGGCGCCGCCGTTATCTGGCGCGGCGCAGTTTTTGCGAGTATCGCGGGAACAGGGGTCTTCGCGGCAGGCTTTTGCGAACTTGGAACGGCCGCGGATTGCTGCGCCTGTGGACTTGCCGGCGCGGGACGATTGCCGTCAACCGTGAGCGGCGCGGTCTGATATCCGTTGGTGGCTCGCCGGAACTGCAGAACCAGCCCCGTCGAGACGAGCAACGCAGCAGCCGCAACCGAGACGGCCCACCGGGTTCGAATTGTCCATCTACGGCGAGACGCCTCAGCCCGAGCAGTATCCAGGCGTGAAGTAGCGGCGTAAACTGGCATTGTGGCCGCTCGACCCGCGGCGACCAGCCTCCTACCGTCACCGACCTCATCTTCGGCTGCATTGCTCGCCAGGAACACGATCTCCCGGCATTCTGCACACTGCGCCAGATGATGCGTCACCACCTCGCTCTCTCCCGGAGCCAAGGTGCGCTCCATGAACGAGGTGAGCACGTCAGGCGAAGGATGAACGTCGCCAACCGCTTGCCGGGCCAGCGCGTTTCGCAGCGGCTTGGGAATTTCCTGGTTCATCCTTAGTTCCCGCTCTTCTCTTTATAGAACGATAAATCTTCCGTTCCTTGCCTTAAAGTTTCGCGCACGGGCACGCGCAGATCGCGGACATCCACGTCCTGCATGGCCTCGTCCGCCTGTCGCGGAGACATTCCCGCTACAATCATCCGTTTGCGAATGCGCTTGCGCAATTCCGACGTCACCCGCTCCAGCTTGCGGCTGATGGTGGACTCATGCACGCCTTGCAGTTTGGCAATTTCCGCCAGCGTCCGGCGGTCAAGATAATAGGCGGCCAGCAGAAAACGCTCTTCGGCGGCCAGCGTCGCCAGCTCTTCCGCAGCGGCGGTCTCGGCGCGAGGGTCGGTGACGCTGAGATCCGGCTCAGCGGCCTCAAATTGTTGCCCCTCGTCCAACGCCGCGTCCAGACTGGTTTCGCGCCGGGTGGCCCGGTACAGGTTGACATACTCCTGCGCGACCACGGTCCGCAGCCATCCTTGCAGCGAACCTCGTCCCTGATAGGAGCGGAGTTTGGAAGTCCGCTGCTGTCCCTTGGCGTCCACCCCATAGAGCGCCGCATACAGCGAGTCCGCCAAGCCCCGGGCGACGCTTTCTTCCTGCGCGATCTTGTAGGCCGACTCGTACAACGTAGCGCGATAACGATTGAGGAACACTTCCCACGCGTGATTGTCTCCGGCGGCGCAGGCACGCGCCAGCACCAACTCTTCCAGCCGCAAGGTTGCAAGAAAATCGCTCACCGCGATTTCCGCTGCGGCGTTATTCCTATTCCCATTCCCATTCCCATTCCCATTCCCATTCCATTGACACACAACTTCCGCGAGAATCTCCGCCAGGCCGGCCGGCGACATGCCAAACTGCGGTGCGCCACAACCCTCATAGTGATGCGCAGAGAACTCCCCGATTATCGCTACCACCTGCGGATTGAGCGGAGCGGAAACCGGAGCGGACGCCATCAAGCGAATCGTATCAATTCGGGTGCAAGAAGAACACTGTGCAGCGTTCTCTGGTTAGAAGAGACGCTCCAGCGTCTTCGGAGGTCAACCGTGAATTTCAGAATCCTGGCGTCGTTCGCTTCGGCCATGCTGGCGGCAACATTCGCTGCCGCCGGAAACCCAGCACATTCCGAGCTGCATGTCCTGTCACCCGTTACCCGAGGAAACCTGACTATCTTCCCAGTCGTCGGAGGCGCGGAGAACGACACGGGCCGCCTGCTGACGCTCGATGAAGGACTGCGCTCCGGCGCGGTTGTAGTAACCGAGGCGGGTTCGCTTCGGGGATTGGTGCGGCCAGGCTCGTCGCCGCCGCGGCAATCCGGCGACGCGGTGAACCGCCTGGTCCTGATCAACAATTCCGCCCATCCTCTGCTTCTGCTCGCCGGCGAGGTGGTGACCGGCGGCAAGCAGGACCGGGTGATCGGGGTGGACCGCATCGTTCCGCCCAAGTCAGACCCCATTGATCTGTCGGTGTTCTGCGTTGAGCCGGGACGCTGGGTGGCCTCGTCCGAGCACTTCGGCTCGATGAAATCGCAGATGGCGCAGCCCAGCGTGCGCACCCCGGCGATGGCCGACCGCAATCAGCAGAAGGTGTGGGCAGAGGTAGGCTCGGCGGTCGCAGGCATGGCGAGGGCAGTTCCGCAAGCCAGCGGTTCCATGCACGCGTCCACCTCGTATGCCAAGGCAATGGAAAATCCCGACGTGCAGAAGAAAGTTGAATCCGTCGCTGCCGATTACGATGGGATGCTGCGCGAGTTGAAGAAGGAAGGCGCGAAAGGCGTGGTGGTCGCCATCAATGGACGCATCCTGTGGGCCGACGTTTTCGCCAGCACCGAACTGCTGGAAAAATACTGGCAGAAGCTCATCCGGTCGTACGCCGCCGATTCACTGACAACGGTCGGCGAAGGCGGTAAGGCCGATCAGAAGTTGGCGCAGCTATTTCTCGACCAGCTCCACGGAAACCGTGAGGTCACGGAGACGGAGCCGGGACTGTTCCGCCGCACCGAAATCAGTGGCGATGGCTATCGGGTTTTCAGCTTGACCTCGCTGGTGTCGAGGCCGGAGTACACTGTCCACCTTGCCAAGATGGTGTACAGCGGCAATGAGCGGCCAGGAGTGTATCCGACAATGTATCGGTAGTAGACTGTTGTGACGTAAACGAAAAATCCCCATCCAAGCAACACCGGCTTGGATGGGGCACCCTCAGGATGATTGGCTGGGCCACCCGCCATAGAAAACTCGGCGGCGCTTAATTTTGATGAACCACAACCCTTTCTTATGATGGTCGCCTAGGCCACCCGCCTTTCCAGAGCCAAATCATGAATCTAACCGTACCTCCAACAACCGATGTTCCGAATGCCACATACAGCAAAGAGAAAAGGTACGGCGCCCGAAGCCACAAGAGTTTCAATGTCTCTGACTCAGCAACGCATGTTAATACCAGACCGAAGCATGTGAGCCCTATGGTAGCGCTAAGTAGAACCTTCTGCTTCTCGGGAGTTATACCTCCCGTTACCATAGCCCATACGATTCCGACTAAGTAAAAAGCCCACGGGGCAACAAAAGAAAATATGATATCCTGCGCGACTGAAAGTGTATTTATTTGCATTCCACGATAAACCCATAGATAACAGTTCCTAAGTCATAAACAGCCTTTGCAGCACCAACATAAGAAGCCGCCTTCGACGCCGCCTGCTTGCCGTGTGCCCCACCCAAGCTGGGTCTGGGCTTGCTTGGGTGGCGTAGTTCTCCCTTTTCACGCACATAATCCACGAGTCCGCTACCCGATTCAAGGCGCGCTACTGCACTTCGAAGTCGGCGCTTCGCGGCGGCGAAGTGTTGCCGGCGGAGTCCACCGCCTTTAGCTCCAGACGATACGATCCCGGCGGAAGTGTATCCACCGGCAGCTTCAGCCCCATGGGAACCAGCGCACTCCCAGCTTTCACGTCCTTGGCTGCGATACCACTCTCAAACTTCTTTTCACCGGACTTACGGTCGATGACGGCCATCTTGACCCCGACTTTGGCAGGAGGGTTGGCGCTGGTCAGAAGCGAGTCGTAGATTTCTACATAAAATCCGGCGTGATCGCTCTTCTTGAACTGGTCGCTTCCGGAAGGTACCAGCTGCACTCCCTGGGTCACGAGTGGAGTGCGGTCCTCGAGCAGCGCGGCATCCAGACGCTCTCCCATCTGCGAAACCGGGTGAATGTCCTTGCTCAGGGCGACCGCACTCAGGGTGAATTGCTTGCCGTCATAGGGGTCAATCACCAGCGGCAACTCCAGTTTCGCGAAGCTGTCGGCGCCGTGGGGGTTGAACACCACCTTCAAGTTGTAATGACCCGAGGCGACATCGAATTGGGTCTCGTAATGTGCTGGCTTGGAGTTGAATTCCTCCACTTCCTTCTTGTCCTCGAAGGTGAGGCTGAGGGTGTCGCTGAATCGCGCCGCCACTGTTCCATCCAGCTTGTAGGCAAGGCCGACAACATTGGCCGTACCGTGCAGCTTGCCGTTCTGCTTTTCGAACTTGATGGTGTTTGGCGGGACCTCGATTGCCAGGTTCACGCGCGCCGTGTTCACCGAAGTGTAGAAGAAAGGAGCCAGCATGGAAGCCGCGATAGTCCCCGGCTGCGAACCGGTAATGCGGTCCTGCAACTGCTTTTCTTCCGGCTTGCCCGCGAGCATGTCCGTGGATCGCACATTGCAGTAGCCGCTGCGCCAGCGGGAGACCGTTCCGCTGCGCTCGACCTTGACTTTCAGCGTGTGGCAGGCGCCTTCCTCAGACGGAGGCGGCGCATACCCCAGCACGTAATACTCAGTTTGCTCCCGCGCGATTTTCTGCATACCGCCCAGCAGATCGTTGGAATTGACGATCACGAAACCGCCCGTGCCTTGGGCCAGTTGATAGAGGACTTGCTGGTTTTCGACGACATTGGGAATCGTCGGAATGAGTTGTTGGGACTGACTGTAGGGGTTGCGGCCATACATATTCGGGTTATTGACGTAGGGGCCGCCGCCGCGATTGCCACCCGTTCCGGTGCCGCCTCCACCGCCCTTGCCACCCCCGCCCGTTCCGGTGCCGCCTCCGCCCTTGCCACCCCCGCCGGTTCCACCGCCGCCAGTTCCGCCCCCGCCACCCCCGCGTCCTCCTCCTCCGCCACCGCCCCCGCCGCCGCGCTGCACGTAAACCAGACGGGCGGGCTGGCCCTGGTCCTCTGCAGAGTAGTCAAGGGTTGCGGTGACAAGCCGCGCAGGCAAGTCGTTGGGAATGGTCTGCAAACGCGCGGAACCAGGGGTTGCGGACCCCGGCGCGACCAAACCGCGAACGTCAATGGGATAGACGGCCACATTGGCCTTGTTGCAGGCGTCAATTACCGCCATCAGTTCGGACTGCCGTTCAAAGTAATCGGGTGTGCCGGGCGTGATGGGGAAGCCAGCGGTCAGCAGCACCAGGGTCTTTCGGTCCGGCACCGAAGCCAGGCTCTTGGCGACACTGCGCAAGGCGAGCAGCAGGGTGCGCGCCCCAAAATTGGCTTCGGCATTTCCTAGCTGCGGCGCGCCGAGCGACGCAACTTCCTGGGGTTGCGCGTTGGGCGACACGCTGGAAAACTTCACGCCACGCACCACTTGCTTTAACCGCTGGGCGTCGGCCGTGAAGTTGAGGGCAACGTTCAGGGTGCCCCCGAAGTTCATGATTGCCATGTAGCGGTCGGGCCCTGCGTTGGCTTCGATGAACTTCACCGCCGCGTCGCGCGCCCTGGCCTGATCGCCGAAGCTCATGGTGGAGTTGTCAAACAGCAGCACCAGGTAATGGCGATGATTCTCGGAGGGAGCCGAGGAGCCGGATTCAGCCGAGAAACTCTTGATCGGCTGCTCCTTGTTGTCTTCCCAAACTTTGAAATCTTTGGCGGTCAGACCGCTGACGTAGTGTCCACCTTTGTCGGTGACGATGGTGTCCACCAGGACCAGACGCGTTTCCGCCTTGAAGACCGGGATAGGACCGCCGGCGGGAGGCGAGGCCTGGTTCTGCCCCGGCCCTGGCTGGGCTTGGGGTTGCGTCTGCTGGGCATGCGCCAAGATGGCGACGTCCGCGAAGCTTAAGCTCATGCAGGCGATGACCACTATGAATGCTGCTAACCACAGGCGACGAGTTTGCATATAACACCTCAGCACGTTCGAGCACTTACGGAATTTTGATGGCGCCGTTTTGTGCCGTTAATTGTCCTTCCTCATCACGCACTACCAGCCGCACCATATAGTTGCCGGGCTTTACGTCGAAGCTGCTTTTCAAAGTCACCCCCGCAGCCAGCTTGCTGCCCAAGGTCTCATCTTTCCAACGCATCTCCAGCGTCTTCTGATTGCCGCTGACATAGTTGCCGTTACGATCGAACAATACCGCGACCACGGTCAGACTGTTGTTGTTGCGGCCGTCCGCTTTGCGATAGTGCAGGTGGCGGACGTCGAGCCTGACCAGGACCGAGAGCCTGGCATCGTCGTCGCTGGTCTTGAAGAACTGGGTGTGCAACTCGACGGGAAGATCGTGCAACTCTTCCTGGGAAAAAACCTCATCCCTTATCTGCTCTTTGGCCTGCTCGGCGGCGTTAGTCGCCTGCCTGGGAGCATAGTAGCCCTTGCGGGCCTGGATGTTCAGCTTTTGGCCTTTGACTGTGACCTTCAGATTATGAAAGCGGCCGTCGAATTTCAGGTCCTGCGGGGAAAAGGCAAGCAGATAAGAGTATTCCGGTGGCGTAGCCAGTCGCCGGAGACCGCCTTCAAAGTCGTTGCTGTTCTGGATGAACGTGCCTCCGGTGGCATAGGCAAGTTCGGAAAGCACGTCGGCATTCGCCAACGCTTCCTGATGCATGTATTGCATCATTAACCCGCCAATACTCGGGCTCGGCGCTCGACTGGCGCTGATGTCCGGCATTATCGTGTACAGACCCCGGGCATCCAAGGCGCTGATGATGACACCCGAATGCAGCGCTCGGTCTGCAATTTCCATCTGCTCTTGCAGTTGGTCGGGATTATAAAAACCAGGCGAGACCAGAATAATGCTGCGCTGGCCGGGCATGGCGGCTATCCTTCGCACGACATCTTTCAAGGTGGCGAGGGAAACCTGGGTTTCATGGTCTCCCAGATCCAGTTCGCGCATTACGGCCGCCTGCGCCATCTGCTGCGCGCTTCTGAGCTGGTTGATATCACCGTTAAATTCGCAATCCAAAGTGTCCTGGGCGACAACCTGCAACGCCTGGGCGTCGTGTTTGTTCTGTACCTGGTCCGCCAGGTAGTACGAGACGTCCGGGCACTCCTGCACCCCGGAGCCGGTGATAGGGCGCGGCTGTAAGCGGTTCAGGGTCGCGTGCAGCTTGTCGCGGTCGTCGGTGAAGTCGAGTTGCGTCTGGCCAGACGTAGTAAAGATGGCAACCCGGTCTGTGGACTGCAAGGTTTGCAGGTTACGCCCAGCCGCATTTCTCACCTGTGCCAAGTCGCCAAACTTCAGATGAATGTCGTCGAAAAGGAAAATGACGTAACGCAACGGTAAGCCGGGAGCCGCGTCGTCGGGGTCTGTTCCCGCATTCGTGCGCTTTGCGACTGGCTTGGCGCCTGCGTGCTCCATGAAGAATTTCGAGATGACCTGGGGCTTGCCATTGTCGGTAAGCTGGAAATCTTCTTGTCGCAGGTTGCCCACGGCTTTTCCATAGGCATCGCGAACCACCACCCGCACTTCGACCAGATTGACCCTCACCTTGAAGGTGGTCGAGGTCTCTTCTCGCGTGGACATTTCAGGCGCATTCGCATTGATTGTTTGCGGCGTGGCAGGCGGGCCCGGCGGCGAAGATTGCGGTGTTGATGTAGAGCTGGCCGCTGAGCCTGACTGGGCAGCCGGCGCAGGAGTCGTGGTTTGTTGCGCCGCCATCGCCACCCCGGACAGCACCAGCGTCAGCCATGTGACTACGGCGGCCCGGCACTTGCAAGGGCAAACTTCCCTGGTGACGAGGAATAAGAGGCAAGAGAGCACAACAAACTCCAGTAGGGCCTAGCAATGCTGTGACGTAAATCCTATTCCGCTACCCGCCAGAGTACCAGTAATCAATTCGCAGAAGAAAAGATCCGTTCTCAACGATCTATAATTACAGTGTTAGCTGCTGGGCCGGACGGTCGCTGCCGGCCCGCGAACACTGGTCGTCCGTTTCGGCGGCCCGCTTCGGCGGGAGAGCAGGTGGCGTGGGCAGACAGAGGAAAGTCCGAACTCCACAGAGCAATGTGCCGGATAACGTCCGGGCGGCGGCGTTCAAGCGTCGTTGACGGAAAGTGCCACAGAAAACATACCGCCCCGCCTCACGGCTGGGTAAGGGTGAAAAGGTGCGGTAAGAGCGCACCGCGCCGTCAGTAATGACGGTGGCAGGGAAAACCCCACACGGAGCAAGACCAAATAGGGGAGGAGCGTCCGCTTCGGCGGGCGCACGTGCCGGCTCGGTGCGTCACAACTTCCGGGTAGGTCGCTAGAGCCGCACAGTAATGCGCGGCCCAGAGGAATGACCGTCGTGCCGCTTCGGCGGCACACAGAATTCGGCTTACAGGCCCGGCAGCTATCTATTCTCGCAGCCCGTACGACCGCAAACACCAAGCCCCTGCAACGACTCCCGCCAGACGTTCCTGCAGTCCAAAATCACTCGCTAATTTGATGTAAGCTTTAGCTAGCGATGAAATCCCCAGCCACACTTCGCCCGCGCGAAAATCGCACCCAGTTTATCAGCGGACTCTACGGCGACCTGATGGAGAATGGCATTCGCTATTTTTTCCCCGGAGCGACGCTGGAACGCTTAGCGGGCGGCCCGGAGCGGATGCCGGGCCTGCTGGGCGCGGTGCCTAGCGGAGGCCAGGTCGAATTCGAGTGGCTGGGGGCGGGCTACTCGCTGACCGTAAGTTCGAATCTGTCGGACCAGGAACGGCGGCTGCTGCGCAGCATCGGCATGGTGCTTTCCGCGCGCTATCAGCTGATCACCAACCAGGCGCTGGCGGCGCAGAGTTTTCAGCTCTTCCGCGGATTGCCTGAGGACCGGTTTGTCTCGGCCTTCCTCGATCCTTCTCCGCACACCAGCGGCGAAGCCATTGCCGGCGTGCCCGATCGCATTGCCGATGCCATCGAAGTGTTGCGCATTAGCAGCATGAGCACCTACGAGAACCGCCGCATTGCCACCGGAGTGTTGCTGTTTGGCTCCATGCCGGAGCCGTGTCATGAACCGCCGCAGACGCCGGACTGGGCCCTGCGCTATTCCCACGAGCTGACCACCATCCGCAGTTTCCATCGTTTGTGCGATGGCTTGCAGACTCTCGCCCTGGTTGGCCGCGACGGCCTGCTGGCGGAATTGATCGACGTGCACGAATGGACCGAGCCCTATCGCGACATGCCGCTGCCGGTGCCGACCTCGGCACGCTACGGCGACCACTGCCGCGCCACTTTGTGCGGCGGACATATCTGCCTCATCCTGTCGCCCAACGGCGAGGTCAAAATTTTCTCCGATGGCGTGCCCGTCTTCCGCTTTCTCGACGGCAAATGGCGGCTGGTGGATGCGCGCTATCGTTACGAGATGTGGAAGAACGCCATCGGTCATACCGAACTGGCGGAGCGCCTGTTTGCCGTGGCCCTGAACCTTACCGAGAGCCGCCGGGGCGCGCTGTTCGTGGTGCTCGACGATCCTGAGTCGGCGCGGGCGCTGGTGTCGCAGCCTGATCTGCTCGAGCACATGAATCACCAGCCGGTGGCGGAGGGAATTTCCAGCAAGGACCAGTTGCATTATCTGCTGCGCGACAAGAGCATCTTCGACTTCCCTTCTACCGTGTTGGAGAACATTGCCCGCATCGATGGCGCCGTGGTGCTCACTTCCCAGGCCAACCTGCTGGCCTTTGGCGCCATTCTGCACCATCATTCCAGCGAAGAAGCCATTAACCGTCCGGTCGAAGGCGGACGCACTACCGCCGCCATCGCCGCTTCGCGCTATGGCACGGCCCTGAAAATCAGCGAGGACGGCCTGGTCTCCATGTATCGCGAAGGGCGCTGCCTGTGGGAGATGTAGATTCAGGGAATAGGGGTTAGGGGCTAGTAAATTCTGTTGAAGGACGGGCGCGATTCAAAACTTAATCCGTTGGTCGCTGCGGTTTGGAGTACTGTTCCTATCGGTCATTGCAGCCGCCGAGACCGCGGCCGCGCCTGTACCCTGCCCAGCCGCGAACAACCTGGCCGTTGCCGATGTGGTCGCGCGCTTGATGGGCCGCAACGCCGAGCGCGCGCGAGACTTGCTCAGTTTCCAGGCGACACGCAACTACCAATTGCACTACACCGGTTTTCCTTCGTCGCTCGCCGCCGAGATGCAGGTGAAGGTTTCCTACACCGCGCCGGGCACGAAGCAGTTCACGATTGAATCGGAATCCGGCTCCAAGCTCATCCTTAGCCGCGTCCTCCACCGCCTATTGGAATCGGAAAAGGAATCCGGGTCTGACGCAGCCAATCGTGCGGCGGTAGCCCTTACCACCGCCAACTACACTTTCTCCTTGTTGGGTTGTGCGCCCGGCGACGGCCCGCCCCTGTACGTCATGCAGGTCGCGCCCCTGCGTGACAATAAGTATCTGTACCGGGGAACGGTGTGGATCGATGCGACCGACTTTGCGGTGACGCGGATTGAGGCGCAACCGGCGAAAAACCCGTCATTCTGGACCAAGCGCTCGGTGATCGATCACGAGTATAAGAAAGTGGGCGGCTTCTACCTGCCGGCGTTGAACCGCACGGTCACCGATGTTCGCCTTGGCGGCCAGGCGGTGCTCACCATCCGCTATCAGGACTACAAAGTGTCGGCGGCAGAGAATGTCGCGGACCCGCGATGAGCAGTCCTGAGGGCTGTACAATTAGTCGGTTTCGGACCAATGGCATACAGCGCCGCGTCAAGAGAGGGGAGACGTTTCATGCCTGTTGAACAGCCGCACAGTGCAACGCACCGGTTCACCGTCATCTTCGAGAAGGAGGACGAGGGAGGGTACCACGTTTTCTGTCCGACGTTACCGGGTTGCCACACCCAGAGTGAATCGGTCGAAGAGGGCATCCCTCGCATTCGCGAGGCGATTCAACTTTATGTAGATAGCCTGATCGAAGATGGGCTTCCAATCCCTCAAGAGGACATTTTTATCGCGCCGATCGAGATTACCGCGTGAGTCCGAAACTTCCGGCCGTGACGAGAAAGAGGTTGCGCGTATCGCTCAACGGCTCGGCTTCAAGTTCCGCCGCCAAACGGGCAGTCACGCGATTTACGTGTGCTCTGAGGACCATCGCCGTGTGGTCATTCCGATGCACGCCGGTAGAGACCTCAAGCCGAAAACGCTGCGAGGCATTATTGAGGATCTAGGTCTTACTGTGGAAGAGTTTCAGAGAATGCTCTGAAGGGTAGCGGAGGAGACCTTCCGATATTTGCCCTTTTCTTGCCGCCTAGCTCTGTCCCGAAATCTTTAGCTTCAGGTCTTCGGGAATGCGGTCGCGAATCTCTTCCGGAAGCTTTTCCAGTCCGCGGCGGGCGCCGATCAAAGCAACATCTTTCACCACCAGCGGGGCCGGGGTCGCAACGGCGACCAGCAGCCACAGCAGCATGGAGAGCAGGAACCCGCCCAGCGCGCCGATTTCCAGCAGAAACGCGTGGCTTGGTTTGAAGTGGCGAATCACCCCATAGGCGAGGAGAAAAACGAACATGGATATCGAGGCCAGCGCCATGAGCCCGATATCGATGCCGCGATGCAGGCGCTGCCGCGAGCGGCAGAACTCACACTCCACCAGGTGCGCCTCGTAGTCACCGCGCATTTCGGGAGCGAGACCAGAGATGTCGTAGCGCCAGCCGGCAAGGATTTTGCCGATGACGCGGTCAGTACATGGTGTCATCAATCCCGCCGAACCCTGCCCCGCCGCAGCGGGCACGCAGGGCGGAAACTACAGTTGGACCGCAGGCAGCGGCTCATGCTGCGCCGCGAGCAGCAGCCGGTTGCGCAACAAGCTGCGCTGCTCGCCCAAGGCACGCTCGGCTGTCATCCGGGCGATCTCCGGATGATTGTTCTTCTCCGAAAGATGCGCCAGAATGAGGAACTCGGCACTTCCATCATAGTCGCCGATAAGGAATTCTGCGAGCGCACCGTTGGAGAGATGGCCGACCTGGCTCATCACCCGCTGCTTGACGCTCCAGGGGTAAGGGCCGCCGCGCAGCATCTCCAGATCGTGGTTCGACTCGATCATCAGCACGTGACAACCGCGCAGATGATCGCGCACGCTGGCGGGCATATAGCCCAGGTCCGTGCACACGCCGATTTTGATGCCGCCGCTGCGGAAGGTGAACCCCACCGGGTCCACGGCGTCGTGCGGAATGGTGAACGGCTTCACCGTGATGTCGCCAATCTCGAAGGCGTGGCCGGAGCGGAATAGCTCGCCGCGCTCGAGGCTGACGCGTTTGCCGCTGCAATCGCGGGCAAACTTCTGGTACGCCTGATAGGTCTCGCCGGTAATGTAGATGGGCACCTTCAACCGCTTGGCCAGCACGCGCAGCCCGCCGACGTGGTCACTGTGCTCGTGCGTGACCAGGATGGCGTCGATCGTGTGCGGGTCTTGCCCGCACAATAGCATGCGCCGCAGAAGTTCCTTGCAGGAGAGACCGGCGTCCACCAGCAGCCGGGTGCGGGAACTGGAGACGACGGTGCAGTTGCCTGCGCTTCCACTCGCCAGCACCGTGACCGACACCGCCATAGCCGCGAGCATAACTTGAACTAAGTGTTCGCGGTAGTAACAAAGTGGTTAACGGCTGTGGAGAAGTAGTCAGTTGCCAGTGGCCAACGTTCAGACCTCATTGACTCCAGGGTGTCATCCCGACCGAGCCCGCCGCGGCGGGCGAGTGGAGGGACCTGCCGTTCGCCGCTCGTGAAATCATTCCTGTCTGAGATTCCTCCTCGAATTCCACAGCCGCCACATATTTTTGTACAGGAATTTGCTCAGGAATCTTTCTGTACACCAGTTTTTTCTCAACTGAGCCGTTGCGTGCATTTGCTCTTCTGTCTACTCTGATTGCACCCACCGATGGCAACCACCGACTACAGCCTGGAACGCGGCCTGCCCGTCAGCATGGAGGCCGAGCGCTCAATCCTGGGCGCGATCCTGCTCGACAACTCGCTCTACGATCAAGCCGCTGAAAATCTCACGCCTGACGACTTTTCTCTGGACGCACATCGCCGCGTTTATTCCCGCATGCGCGACTTGCAGGAGTCGGGCCGTCCGGTGGACATGATCACGCTGGTCGAGGAACTTGACCGCCGCAAAGAAGTGGAAGCCATCGGCGGGGTGGCGTACCTGTCGTCGCTGATCGATGGCGTGCCCGACCGGCCTTCGATCGAGCACTACGTACGCATCGTGCGCAACAAGGCGCTGCTGCGCGGCCTCATCAACCTGTCGCAGAACGCCATTGCCGAAGCCATCGAGCATTCCGACGAAGCCGAAGAAGTGCTGGGCCGGGCCGAGCAGGCCATCTTCCAGCTTTCGGAGAACCGCATTGGACAGGGATTCATGAACATCCCGTCCATCATCAAAGGTTCGTTCGGCTCGCTGGAGGAGTTGTACGCGCGCGGCCAGGAAATCACCGGCCTGGCAACGCACTACACGCTGCTCGACAAGCTGACCAGCGGGCTTCAGCCTTCCGACTTGATCATCATCGCCGCGCGCCCCTCGATGGGCAAGACCGCGCTGGCCATGAACATCGCCGAGAACGCGGCGGTGCTCGACGGCAAAGTGGTGGGCGTGTTCTCGCTGGAAATGTCGCGTGAGGCGTTGCTGATGCGGATGCTCGCGTCGCACGCGCAGGTGGACTCGAAAGATTTGCGGCAGGGCTTCCTCACCAAGGAAGACATGCGCAAGCTGACGCGCGCCACCGAGCAGCTCTCGCATTCCAAGCTGTGGATTGACGATTCGCCAGGACTCTCTGTGAGCGAGATGCGCGCCAAGGCCCGCCGCTTGCGGCAGACCGAAGGGCTCGATCTGCTGATCGTGGATTACTTGCAGCTCATGTCGGCGGTGCCCATCGGCGGCAAGCGCTTCGAGAACCGGACCCAGGAAGTTTCGGCCATCTCGCGCGGGCTGAAAGCGCTGGCCAAGGAGTTGAAGGTCCCGGTGGTCGCGCTGTCGCAGTTGAGCCGCGCCCCCGAGAGCCGCGGCGGCGATCATCGGCCACAACTTTCCGACCTGCGCGAATCGGGCTCCATCGAACAGGACGCCGACGTGGTGGCCTTCATCTTCCGCGAAGAGGTGTACAAGAAAGACGATCCCGACCTCGAGGGCATGGCCGAACTCATCGTCGCCAAACAACGCAACGGCCCCACCGACATGATCAAGATGGCATTCGTCAAGCGCTACACGCGGTTCGAAAACCTGGCCAAGGAGGGAGACTTTAATCAGTGAACCTACGCTGGAGATCTTCCCTCAAGCTTCCATGTAGAATTCGGAAGTCACAGAGCGCCACGCGCCTATGGAGATAGCGAATGCTCGATCTATGGCGGATACTGCTCACCCTGTTGTTCATCTTTCCCTTCTTGTCAGCGCAGGAAACACACAGCCACAGCGTGCCTGAGAAACTGGGAAAGGTATCGTTTCCGATTTCCTGCAACCCAGCGGTTCAGGAGCAATTCGATCGCGGCGTAGCTCTGCTTCACTCCTTCACTTACACGGCCGCCGAAAATGCATTTCAGGGCGTGGCCGAACGGGATCCCCGGTGCGCGATGGCACATTGGGGAATGGCGATGTCGTACTTTCGCCAGCTTTGGGACCCGCCTCTTGTGCCCGCGACCATCGCGATTGGGCAAAAAGAAATCCAGCGAGCACAGCAGCTCGCGGCGGGCTCCGAACGCGAGCGTCAATTCATCAATGCGCTGGCCTTGATCTATCAGGACTCTGCCACGGTTCCGTACCGCACCCGGGCGTTGAAGTATGAGCACGCCATGGAAGATCTTGCTGCGGAGAACCGGAAGGATGTCGAAGCCCAGGTGTTTTACGCACTCGCACTCCTGGCGAATGCATCTGCTGCCGACAAGACGCATGCCAAGCAGAAACAGGCGGCCAATCTGCTGGAACCGCTTTATCGGACCTATCCGCAGCACCCGGGAATCCCTCACTACCTCATCCATGCCTACGACAACGCCGAACTCGCACCCAAGGGCCTCTCGGCGGCAAGAGCCTACTCGCAGATTGCACCTTCAGCGCCGCACGCTTTGCACATGCCGTCGCATATATTCACGCGGCTCGGGCTATGGGACGACTCCATCACTTCCAATCTGGCGGCACAGGAAGCGGCACACCGGCAGGGCGACACGGGAGAAGAGCTGCACGCCATGGATTATCTGGTGTATGCCTATCTGCAGAGTGGACGCGACCAGGAAGCCGCTCAGGTCATTCAGCAGCTTACGAACATGCCGGAGCTGAACGCTGCGAACTTCAAGATCGGATACGCCTCTACCGCGATGCCTGTTCGGTATGTGGTGGAGCGGGGTCGATGGTCTGACGCCGCTGCCATTGTGCCTCCGACGGAGGCCCCGCCTCATGTCGTCGCGATTGCGGTGTGGGCCCGCGGGCTCGGACTGGCTCGGAGCGGACACGCCCCCGAGGCGCGCGCGGAAATTGACAAGCTGCGGCAGATCGAAGCACAGCTCCGCACCTCAGGCAACGACTATTGGGCCACGCAGGTGGAGATTCTGACGCGCGAAGTCATGGCGTGGTCAGCTCAGGCGGACAACAAACTGCATGAAGCCGAAGCTTTGATGCGCGCGTCCGCCGATGAGGAGGATGCAATCGAGAAGCTTCCCGTGACACCGGGACCAATTGTTCCGGCCCGCGAACAGCTCGGCTCCTTGCTGCTGGAGCAGAATCACCCGGCTCTGGCTCTGGAAGAATTTGAGATAGCGCTCGCAAATGCTCCCGGCCGGCGCGGGGCCGTGCAGGGGGCGGCTCGGGCTGCCCAACTCTCCCGCCCAAAGTAGCCGGGTGCCCCCAGGTTCTTTTGCTTGGGCAGGTAGTTCACCCGCGAATGACTTCGCGTGACCTGGATGTATCGTTCATCACGGCTGTCCGGCGCCTGCCGCTCGCGCCTGGAGATTGGTCTGCGGACCAATGTAGCGAGCGCTTCCAAAGCCGAGAATCAGATAGCCGATGCCGCTCAGAAGAAACAACAGAACGATGCCGAACACTGCGCTCTGACCAAATGCTTTCGCGATGTCCATGGCCACAATAATAGCGATTGCGATGTTGACCACCGGAATGAAATACAGCAGGAGCCACCATCCCGGCCGGCCGGCAATCTGCAAGAGGATGTAGGCGTTGTAGATGGGAACCAGAATCGCCCATCCGGGCTGTCCGGCTTTCACAAAGACCTTCCATCCACCGATGACGACCACCACTACCATGGCCAGGATAACCATCAGCATTGTGCTTCCGAAGAGAGCGGCCATAATACCGCCCGCGGCAGAATCCTGCTGCAGTAACAGCGACGCAATTCCTGAGATCATATTGTCTCCTTTGTTAGGCCAGATCACTCGCGGTCGCGAGTCTTCCATTGGGATTGCGCCGGAAGCATACACCCAGCCGGCAACCCTGCCAATCGTAAAGAGTAGCGCTCAGTACAAGCGCTCCTCTCGACCCACGCACACTGCCATTCAGTGCAGAACGCCGCGGATTCATTGACTTTCCATGTGGTTCCTACCCTCTCTTCGTCTATAGTTCTTACAGATGCGAGAACGTTACCGCCGCTGGATGCACGACTGGGAAGCGCGCATGACCTCGCGCGACAACAATCGCGTGGTGCGTCCCTTCGAATGGGGTCCGGAATGGGCGGGCCGCTGGCCCACTCTGGAGAACTTCCCTCCGCCCCAGGAGCAGAGCGACAAAGCTGCGATGCTGGCCTATTGGTCGGCGGCCAACGATCACATCGTCGCCAACAGCGACCAGTTCTACGCCTACAAGGTCCCATCGGATTTCCGGCTGGAAAAGCGCAAGGTGGAACTCTTCCACACCGGCAGCGCCGCTCCCAAGAAGCAGCCAAAAGACGAGTTGGGCACCTTCTTGCGCTTCACCTCGCCGGTGAAGTCGCCGTATCCCGAGAACAATTGCATGAACGCGCGCTGGTTTCCGGCGAGAGGACGGCGCGCGGTGATCGTCATTCCGCAGTGGAACGCCGACGGAGTAAGTCAGAACGCGCTGTGCCGCATTTTCAATTTGCTGGGCATCTCGGCGCTACGCATGAGCATGCCGTACCACGACATCCGCCGCCCGGCAGGACTGACGCGCGCCGACTACGCAGTTTCGGCCAACATCGGGCGCACCATTGACGCCACGCGACAGGGCATCATCGACATTCGTTGCTGCCTCGATTGGCTGCAGCAGCGCGGCTACACCCGACTGGGCCTGGTGGGAACCAGCCTGGGCTCCTGTTACGCGTTTATCGCGGCGGCCCACGACGCGCGCATCAGCGTCAATGTTTTCAACCATGCTTCGACGTCGTTCGGCGACGTGACCTGGACGGGACAATCGACCCGCCACATCCGCCAGGGAATCGAAAGCGTGCTGACCCAGGACGAGCTGCGCCAGGTCTGGCTGTCGATCAGTCCGATCGTGTACTTCGACAAGTTTGAGCGCTGGCCGAAGAAGTCGCTCATGATCTATGGCCGCTACGACCTCACGTTCCTACCGGAATTCTCCACTCAGGCGGCGGGCGAGTTCCTGCGCCGCGGGCTCGACACCACTATCAAGGCGCTGCCGTGCGGTCACTACTCCCTCGGCGAAAGCCCCTACAAGTACATGGACGCCTGGCACATCTCGCGCTTCCTGGCCAAGGCGTTTGCCGGGTAGGGGTCACAGGGTGGAGCACCCCACTTGGGTTCTGTTGCCTTCGCCGTTAGAATCGAACGTTGGCATTCATGCCGCCGTTGGCGGGAAAGAGGAGTTCTTGATGGCACACATGGTGAAGTGCGTGAAGATGGGGCGCGAAATGGAAGGTCTGGACGAACCACCGTTCGATGGCGAATTCGGACAGCGCATCTACGACAACGTTTCCAAGCTGGCCTGGGAGCAGTGGCAGGAACACATGAAGATGCTGCTCAACGAATATCGCCTGCAACCTTGGAAGAAGGAGCACCAGGAATTCATCGTGCAGCAGATGGATGCCTACTTCTTCGGCGAAGGCGCGGAGAAGCCCAAGGAGTACGTCCCACCGAAACAGTAGCCAGTCGTCAGTTGTCAGGGTGAAGTGCAAGGTGCAAGCGAAAACTCTCAGCCGTGAAAGCTATGAGCCAATCCGCCCCGTTTCGGCTGCTGCCGTCGCTCGACGAACTGCTGCGCCATCCTGTGATCGAGGCCCTGGTGCAACGCGAAGGCCGAAGCGCGACCATCGCAGCGGCCCGCGCCTCACTGGAGCAATTGCGCACCGACATCACGGCGGGCAAGCTCGACGAGGCGCAGACCAAGTCGCGACTCGATGAGTTGCCGCGGAAGGTAGAGCAAAGGTTGCGACAGTCGCTGGCCTACTCACTGCGCCCGGTTATCAACGCGACCGGCGTCATCCTGCATACCAACCTCGGACGGGCGCCGCTCAGCCGAGCCGCGCTGGAACACATAGCCGAGGTTTCGCAAGGATATTCGAACCTCGAATTCAACCTCGACACCGGCGAGCGCGGCCAGCGCGACGTTCACCTGGATCGCCTCTTTGCGAAACTGCTGAACACCGCGGAACGCGAAGTCTCGACCATCGTCGTCAATAACAACGCCGCCGCGGTGCTGCTGGCGCTGAACTCGCTGGCCGAAGGCGGAGAGGTGCTGGCCTCGCGCGGCGAGCTGGTCGAGATTGGCGGCTCGTTCCGCATTCCCGACGTCATGGCGAAGTCGGGAGCGGTGCTGCACGAAGTGGGGACCACGAACCGCACGCGAATCGCCGACTATGAGAGCGCAGTCTCCGAACGCACAAAGCTGTTGCTGCGCGTCCATCGCTCCAACTTCCAGATCGTCGGCTTCACGGAGCAGCCCTCGCTGGAAGAACTGGTTGCGCTGGGACGCAAGCACAACATTCCGGTGATGGAAGATCTGGGTAGCGGAGAGATCTTCGACCTGCGCAACGTTGGCGTGCGCGGCGAGCCCATGATCGCCGACAGCTTGCGCGCGGGCGTGGATGTCGTCACCTATAGCGGAGACAAGCTGCTGGGAGGCCCGCAGGCGGGCATGATCAGCGGCGATCGCGAACTGGTGGCCAAGGTCCGCGCCAATCCGATGTTCCGCGCCCTGCGGGTGGACAAGATGTTCTATGCCGCGCTGGAAGCGACACTGCTCGCGTATCTTCGCGAGGACTATGATTCGATTCCAGCGTTGCGCATGATGCGCCTCTCCGAAGACGTACTGGAGCGACGCGCAAAGCAGATAGCAGACCGATTGCTTGTGAGCTGTCCGAGCTTGCGGATCGAAGTTGTCGAGTCGCGGTCGGTGCTGGGCGGTGGCGCTGCTCCCGGATCGACACTGCCGACGCGCGTGCTCGCCGTGAAGAGCGCAAGCCACAATGCCGATGAACTTTGCGCGCGGCTCCGCCAGTGGGAGACGCCAATCATCGCCCGCGTGGAAGCGGGACGCGTGCTGCTCGATCTGTGCACCGTCGAGCCCCAACAGGAAGAGGCAATCGTTGTGGCCCTGGAGAGCGTGTCGCAATGAATCGGCTTAAGGGGCGCACCGATCCCATCTGAATGGCGACGGTTTACACCATCGGGCACTCCACGCGCACGCTCAACGAACTCGTGGCGGCCCTAAAGGCGCACAACATTCGAACACTCGTGGACATCCGCTCCTTTCCCATGTCGCGCCGGATGCCGCACTTCAATCGCGAATCGCTGGAATTGGAGTTGCCAAAGCTGGGCATTGCCTACGTCTGGATAAAAGAACTTGGCGGACGGCGCAAGAAGATCCGCAATGACTCGCCCAACACCGGCCTGCGTAACGACTCATTCCGCAATTACGCCGATTACATGTTGACCGATGAATTCGCACAGGGCGTGGAGCGGTTGGTGGAGATTGCACGGCGAACCGCAGATCCCTCGGCTCCGTTCGGCCACGGCCTCACTTCGCTCGGGATGACAATCGAAAAAAGGGAAGTGAGCAACACGGCGATCATGTGCGCCGAGCGCGTGTACTTCCAATGTCACCGCATGCTGGTGAGCGACTACCTCACGGCGCATGGCCACACCATTCTGCACATTGACGACGATAAGCGTCCGTTGCGCGAGCACAAGCTGATGGCCGAAGCGCGGCTGGTGGATGGGCAGTTGCTGTACAACGCGCAGGAGTTGTTTTAGCGGTCGGCACTCAGTGCGCTGCTGAACCAATGGGAAAGCAGGTCCCTCCGCTCGGACTAAAGTCCTCGGTCGGGATGACAATTGTGAAGGGCTGAATGAACTGGCAAGTACCGGCTGCTAAGTGCTAAGCGCCAAGTGCTAAATGCCAACTGCCGACTGCCGAATAGCGAATCTCTCCTTTCCTGCGCTACCATCAAGTACCGATGAAACAGGCCGTCTTCCGGGAACGCAACAAGCGGTACTATCGCGTTCTGCACGCCCCCATCTGGATTTGGGTCTTCTGGGTTGTCCCGGGATATCCGCTCACCTACGACCTCTACGCTCACGGGCCGGACCGCCGCCATTGGATTTGGCTGGCCATCGTAGTTGCGGGTGTGGCGTGGCGCGGCTTCAATGGGCGCATTCCCGGTTGTGAGCCGGCGCCGTACATCACGCACTATGGCGTGCATCAGCCCAACTTGCCGTATCGCGTCGTGTGCTACACGGCGGCGTGGATCGACATCATCGTGCCTTACGCGCTGAACCTCATCGGGTTGGTCGTCGCTTCCATCAACGGCCGCTGGCTGCTGCACGATCTCTATCGCTACGGCTACTATCCGCTGGCGCTGGCGGTAATTCTGGCGACGGCCCTGGACTGGACGCCGCGCGCCAAGCGCGACACCGTGGGCGAGGGCGCCGAGCGGGCCTGGTTCTACGTGGCCATCTGGACGGTGGTGCCGACCCAGGTCATCAATTGGGGCGCGTGGCGCTTTGGCAGGTTCATGGATCTGGCGCCGCTTCCGCTGGCCCGCCTTCGGTTGGCAATCTGCCTGCTCTCGACAGCTCTTTTCTTAGTCCTGGGATATGCGGAGAAACTGCCGCGCAGCCAGCGGCACTACGAAGGCGTGGCCGCGGCGGGAGTGTGAGAACCAGGTTGCGGCTTGTCTAGGGTTGGCTCAGCCCGGAACTTGCCGGCGGAGTATTCGCGCCTGGCAACGGAGCCGGAGTAAGCCCCATGAAGGTTGTCCCCAAGAACTTCCCCTGAGCATCAAAATTCCAGGTGAACAGCGCCGTTCCGGCATGGGCGCAGGCGTGGCAGCCATTGATCAGCGGATACCCCAGAATGAATTGCAATCCGTTGTTGGGGCCCTGTTGCGTGTTGGGCCAAGTGGTGCCGTCGCGGTCGCCGGGCCAGACGCCGACTTTAGGGAACTGGTTCTGCACGTCCTGGAATTGAAAGCTCTGTTCCATTCCCTTCTGGTCGAGCAGCTTCAGATCTTCGGCATTCACGATGGTGGGCGAGCCGTTCACCAGGAGCAGACCGTTGTTGGTGTTCGCGCGCAAGGGATAGACGATCCAGGCGACATCCACCGGACCGACGGGGTTAAACCCGCTCATGATGCCTACGTCGCCCCCGTTCTGCCGGTAGAGCATCTCGGTAAAGGCCACTGCGGCGGCAGGCGCTCCCGCCTTCGACATTTGGGCGATAAAGCACTCAGCAAAGCTGGGAGGTTGAGAAGCGTTGTCGCAGGCTTTGTGAGCATTGGCGAGGAAGATGGACGGCATTTGCCAGACCGCCGAGGCGCCGATCTTGTTTTCCGCGGTCCCATCTTGTCCGGTGGGAGTTTTACTTGCCTGGTTCTGCGCAATCGCCGAACTCAGCAAAGCGGCAATTACGGCCAATTGCAGTGCTCTCCGCATGGGGCGGCCCTCCAACAGCAGGTAGTAAGTCCAATGAGCAATGTACCTGAGAGGAGAATTCGAGTCGAGACATCTTCTGCAGCGACAAGAGCGGACCGCAAAAAAAGGCGGCCATTTGGCCGCCCTCTTGTGGAGTCTCAGCTCGGGACCTTAGAGAACCTGTACGTTCTCAGCCTGCCAACCCTTGGGCCCTTTGACTACGTTGAACGAGACAGCCTGGCCTTCCTGCAAGCTGCGGAAGCCTTCCGTCTGAATCGCAGAATAGTGAACGAATACGTCTTCCCCATTCTGACGGCTGATAAAGCCGTAGCCCTTCGCGTCATTGAACCACTTAACCGTTCCTTGTTCCATAGTGATACAAGTTCCTTCGATGTTGATATAGCGCAATTCGATCGGGATGTGAGGCGGCAGGGAGTGCGGTAAAGCAGGAACTGCTGCGTACAACGTCGATCAATCGAGCAACTTCATCATATCAGCCTATGCCGCAAAGCCAAAGCAATTCCTGCTCGCCGGCCTGTCCGGTCATCGAAGGAATGACAAAAACCACTATTCTCAATATGTTACCTTGTTGGAATTGATCCGTTGGCGGACTGAGATAGTGGCTGAATGATCGTAGGAACCGGCATCGACATTGCGGAGGTGGATCGCATCAAGGCCTCGATCGAGCGCTTTGGCCGGCGCTTTCTGGAGCGGGTATTTACCGCCGACGAGATTCATTACTGCGAGTCCAAAGCCAATAAGGCAGAGCGTTACGCCGGACGTTTTGCAGCCAAGGAAGCTGCCATGAAGGCCATCGGAACCGGTTGGAGCCGGGGCGTCACCTGGCACGATGTGGAAGTCCGGCGCTTCCCAGGTGGACGGCCCACGATGGCCTTTCACGGCAAGGCGGCGGAATTCTTCCAGAAACTCGGGGCGGTGCGCGCCCATCTTTCGATCACGCATACCGAGCGCCAGGCCATGGCCCAAGTCATCCTCGAATCTGACGAAGCGGTGAAAGCCTGACAGTTCTGGATAAGTTATCCGCCGGTGCTTCACCGACCCACGCGAACGGCCCACTGCTAAATCCCAACGCCATCAGCTACAATCAGCCTTTCCTATTGCTATGTTGCGCTTTTCGACAGCCGGTGAGTCGCATGGGGAAGCTCTGGTCGCGCTGCTCTCGGGCATGCCCGCCGGAGTGGCGATCAATGTGGAGTTCGTGGATCGCGAACTGTGGAGGCGGCAGCAGGGGTATGGTCGCGGCGGACGCATGCGCATCGAACGCGACCAGGCACACATCCTCAGCGGAGTGCGTCACGGCAAGACGATTGGCTCGCCGATTGCCATGCTGCTGGCCAATAAAGACTGGCAGAACTGGACGGAGGCGCTCCCGATCGAGGAGGGCGATCCGGCCAAGCACAAGCGCGTGGCTTCGCCTCGGCCGGGGCACGCCGATCTCGCCGGGGCCGTGAAGTACAACTTTTCCGAAGCGCGCTATGTGCTGGAGCGGGCCTCGGCCCGCGAGTCGGCGGCACGAGTCGCTGCCGGGGCTATCGCTAAACTGCTGCTACGCGCGCTTGGCATCGAGGTACTGAGTCATGTCATCGCCGTCGGTGGTGCCCGGCTGGAAGCGCCCGTCGATTGGGAAGCAATCCGCGCTCTGGCAGCGAAAAAAGAGATACTGCTCAGTTGTGCGGACCCTGCGATCGAAACCCTCATGAAAGAGCAAGTGGACGTTGCGCTGCGCACCGGAGATTCTGTCGGCGGGATCTTTGAAGTGGTGGCTCACAATGTGCCGCCCGGACTTGGAACTTATGCGAATTGGGACGAGCGCTTGGACGCGCAGCTCGCCGCCGCCGTGATGTCGCTGCAGGCCGTAAAGGCGGTGGAGATTGGCGATGCGGTCCGCGGCGCAGCTTCCCTGGGTTCGACGGTGCATGATGAAATAGGTTACGAGCGCGAGCAGAAGGGCCCGTTCACCGGCTTCACGCGCCGGTCGAATCATGCAGGAGGCCTGGAGGGCGGGGTTTCCAACGGCGAAGAGATTCGCGTGCGGGGCTACCTGAAGCCGATTTCGACCTTGCGGCGTCCCTTGGGCTCGGTGGACTTTGCGACCCGCGAACCGGTGAAGGCCGCCTACGAACGGTCGGACGTTTGTGTCGTTCCCGCCGCCGGAGTCGGGGGGGAAGCGATGGTTGCGCTGACCCTGGCCCGGTGCGCGCTGGAGAAGTTCGGCGGCGATTCGCTGCTGGAAGTGCAACGGAATTTCCAAGGCTACTGCCAACAGTTGCGAAACTTTTAAATGCTCTACACAATCGTGAAATTCGGGGACCCGGTGTTGGAGAAACCGGCAGCCCCCATCACCGTATTCGACGACGAGTTGCGCAAGCTTGTCGAAGACATGTTTGAGAGCATGTACGCGGCCCACGGCGTCGGTCTGGCGGCGCCGCAGATCGGCATCAGCAAGCGCGTGGCGGTGATTGATGTCAGCTTCAAGGAAGATCCTGACGCCAAGATCGTGCTCATCAATCCCGAGATCATCCACACCGAAGGGCGTCTCACTTCCAACGAAGGCTGCCTGAGCTTGCCCGAATTTCGCGAGAAGGTGACGCGGCCGCGCTCGGTTACCGCGCGCGCGCAAAATGTGGAAGGTGAAACCATCGAGGTGAGCGGAGAAGAATTGCTGGCGCGCGCGCTGGTGCACGAAACCGACCATCTCAACGGCAAGCTTTATATCAGCCACATCAGCGCCCTGAAACGAGACATGATGAAGCGCAAGATCCGCAAACTGGTCAAGCAGGGTGAATGGTAACGCGCCCATGATGGACCTGGTGTTCTGCGGGACGCCGCAATTCGCGGTGCCCACACTGGAGAAGCTGGTGGCCGCCGGCTTCCGCGTGAAGCTGGTCGCAACCCAACCCGATCGTCCCAGCGGCCGCGGCATGACACTGGCGGAGTCGCCGGTGAAACGAACTGCGCTCGCGCTCGGCCTCGCGGTCGCCCAACCCGAGAAAATCAAGAACAACGACGAATTTCGCGCGCAGTTGGAAAGCCTTGCGCCGGAAGCGATCATCGTGGTCGGCTACGGCCGCATCATCCCGCAGTGGATGATCGATCTGCCGAAGCTCGGCAACATTAATCTTCATGCGTCGCTGCTGCCCAAGTACCGTGGGGCCGCGCCGATCCAATGGGCGATTGCGGCGGGGGAAAGTGTCACCGGCGTGACCACCATGCGCATCGATGCCGGCCTCGACACTGGGGACATTCTGCTGCAGTCCGAAGACCGGATCTCGCCTGAAGATACTGCGCTCACGCTGGCTTCGCGGCTGGCACACACGGGTGCCGGGCTCATGATCGCAACCCTGGCGGGCCTGGAGAACGGAACCATAGCGCCGTATCCGCAGGACAATGCCAAGGCCACGCTCGCTCCCATCCTCAAGCGGGAAGATGGGCTTGTTGATTTCTCGTGCAGCGCGCTGGATGCCTGGAACCGCTTGCGCGGATTTCAACCATGGCCGGGAGCGTTTACCAGCTTTCGGGGCAAAATGTTGCACGTCCACTCGGCAATACCGGTTTCCACAGTTGATATTGCACCGGCGGGTCACTTCGCAATCGATAGCGGTCGTCTGTTGATGGGCTTCGCGCAAGGTACGGCCCTCGAGGTCCGGGAACTGCAGGTGGAAGGCAAGAAGCGGATGACCGCCCACGATTTCATCAATGGCTATCGGCCGCGGAGCGATGAAGTTCTAGGCACCGCGCTGCGCTTTCCGCAGTAAATCGACAACGCCAAAGTCGCGGTGCTTGGGAGTCCAGTCGCCCTGGCATCTGTACAGGCTGCACGTCAACAGGAAAGAGGTTCGCAATGAAAATCGCATTTCTCGGATTGGGCAATATGGGAAGCCACATGGCCCGTCATCTGCATCACGCCGGGCATGACGTCACGGTGTGGAACCGGACTCTATCGAAAGCGGACGGACTACGCGCCCAAGGCGCCAAGGTAGGCAAATCGGCCGGCGAGACCGTGAAAGACGCGGAGGCCGTCATTACCATGCTGGCCGATGATCACGCGGTTGAATCGGCTGTATTGCATTCAGGAGGAGTACTGGACCATCTGCCCAGCGGTGCGGTGCACATCTCGATGAGCACCATTAGCGTCGCATTGTCTCAGAAGCTGGCCGAAGAGCATGGCAAGCGCGGGCAGCAATACATTGCCGCCCCGGTATTTGGACGACCCGAAGCCGCGGAAGCAGGAAAGTTGTTTGTGGTGGCGGCGGGAGACAAGTCGGCCGTGGAACGCTGCAAGCCGCTACTGGAGGTGTTGGGGCAACGTGTGTTCGTCATCGGCGACAAACCGGAAATGGCGAACGTGGTAAAGCTGAGCGGCAACTTCCTGATTGCTTCGGTGATCGAGTCGTTGGGAGAAGCGATTGCCCTCACGCGCAAGTACGGCATCGATCCGCACGCCTATGTGGAGTTTCTCACCAATTCTCTGTTCGCCGCCCCGGTATATAAGACCTATGGCAGCATCATCGCTGAAGAAAAATATCAGCCTGCGGGCTTCAAACTGCGGCTGGGGCTGAAAGATGTCCGGCTTGCCCTGGCCGCGGCTGAAGCTGTTGATGCGCCTCTGCCCTTCGCCAGTGTAGTGCGCGATCACATGCTGACCGCCATTGGCCATGGCATGGAGGACATGGACTGGAGTTCGACGGCAAGACTGGCGGCAGAAAATGCCGGGCTGAAGTGACTGCCGGAACGGATTGGGATGAGCATATTGCTTTAATGTTGTACTATCTCAACAGAGGCAATCGTGACCCGAACTCAGTCCAATCAAGCGCAGCAACGTATGGTGTTGGGTACTTATGTCAAGTTGATGCGCGCCGCCAACTCGGCCCGCAACTATGCTAGCCGGAGCCTCAGTAGCGCCCACTTGACCCCGACCCAATTCGCTGTCCTGGAAGCTCTATATCACTTGGGACCGATGTCGCTGTCGGACATCGCCCGGAAAGTTCTGACCACGGGAGGAAATTTGACGATGGTGGTCGGCAATCTGGAGAAGCTAGGTCTGGCGCGCCGGCAGAGCTGTCCGGAAGACAGACGCGTGTTGATCGTGGCGCTCACCGCCAAGGGCAAGACCCTGCTGCGGGACATCTTTCCCAGGCACGCCGCCGCCATTGTTGGATTCCTCGGTGTGCTTAGCACAGAAGAGCAGGAGCGTCTTGGGGACCTCTGCCGGAAGCTGGGGAAACAGGCGAGATTCTCCGTCTGACCCGCATTACCGCGGAAAAGAAGTGCGGGCATATGCCCGTGGGCACTGTGCCGTCCCTGAAGGGACTCGGATCGTTCTCCCCCTTACCCAGCACTCCGCCTGCGGCTCCGTGCTGGGCTAAGCTGTACCGCGCCTGCCTCCACCCCAGATCGCGCAAAAGCGGCGCGACCTGGGGACCCCGGCTACGGCGCTAGATTTTCTGCTAGCAAATCTCACTGCGAATACCACGTTTTGTTCTCCCGCACGCTATAAAGGCTCGCACTACAACCGTTCTGGAATTGCTCTAGTTACTTTGTCCTTGAATCTTTATTTAATGTTAAAGCATCTTATGGATAACGGATTCAGGAGGAACATCATGATCACCATCAGGCCGTCCGAAGAGCGCGGACACAACAACCACGGCTGGTTGGATACCCATTTCACCTTCTCATTCGCCGATTACTTCGATCCCAAGCACATGGGTTTTCGCGACTTGCGGGTCATTAACGAGGACTGGATCAGCGCCGGCAAGGGTTTCGGAATGCATCCGCACCGCGACATGGAAATCATCACCTACATCATCGAAGGCGAGCTGAGCCATCGCGACAGCACCGGACGCGGAGCTGCCATCAAGCAGAACGACGTGCAGCGCATGTCGGCGGGCACCGGCGTCATGCATAGCGAGGTCAATCAGTCCGAGAAGCCAGCCCACCTGTTGCAGATATGGATTTTGCCGGAGGCGGAAGGGTTGAAGCCCAGCTACGAAGACCGCACCTTCCCGGTTGAAGAGAAACGGAACCAGCTGCGGCTGATCGCGTCGCACGACGGGCGCGAGGGCTCGACCACCATCAACCAGGACACCAGCGTGTATGCTTCCCTGCTCGAAGGCGGCAAGAAAATTGAGCTCGAACTACAGCCCGGCCGTCATGCCTGGGTGCAGTTGGTCAAAGGGGATCTCGACGTAAACGGCAGCAGGCTGACCAAAGGCGATGGCGCGGCGATCAGCGGCGAAACCGAACTGCAACTGACGAGTGCTGTGCCCAACGGCGAGGCGGAATTTTTACTGTTCGATTTGGCGTAATTCCGTTGCCGTCCCGGTGGTCGCTTAATCGGCTCCGTGGGCTGCAAGCGCGACCAGTAACGGCTCTTCCTTCTTCTCCGGCCAGGGCGGCAGGAGTTTCACCAAAACCCCCAGGATGACCAACGGCAGGACCGTCAGCACGATTGCCGTCAACAATCCTTCGCGGGCCACGATGCCCATCTTGTAGGTGGTGTAGCCGAGAAAGCTCTTGGAGAATAGCTGGCCGCCAATGACGACATTCCAGCGCATGGCGAAAATGCCAATCATGGTCAAACATCCGGCAGTCACGTAAATCCGTTTGCGCAGCTTTTCCGCCAGCTTCACCACCTGGGTCAGGCCAATCAGCAAAATCGGAAGGACCGTACCTAACAGGATTTGAATCACCACCTGCGACAGGAACAAACGCGTGTGCACCATGAAATCGAGGCTGCGGAACGATTCGTCGGCTTCGTAAATCCGGTGGATCAGGTCCAGCATTTCCAGGCTGAAGTCGATGATGAAGGTGTAGAACAGGTATTTCGCCACCGTGTCCACGCAGTCCATATCAATCGGTTCCCGGCGGACCAGGCACATGAGCATATAAAGCAACATCACGGTGGCAATGCCTGAGACCATGGCGGAGAAAAGGAACACAACGGGCATCAGCGGCGAAGACCACCACGGGTTCGCCTTGATCGAACCAAAAATAAAGCCGACATAGCCGTGCAGCAAGAACGCCGACGGAATGCCGATCACCGTGACCAGCCAACCCACTCGCTCGTCAATATGCAGCGCACGCTCGCTGATGTTGGTGGAACCCAGGGTCAGCACCCGGTACACCAATCGCTTCCAGCCGGTTGTGCATTGCGACATCACCACGATGTCGCGCCGATAGTCGAGCCAGATCTCCACCACCAGCACAGCCAGCAGATACCACAGGTACACGAAGCCAAACATCGCCATCGCAGAAGATCGGTGGGGCGTCAGGTACATTTCGAACGAACGCTCCGGATGCCCCAGATGCAGCTGCAAAGGCAGGGGAGCGACGATCAGGAAAGCCAGCGCCGTCAGCAGGGCCAGCCGATACGTGGGCTTGACCGCCTTAACCATGAACACACGTTCCAGCGATGCCAGAATGAACGCGCCGGCCACCAGTCCCGTGAGGAACGGGTAAAGCACGATGAGAACGCTCCATTGGAGTTCCACTTCGTTCGGATACATGAAGCCTTCAACCGGAATCTGCAACAGGAGCTCCTTATCGCACCGAGCCATCCAAGCCGTTGTAAAACAGCTTCGGGCGGGTGGCCATGTAAGGTTTTAGAACTTGCACGGAATGAGTTTTCAAAAACTCATGAATCGGATCGTTGGGATTCTTCAAGTCAGCAAGCTGGCGAGCGCCCGTCGGACAGTTTTCACAGCAGGCGGTCGTGAGTCCTTTCGTGATCCGGTGATAGCAGAGCGTGCATTTCTGCGCGGTTTCCTTCTTCGGATCGACGAAACGACAGCCGTACGGACACGCTTGCACGCAGTAGCGGCAGCCCAGGCAGTATTTTTGGTCCACCAGCACCACGCCATCAGGACTGACAAAGGTTGCGCCCACCGGGCACACCTGAGTGCAGGGCGAGTCAACGCAGTGATTGCACATCTTGGGAACGAAGAAGTTCTTCCCGTCGCTTACCGCAGCCGGCGGAAACCCGTTCTTGCCGCCATCGGGCGAATCCACCTTGGGACTTTCAATGTCATAGTCGGAGACGTGATAGCGTTCGACCCAGGTACGGAAATAGCCATCGGTGACCTGGTTCTCCAGCTGGCAAGCCCGGACGCAACTGCCGCAGCCAATGCACTTGGTGATGTCCACCAACATGCCCCACCAGTGCTCCGTCATGTTGTAGTTGGGTGACGCCTCGGGTGTTCCCGCCAGGATGCTTTTCCAGGCAACCGCGGCAGCAGGCAACAGAATCAGCAGTTGACGGCGCGTCATGTTCATTGGCTGGCTCCAGCAACCGCAACGATGGCCGGACTGTGCGGCTGATGGCAGGTTTCGCAAGGCGCCCCGCCCGAGTGCTCGGCGGAGACGACCTGGGGAAAGCTCTTCGGCTTGGCCAGGTTTGCCTCGTGACAACGGACGCACAGCACCGCGGTGTCCAGCTTTGCCGGCTGGATCGAGGCAGGATCGTCGGCGTGCTTCGCAAGCGGCCCATGGCACGCCTCGCAGGAAACTCCCTTATGCACGCCCTTGCTCTTCACTTCCAGGATGTCAGCGTGACAGCCCTCGCAGACTTGATGGCCGGCATAGGAAATTGGCAGGGCTGCGGTCTCCTTGATTGCACTGCCCCGATAATGTCCGTACTGCCCAAAACTGCGCGGGACAAGAAAGCCGCGCAACGCCAGGAACAAAATGCCGCCCACCAGAAAGACGGACGCCAAACGGAAGAGGTGACCTGCATCCCTGAACGCTTTCATGGCCGGATTCGCAACCACCCATTCCGGCAATCGCGGCCGATTGTGTTGCCAACTCGATGCATTTCTGCCTTCTCCATAGGTGTCCCTGGGCTGGGGGGTTTTCGTGAACTGCTTAGTAGATATATGAGATGAGAAGGGTCCCAGGCCGCCGTGTTCCAGGTCACACAGGGTTGTGACGTTGTCACTCCGGGCAACTCGGACAGTAAAAAGGGGAGTCAAGCAAGCAGACTTGTCCCCCTTGCCGTGAGACGACCTCAGATGGTTCCGAAACTGCTCTACAAGCCCGGCCCCGTGGGATAGGCGGGCAGGTCCGGTGGCCGCGGCGGCAACTTCATCGGGTGCGCATTCATCTCCTGCATCACCACATCGATCGCCTTTTCCAACTGGGGATCATGTCCTGCCATGACTAGGTCGGGCCGATTGTCAATCACAATGTCCGGTTCCACGCCGCGGTTCTCGATCAACCATTTGCTATCGAGTCCATACAGCGAAAACTCCGGACGGGTGATATATCCCCCGTCGATCAGGTCAATCTCCCCGCGAATTCCGCGCACCCCGCCCCAGGTTCGCTCGCCGATAAGTGGACCCAGCTTGTAAGCCTTGAAATAGTAGCTGAAGAAATCGCCATCGGACGCCGCATAGTGGTTGGTGATGCAAGCCATGTGCCCATAAAAGACGTTCGGCGGAATGGTGTCGGCTTGCCAGTTGCGCGCTGAATCCATGCCGGAGAGTACGCGCCGCAGGCGCTCGAAGATAATCTGATCGACGAAGCCGCCACCGTTGTAACGCACGTCGAAGATCATTCCCTCTTTGCGAATCTGCGGGAAATATTGCTTGACGAAGGCGTTCAGCCCGGCCGCGCTCATGTCGGGCAGGTAGACATATCCAATGCGGCCGCCGCTGGCTTGCTCCACCTTGCGCCGGTTGGTCTCAATCCAGTTCAGTTCGTGCAGACCGATCTCGTTGGGGATCGGCCTCACTACCACATTGTGGGAGCCCTCCACAGTGGGTTTGCTGTTGACCGTCAGAGTTACCGCCTGATTGACGGTGTTGATGAACAACTGGTCAGGGTTCTGCGGGACCCGCAGTTGACGGCCGTTGACGGCCAGCAGGTAGTCGCCTTCCTTGACCAATACCCCAGGCTCGGTCAGTGGCGAACGCAGGTTTCCATTCCAGTTCTCGCCCGGATAGATCTTGGCGATGCGGTACACTCCACTACCGGTGTCGGGGGCAAAGTCGGCGCCCAACAATCCCACATTGACGCCGTCGATTTCGGGATAGTCGCCTCCGCCGACGTAAGTATGGGAGTTGGAAAGCTCTCCAATCATTTCGCCAAGGACGTAGGTCAGGCTCAGACGATCAGCCACATAGGGCAGGAGTTGCGCATATTTGTCGCGCTGCTGCTCCCAGTTGACGCCGTTCATCGAGGCCTCGAAGAAATAGTCGCGTTGCTGGCGCCACACTTCGTTAAATATCTGCTTCCATTCGGCGGGCGGATCCACCTCCATGCTCAGGTTGTCGAGTTTAAGGGCGCCATCGCCAACCTTCCCCAGCGACTTCGCGTCGGCGCCGGCGTGATCGTCCCCTCCAACTGAAGGTACCTTGGCATCGATGATGCCGTACATGTGCGGACCGCCGCCTCCTTCTTCCGACGGCGCTTCTTGCGGCCCCGACTTGGGAGCGGAATAGAGAATTTTCTTTCCGTCAAAGGACAACACGTACTGATCGGCCCCCTCCAGCAACACATGATCTTTGCGCTCCTTCAAGTCGAAGGCGTGCAGGGCAGGTTGTTCTCCCGGCAGCGGGCCCGAAAGCCCCTGGATGGGAGACACGACGTAGAAGACGAGGCCCTTAGCCGCCGTAAGGTTCTGCGTATTCCCCGGCGGAATCGGCAGCGCCACGATGCGATTCTGAATGCCCTCCAGGTCCACTCGGAAGTTCTTCAGCGGCGCGCGTGTTCCAGGCTTTTGCTCGGCCGCGGCAGTTTCGGCTTTTGTCTTCTCTTCGCTGGGCCCAGTCTGCGGCTGCGGAGCCGCCGAAGGCTTCGTCTTGGGCTTGGGCGTTTGCGGCGGTTGTCCCGGTGGCTTCTGGTTGCCGGGGGTCGGCGTCAACAGCACATCAGGCGCTTGCGCGCTGGTAACCTCGTCGCTCAACACCGGAAGTGGTGAAGGCTCATCCGCGCGCAAGGTGACGATATAAACCCGTCCCGCTTTGGGGTTGGCAAACTCCATATCATAGACGCCCAGCACTTCGTTGAAGTCGCGGTTCGATAAGAAGTAGAGATACTTGCCCTCGGGATCGAAGTAAGGCGCCGAGCTGTCGCTGGCGCTGGTCGTAACCGGCGTACTCTTGCGGGCATCCGCGCTGTAGAGATAAATCACATGATTGCGGTTCTCCGATGTCTTGGCGTACGTGACCCAATGGCTGTCGGGAGACCATCCGTAATCGTTGATGTCGTCGTAAAGCCCCTTGTCAATGAGTACTGGCTTTTTCTCCTGAACGTCAACATAGAAGAGACGCGCCTCTTTGTCGGCAAACACGAGCTTCCGGCTGTCAGGGGCCCAGACCGGCGGCAGGCGAAACATCTTGCCGTCAGATGTGATCCTGACTTCCTGCCCAAGACCGTCCTGGGGCGTCATGTACAACTCGTCTTCGCCAGTGCGGTCGGAGATGTATGCCACCCAACGTCCGTCCGGTGACCAGACCGCATACTTCTCGCGAATCCCCGGCGTCCGCGTCAGGCTACGGATGCTGCCTTCCTTGGCCGGAACCGTGAAGACGTCGCCCCGCGCGGTGAACACCGCTCGCTTGCCGTCAGGTGAGATATCGAAAGCGCTGATCAGCTTGCTGACATTCGCCCAATGTGGCCGGACCTGCTGGCGGTCTCCCGGCAGATAAATCGTCAGCTTGCGGGCCTGTTGGGTATTGAGGTCGAAGAGGTACAGGAACCCGCCATTCTCGAACACGATCTCGTCGGGCCCGAGGCTGGGCCAGTTCACATCGAATTCCGTGAAGTGCGTGAGCTGTTTGATCTCGCGGGTGTTCAGGTTATAGCTGTACAAGTTCAGGCGATGTTCGGGCCCACGATCGGAATCGAAGTAGATAATGTCGCCGTGCCACATGGGAAAGGTGTCAGTCCAATCCTCGTGCGGCACAACGTCGATGGCGCGGCTCTTGAGGTCATAGATTGTGATGTCCTGGGCCATGCCTCCCTGGTAACGCTTCCAGGTGCGGAAGTTCCGGAAGATGCGGTTGTAGGCGATGCGGTTACCGTCAGGCGCGTACGAAGTCAGGCCGCCTTTATCGAGCGGCAACGGCTCGGGAAGTCCGCCCTCGATGCTGACGCTATAGAGCCGGCCGAACCAGTCGTTGAAGGTGTCGCGACGAGTGAGAAAGACGATGCGCTTGCTGTCCGGCGTCCAGGTAATGACCTGGTTATGAAAGCCCATGCGTTCGTTGAGATGACCGCCTCCGGGATTAAAGGTCAATTGCTTGGGCTCGCCGCCTTCCGAGGGCATGACATAGACGTTGTAGTTGCCGTCGTATTGAGCGGTAAAAGCGATCCACTTACCATCAGGCGAAAACTTGGCAAAAAGCTCCTGCCCGGGATGGCTGGTGACCCGGCGCGCAACTCCGCCGTCTTTGGCAACCAGCCATATATCGCCTCCATAGCTAAAGGCGATTTTGTCCTTGTAAACATCCGGAAAACGCATCAGCCGGCCTTCCGGAATTGCTTGCGCGGCACTAAACGTGGTCAACGTGAGTAGAACAGCTATGATTGCGTTTCTCATCCAAGACATCAGCTTTCCTCCAATGAGTGAGAACCGCAAATTCTATAGAAAGGCGCACCCCAATACCAATCCGGGTGGAAAAGAGGGCGCGAGTCCGCATCGCCCGATGGACGATATACCAATTCTGCTACGATTTGGACGCGCCACAAGATTGAAGTGGAACCGGCAATACCAAGAGGTGCATGAGCGGCGATTCTGCGTGATCACAAGGCCAGGCAGGCCGAGCTTGTAAACCATGGGAACGCTGAAGCAGGATTTCCGTTACGGACTTCGCATGCTGCGCAAGAGCCGCGGCTTCACCGCTGTCGCGGTGATCACACTGGCCCTGGCGATTGGCGCCAATACGGCGATCTTTTCGGCCCTTTATCCGGCGTTGTTGCGCCCTTTGCCGTACTGGCAGCCCGACAGGTTGGTGACCCTGGGCGAGAACCGGCCGCAGCTACCCTGCTGCAGCTACACGTCGTCCTTCCCCGATTATCTGGACTGGAAGCGCACCGCGAAAAGCTTCGCGTCGCTGGCCGGATTTGCCGACGATAGTTTTGTCCTGACCGGAAATGGCGACCCCAAAACCATTTATAGCGCCATGGTAACGCCGGACTTTTTCTCGACTCTGGGTGTCAAGCCGCTGCTGGGCCGCGATTTTGTTGCAGGGGAAGACATGCATGAAGGTTCTGGCCCGGCGGTTGCCATCCTGCGTTACGACTTCTGGCGAAGCGATTTTGCCGCCGACCCGCATGTCATCGGGCGCACCATCCGTCTGGACAACAAACCGGTTACGGTGGTCGGCGTTCTGCCGCGGGAGTTCGAATTTGCGCCGGAGGGTTCGGCGCTAGTTTGGGTCCCGCTGTACACCACCCCATATACCGCCACGGCGCGAAGCCTGCGCTGGCTCAATGTGATCGGACGTCTTGCGCCGGGCGTCAGCCTGAAACAGGCGCGCGCCGAGATGCAAGGCATCGCTGCACAACTGGCGCAGGAATATTCCCGGGAAGATGCTTCCGTCTTCGTTACCGTGGGAAGCTTGCGCGACGAGATCGTGGGCAACATTCGGCCCTTGCTGTTGATCTTGTTCGGAGCGGTGACCTTTGTGCTGCTGATCGCCTGCGCCAACGTTGCCAATCTATTGATGACTCGCGCCATTGACCGGCGCAGGGAATTTGCGGTGCGTATGGCCCTGGGCGCCAGCCGCCTGCATTTGCTGACCCAACTGCTCACGGAAAGTCTGCTGCTTTCGGCGCTGGGCGCAATCCTCGGCGTGCTGGGAGCGGTTGTGGGTGTGCGGTTGCTGGTCGGCGCAATCCCCGAGACGCAGCTTCAATCGATGCCATTCCTGGCTGACGCCGGCATTAATTTTCCCGTGCTGGCTTTCGTCTGCGGCATGACCGTTCTTACGGCCATTCTGTTCGGAGTGGGTCCGGGTCTTGCCGTTTCGCAAACTCCGCTGAGCGAGGTGCTAAAGGACGAATCGCGAGGTGGAACCAGCGGCGCTCATGCGCGACTGCGCAATCTGGTGGTGATTGGCGAAATCGCTATTTCCATGGTGCTGCTGATTGGCGGCGGCTTGATGCTGCAAAGTCTCCGCAAACTGTTAAAGCAAGACCCCGGGTTCAGCGCACAACATATATTGACATTCGGCGTCAACCTCCCAGGCGCGTCCTACCCGAGGGCAAAGGTGTGGCCGTTTGCCAATCCCAATGGCCTCCGCTTTGAGCATGAGTTTGTCGAACGGCTGCGCAATGAGCCGGGGGTGCAAGGGGTGTCAGCGGTAAGTGGGCTGCCTGCAACTGGGAACCGCAGCAGGAACCGGTTCGTGATCGGAGGCCGGCCTACCCGGGAAGGTCAAGAAGAGGCTTGCATGACCCGGCGGGTGGGAACGGACTATTTCGCGGTAATGAAGATCCCCCTCATCGCCGGCCGGGTATTCACCGCGTCGGACGGGATAGACGCGCCCCCAGTTGTCATCGTCAACCAGGCTTGGGTGAAGCGTTACGCCGGCGGGCAGGATCCGATTGGGCAGCGCCTGCGGCTCACCTTTTCGCCCAACGAACCGTTCCGTCAGATCGTCGGAGTCATTGGTGATGTGGCGGAAGATAGCGTGGCTATTGCGCCGTCGCCCGCCATGTACCTCCCGCTGGACCAGGATTCCGGATTCACAATCTTCCTCGGCTATGTGGTTCGCAGCCGGCAGGACCCCGCGGCCCTGGTCAGTTCGGCGCGGGCCATACTGCGCGGACTGGACCCGCAACTCGCCATCGTGGAACCGCGGTCGATGGAGCAGATCGTCAATCAGTCCCCCGCCGTGTTCCTGCGACGCTACCCGTTTTATCTGATCGGCAGTTTCGCCACACTGGCCGTGGTTCTCGCCATGATCGGCTTGTACGGCTTGATTTCGTACTCGGTGGTGGGACGCACGCGCGAGATCGGTATTCGCCTGGCGCTGGGGGCGCAACGTAAAGACATTCTGCGGCTCATTCTTCGTCAAGGAGTGATCACCACCGGGATTGGGATGGGCGCCGGCCTGGTCGCGGGGCTGGCATCGACGCGCGTGATGGCGAGCCTGCTCTACGGCATGAACTATGGTGATTGGATCGTCTTCGCCGGCGTCGCCGCCTTCCTGGCGGCAATCGCCGTTACTGCTTCGTATGTTCCTGCTAGGAGAGCAACCCAGGTGGATCCCATGGTTACCCTGCGCAACGAGTAGTCGCGTAGGGCTGGTGTATCCGGCTGGTGCGGGCAGAGCAGGCTTGCGGAGACGGTGTCGCCGCCGTACACCGGCCGGTTCGGAGTTGCCCGGCGCGACAATCTCTCTTCCCGTCGGCTACACTGAGTCCTGACCTGAATGGTTGATCTATCCATTGCGAATGGCAATCTCGAATTGCACGTTCGGGGAGCCGACCAGCTCTGGGCGCTGAAGAGTTCTCTGGAAATCCCGCTGCGACACATTGCCGGGATTCGGGCCGACCCGTCGGTTGCCCACGGTTGGTGGCACGGCATCAGACTGCCGGGAACCAACATCCCCGGAGTGCTGACCGCGGGCACGTTTTATCAACACGGCAAGCGGGTCTTCTGGGATGTGCACAATCCCGAGAACACGGTCGTCATTGAGTTGCGGGACGAACGCTACGATGAGCTGATCGTCGAGGTCGCCGACCCTCAATTGACTGTTGAACAAGTCAGGGCGGCGCTGCCGGACAGCGACCAAGCGAAATCATAGAATACAAAGATTACCTATGGCATGGTTTAAGCGAGAACACGGCGAACTCGACACTTCGGGCGAGAAGCGCGTAAAAACCGAGGGCCTCTGGGTCAAGTGCGACCAGTGCCGCCAGATCATCTGGAAGAAGGACCTCGACCAGAATCTCCATGTCTGCCCGAAATGCCAGCGCCATTTCCGCATTGATGCGCGCACCCGGCTCGCCTACCTGCTCGACGACGGCAAATACGAGACGACAGACGGCAACATCGTCTCCACCGATCCGCTGAAATTCACCGACCTCAAGCCCTACGCCGATCGCCTGCAACGCTCACGACGCGATACCGGGCTCAACGATGCCGTCATCAACGCGCGCGGCACGCTCAACGGCAAGCCGGTCATCGTAAGTGCCATGGAATATACCTTTATCGGCGGCTCCATGGGGGCGGTCGTGGGAGAGATGATTACTCGCGCCATCGAGAAAGCCACCGCGGAGAAGGTGCCGCTGATTGTGGTTTCCGCCTCCGGCGGCGCGCGCATGATGGAGGGCGTCGTGAGTCTCATGCAGATGGCCAAAATCTCCGCCGCGCTGGCCCGCATGGACGACGCCAAGGTGCCTTACATTTCCGTGATGACCGACCCCACCACCGGCGGCGTGACCGCTTCCTTTGCCATGCTGGGCGACCTGAACATCGCCGAACCCGGCGCCCTGATCGGTTTTGCCGGGCCGCGCGTCATTGAGCAGACCATCCGCCAGAAGCTGCCTGAAGGCTTCCAGCGCAGCGAATTCCTGCTGCAACACGGCATGCTCGACGCCGTGGTGCACCGCCGCGATATGAAGACCTACATCGCGCGCGCGCTGGGGTTTATGCAGGTGCCCTCTCTATTGGCCTGAGTATCGCTAGAGCAGATTTTGAGTTGGTGTCTCCGACTTGTACGGGTTGAGCGGGCCTTCAGAGCGTTTGCGAGAACTCGTTTTGAGTTGGCACGGTGGAACGATTACGCAAAGTCCAGCCCCGCAGGGGCGAAATTGCCGTTAGCCCAGGGCGCAAGCCCTGGGTAAAGTGGGGAAAAATTAACGAGTCCCTTCAGGGACGGCACAGCTCACTCACGTTCCCACTATAGCTCCGAGGTAACTCAAATTCCCGCCTGCATCGTAGAATCAAACCTATGAAAGCCGTCGTCGTCACTCGTTCCGGTGGTCCCGAAGTCCTCGAAGTACGCGACATGCCCGGTCCGCAACCCAAAGCGGGCGAGGTGATCGTGCGCGTGGAAGCTGTGGGCATCAACTTTGCCGACACGCTTTCGACCCGCGGGACCTACAGTGGCACTCCACCGCCGCCGTTCATTTCCGGCCGCGAGTTCGCCGGAGTGGTCGAAGACACCGGCGATCGCGTAATGGGCTACACCCAATATGGTGCGGCGGCCGAGAAGATCGCCATCAAGCCTAAATTCCTTTGGCCCCAGCCCAAGGGCTGGAGTTCGGAGCAGTCGGCCGCCTTCCCGGTGAACTTTCTGACGGCTTATCTGGCCTACTGGAAGGCCGGACTCACACCCGACGCCTTCGAACCGGTCCTTCGCCACGATCTGCAGCGGCGTCGCGTGCTCATCCATGCCGCCGCCGGGGGAGTGGGCACGGCCGCCATCCAGATCGGACAGTTGCTGAGTATCGAAACTTATGGAACGTCGTCGTCGCAAGAAAAACTGGACCGGGTGAAAAAACTCGGGCTGGACCACGGCATCAACTACCGCGAGACGGATTACGAGCAGCGCGTCCAGGAGCTAACCAACGGCGAGGGTGTGGACGCCGTCTTCGAGATGCTGGGCGGCGAGCATACGGCCAAAAGCCTGCGCTGCTGCCGGCCCTTTGGGCGGGTCATCATCTATGGCACCGCGACCGGACAGCGGCAGCAGTTCGATACCGGCGCCATGATGGCCAAAAGCCTGAGCGCTCATGGCCTGTGGCTCAGCGTACTGGCCAAGGACCACGACCTGATCGGCCGCAGTTTGCAAGCCATGCAACCGTGGATTGAACAGGGCAAACTGCGTCCCGAGATCGGACACATCCTGCCAATGGAGCAAGCCGGTGAGGCCCACCGCCTCATGTTGCAGCGCGCCAATTACGGCAAGATCGTGCTCAAGATCGAGTAGCTCTCGCACACTCACACTTGGGGTGCCCCGTTCTTGTCATCCCGAGCGGAGCGAAGCGGAGTCGAGGGACCTGCTGTTTGGCTAGGGCGGGGCAGTTCCCGCCTCGACTCCGCATCCTCCAGCGTCGCGTCGCCGATGGTACGCTGGGACATGTTCCACGTCTCGCTAACCGGCTTTGCCGCGGGCACGCTGTGCACGCTGGCGTATCTTCCTCAGGCCGTGCACTCCTTCCGCAGCAAGTCCGTCCGCGACCTCTCGCTGCTCATGCTGATCAGCCTCAACGCAGGCCTCTTGCTGTGGGTGAGCTATGGCTTCATGATCCACTCGTTGCCCATCATCCTGCCGAACGCGGTGACTTTCTTCCTCAGCGCACCCTTGCTGGTGATGAAGCTGCGATACCGAGAGAGCCCTTAAAGGGGCCAAGACCGGCCGGCTTTAGAGCAAATTCGGAGTTGGCATACCCGGATGGAGCACCGCTGAACCTGGATTACTCATGAGGGCAAATAGTCAGGTGCTATGCTGTCCGCTGGACATGAGCTTGGGTCAGAGTTGAAGGGCTCGCATGAAAAAATTGCTACTTTGCTCCCTTCGCCGTCGCCGCGGTTTCTGCTGCCGGATTGCACTGGTCATTCCTTGTTACGCGCTTCTTTACGGGATGGGGTTTGCCGTGGCGGCGCGCGGCGACGAGCGGCTGGCGGTGGGGAAAGGCGCGGCCGTCTATGGCCAATTGAAGGCGTTTGCCCTGGGATTTCGGAGTGTGCGGGTGGAGAACCTGGTGCTGAAGAAAGACCGGGTAACCCTCACCTTCCGCGACGGCATGTTGTACTTTCCCGCGCCTGTAGAAGGAAAAGTGCGGGGCGCGGTTTTTCTGGGGACAGGCACCTTTCAGGCGGCGGTGCCTCCGAATGAGTTCGAGCTAAACAACGTGCGGCGGCTGTTGAAGGCGGACGAAGTCACCTCGGACTTCAAGACGGCCGTGTTGCGGTTCACCGACGATACCTATTCCGTTCTGGGGGAGGGTTCGCAGCAAGGCCCGGCGCCGCCTCCGGCGGCAGCCAAGCTGGCTGCGGAGTTGGATGCGCGGGTGCTGGAGGAGACGGGAGCGAATCTTCCGGCGCGGCAGATGGTGTCGATCTTGAATCATGAGTCTCCGGGCTTTTTCTTTGCAGAGGTCTCCGGAGGACATAGGGGCCGCTTTGCGTTTCTGCTGGATGCTCAGTCGCGGATTCCGGTGGCTAATTTTGGAATCAATGCCGGCGAGCGCGGCCTGATCTATGCCTTCGACAAGGGCCTGTTGGCTGCCGACGTTTGGATGGCTTTCCACGGGGAGGAAGAGTACCACCAGGGCGTGGCCCAGTACGCGGACGCCAACGACCTGATCTTGGTGCCTCGATACCAGATGGAGGTGGACCTCACCGAGCCAAAAAAAATGCTGAAACTGACGGCGCACATGGAGTGCGTGTCGCGCAGCGACCACCTGACTGCCATCCCTCTGGTTGCGGGTGAGGACCTCGACTACTTTGAAGGGCAGCGCAGGAAGAAGCAACTGCATGTGGTTTCGGCGCACGCTGCGGATGGGACCGCCATCGAGTTTGTGCAGGAGCCATGGGAAGGGGGCTTTACCCTGGTTCTGCCCACAGCGGTGGAGAAAGGGCAGAAGTTTACGCTGCAAATTTCGGTCGCCGGCGAGTTCATGTTTGAGTCGTCGAATATGACGGGGACTTATTTTCCGCTGCGCAGCACGACGTGGTATCCGCGCCACGGATATTTGCGGCGCTCGGTTTACGATGTGCAATTCCGCCACCACAACAAAGATGTGGTGGCGAGTATTGGTATCGTGGGTCGCGACGAAGCCGTGCCCAATGCCAAGGACCTGCGGCTGACGGAGTTTCGTCTGGATGAGCCGGTGGCGCTGACTTCGTTCAGCGTGGGGCCGTACGAAATCCACAAGGACGTGGCGAAGATGAGCGACGGCCGCAGCCTGCCCATCGAGTTCTATTCGATGCCGGGCTACCGGGCGGCGATCAAGGAAGATTTTATTCTGGCGGAGCTCGGCAACTGTGTCCGCTACTTCAGCAGCCTGTTTGGGGAGTATCCCTATCCGGTTTTCCGCGGCGTTTTCCATCCCTTTGGTTACGGCCAGGGCTTCGCCACGACATTGATGATTCCGGGCACGGATCGCGCGGACAACAACACTTACCGGTTCATTGCGCATGAAACGTCGCACCAGTGGTGGGGAGACAGTGTGCTATGGCGGTCGTACCGCGATCAGTGGCTGAGTGAAGGATTCGCCGAGTACTCGGGGCTGCTGTACACCCAGAAGCGGGACAAGACTAAATCGGAAAAGGAGTTGATCGAACGAGAGCGAGCGGCGCTGAGGAATCCGCCGAGGAACCTCACAGGGGTTGGCAAGGGACGCTTGGCGGATGTGGGACCGCTGACCATGGGGCACCGCCTGAGCACCCGCGAAACCGGCGGGGCGTATCAGGCGTTAATCTACAGCAAAGGCGCGCTGGTGCTGCGGATGCTGCATTTTCTGTTTACCGATCCGAAAACTGGAGACGGCCAAGCGTTTTTCGACATGATGGCGGACTTTGTGCGGCAGCACGCCAACGGCGCGGCGTCGACCGACAACTTCTTCGCGGTGGTGAATGCGCATGTGGGGCAAACGGCTCTCGCCCGCAAATTCGGCTACAAAGACCTGAACTGGTTCTATCGCCAGTGGGTACTGCAAACCTATCTGCCTACCTACCGGCTTACGTATGAACTGCAAGACCAGGCGGATGGAAGCGTGCTGCTGCAGGGAACGCTGGCGCAAGAGGGTATCCCGGACACCGAGCGCTGGTTCATGCCGATGCCGCTATCGATTACTATGTCGAAGGGAAAGGTGGGCGTTGCGGCGATTGCGGTGGTGGGTAAAGACTCGCCAGTGCGGGTCAAGCTGCCGGGGCGGCCGCAAAAAGTGGAGCTCGATCCCGAATTGTGGGTGCTTTCGGAGAAAACCTCGACTAGCGGCAAGCATTGATGGGACCAAAGAAAAAGAGCACGGGCCGGAACCTCTTAACAATCAGCGTTTAGGGTGGGGCACCCAGCTGAAGGCTGAATGCTAGTTGCTTGCCCTATCCCCAGATCTGCTTGGCGAAGAAGTAGATGGTCAAGCTGAAGCCGATCACAATGACGATGGTGCGCACGTACTCCGGTTTGGTCTTGCGCGCGAAGAAGGCGCCAAAGTAGCCGCCGGTTATGGCGCCAATAATCATGAGTATCGCTTGCGGCCAATACACGACGTGCGGCGTCACCACGAACAGGACCGTGGCCACGCCGTTGGACACCGTGGTCAGCCAGGCCTTGAGCGCATTCATGGTGTGAATGTGGTCCATGCCCAGCAGCGCCAGCATGGCGAGGATGAGAATGCCCGCGCCGGCGCCGAAGTAGCCCAGGTAAAACGCGATGAATAGCTGCAGGAAAATTCCGCGGCCGGTGGCGAACTCGTGATGTTCCCCGTGCTCGGCCCGCTGTCGCACCCAGCGCGTAATCCGTCCGCTCATCATGAAAATCAGGGTGGCGATCAAAAGCAGCCACGGCACCAGCCTCATGAAGGTTGCCGGCGGGGTGATGAGCAGAACATAGGCGCCAAGAAAGCCTCCGAGAATGCCGGTCACCGTGAGGGGTACCAGGACACGCCGCGGCAGGCTGCGAAACTCGGTGCGATAGGCCCACACGCTGGCCGGTTGTCCCGGCCAAAGCGCAACCGTGTTGGTGGCGTTGGCGTTTATGGGCGGGATGCCGACGAATAACAGCGTGGGAAAGGAAACGAAGCTGCCGCCGCCGGCCACCGAATTGATGGCGCCCGCGAGGAGGGCCGCGAAAAATAGAATGGTCCCGTGAGCGATGTGCATACGCAAAGAAAACCGATAGTATCAGCCGCCGACATGAAACAGGAAGCTCTCACGGCATGATGATCCGGCTGCCGGGCTCGTCCGCGGCGGCGATGGAGGATTGCGCAGCGGGAAATTGTTGGTGCAGGAAATCCAGAAACCCTCGCGAGCGCGGCCGCCCGGAAGTATGGATATGCGCCAGCCGCAACGTGAGCACCAGCACCTTCAACACCTCGGCATCCTTCAGCGTGCTGTGTCCGAGGTGCTCTCGCTCCACTTGGCGAAATTCTTCCAGAAGTTGACGCACCGCTTCGATGAGCGCCTGTTGCGCCAGGCTTGGCGGTACTTGCTCATACACCAGGCCCGAGCCGCGGTCAGTCAAGCTGCGGTCGCTGCGTGAAAGCCTGCCAAGCGTCTGCAGAATCCCCGAAATCACGGGCTCGCGATCGCGGAGGAATTCGTCGGAGAGTTCGATCTTGGGGAACACTTCCTGCGGCGGCGCGTCTTCCAGTTGTCGCGGCTTCTCATGCTGGCGCGCTTGCTGCAGGTAAGGGCACTCGGAGGGACAGTCGAGCGTGAGCTCACGCTGTTCGCCACAGCATTGCGGGCAGATGCGTCCATGAACGGCCAGGCAAAAGCGTTTTCCCTTGCGGTCACTGCAAATGGCACAGCTCAAAGGTGGTACTCCACGGGCCAGCTCATCGGCCCCAATCTGCCATTATGACACCTTCACCCAACGAGGGGTCCGCCGGACCCGCATGGGCAGTGGCTTCGCGAGCACGACCTGTGGAAAAACCGCATTAAATATGGCGAAAATGTTTCCCACGCCAATGAGGTTGGTGTAAGATACGCTCAACTTGAGCATTTTTACTGCTCAAATTTTCAAGGAGGATTACTAATGGCAACAGGCATGACCAAGACCCAACTGGTCCGTCACATGGCCGAAAAGCACGAGATGAACAACAAACAGGCTGCCGCATTTCTCGAGTCGCTCGCGGAAGTGGCAATCAAAGAGACCAAGAAGAACGGCGTATTCGTGGTACCGGGTCTGGGCCGTTTAGTGAAGTCGAATCGCAAGGCGCGCATGGGCCGCAATCCGCAAACCGGCGAAGCGATCAAGATTCCTGCCAAAGTCGTGGTGAAGTTCCGCGTGGCCAAGGCCGCGAAGGACGCAATCGCCCCCAAGAAGTAGCTTCCAGTTTTCCGCAGCGAAGGCCGGCCGCGTGCCGGCCTTTCGCATTGCAGTTGTCGGTTCTCGTTGCCGACCGCCAGAGAATCGTCTCTTTTTTTGCAAGCGGATTAACCTGCGAGGAGGACCGGAATGTGGCGTGGACCGCGCCGCCCAATTTCCGTCCGTCACATGCCCGTGTGCGCCGCGTCACTGATTCCCGGTGATAAGGCGGCTTACAAATATCTTGTCGGATCCGTTCCTGGCTGCAGGTGAGTGATGTTGACTTTCGCTTTATTTTTCATCGTTCTGTTCTTTATTGGCGCAGTTCTTGTCACTGGTCTGCCGGTGGCGCTAAGTCTTCAAAGTTACTACCAGAACCGCGGCCGGCAGTCGGCCCTTTGCCCGGACTCGGGGCAGCCAGTCGACATTGAAGTCGACCATGAATACGCGTTCTGGACCGCTCTGCGCGGCAAGGAGCATTCCCGGCTGAAGTCGTGCTCGCGCTGGCCGGAGAAGGGCGATTGCGGACAGGAATGCCTGGCGCAGGTCAATCCTTCTCCCGAGAATGTGGACCGACTTCTGCGCAAATGGTATGAAGGCAAGAGTTGCGCAATTTGCGAGCGCAGCCTTTCTCCGTCGGATTGGAGACGGAGCCGGCTGGCGCTGCTCAATGAGCAGCACAAACTGTTCGAGTTGCGCCACATGCATCTCGACGAACTACAGTCAACATTGCAGCACATGCGGCCGCTGTGCTGGAACTGCCATCAGGAAGAACGCGCCCGGCAAGCCGCTCCGGCCCGGCTGTTCAAAGGCGATCGTCACAGTTTGAGCCTCGCAGTCGGGGAATAAGGGGCTGAGATTTGGTTGTAGATGCGGCGGGGTTGGTTCCTGCCGCGACGCCACTCGTCAGTGGAGGGGAACGTGCTCCCCGTTCCCCTTTTTCAATACCAGTTACCGCTGCTGCTGCGACGCCAATTGCTCGCCTGCCCAATTGCCAGCATGGCTATAACGTCAATGCCGGTTGGCCGTTCACAGCGCCATCGCTGGATGTGAGGTGAGAGTACAATCCGTAGCGGGAATATCGATGAAGCGTCTGGCGATTGCAATCATGATAGTGCTTGCGCTCAGTAGTGCCGGCTGGGCGCAGACCTCGTCGCGACCGACGAAACCGAACCAGCCCGTTAAGAAGTCACCGCTGGCGGGTTACGCTGGCACCTGGATTGGAACTCTTGAGGAGCGTCCCTGGCTGACAGTGCAGTTGGCGCTGCAGGACCAACAGCTCTCCGGGTCGTTGCGCCGCGCACATGACCTCAAATTCAACGACGCGGGCGAAATCAAGAGCGTGGGCGACACTGAGGTCACCGAGGTCATCCAAGAGGCGGCCCTCAACAACGACGGCTTGTTGTTAACGGCGAAGAACCCGGAAACCAACGAGACCGATCGCTTCACCATGCGGCTGACCAGCGAAACCACAGCCGAACTCAAGATGAGCGCCATGTCCATGCCTCCCGGAATGCCAAAACTGAAACCGTGGAAGCTGACGAGGGTTGCGGCGGCACCAAGCCCACCAGCGGCGCGCTAGGCATCAGCCGACCATCTGCCGGACCTGGAGTTCTGCTCCCGAGCTGGGTTCGGCTGGCTGCAGTCGAACTGTTACACTGCTATCGATTACGATGACACCTTTAATATTACGCATTCTTGGCGCAGTCGCCGAACTGGGCAGCGCGGTATTGTGTTGGTTCTTGGGCAGTACTTTGGCATCCCCATTGCGCCAAGACAGGCTGTTTTCGCAGAACAAGGCGCAATACGCTTTACTGGCATTCCTGTTCGTGCCCGCGCTGGTTCTGGCGGTGGTGGCCCTTTTCTGGGTCCCGCCTCGCGTTTCTGGCGGTGGCCCATTGCCCGAAGGCAGACGCTGGCGGCTCGTCCTGGTGCTGGTCCTTCTGGCCGCTTTTCTGATCGGCCTGGCGCGTTGAGTTTTGCCGTGGACAAACGAGGGATGTGGTCCTGCCTGACCCCGTTCTGCTTCGACCGGGGATCTCGGTGTTGAGGCGAACTGGGAATTCCCCCAGGGGCTGAAGAGCTATGGGAGAACTGTGCCGTCCCTGAACCACCCCAACAAGCGCAAAAACGGCGCTTGTCGGGGACCCCGGTCACGCCCTGGGCTAAAACCAATTCCGCCCCTCCGGGGCTCGACTTTGCGCAATCAGCCGTTCAGTACGAGTACCCGTCGGGCTGGGCTACCGCGCCCACTTCAATTTCCGTGTCCACGTAATCGCGTCCCGCTTTCATGGCTTGGCGGTTGAGTTCAAGCAGCCTGGGATTCTTCACCACCGTCTCCAGCACTGAAATGGCTGACTCGGCGGGCAAACACTCGGTCTCCTCCAGCAGCGCCGCGAGCATGACCACATTGGCCACCTTGGCCGAACCCAAACGGTCGGCAATCTCCGACGCCGGCACGCACACGATTCGCGCCTGCGGCGCGCTGAAACCTTCCGGCAGCTTGGTGTGGTTGTAGAGGATCAGTCCCCCAGAAACCACGCTGGCCGCGAACTTATGCAGCGAGAGTTCGTTCATCGCAATCAGCACTTCGGGTTGCGTGATAAGCGGCGAGCCAATGCGCTCGTGCGACAGCGAAACATGACAGTGCGCGCTGCCGCTGCGCATTTCCGGACCGTACGACGGCAGCCAGCTTACTTCCATGTGCTCGCGCAGGGCCATTTCCGCCAGCAACTGTCCCATCAGCAGGATGCCCTGACCGCCGAAGCCGGCAATTTTCAGCGTCAGGTCGCGGGTGTGATGGCGGCGTGGGGATGCGATTTCCGGAGCGCTCTCCTCCACTTCCAGCGCTTCGGCGACAGTCTTCACCGGGATTTTCGGGCCGGGCGGCAACTCCGGCTTGCGGTCGCGGAACACTCCAAGGGGGAAGGCTTTCACCAGGGTTTCGCCGACCCATTTGCGCGCCACCACGGGATCCATCTTCATGATGGTCGGGCAGGGCGAGAGGATCTCCACCAGCGAGAAGCCGCCGCCGTCCTTCTGGATCTGCAGGGCCTTCTTCACCGCGCGCTTGGCCTTCATGATGTTCTTCATGTCGTTCAGCGCGACCCGCTCGATGTACGTCGGCGTCTCCAGCGCAGCCAGCAGTTCGCACACATGCAGGGGCAAGCCTTCGTTGCTGGCACGGCGTCCCCAGGGCGAAGTCGTGGTTATCTCGCCGATCAGCGATGTCGGCGCCATCTGCCCGCCGGTCATGCCATACACCGAATTGTTGACAAAGAATACGGAAATGTTCTCGCCACGATTGGCGGCGTGCACAATTTCTGCGGTGCCGATGGCCGCCAGGTCGCCGTCGCCCTGGTAGGAAATCACGATGGACTCGGGACACGAACGCTTCAGCGCGGTGGCCGCCGCGGGCGCGCGCCCGTGGGCCACCTGCACATTGCCCACGTCAAAGTAGTAGTAGGCGAAGACCGAGCAGCCCACCGGACTTACCAGGATGGTGCGGTCCTGGAGGCCAAGGTCGGTAAGCGCTTCGGCGATCAGCTTATGGACGATGCCGTGCCCGCAGCCGGGACAATAATGTGTCTGCTGCTGAAGTTCCGCTTTGCGTTCGAAGCGATCGTAAAACGCCGGCGATTTCTCATGGATAACTTCGTAGCCGTTCACAATTCCTCCTCATCAAGCTAGCTGTCCGCCGCGACGGACAAGCGTGGGCACACCCTAAACCAGGGCCGACGTGCGGGCAAACACCTGCGCGGTAATTTCTTCCGCCGCGGGAACGTTTCCGCCCGTGCGTCCGTAGAACTCCACCGGCACCGTACCGTTGAGCGCCAGCTTCACGTCTTGCACCATCATTCCGGTGTTCAGCTCCACCACCATCACCGACTTCACGTGCTGTGCCGTTTTACAGAGCTCGCGTGACGGGAAGGGCCACAGCGTTATGGGACGGAACAGGCCGGCTTTCAGTCCCTGGGCCCGCAACTGGTCCACGGTGGAGCGCAGCACGCGGGAAACGATGCCGAAACCGACCAGCAACACGTCGGCATCTTCCGTCAGATATTCGTCGCAGCGGGTCTCCAGCTCCTGCGCCAGTTGGTATTTGGCTTCCAGCTTGTTAACATGCGCCTCGAGCACATCCGTTTCGAGGAAGATGGAGGTGATCAGGTTCTTCCTCGTCTCGGCGGTGCCCTTGACCGCCCAATCTTTTGCGGGCTGCTCGATCTCGCGCAATTGGATGTCCAGCGGCTCCATCATCTGGCCTACGAATCCGTCGGTCATGATGACGACTGGATTGCGGTAGCGGTCGGCGAGATCGAAGGCCAGCACGGTGAGGTCGAACATCTCCTGCACCGACGCCGGCGCCAGCACCAGGTTGCGATAGCAACCGTGGCCGCCTCCCTTCACCATGCTGAAGTAGTCGCTCTGTTCGGGCGCGATGTTACCCAGTCCCGGTCCGCCGCGCACCACGTCAACCAGGACGCATGGCAACTCAGATCCGGCGATGTAGGAAATGCCTTCCTGCATCAGGCTCAGTCCGGGGCCTGACGAGGCGCTCATCACCCGCATGCCGGCGGACGATGCGCCATACACCATGTTGATGGCCGAGACTTCACTCTCCGCCTGCAAGAAGGTGCCGCCGACTTCCGGTATGAGGAGGGCGGCGTATTCCGCGATTTCGCTGGCGGGAGTGATGGGATAGCCATAAAAAGCCCGGCAGCCCGCCAGCACCGCGCCTTTGACGATGGCCACATTGCCCTTACAGAGTTGCCTCACGGGTCACCTCCTGGTTTTTCGGGACGGTCGCGGTGGCGGCTTTGACCGGAATCAACCGCTCCACCGTGATGGCTCCCGGCTCAGGGCAGCAGTAGAAACAAGCTCCGCAGCCCGTGCAATCTTCGCCGGTATATTGCGCCGGGTGCACGCCGTACTTGTTTAGTTCCGGCGCCAGCACCATGCAGTCGGGCGGGCACGAGTCCACGCACAGGCCACACCCTTTGCATTCTTCCGGATCGATGATTACATAGCCGCGCGGTTGCGATGACATATTTGCGCTCCTTACCCTCTCACTTCCGCTGCGTACGCGTTGCGCTGGAACCAGCGCTGGCGCTCGCAATAGTCGTAAAGCTCGTCATGAAACTTGGGATGTGCGATCTGGATCAGCGACTCAGCCCGCTGGCGGATGGTCCGTCCATGCAGATAGGCAATCCCATATTCCGTGACCACGTAGTGCACGTCGGCGCGCGTAGTCAGAACGCCGGCGCCGTTGGCCAACCGCGGAACGATCCGCGATACGGTGTCATTCTTGGCCGTGGCCGGCAGCGCGATGATCGGCTTGCCGTATTTCGAGCGCGCCGCTCCACGGATGAAATCAAGTTGCCCGCCAAAGCCGCTGTAGAATTGCGGCCCGATCGACTCGGCGCACACCTGCCCCGTCAAATCCACCTCGATGGCCGAGTTGATGGCCACCATGCGGTCATTCTGCGCGATGCGGAAGGGATCGTTGGTGTAGGCCGAGGGGTGAAACTCGAAGATGGGATTTTCATCGATAAAGTCGAACAGCTTTTTGGTGCCCAGCACGAAGCCGACAATGACCTTGCGCGGCTTCACGTTCTTGCGCTGCCCATTGACCACATCCGCCTCGATCAGGGGAATAATATTGTCGCAAAACAGCTCGGTGTGGACGCCGAGGTCCTTGCGGTCCATCAGGTTGGGCAGCACGGCGTCGGGGATGCCGCCAATCCCACATTGTAGGACAGCACCATCTTCGATCAAGGACGCCACCCGCTCGCCAATGGTCCGGAACAGCTCCGAACTGGGTTGCACCTTCATTTCGCACAGCGGGCGCGAGAGCTCCACGATGGCGTCAATCTTGCTGACGTGGATGAAGCTGTCGCCGTAGGTACGAGGCATTTGCGCGTTCACCTGGGCAACCACACGGTGGGCGAATTTCGCGGCGGTCAGGGTGCAATCCACGCCCACGCCAAAGCTGCAGTAGCCGTGGGAGTCGGGCAGCGACACCTGAATGAAGGCGACATCAATCGGCATCTCGCCGCTTTCAAACAAGGCTTCCACTTCGCCCAGGAAGATGGGCGTGTAGTCGGCGCGGCCGTCATTCACCGCCTCGCGCACATTGCCTCCAACGAACAGTGCGTTGTGGCGAAAGTGGGCCGCCATTTCGGGCACGCAGTAGGGTGACGCACCCATGGTGAGCAGGTGCATGACCTCTACGTCGTTTACGAAGGCGGCGCGTCCGATCAGGGCTTCCACCAGCGCTTCCGGTTCGGCGCAGCCGGGGTGGATGTACACTCGCATTCCCGACTCCACGCACGATACCGCCTCCTGCGCCGTAACCAGCTTGCTGCGGTATTGATCAATCCAGGACATAGACCCGAATCCTTTTCTAAGCCGAAGCGGTTTCCGATTTCACGGAGTAGCCGGCGGTGGCACGCTCGTGCCCCAGCGCGGCGTAGTAAATGGCAAGATGAAAGAATTTGTCCAGCATCTCCAGCAGTTCCATCTCGCCGAAGATTTCTGCCGGATGCTCCAGTTCAGCGTGTTTTTGCAGGTAGTCCCAAAGGTTCTCGCGGACCAGGCAAATCATCCAGACCACTTGGCTAATGGGCACGCCCTGTGCCGCGCGCTGCGCGCCGACTTCCAGGTAACGGCTTTCTATATCGGCTTCCGTCTTGCCCAGCAGCCATTCGCCGAGATGGCGATACACGTCATACACTTTTTCGGTCAGCTCACTGTCGGGCACATTGGCGTAGGCCGAGCACTTCCTGCACCGGCGATAACGCTCCTGCAGGCTGCGGGCCAAGCCATCGGAATGGCTCTCGATCAGCTTTACTAGGCGGTATGCAAGCAACATGGCAGACCTCTGTCCCCCTCGGCCGACGGTCGCATAAGGCAGGGTACGACGTCTCGGCTCCGGCCCCTCACTCTTACATGTAAGTGTCGCCTCTGGGGTGTCGGGCGGGCCGTGATTGCTATCACGTGCAAATGTGACAAAGGTCACCCGGGAAGCCATTCCGGCACGGACTTCGCAATCAGGGTAAGCGTGCGAATCGCACTCATTCCATGACATTTGTCACCCTTCGCCGCTGACAATCCACACTACCGCCTGAGCGTGGCATACCTGATGATCGCAAACGTGGCGTGATGAAACGGCGCCACGGGAGCGAACCATGTCAACCGCTTTAGCCGAAATGCCACGCAGCATCCCAGCCTTCCGTTTGGCTTGCGTGGCCAAGTGCCGCAATCTAAAGAAAACCTACGGAAAGGTTGTTGCGCTGCGCGACCTAGATCTCCAGATTCACGCCGGCGAACTGCTGGCTCTGCTCGGTCCCAACGGCGCAGGCAAGACCACGCTGGTGCGCATGCTGCTGGGTTTGGCGCGCCCCGACTCGGGCAGCGTTTCGGTGCTGGGATCCGATCCTCATCTGGGGCATGTGCAAACTCGCGTCGGCGCCATGCTTCAGGTTGGGCGGGTGCCCGAAACGCTCAAAGTACGCGAACACATTGACTTGTTTTCGTCCTACTATCCAGCGCCTCTGCCCATCGCAGAGACGCTGAAGATTGCGGGGCTCGAAGACATCAAGGAGCGTCCCTACGGAGAGCTTTCCGGCGGCCAGAAGCAGCGCGTACTGTTTGGCATCGCTCTGTGCGGCAATCCCGACCTGCTTTTCTTGGACGAGCCCACGGTTGGCCTGGATGTGGAAGCACGCCGCCTGATGTGGGCGCAAATTCGCACCCTCATCGGGCGTGGCAAGACAGTGCTGCTCACCACTCATTACCTAAATGAAGCCGATGCCCTGGCCGATCGCATTCTTGTGCTTGACAAAGGATCGATTGTGGCCGAAGGCACGTCTGCCGAAATCAAGGCGCGCGCCATGGGCAAACAGGTCCGCTGCACCAGCCGGCTATCGCTGGAAGAGGTCCGCCAGATTCCCGGCGTGCTCGGCGTCAAGGCCGACCGCAACGCGTTTGAGCTGCAAGTGAACGCCGCCGAGCCAGTGGTGCGCGAGCTATTGCAGCGGGATTCGTGGCTGGGCGATCTGGAAGTCACCAACGCGGGTCTGGAAGAGGCGTTCCTGGCACTGACGCAAAACCATAACACCGATGCCTCGAAAGGAAAAAACTAACATGGCTTCCACCACATTTCCCGCCACGCTCGCCGTGACCCGCCGCTCGCCGGCGAGAACCATCGCACTCTTCTACAAGGAAGCAAAGTACGAGTTGCTGAAGAATGTGCGCATCCCCGTGTACGCAGTTTCGACGGTCGCATTTCCGCTCATGTTTTACGTACTCTTCGGCATCGTGCTGGGATCGGGCAATCCGGCAAACCGGAATGAAGGCGCGGTGTACATGCTGGCCACCATGGGATGCTTCGGCGTGATGGCGGTCTCGCTGTTCGGTTTCGGCGTGGGCCTCGCGATCGAGCGCGGCCAGGGCTGGCTGCAAGTGAAGCGCGCCTCGCCCATGCCGATTGCCGCCTATTTTTTCGCCAAGCTTTTCTCGGCAGTCGTATTCAGCACGGTGATCATGCTTCTGCTGCTCGCCGTCGGCACCGCATTCGGTGGCGTGCGCCTGCCGCTGGCCACGGCCGCTCGCCTGGTCGGCATTCTGGTTGCCGGTTCGATTCCCTTCAGCTCCATGGGACTGGCGATCGGATACTTCGCGAAACCGAATTCGGCGCCTGCGGTAGTCAATCTGGTTTATTTGCCGATGGCGTTCTGCTCTGGACTGTGGATCCCGCTCTTCATGCTGCCGCACGGATTGCGAGTATTCGCCAACGTGCTGCCTCCTTTCCACATGAGCCAGCTCGCGCTGAATGTGGTCGGCATGGGCATGGCGCCGGCCTCCACTTGGCGACACGTCGAGGGGCTGCTGTCATTCACCTTGGTTTGTCTGGGACTGGCGGCTTGGGGCTACTGGCGGGATGAAGGCAAATTGTATGGGTGATGCAGTTGTCAGTAGTCAGTTGCCAGTTGTCAGTTGATGTAAGCGGTTATCGAATTTAACAGGCGATCGCTAGAGCCGAACCGGAAGGTGATCATGAAAAACAAAACTGCGCAATGGATTCTCTGGGCCGTAGCCATGGTTATCTTCACCGTGATTACTCTTAGCGGTCACGGGAATTGGCTGGGTTTGGCAATCACCGCGGTGGCCGTGATTTGGTACGCGGTTGTGCCTAAGGCCAGTTCCAGACAACAATAGGGAGCAGACGATGATGACCCTTCGCGCATTCTGGTGGAAGATTTATCCCAACGAGGACCGCCATTGGTGGATGCCGCTCATATGGCTTCCCTTCATGGTCTGGTTCTTCGTGGACCCGATATGGAAACATGCCGGGCCGCTGCTGTGGATTGGGAACACTCTGTGCGGCCTCTTTTTCATTTGGTTGTACCTGTATTCGTTCTCTCGACCCGAGCCCCGCAAGCTTTTTGCAATCGCCGCGATGATCTTGATGGCGGCAATCGCCATTCCCTTCAACAGTGGCGGCGCCGGCCTGCTGGTCTATGCGATCGCCGCCGGAGGCTTCAGCACCAGTCTTCGACGTGTGCTTCGCCTTATCGCGCTCGAGGTCGCCATCCTTGGTTTTTACGCCTACCGCGAGCACTTGCCCATCGGTTTTTGGTTGTCCATGCTGCTGTTGATCATGCTGGTGGGATTGGGAAACCACTTCAGCGCGGTCTCGCATTGCACGTCGGCAAAACTGCAACTCGCCCAGGACGAGATCGAACATCTCGCCAAGGTCGCCGAGCGCGAACGCATCGCGCGCGACCTGCACGACCTGCTGGGACACACGCTGTCGCTCATTACCCTGAAGGCCGAGTTGGCGCGCAAGTTGGTGGACCGCGATCCGCAACGGGCCAAGCAGGAAATGCAGGATGTAGAGCACACTTCGCGCGCCGCGTTGGCTGACGTGCGCGAGGCCATCAGCGGATATCGCGGTCAGGGGCTCGCCGCCGAACTCCTCCGCGCCCGCCAGACGCTCGAAACCGCGGGCATCACCGTGGACTGCGAAGCCTCGGAGGTCCCCCTGAGCCCGGCGCAGGAAACCGTGCTTGCCCTGGCGCTTCGTGAAGCCGTGACCAACGTGGTGCGCCACGCTCAGGCGCAAACCTGCAGCGTCCGCCTGGGGCGCGACGACCAGCTTTGCACTCTGGAGATCGCCGATAATGGATGCGGCGCCGATGGTCCGGAGGGCAACGGTCTGCGCGGCATGCGCGAACGGCTGGAGGCGATCGGCGGCTCGCTGCAGCGCCAGACCGCCGCCGGCACCCGCCTGGTGATTCATTTGCCTCTCGCGCCCATGGCCTCGGTTCTGCGAAACTGAGAGCCATGCCCGCCGTCAAGCGCGACAAGATCAGGGTAGTCCTTGCCGAAGACCAGGCCATGGTCCTGGGCGCGCTTGCCGCGTTACTCGAAATGGAAGACGATATCGAGGTCATCGCCCGCGCACAGTCCGGCGACGAAGCCCTGCGCGCCGTGCAGCAAACCCGCCCCGACGTATTCATCACCGATATCGAAATGCCCACGCTGACGGGGTTGGAGGTCGCCGCCGAACTGAAGCGCCGTGGGGTACCGGTGCGCGTCATCATTCTCACCACGTTCGCGCGCGCCGGATACCTGCGCCGCGCTCTCGACGCCGGAGCATCGGGCTATCTCCTGAAAGACATGCCCGCGGAACAACTCGCCGATGCGGTGCGGCGGGTGCATCGCGGACTGCGCGTCATTGATCCGCAACTTGCCGCCGAGGCTTGGACCGACGACGTCGATCCGCTCACCGAGCGCGAGCGTCAGGTGCTGCGCCTCGCCGGAGAAGGCAAAGCCAGCTCCGAAATCGCCACGGAATTGAATTTGTCGGAGGGCACAGTGCGTAATTATTTGTCGGAAGCCATCAGCAAACTCGGCGCCGCCAACCGCGTTGAGGCAGCGCGCATCGCCCGCGCCAAGGGCTGGTTGTAGAAGCCGGCCGGACAAACTTGCAGTCAACCCAAGCCGCACGAGAAACGCCCCGGAGCAGGAGGTGCCTCCGGGGCGTTGCTCCTCTGACTGCAGTTACGTCAGGAAGAACTCGCGGGTGATCTTGGTCCATTGCTCGTCGGGCATGGTGCTGGCGAGATCGTCGATGGCCACTCCGCCGTCCTGGGCCAAGGCGCCGAGCGCGCTGGGCACCACGCGCTGCAACCGCATCGAGGACTCTTCCGTCCACCACCGCGCCAGTGCGCCACCCAGCAGATTGCGGAAGTTGGTCTTGGCATCGGGAGACTGCACGGTCACCAGCCAGCCTTCGCCGTAGGGGTCTTTCGTCGCCAGCGCCGGATCGCTGACCACGGCTTCGTTGATATCGGCCACGCTGCCTTCGATCGGCGAAACCATGTCAACCTTGACGCCGTTGCGCACCAGGCTCCATACCTTTTGTCCCTGACGAATCCACTGGCCACGCTGCGGCAGCACGATGTGCTCGACCTTGCCGGTCAGCTTGGAGGCGAAGTCGTCGATGCCGATTCGTACCAGATTTGGACTCTCGCTTAGCGCCCAGGTGTGTCCGGGGTGATAGCGAAGATTGTCGGGGACTAAGAAGCCGCCTACCAGGCTGGGCTTCACGCGCGCTGCCGCGTCTGGTTTGTGCATCGTCGGGGCTACCTGCAGCACGGGGTGTTTCGCTTTCGAGTAGAAGAAATCAATGGTTAGGAAGATTGCGAACATCATGAGAACTAGAAGAACTGTCATAACCGCCTCCTGCCTCGCATCCGAGGGCTTCTTGCTCTGCCAGCGCTTGGTTGCTTCGCGCTCGACACTTTTCTTAAGGCATTCGGCATACCAAATCAGCGAATGAGGAAAATTGTTGCGATGAGGGCGTGCAAGTGGCGAGAATTGTTTGTCTTGCGCAGCCCCGTTGCGAATCTCCTCGATACCCGAGTTGCATTCTTCAACGACGTAATTCGTTGCGTTCTGCAACTGCAAATTCGTAGAATGCCGCCTTTAGTGCTAGCTCCCATTCTGTATCACCAGTGGAACCAGTGAGTTAGCTTGCATTCGAGAGGGTCGAGAGGCGGTGTTGCAATTTTCATCGCGCTGATGCACTCCGCAACACCACCGAGGAGAAAAACAGCAATGCGAACAATGAATTTTGGGCTGAAAACGAAAAAAATCTGAAACGATAGGCACACGGCGGGACCGGAAGACGCGTTGCGGTCGAATCATGGGCGGTCTGCTCGGCTGGTGATCCTAAGACGAAGGCGCTCGGAGCGTGCGCAAAAGTGCCTCAAGGATTATTCGTTAGTTCTGAGGGCCGCTGCGCGCAGGCATGGACATACGAACAGCAGTTACGCTTTCGATGAAGACCCGGCTGGGCACGACGGAGATCCAATCGAGGCGGGTGATAAGCAATTTCAAGCCGACGATTGCCGGACGGCTGGCGCGGCGCCACTCCGATTCATCCGCCGCAAAATAGCTTCCCATCCCCGCTTCGTCCCATGGGTAAAGCCAAACCTCGCAGGTGCGGTTTGGTTCCACCAGAAAGGGCAAGCGCTCCTGCGATCCATCGGCGAAGGCAATCTGCAAAGAGACTTGCGAAGGTTTCCGTATTTTCCACCAGGCTGAGTACGTGACCTGAAGGCGGAGCGTCAGGAAGTCTGCGCCCGCGGGTGGCCAACGGATCGGCCCCAAGTCAAGGGAGCTATTGCGATGGGTGATGGGTATTTCACCAGAGGTCTTGCCCAGATTCTGCTGGTTGAAGATCAGCCGCGAATCGCGAGTTTCGTCGCGCGCCAGTCCGAGCACGCCGTTCGCGGGACTGCCGGCGGAATGGTAATGACGCATTAGGTAGAACCACAGCTCCGGACTGCGGGTGAAATTGGGAATGCCATCTACGCCTTGGCTGATGACGCCGTCGGGAAGGTAAAGTCCGAATAGCGGATTCGACCGGCGCAGTCCGGCTAACTCGAGATTGGTAAGGTACTCTCCATTGACCAGATAACTTTGCAGCACCCCACCCGCAACCACGCGGCGGGAAGTCAGGCCGAACGCGGTCTCGTAAGGAAACACGAGAATGGGACCGCCGCGGTCCGTGTGCTGATCGATATAGGCCGAAACTGACGACAAAAGTTCGCTGTCGGCGGTGCGGAAGCAAGCGTGATCGAATGCGCGAAACCCGTCGGGACAAACCAGGGTCGGATTTTGTATTTCTCTCCATTTCGCTTCCAGGTTGCTGGGAACGAAGGCCCCGTCAGGATGGGCCAGCAGCAAGGTCCCGACAACGGCGACGCCCACCAGGATGCCCGAGATCACAGGAGCTGAGGGTCGCCCGCCGATCAGGATTGCGCCGCCGAGGAAAATCATGGGGAAGACGGCGAGCAGCACGTGGCCGTAGTCGGAGCGTACCAATCCGCTTTGCAGCATAAGAAATGAGAAGCAGAATCCGGAGAGCAGGAAAGCTGGACGCAGCGTCCACCCGCGACTGTCCGGTTCACGCCACCTCCAAGCCAGACCGAAAACAAGGACACTCATCGCCATGGTGGAGAGAACCAGGCGCTTGCCGGCTTTCGGCATCCCCGATGGCACGAACCAGCGATAGGAAGTGGCCAGCGTGAAGCTGGAATGCCAGAACTTGAAATTGAACGCAGAGGCCATGGCGGCATTGGTCGCCAACATCAGGACCGCAAAGCATGCACCTGCCAGGGCCAATAAAAGCATCAGCCTAAAGCCCGCTCCGGGGAGTCTCCTCTTCACCGCGTAGGTGGCGGCCACGGACAGCAACAGCGCCGCTACGCTATACAGCCCCGTGTCCGCGGAAAGCAAAAAGCAGATGATACAGACCGCTCCGGCTGCGAGTGCGGGCAGTACGCGGGCCCGGGTGTCTGATGCTACGACATCCGCAAGCCGCAAGAATCCCAGAAAGACCACGATGGAAACGGAGGCGCGCACATCTGGCGGCGACCAGAAGACCACGGCCAACAGCACGAACAACCGCCGCTTCCATGAACTTGCCTCCCGGAAGAGCAGCCAGGCGCTGGAGAATGTGGCGAGAATGGTGACGAACCATGGCAGCGTGTACCAGGTGGCATAGACCGTCCCGGTCGAAATCCCCAGCCAGCGCGACGGTGCACTGGAGAGCCATTGGAAGAGCGGTCCGTAAGTAAATGTCACGTCACGACCAAACCAAATTCCGTTCGCTGCCTTGTAACTGGTATCGAGAAGCCAGGAACCATCGAGCAGGTCAAGTGGGGGAGCGATGAAAAGCGCTCGGTGGCGAAACAGGATCGCGGGAGTGCAAGCCGCCAGCAGAAGCAATAACAAGCACCAATCCAGAAGAGGCGGCAGCGGTACAGAGCGGCGTAGGAAGAATTTCTTCATGCCCGACAAGGTTCAGGTGGGTCCAGGGAGAGAACGCATAACAGTAGCATTGCGGGAGCCTGCCAGGCGCATTTATTGCGCGGCACTGCCTTGCACTACGATCCCCAGCTTCTCGGTCGGGCTTGCACCCGAGGATGGAACGGTTACGGTAAACACCACGACTCCCTTTGCGCCTCCTACGACGCTACCCGGCTCGCCTGCTGTATCCAGAGCAATCACGGCCGGATGGTTCGTACCCGTCGTTTTCGCGCTCAGCGCAACCAGCTTCTTGTAAAGGTAACCTTGTTCGGGATTGGGATCGCTGGCGACAGGAATGGCCAACAGGAAATCGGGATTAGGCGCCACACCCAGGTGGTTGCCGTCCTGCGGCAGCAGTTGATAACGCAAGCTGTACACGCCGGCAGGAATTGCCTCTCCGCGGAAATCGGTCATGCCCTTGGGCAGGTTGACCACGCCAACAAACTCCCCGTTCGCCAACTCCGCATAGAGCGCGCCGGGAACATCCTTCGCCGCAGTCTTGAGTTGCTTTGCAAACCAGAACTCCGCGGTCCAACCCCCGTCGAGGGTTATGCGGTATCCCTTTGTTTCGACCGCTTGCTTCAGCGCGTCAGAAGCTACGGGCGCGCTCAAGGCGCCGATGCGCTCGACCTGGGCGACAGCAGCGAAAACAGTGGTCGCGACGCAGAACATCGCGCCCCAAATCAGTAAGCGGCATAGGAACCGTTGTCTAGCCATTGACCGAACATAATACAAGTGCCCGGCACGGCGCTCCCTTTTCTTCCCGGCGCCATCTAAATAACTGGATACTGGCAGGGCTAAGAGGAGAGAATTCGGATCGTTATCCAGTTGCATTTTATTGATTTGACTCCTGTCCCCATTCAGGGATACGCTAGCGGCCAATGAGAGTTGTTTTTCGCTTGGGCAATCTTCCGGGCTCAATCCCTACCACTGCACAGCATTGCCATGCATCCCAATGTCAGACCGAAGCGGCTGGTCTGTCACCGGTCCATCCCGCTTTCGGGACCCGGGGCTCCAATCCGCCCGCCACGGCGGGAGTTGCGGTCGCGATACAAACGGAGGCTGACTTCCGACTCTAAATGAAGAAGAACATCGAAATAAGCCCGAACATCGAAACCCTATTTGGTACCCGAGACGAAAACCTGCGCCTGCTGGAAGATGGCTTGAATGTCGCCATCGCCATGCGGCCCGATTCCATCGAGATTGAGGGAGCGGCGGCCGACGTGGGCCGGGCACAGCAGGTATTTACCGACTACCAGCACCTGCTTCGCAATGGGTTTACTTTCGTGAACGGCGATCTGGGCGCCATGATTCGTGTCTTGACCTCGGACCCGACAGCCACCTTGCGTGGACTCGCCGAAGCCGGCAAACAGCGCTCGTTTGGCAAGCGCAGCGTGCAGCCCAAGAGCATTAACCAACGGCGCTACCTCGAGGCCATCGAGAACAGCGACATGGTGTTCGGCGTCGGGCCCGCGGGAACCGGCAAGACTTACCTCGCGGTGGCGATGGGCATCGCGGCGCTGCTGTCGAAGCGCGTGAATCGCATCGTGCTGGCGCGTCCTGCTGTCGAAGCCGGCGAGCGCCTGGGCTTCCTGCCGGGGACCTTGCAGGAAAAAGTCGATCCCTACCTGCGTCCTTTGTATGACGCCCTGTACGACATGCTCGAACCCGACAAGGTGGATCGCTACCTGGAGAAGAACATCATTGAGATTGCTCCCATCGCGTTCATGCGCGGGCGAACGCTCAACGATGCGTTTGTCATTCTGGATGAAGCGCAGAACACCACGTCGGAGCAGATGAAGATGTTCGTCACCCGCCTCGGCTTCAATTCCAAGGCGGTCATCACCGGCGACATCACCCAGATCGATCTGCCGAACGCCAACCGCAGCGGCATGGTGGAGGCGATCGAGATCCTGCGCAACGTGGAAGGTATCCGCTTCTGCTACTTCGACGAGGGAGACGTGGTGCGCCATCACCTGGTGCAGCGAATCATCCGGGCCTACGACGACTATAAAGGGCGCAACGAACAGTTGTCACTGTCGCTGGAAATCAAGAACGGCAATGGTTTCGCGACCGCGCGCAGCAGCGATGGGCGGGTGCCTGCGCCGAGCGTCGAGCGGGAGACATCGCTGGCGGAAGTGCCTTCGGCCGAGGCGTCCCCGCCCGCACAAAATCGCGTTTCCGAGTAAATCCTTGCTACCATGATATGGGAGGGCTGAACGTGCCCTCCCATTTGTACTTGAGCGAAAAATGCTTCTCCTGGTACACGCACTGCCCGATGTTCGCGAGCGCGCGCTGGCGCTGTTTGCAGGAAAAGCGCAACGCGCCGTCGGACTGCGCGGTGACGTCGTCATTTTCGTCACCTGCAGCGAGGAGATGCAGAAACTCAACCGCGAGTATCGGGGCAGGGATGAACCGACCGACGTACTGACGTTCCCCTCTCTCAGCCCCAGAGTGCTCGGCGACATCGCCATTTCGGTAGAGATTGCCGCGGCCAATGCCGCCGAACTCGGCCACTCCACCGAAGCAGAAGTGAAGGTCCTCATCCTGCACGGATTATTGCATCTCGCCGGGTACGACCACGAAACCGATGATGGCGAGATGCAAACTCGCGAAACCGCCCTGCGCCGCAAGCTCGGCTTGCCCGTCGGACTGATCGAGCGCACCCACACCAGCCTTCCGAAGCGTGCGGTTGGCCGAAAGCCATCCGCCAAGTCTGCCGGCTCCAGCAGTCGCGGTGGCCGGAGATGAGCCTGCCGTTGTCCATCCTTTTGGTGGTTTTGATGGCGCTGCTGGCCCTGGTGTCCTACGTGGACCGGCTCTACGCGGAGATGGGAAAGTTTTTGGGGCGGGAGTTCCAGGAGAACCTGGACGCCTACGAGCATCACGTCGAGCCCAAACTGCACGTGAGCCGCGACCGGGCTGCGCTCTCGATGGCCGTGCTGACCCAGATGTGCATGGCCAGCATTGGCGTGCTCATCGGCTACGTGCTGTTCATGGAAAAGCGCTGGGTCGTGCTCGATTTGGTGCAGGCGGCGGTGAGTCTCATCTTCATCATCGTCATCTTCAACCGTTTGCTGCCGTATCTATTTTTCGTGCGCACTAGAGGTGAGTGGCTGGCGCGATGGGTCCCGGTTTTACGGACGCTAATCTATCTTGCCGTACCCGTAACATTGATTCTAGGCTTCGCTCTGTCGGTCGCATCGCTCTCCAAGGAGCATCCGGGACCGCAGCCTGAGCACCCGTCGGAGGCGGTGGACGCTCTGATCGAAGCCGGTCAGGAAGAGGGCATTCTGGAGGAGGGCGACCGCGACCTTATCCAGTCGGTCGTGGAATTCGGCGACAAGACAGTGCGCGAGGTGATGACACCCCGACCCGAGATCGTCGCGGTCCCCATCGACACCACCATCGAGGAATTTACCGAGCTGATAAAGAAGCATCCCTATTCGCGCATACCGGTGTATGAAGGCGAGATCGACCATATGAAAGGTATCGTGTATGCGAAGGACCTCTTGCAGGTCCTCGATACGGACGCGCGCACCAAAACCGTGCGCGACTTGATGAAGCCCGATGTGTACTTTGTCCCCGAAACCAAGCTGGGCAGCGAACTCATGCGCGAGATGCAGCGCGACAACATTCGCATGGCCATCGTCATCGACGAGTACGGCGGAGTCGCGGGCCTGGTCACCATCGAGGACCTGGTGGAAGAGATCGTTGGCGAGATCCGCGACGAGCACGAAAAGGCTGAGGTGATGAAGGAGAGCGGGTCCTCGTACATCTTCAACGGCAACACCGATGTGGACCTGCTGGAAAAATTGCTGGGCGTGCGGCCCGACGAAAAAGAGGCGACCACCATTGCCGGGCTGGTAAGCGAACTCGCCGGACATATCCCCAAGGCGGGCGAAGTCTTCGAGGAGAACGGATTGCGCTTCGAAGTGTTGGAATCCACCGAACGCCGCATCGATCGCGTGCGGGTTAGTCTGCAGACCAGTTCTGCCTCCACCCAGGTTGGAAGCTGACATGGCATTTCGATCCGGCTTCGTCTCCATCATCGGACGCCCCAACGCGGGAAAGTCCACCCTGCTGAATGCGCTGGTCGGCGAAAAACTCGCCATCGTGACTCGCAAGCCGCAAACCACGCGCAATCGCATTCAGGGGATCATCAACGTCGAGCGCAAGGGCAAGAAACCCGCTCAAGCGAAAGAAGCTGGGGTGGGGCACCCACGCCCGGCGGGACAAATCGTTCTGGTTGATACTCCCGGAGTTCACAAGCCGATCAACTCGCTGAACCGGCGCATGATGAAGGAAGTGTATGACGCGCTGGAAGGCTGCGATCTGCTGCTGCTGATCGCGGACGCGACCGCCAGGTTCGGCGCCGGCGACAAATTCGTGCTCGACATTGTGAAAAAGAGCGGCCAGCCCTGCTTCCTGCTGCTGAACAAGATCGATGTGCTCGACAAACAACGGTTGCTGCCGCTCATCGCGGAGTATAAAGAGCGGCACGAATTCGCCGAGGTGATCCCGATTTCGGCGATGAAACGCGAAGGCCTCGACGCATTGCTGGCGTCGGTGATGAAGGCGCTTCCCGAGGGGCCGCGATATTTTCCCAAAGACCAGCTCACCGATCAGCCGGAGCGATTTCTGGTGGCGGAGTTGATTCGCGAGCAGGTGCTGTTGGCAACCGAGCAGGAAGTGCCCTATGCGACGACGGTGCTGATTGACCAGTACGAAGAGGGCGCTAGACTGACGCGTGTCGCCGCAACGATTTACTGCGAGCGTGAGGGGCAGAAGGCGATCCTGATTGGCAAACAGGGCTCGACGTTGAAGAAAATCGGGACGGCGGCGCGGCTGCAAATCCAGGGACTGCTCAACACCAAAGTGTTTCTCGAACTCTTCGTGAAGGTGCGCGCCGGCTGGCGTGATTCGCGCGACTTCGTGCAGGAAACCGACTGGCGGACCCAGCTTCAGAACATGTCCATGGCCAAGCAGAAGGAAGAGCCCGAGCCGGAAAGCTAGACAGCTCGCTTCTAAAATTGTCATTACGAGCGAAGCGAGGAATCTGCTGTTGTTTGCGCCTGAGACGACGAATGAAAAGGCGTGTGCCCCCACCCAACCTTCCTTTGGTTGGGTGGCCGGGGTCTGATATTATCCTCCAAAGATACGAAAGACATGCCCGCCGAGGCCAATCTACTCACGCTTATTGCCGTGACGTGCTGTGTGTTCTGCACAGCGTGCACGAATTGGGCTGCCCGCTCGACCCAAGAGAACGGGACCACCCAACAGAACGTATCTCATCCACAACGTTACGTTCCCGTCGGCAACAATCCTGAGATTGCACTCGACACTGAAACTGGAGTGCTGTGCCGAACTATTGCAGACACGAATGACCCCCTAGATATTCTCGACCCCTCATGTGCAGTAGATCAGGAGCAAAAGAAGCTAGGGTTTATTCCGATCGCCTGTAAGAATGGCAAGACCTGGGTGCGAGGCGAGGGCGATAAGAGTCCCTCCCCATATACGAAGCTTCCGACTTGCGGAGCCAACAGAACAGCCGCGCCGCAGCCCGCGAACACTCCCGCTGGGTCTGTCAGCGTCACAGCTCCCGATGGCGTGACCTACGTTTTCCCCAACCAAAAAACGGCTGACGACTTCAAGGCCGCGGCCCACATTCAATCAGTTCCCAGTGATTTGCAGCAAAGTTCGCCCTCGGAGCAGCAGAAGGTAGCCCCAACCCCGCAGACGCATGTTTTTAGCGTGTCAAAGTGGCAAGCGGCCAACCCGAAAGGCGATGCGAACGCCGCCAGAGCTGAAGCGAAACGCCGAGGATAGACTATTGTTCCCTAATCAAGATAAACGCTAAGCAGCCTACTAGGCGAATAGATAGATATCAGATAGATATTTTTTGGGGCAGTTTGGGTGCGACCCGATGGCGCGACAACCTTTCAATGAAGACGACAGTATCAAAGTGCTGCTCTGGTGCGGGCGGCATTGCTGCCTTTGCGAGAAGCTCGCAGGTGTGGGTATCGAGCTAGCCCATCTGCCCGGCAAAGAATCAAGCTCGGACATAGATGACGCGATACCACTGTGCTTTGACTGCCATGCCGCAATCGGACACTACAACAAGAGCCATCCCAAAGGGAAATGTTACGGCATCAAAGAACTGAAGGCTCGTCGTGACCAAGTTTACGACAAGTACACAAGCCACTTGGTTCCACCCATCCATTATGAGTTAGCACAGCGGGGCCGGAAGTTGCCAGATGTCGGTTTCCAGATTCACAACCTGGGCGATAGGTATGCAGTGCGAGCTCGCGTCAAGATTGATCTGGCATGGGGTACGTCTCGTCAGTTGGTGGCATCGGATCACTACAACGGGAAGCATCTGTGGAACTTGAACGCCCAGCAAGGGATCAGTGGCCACTTTGAAACACCGGCAGAGATTCTCGGGGGCAACGAACGACTGCGAGCTAGGGTCGATGTCACTGTTGTGGATATATATAAACGGGAACACCAACTCCTACCGATAGGTTACATCCACACGTTGGGGCCAAACGATGAGTGGTACGCCGAGCCATCGATGGTGGAACTCGGAATTGAGCGGAGCTGATCGTTTCTTTAAGCTTGCAAGCGGCCGGCAAAGGGTCGCCCGGCGACTGCCTGGTGCTCCAGGTTCGCGTCCGTCTTTTGGACCCTAAGCCGGGCAGAAGAAGGTCCGGGCCAGCCTACCGAACATTTTCAACTCACAATCTCTGGCCGTCCACTCCGATTCGATCTCCACCAGACGACGTGAGATGAACAGAATCTACACCCTTGCGGCTGGCGAGCGCAGCGATCCCAGGTTAGCCCAACACAGGGGCGAACCTGGGGCCCCAGTCGGAATCCCAGACTGCTAGGGAAGGCACCCGGCCGCTTGCTCTATCATTGGTTGGAAGGAGTAGCAGTCATGTGGTCACATCGAATCCGATATGGGTCAGCTTGGGCCAGTCTAGGGTTGCTGAGTTTGTGCGCGGTGCTGCTGTTCGCGCAGGACAATCCGCAGCACAGTCAAACCAACCAGCAGAGAACGGTCACCACGCCTCTGCTGGTGAACGTGACCGGATGCCTGAAGAAGAGCGGCACGTCGGGAGGCTATTACGTCGCCGACCAGGATGGCCGGACGTGGGAGCTCACCAGCAAGAAGGTGGACCTGGCAAAGCAAATGTTTCACACGGTGAGCGTCTCCGGGCATCCGTCAACCGGGTCGAAGATGCAAGAAGGGAAGAGCGAGCAGGGCCAGAACCCAGCGGGTGAGCAAACCTTCACTCTGGACGTCACCGAGTTGGAGGTGGTGAGCCCCAGTTGCACGCGATAGCCCCGCAGGAAACCTTGAAGCACGGATTTTCGGCTGCCCATCAACCATGAAATCCGTATGCCAGGTCTTGCCGCACTTTTAGGATGGCGTACGCTGCCGTCCCATTTTGGAACTCCGCCAAAGTTTTTTTGTGCGCCCGCTGGAGAGCGGACGGATAATTGAGACGATAGCAGCCGATCTACCCTCCCTACTATCAAGACCTACGCCGCTGGGAATACCGGCGACTGCCCTCAGAAGGCGAAGCACAAGCCTTTTGAACGGGTGGACATCGTCCGGCAGGGAGCGACCTGCCGAAGAAGCCTGCACAGCAGTTGTCTGACGTTCCCGGGTTCTAACCTCGAAGGCTGGCCCCTGCGCCGGCCATCTCGTGCTTCGCGCGAAACAGCGAAATGAGGAGATGCAAATGAAGAAACTGCTTTTGTTGTTGCTCGGCATAATGTTGATTTTTGCGGTGACGGCGCCCATGGTGGCTCAGCAGTCCGGAACGGGCACCCATATCTACACCACGCCAATCCGCTTCATGGAGCCGCGTAGCGATTCCAGCCACCCATCCGGCTACACGCCTTTTCAAATGAGAGCCGCGTACGGATACAATGCAATCCCGAACCGGGGCCACGGCATAACCATCGGCATCGTGGACGCCTGCGACTATCCGAACATCGAGGCTGACTTGGGCGTTTTTTCAACCCAGTTCAACCTGCCGGCTTGCACCACCGGGAACGGCTGCTTCACCAAGATCTCGCAGGCCAGCTTGTGCAGTGGTCACAGCGGGAATTGGGCCATTGAGCAGGCGTTGGACGTGGAGTGGGCGCATGCGATGGCCCCGGACGCGAAAATCGTCCTGGTACAGTCTTCGCAGCCCGACGACAGCCTGTACACCGCGATAGACCAAGCCGTGGCGGCCGGGTCTAACGTGGTCAGTATGAGCTGGGGTTCCGGCGGTGGATTTAGCGGTGAGACAGCCTACGATTTTCACTTTCAGGTTCCGGGAGTTACCTTCTTTTCTTCTACGGGTGATAGTGGATGTTTGACCAACTATCCCGCGGAGTCGCCTTATGTAGTCGCCGTGGGCGGGACCACTCTGGTTCTGCTGACGGCGGCTCCTCCGGCCAGTCCGCTCGCCAACATCTACGGCAATGAGATCGCCTGGAGCGGCAGCGGCGGCGGTATCAGCCTTTACGAGACTGAGCCGGCCTGGCAGCAGGGCGTCCAGCAAACCGGCTTCCGCACCATTCCCGACGTTGCCCTCGATGCCGCCCCCGGTACCGGCGTCCCGGTGTACGACAGCTACGACGGCTACCAGTGGGTGAAGGTCGGCGGGACCAGCCTGTCTTCACCGGTTTGGGCGGCCTTTATGGCGATTGAGAACTCTCTCCGCGTGGCTGGCGGTGGGAGTCCCATCCAGCAGTTCTTGCCCGATCTGTATCAGACGATCTACCCTTCCGGGAGTTACGCTACCGACTTCCACGACGTTACCACCGGCAGCAGCGGAGGAGTTTGCGTGGCGGGACATGGTTATGACTACGTGACCGGCGTCGGCTCCATGATTGGCAACCGCCTGGCCAACGACTTAATTCACTTGCCGTAAGCGAATTCCATCGGTTGCGAGGCGCGCTCCAGGAGCGCGCCTCCCTTTTGGTGTGCCAAGCAATCTGAACGCGCGCTCAATGCGGAGCGTCGGTCGTCTTTTCGGCCTTGGCTTTCTTGGCGGCCAGGGCTTTATCAACCCACTCATCGGCAGCTTTCAGGTCAGCCTTGCGGGCGTCGGGTTGGTCGCACTCATATTCGGCGCGCTCGCGGTACAGCAGATTCATGTAGGCCATGGCATCGTCATCGTCGGGCTTAAGCTGAAGCGCCTTCTCCAGCAGTTGAATTCCGTCCTCGACGTAATGCTGACTCTGCGTCCGCAACGAAACACAGGCGGCCGGGTCACTGATCATCTCGCTGTCCGTCAAGTGCATGTCGTCGCGCATTTTGACGCGCGGCGGGTAGGCCAGGGTCCAGTCGATAATGCCCATGGAAAAATAATTGTGCGCGTCGTCGGGGTTGAGCTCGATGGCCTTCATGTAGTACTCGCGAGCGTCATCCCAGCGCTTCAGGTTGAGGCTCAAGGAAGCGATAGAGGCCGTGCTTCGGTAGCGCTGCTGATCGGTTGGGTCGTCCTTGAGAACAGTCTTGAACTCGCCGATCGCCTGGGTCGCCATCTCGGTATTGGCCGCCGATTCGTCGCCGGGAATGTACTGCTGGGCGTAGGAATTCGCCAGAAGCACCCGCGCCTGGGTGGAGGTGGGATCGAGCTTGAGCGCAGCCTGAAAGTGCTCCACGGCGCTCTGGTAGTTGGAGAATTGGTAGGCGAGGATGCCCGCCTGTATTTCCTGCGCAGCCGATGTGTCTTGTGCGAAAACCAGTGTGGAAGCGCCAATTGCGAAGGCGACGATGCAGGCGAGAGTGAGGCGCGCGCGTCCGCGCCAGGATTGCGGACTGGCCGGGATCCGGAGGGTCTTTCCAAAGGTCGTCAGCATTGGCAATGTCATATCGATAATGGAGTTCATGGGTGAGGCTGTTCAGCAGTCCGCGCGATCTACGATGAGGACGAGAACTGTACCGTCGCTCCCTCTGCCGTCCCTACGGGACTCGTTGTTTTTCCCAAGTTACCCAGCACTCCGCCTGCGGCTCCGTGCTGGGCTAAGCTCTTTCGCCCTCCGGGCTGGTTCGTGTGCGCTTCCTCCACGGTGGCGAACCGACGTTACGAAATATCTGCTCACCCCCACTGGGTCTTCGCTAACGCCAAAACAAGTCTAGCCACTAACCACTGATCCCTAGCCCCTAACCCCTGACTCCTACTCTTTCACCGCAATTCCCAGCGCCTTCATCTTGCGATACATGTGACTGCGTTCCAGTCCCAGCACCTCGGCCGTCCGGCTGACGCTGCCATGATTTTCATCCAGCTTCTTCAGGATGTAGTCGCGTTCGTAGGCGGCGCGCGCCTGGTGCAGGCTGGAAAAATCGCCCATGGTGCGGCGGCCACTCTCGCGGTAAACCAGGGTGGGCAGATGCTTGCGCTCCAGTTTCACCACCGTGGGATTCATGATCACGATGCGCTCAATCAGGTTGCGCAGCTCGCGCACGTTGCCCGGCCACGAATAGCGCATGAGGGCCTCGAGGGCGTCGTTCGCGATCTCTTTCGGACGGCGGTTGTAGGTCTGGGAAAACTCCTTCAGGAAATAGCGCGCGATCAGGGGAATGTCTTCTTTGCGTTCGCGCAGCGGCGGCACATAAAACGGGATCACGTTCAGCCGGTAGAAAAGATCTTCGCGGAAATTTCCCTTGGAGATTTCCTCTTCCAGGTCCTTGTTGGTGGCCGCGATGACGCGGGCATCCACCGTGATCGGCTCTTCCTCGCCGACGGGAGCAAAACGCCCTTCATCGAGTGTGCGCAAGACCTTGGACTGCGTTTTCAGGCTCATATCGCCGACCTCGTCGAGGAACAGCGTCCCCCCGTCGGCCTTCTGAAATTTGCCTTCTTTGTCAGCGGCGGCGCCGGAGAATGCGCCCTTGCGATGTCCGAACAGCTCGCTCTCGATCAGATCTTCAGGAATGGCCGCGCAGTTGAGCTCGACGAACATGGCCTCTTTGCGGAGACTCTGCGCGTGGATGGCGCGCGCCGCCAGTTCCTTGCCGGTGCCCGATTCGCCGTAGATCAGCACGCGCCCGTTGGTCGGGGCCATCAGCGCGATCTGCTGGCGCAGCGCTTTCATGGGGATGCTGTCGCCGACAATGACGCTGCGTACCTGGAACTGTTTCTTGTATTCCAGGTTCTCGCTGCGCAACCGTTTGGCTTCGATGGCGTTCTTCAGAACGATCAACGTCCGCTCAATCGACAGCGGCTTCTCGAGAAAATCGAAGGCGCCCAGCTTGGTGGCCCGCACCGCGGTCTCGATGTTGCCATGTCCCGAGATCATGATGATTTCGGGATGGTCCTCAGGCTCGACCAGCTTTTCCAATATTTCCAGGCCGTCGATGCCGGGCAGCCAGATATCGAGCAGCACGACATCCACCGACTTGTGGCGAAGCGCGTCCATGCACTCCTCGCCGCTGCCCGCGAGTAGAGTTTTGTAACCCTCATCCTCCAGCACGCCTTGCAGCGAGCTGCGGATTTGGGACTCGTCATCCACGATCAGAATGGTTTGCATTTTGCTGGCCAGCCGCCGCGGCCATGTCCTGGGCCAAGGGCAACTCTACGATGAATCTGGTTCCGACCGGAGCATTCTCTTCCACGCGAATCGACCCGCGATGATCTTCCACAATACGGCTGACAATGGCGAGACCGAGCCCCGTCCCGCGCCTCTTGGTAGAGAAATACGGTAGGAACAGTTTCTCCTTCACCTCGGAAGTGACCCCATGTCCGGTGTCGGCGACCGTGATTTCGACCGCGTCCCGCTCACCCACGAGCGCAGTGGAGATGTGGATTTCCTTGAGCAATGAGTTTTGCATGGCTTCGGCGGCGTTGTCCACCAGGTTGGCGATGGCCCGCTTCATGGCGTCGGGATCGGCCTGGACCGGGGGCAAGTCGGGCGCGAGGAAGCTCTCCACGCGAATCCCATCCAGCCGGCCATCGAACATGGCCAGCGCCTGAGTGACGATGCTGTTGATGTGGGAGGATTGGGGCTTCGAGGCCGGAAAGCGGGCGAGAGCGGAGAACTCATCCACCAGAGTGCGGACGGTTTCCACCGAGGAGCCGATGGTTTCCGAGCATTGCCGGATCACGTTGAGCGAGGCCGCATCCGGAGGCGTCCCGCGTTCGAGATGGCGGCGAATGCGCTCGGCCGACAAGGCAATCGGGGTAAGCGGGTTCTTGATTTCGTGCGCAATGCGGCGCGCCACCTCACGCCAGGCCGTCTGCTTCTGCGCGCGTAACAGATCAGTCAGGTCCTCAAACACCATCACGTATCCCATGCGCTGGCGGTGGCCATCGGCCGCGGACGACGACGGCGGATCCAGCGATGCCACCGTCACCGCAACGTTCAGGCTTACGCGCGAGGTGACGATCTCCATCTGGCTGGTGGTGGTTGCCATGCGGTCAGCTTTACGCAGCAGGTGCTCGAGATCGGACACCGCTTCTGCCGGAAACAGGTCGTGCAGGGTTTGCCCGGAATCGGGCGAGTCCTCGTCGAGCCGGAGCAAGCGCCGCGCCGCCCGGTTGGAATGCAGGATGTGGCGCGAGGCGTCCAGCGAAAACACCGCGGAAGGAACGCTCTCCAGGATGGTCTCGATATGGCGGGTGCGCTGCTCCAGTTGCACGTTCACGTCGGCCAAGTCGCGCCGTGAGGCCTCGATATTTCCCCGGCTGGCTTCCAGGTCGGCAGCCATGCGGTTGAACGATTCCACTAACTGTCCGATTTCGTTGCCCGCCTGCACGTCCACGCGGTAGTCCAGACGCCCGCGGGAAATTTCGTGGGTAGCTTCGGCCAGCGCGACCAAGGGCCGGGTCACCATCTTCGACATATACAAAGCCAGCCAGGTCGAGGCGAAGAGTACGGCGACCGTAAGCAGCAACAGAAAACCCATGTAGGTACGGCGCAGGCGACGCCGCTGCACGCGTAGCTCACTGTATTGTTGCTGGCTGCGTTCCACGTCACGCAGCGTGGCCGAATAATTTTCCGGCAAGGGCATGGCCACCAGGATCTGTCCATTCGGTCCCACCCGGGCACGGCCCAAGACATAAGTTTGGCCGAGGACGTCAAACGACTTTGCCTGGCCCGGCGAGGCCGTCTTCAGGGGCAGGTTGTGGCGCAGCAGGGGCCAGGCTTCAGGAGCATGGAAGCTGGCCTCGGCACGGTCGTCAACGATGGCAAAGGCGAAGCCGCCTTGCAGCGTGATTTCACCGCGCCGAAATTCATCCATTACCAGGGTGAAATTTCCGGTCTGGAACGATTTCTGGGCGTCGGGACTGGTGGCAATGCGCTGCGCCTCAACCCCGGCATTGGTGGCGGCGTATTCCGTCAGCAGAGAAATGATAACGTTGGTGCGGTATTGCACCTCCTCCACCGGCCGGGAGAACCATTTTTCAATGGAGCGATTGATCAGGCCGTAGGAGAACAGGAACAGAAAGATCACCGGTCCCAGCGAAAGCAGTAACGCTCCCATGACCATTCGGCTGCGAAACTTGGAGCCGAGTACCCCGGTTTTGCGCTCGGCGTACAGCCGCAGCAGAGTGCGCAGCAAGACGAACGTGAGCGCCACGAATAACAGAAAAATCAGCGCCGAAACCGCGGCAAAGATGAGTGTCTCTTCGCTGGTATCCGGCTGCAGGAAGGTCAGCTTAAAAGTAGCCTGCGCGAAAATAACGGCAAAAAGAAAGAAGGTACAAATGGAGAGCGCGATGAGGGCGGGCGTGCGGTTTCGTTTTTCTTGCGGACGAGTTGGAGGCGTAAACGGCAACATGAGCAGCCAACCATCTGCCGCTTCCGAATCAGGAATGCAAGATTATGCGAGCCGATTTCAGGTCCCGGCAGTGGCTTCATTATATCCGGGGGCCGCTTTGGGGCGGGTGGAGATTAGGGCTGCCAGGCGGCAGGGGCTGGCATCGGCCTACGGTTGCGCCTTACCAGCCAGACCACCAGCGCCACGATCAAGATCAACGGCAGCAGCGGAACAAGGAATATTCCCAGCAAAACGAGTGCGCCCGACTGCACGCTGACATCGCCCTTCACCACCGCGTTGGGGTGCCGCGATAAATGGCCTCCGATCGTGACCAAGTCACCGGAGACCGCCGCGTTGTCGCCCAAAAGGGCGCCTCCGCCCAGTGCCACTACGTCCCCCTTCACCCTGCCATCCACCATGATGCTTCCACCCACCGCAACCACATCTCCGCAGGTGCCTTCCATTCGAATCGAGCAGCCGATGCAAACCAGGTCGCCTGCGTTTTCGTCCTCACTTACGGTTATGCTCTTACCAAAGTGGACCTGGTCGCCATCCCGAGCGTGAAGCGTTTGAGGCGTAACCATGAGAAGCAGCAAAGCGACTGCCAGCAGCCAATGCGCGCGATGAAGCATGAGTTCAACTCCTCGGCCGGGCGATGTGGATAGAGTAGTCCGCAGGAAATCAGAACACAAACCCATGTTGTATGTTACGAGCCAATGGTCGTGACGGTTCCCGGATTCCTATCATGCATGTCGCATAGGCGTACGGCCCACCCATAGGAATCAAAATTAACCACAGAGATCACGGAGGTCACGGAGAAAACTCGATAGAAACCAAGACTCCGTGTCCTCCGTGTCTCCGTTAGAAGATATTGGGCGCCAGCAACCTCGCTGCTGTTACCAGAATTTGCTGAAGTCAGGCTGCCGCTTTTCCGCAAACGCGTTGAGCGCTTCGCGGCTCTCCGGCGAATCCAGGCACCCCGAGATGACGGCCACTTCTTCCCGGATAGCGCGATCGACCTCCGCTTTGTAAGTGCGCCTCAGCAGTTCCTTGCAGGCGCGGAGCGCCGCCGGAGGCTTTTGCGCCAGCTTTTGCGCCGCATTCGCCGCGGTTGTGAGCAGCTCCCCAAAAGGGACGACGGCATTCACCAAGCCTAATTCATAAGCTCGTTGCGCCGTGAACGGGACTGCCAGCATCAGCAATTCGGCAGCCCGCTGGTGGCCAACGAGCAGAGGCAAGAGCACGGTGGAACCCGCTTCGGGGACGATGCCGAGGTTGACGAAGGGCATCAGGAACTTGGTGTTGTCGGCGGCATAGACCAGGTCGCAGTGCAGCAGGATGGTGGTGCCGATTCCCACCGTCGCCCCGTGTACGGCGGCTACAACCGGTTTTTTTGCGTTCACCACGGCGCGGATAAAGCGGACCGCGGGCGGCAGGTCTTGTCCCTTCCACGGCCTTTGCAGAAAGTCGACCAGGTCGTTGCCTGCGGTGAACGATTCGCCGGCGCCGTGCAAAAGCATGACGCGGACCTCGGGAGCAGCCTCCGTTCTTTCCAACTCGTCGGCCAGGGCCTCGTACATCTCGGCGGTCAGCGCATTCATCTTTTCCGGGCGGTTAATGGTGATGCGCCGCACGGCGCCGTCGCTTTGGCTTTGAATGTGGCTCATGCTATGGCTCCTATCGGGGTGAGGCCGAAAAAGCTACTGTGCGCACCTGTGGTCTCGCTGGGACAACAAGGCATTGTACGGGAAGCCGCACCGGTAGCGGCAAGGTCGAGCGCTAGCGCGGCATCCAAACCGCGCTGTCAGCCATGGCCCGACGGGGAGCGTGGCTATGGCTGGGGTGTTCCCCCACCCGGTTTGGGAGCCGGTTTCTCGCATCCACCGTCGGGGTCTGCAAATCCACCTCTCGCGAAGTGAGGACGTGCGTCCCCATCAGGCGAACGTCAGCCACGGCTAGGGTGGCCAGTTGCGTCCAGACGCCCTGCACCGCGCCGTAGTTGATGGTGACGTGAAGATTATGGATCCACCAGGACGGGCTCCTGGCGGGGGCGCCGTCAATGCGACGAATGTGGAAGCTGGTCGTGTCCACCCATGCCTTGCCGTTCACCAAGTCGGATTCGTTGCGCTTCGGGGTTAGTTGCAGCACGTAACAATCGTGTCCATCGACGGGCTCCCGTCCGAGAAGCGCGAACTGGTAGTTGCGGGCGGTGATTTCGTGCAATTCAGCGTGGGTGGCCATCTTGGACTCATGCTCAAGCACCCTGCGCACAATATCTGTGCCGCGATCGCTGCCTTCGATCTTGCGGACCGTGTAGTCCTTTTGCGACGGGGGAACGAAGTTGATCTGCGCCAGCACTTCGGAACTGGCCTTGGAGGCTTTGTCGCTGGACAGCTGATACTCGCGGGACACCGTGTAGGGAACAGAGCGGTCCCGGGCCTCGGCATGCGCCTGCCCCATTTTGCTTACGATTTCGTCCACGGAAGGATTGCGTGACTGGCACCAAGAGGTCGCTGTCAGCGCGGTACAAAATGCTGCAAGAACAACGAGAAGAGCCCGAGTTGTGAGTAACGGCGGCATCGCCAGGTGGGCCCACCCAATCCAGTAACTTCCCGGTCACCTGGTTAGAAGCAACTCGACTTCCACCTGATGCCCGCCGGATCCAGAAATGTGCGTCCTCGCAGTCTCAACGACTTGCGCATCCGGTAATCCTTCCAGGCAAGGGACTCAGCCTTCAAAAGGAACCAGCAGCGAGCAATATTTTTGCTCGAGGTCTCCGGCGCGGAGTGGCACTTATGTACTCATGTGGGGCGTCGAAGTACTCATAAACAATATCGGCTGGAAAAACGTTTCAATGACGCGTGAACGAGCGCCTAGGCGGGTTGTGCTACTTCGCTATACACCTGCAGCATGCGGCGCACACTGGCTTCCCAGGAAAACTTTTCGCATTGCTGCATGCCGCGCGCCTTCAGCTTGTCGCGGACGCTCTGGTCAAGCAGCACGCGGTGCAGCGCTTTCATGATTTCGAACACGTTCTCCGGATTCACCATGACGGCGGCGTTGCCCACAACTTCCGGAATGGAGGAGGTGTTGCTGGTGACCACCGGGGTGCCGTGCGCCATGGCTTCCAGGGGCGGCAGCCCGAATCCCTCATACAGCGACGGAAACACGAAAATCTCTGCCTGATCGTAGAAGATGCGCAGCACGTCGATGGGCACAAAGCCGAGGAAGCGCACATCGTTCTGCACCCGCCCCTTCACCACTGCGCGGCGCAGGTCGGGATGCTTGGAGACTTCATCGCCAATGATGATCAGCTTCAGGTCCTCGAACTGTTTCTCCTTGGCCAACTCGGTTTTGAGCGCGGAAAAGGCCTCGATGATGCGCACCACGTTCTTGTGCGGACTGATGCGGCCGGCGTAGAGCAGGAAAGGATAGTTCACCTGGTAGCGCTCGGCGATGAACTCGCGCTCAGCCGCGCTGGCGTGTCCCAGGCGGAAACGCTCGTCGATGGCGTTGTAGATGACCTCAATCTTCTCCGGGGGGATCCGAAACAGGCGCTCGGTGTCTTTCTTGGAGAAATTGGAGACGGCGAAGATGCGCGCCGCGCGCTGCAGCACCCGCTTGGTGAACCTGAAATGCAGATCTCGTTTCAGCATGGAATGGCTGTTCACGCGGTAGAGGTGATCCAACAGATCATGCACCGTGACCACGTAGGGACACGGAATGCCCTGCGGCTTCCAGAACAGGTGCGGCACATGCAACAGATTGCAGTGGAAGCGCTTCAGCAGCCGATGCAGCTCGAAGTAGCTGGAGAGTGAGAACTCGTTCGGTTGCGCCGGCAAGGTCTTGAAATTCGCCGGCAATCCCTCCGTGCCGGGTAGCTTTCCGGGAATGCCGATGAGGAAATATTCGTTCTCCTGGTCCAGACGGGCGAGCGTACGGATGGCGTTGCGGGTGTAGGTCCCCACACCGAATTCGTTAATGCGGCGGATGTCGATGGCGATTCGCACTAACTCAAGTGTAAACCGCGGCGCGGAGGTGCATTTGCATTTCCCCGGTCCCCGAGCGCTCTGCGTTACAACCCGCGGTCTCTCCCACTCCTGAGTGGGATTATGTAATGCCATTTGCCATATGGGTCAACCCATTTTAAGATACCAATATGAGTATTACCGTGACACTCGACAAGGCTGGGCGCGTCGTAATTCCGAAAACCTTGCGCGACGAGCTGCACCTGGAGCCCGGCGACACGCTTGAGTTGGAATCCCAAGGCGAAAAAATGCTGCTGCACCCGATGCGAACCACATCCCCGCTGAGAAAGGAACGCGGTGTATGGGTGTTTCGCTCCGGGAAAAAGCTGTCGGCCGCCGACACTGATAAAGCGCTCCGCGACATTCGCCAGCAACGCGACCGCCGCAATCGCGGAGATGGTCTGTGAGGGCTTTCCTGGATACCTCGGTCCTGGTCTCCACCTTCTACGGAGACCACCAGTATCACGAGCCCAGCAAAAATCTATTCTTGCGCTTTGACAAGACAGAAGTTTGTTGCGCGGCCCACAGTTTGGCGGAAGTCTATTCCACGCTCACAGGGATGCCCGGCACACATCGCGTAAGCGGTGACGAGGCGCTCTTGTTCCTCGGCAACATACGCGAGCGGTTGACCCTTATCGCGCTGAATAGCAATGAATACTTCAAGGCCGTTGAAGTCTCTTCGGCGTGTGGGATTACAGGCGGCGGAATCTATGACGCCATCCTCGGATTTTGCGCGCTTAAGGCGGAAGCCGAAAGTCTCTACACGTGGAACTTGAAAGACTTCAGGCGGCTCGGCCCGGAGATTGCCCAACGGGTCAAAACTCCCTAGAACGGCGGTGCGATTGCTTCGCTCGAAGGGCGCCGCCTTGGCGAATGCGATCCTGGGCGCCGCCTTACGCCTTCACCGCCTCCGCGTGCTTCGCCCTGCGCGAGGCGTACAGCGGAAATGCCTCCGCCAGTTCCAGCACCTCACGCCGAATCCGCGCCAGCACGCTCTTGTCGGTGCGGTTGTGCAGCGCCTCGGAGATCCACTTGCCGACTTGCCGCATCTCGGGTTCTTTCATGCCGCGAGTGGTGAGCGCCGGACTCCCGATGCGTATGCCGCTCGGCTTCATCGGAGGATTAGTGTCGAACGGTATGGCGTTCTTGTTGACCGTGATACCGGCCTCGTGCAGCGCGTTCTCGGCTTCGCTGCCCAGCATGCCCTTGGCGAAGACATCCACCAGCATGAGGTGCGTGTCGGTGCCGCCGGAAATGATGTGGAAGCCCTCGTCGGCCAGGGTCTGCGCCAGGACCTTCGCATTGGCCACGATCTGCCGCGCGTAGTCTTTGAAGCTGGGCTGCAGGGCCTCGTGAAAGCATACTGCCTTGGCGGCGATGATGTGCACCAGCGGGCCGCCTTGCACTCCGGGAAAGACGACCTTGTCGATCGGCGCAGCATATTCCGTCTTCGACAGAATCAATCCGGCGCGCGGACCGCGCAGCGTCTTGTGAGTGGTGCTGGTAACAATCTGCGCGTGCGGAACCGGCGAAGGATGCGCGCCTCCGGCAACCAGTCCGGCGAAGTGCGCCATGTCAACCAGGTAGATTGCGCCAACTTTGTCGGCAATTTGGCGCATGCGGACGAAGTCGATGAACCGGGGATAAGCGCTGCCCCCGCCGATGATCAGCTTCGGCTGCTCGCGCTCCGCGATCTTCTCCAGATCGTCGTAATCGATGACCTCGGTTTCCTTGCTCACGCCATAGGGAACGATCTTGTACGTCTTGCCGGAAAAGTTCAGCGGATGCCCGTGCGAGAGGTGCCCGCCATGCGCCAGGTTCAATCCCAGAACGGTGTCCCCAGGCTTGATCACCGCGGCGTAAGCGGCCATGTTGGCGGTCGAACCGGAGTGCGGCTGCACGTTGGCGTGCTCGGCGCCAAAAAGCTGCTTGGCGCGGTCACGCGCCAGGTTCTCCACCACGTCGGTGAATTCGCATCCACCGTAATAGCGCTTGCCGGGATAGCCCTCGGCATACTTGTTGGTGAAGACCGAGCCGGCCGCTTCCAGCACGGCTTCGCTGACAAAATTCTCCGAGGCGATCAGCTCCAGACCTTCGTGCTGGCGGCGTTCTTCATTCTCAATCGCCTGCGCGATGTCGGGATCAACTTCAGCCAGCGGGCATTCCATTGCACTTAATTTCATGATTGCGTCCTTCCCTCTCCAAATACTCTGTCCTGCTGAGCGAGCGCGGCGGTGGTCGGCTGCATCACGCCTTCGCCGCCCGTCCCTCGTCTTCGCGCTCGATGGCCGCGATCTTTTGCACGCGCCGCTCGTGCCGCCCGCCCGCAAAAGGCGTGGCCAGCCATTTGTCCACGATCTTGAAAGCCGCGTCTTCGTCGATGATGGAGGCGCCCAGCGTCAGCACGTTGGCGTCGTTGTGTTCGCGCGAGCGCTCGGCTTCAAACTCAGTGTCAACTTTGGCGGCGCGGATACCGGGAACCTTATTGGCGGCGATCGACATGCCAATCCCGGTGCTACACACCAGGATGCCGAGATCGGCCTCGCGCGCGGCAACCTCTTCCGCGACCGCGCGCGCGAAGTCGGGATAGTCGCACGAGGCGGTCGAGTCGGTGCCGCGATCGTCAACCGCGACGCCCTGCGCGGCGAGCTTATGCTTGATTCTCTCTTTCAGCTCGAATCCGGCGTGGTCCGATCCCAGCGCAATCTTCATCGCCAACATTGTAGCGCGATAATTTTTTCTCCGGCGTGTCGATCTTTTTGCCAGTTCAATCATCGATACAATGGCACCACCCGCGGCGCGGGTAGAAAGGATGAGGATGAGTAGAGTCAGAGTCTTGGTTGGCACACGCAAGGGCGCATTCATTCTGGAGTCGGACGGCAAGCGCGAACGCTGGGACGTCAGCGGTCCACATTTCGCGGGCTGGGAGCTGTACCACATCAAGGGGTCGCCGGTTGACCCGAACCGGCTGTATGCCTCGCAGACCAGCGGCTGGTTCGGGCAGGTCATTCAGCGCTCCAACGACGGCGGCAAAACCTGGGAGGCGCCCGGAGGCGAAAAAACGCCCGAGCCTGGCGCAATGCCGCCGCCCGCAAGCAACAAATTCGTTTACGACAGTTCTGCGGAGACCGGCAAACCTCTCACCACGCACCAGTGGTACGACGGCACGCAGAAACCGTGGGAGTTCAAGCGGGTCTGGCATCTCGAACCGTCGCTGACCGATCGGGACACGGTTTACGCCGGAGTTGAGGACGCTGCCCTGTTCCGCTCCACAGACGGAGCAAAGAGCTGGCACGAACTTTCCGGACTGCGCGGCCACGGCACCGGACCGAAGTGGCAGCCCGGCGCCGGTGGAATGTGCCTGCACACCATCATTCTCGACCCCAGCGATCCCGGCCGGATTTACATTGCTATTTCGGCGGCGGGCGCCTTCCGCACCGACGACGGCGGCAAGACGTGGAAGCCCATCAACCAGGGACTGCGTTCGCAATACATCCCCGATCCCACGGCTGAGATCGGGCACTGCGTTCACCATGTCGCGATGCACCCGTCGCGTCCGGGCGTGCTGTTCATGCAGAAGCACTGGGACGTGATGCGTAGCGACAACGCCGGCGACTCGTGGCACGAGGTCAGCGGCAACCTGCCCACCGACTTCGGCTTCGTGATCGACGTTCACGCGCACGAGCCGGAGACCATCTACGTGGTCCCCATCAAGAGCGACGGAGAGCACTTTCCGCCCGAGGGCAAGCTGCGCGTGTATCGCAGCCGCACCGGCGGAAACGAGTGGGAGGCGCTTACCAAAGGCCTGCCGCAAAGCAACTGTTACGTGAACGTGTTGCGCGACGCCATGGCCGTGGATTCGCTCGATTCCTGCGGCGTGTATTTCGGCACCACCGGCGGCCAGGTGTACGCGTCGCCGGACGCCGGGGACAACTGGGCCCCCATTGTGCGCGATCTTCCGGCGGTGCTTTCGGTCGAGGTGCAGACGCTGCCATGATCCGCGTCGTACTACCGGCACATCTGCGGACGCTGGCACACGTCGGCAGCGAGGTGGAACTCGAGGTCGAGGGTCGAGTCACGCAGCGCTCGGTCCTCGACGCGCTCGAAGCCCGCTACCCGATGCTGCGCGGCACCATCCGCGATCACGTCACCCAACAGCGGCGGCCGTTCCTGCGCTTCTTCGCCTGCGAGGAGGACCTGTCGCATGAGCCGCCGGACGCGCCGCTGCCCGACTCGGTCGCATCGGGCAAGGAGCCCTTTCTGATCATAGGAGCCATCGCCGGCGGATAAGGGCGTGCTCACGAAGAAAAGTCCCACCGAAGCAGAACACGCTTCAGTGGGGCAATCGACAGATTCTCAAATGTCGAGCGGTGGGCGGATCCAGCCGCGGCTACTGATGGTCGTGCTCGTGGTCGCGATGGGCGTTCGGGTTCTGCCACTGTTCGCCGCGCTCGCCGTGAGTGTAACCGGCACTATAGGCCTCGCGGTCTGCGTCATTCCTCCAATGATAGTTCTTATGCTTGTGATGTGAGCCCTCATTCCAACCCTTCTTGTAGTACGGATTGTTATAGTAAGCGCTCTCGTTGCGACGCTCGGCATTCTGCTGCTCGCGTTCCTGGTGGTTATCCTGCGCTATCACCGGTACTGCAGTGGAGCAACCAATCGCCAGAATCACGCCCAGCGCTCCTGCATATCCCTTCATGTATTCCTCCTTAATGAAGTGACAGCGCATCTCGAAGTTGTTCGGGATCGCCGACCCTAGTGGGAGTCTGCAACCAGACCTTTGGTTGCCTGAAGATTCAAACAACCCAGAGCTCTTCGGACAAGTGCGGGAGGAAGGGTTGCCATTACCGTGGCAGTCACAAACCAGCATGTTTCAAGGTGGGTGTTCTCACCATCAACCCGCGTTTCTACTCCCCCAGCCAGGCGCCGTAGGGACGCAGGTGCTCGATGTGGTCGCAGATGATCTTGACGGCGCCCATGAGCGGAACAGCCAGGATCAGTCCCATCGCGCCCCACAGCCATCCCCAGAACAGCAGCGAGATGGTGACCGCCAGCGGGTTCAGTTGCAGGCGCTTGCCCAGGATCTTGGGATAGAGCGCGTTCATGGCGATCAAATGCAGTCCCAGGACCACGGCGACCACGATGAGGAACGTGGCCGTGGTCAGGTGCCCCAGGTCGGAGATGAGCGGCGGGATGATGGCGAAAACAACACCGAGGTAAGGAATCAGGCTCAGAAATCCGCTGATGACCCCGAGGAAGTAGAAATAAGGTAAGCCCAGCATTCCGAACACAACAATGCTGCACACACTCAGGAAGATGCCAATGATGAAGTTGCCCACGATGAACGACCGGATCATGCGCGCAATCAGACCCAGCATGACGTAAGCGGTATTCCGGTTCTCCATGCTGAACAGCATCACCGAAGCGGAGCGCACGTGGTCCTGCCAGCTCAGCATGAAGAAAACCAGGAAGGGTACAAAGGTGACGGTCAGCACCATCTCCGATACCGAGCTGGCATTGCGGCTGACCAAGTCGGTCCAGTCGCTCGACTGGCGGACGGTTATAGTCTTCTTGTCCGCTTCCGAGGAAGGCAACACCGTCTCGGTGGTCTGCTGAATCTGCTCGGCTTCGGCGCGCATCCGCCCCGTCATCTGCTGGATCCTGGCCTTGTATTGCGGCAACGCCTGCATGAAATCCATGGCGCGGCTATAAGAGAGATAGGTGGCTGCACCCCCGGCGATCACCAGCAGCAGCACGGCTATTAGCGACGCCAGGGCATTCGGTATGTCAAACCTGGTGAGCAGGTCAACCAGCGGCGCCAGCACAAATGCGATCAAGATCGAGATCAGAACGACAACCAGGATTACCTTGGCAACATAGAGCAGGGTAAGGACGGCGGCGATCGCCAGGATAAGCAACGCCGATGCCTGGAGGCGCAGAATGCGGCGGCGCTCCAGCTCGGCGACCGTCGAGCGGTCAATCGACACCTGCGGAATAGAGGCGGGATCGCCTGCCGCATTGCCATCCACATCGGGACCGGGGTCCTGCGCCCGCTGTGGCTCCGCATTGTCCAGCAGCTTGTCTGACATTTCGCCTATGGTACTCGCATAACCCTGCGATTCCGAACATGATATTTTTGCTGGGTCAAAGATCAAAGATCAAAGATGGGAAATACTATTACGACAGCGCAGCCAGTCGATCAACCTCGCCGCATCCTGGCGCTGGATTTCGGCGCGCGCAACATCGGACTGGCGGTGAGCGACGAACTGGGAGTCACGGCGCAGGGCCTGCCTACTTTACGCCGCAGCAACAAACGCAACGACCTGGACCACTTGCGGCGGGTGATCAAGCAATTCCACATCGCTGAGCTGGTGATGGGACTGCCCCTGCGCATGAGCGGGAGCGAAGGCATTCAGTCGGAGAAAGTGCAGGTGTTCGCCGAAGAATTGCGCCGCAAGTTCAAGCTGCCCGTCCACCTGTTCGACGAACGGCTGACGTCGGTCGAGGCCAATCGCCTGTTGCGTGAAACCGACATGAGCACGCACCGCCGCGCGGGGGTGGTGGACCAATTGGCGGCGGTGCTGATCCTGCAATCGTTCCTGGAATTCCGGAAGAACAGGGACGCGTAACCAGGGATCAGCGCGAAGGAACACGGATTCTTGTTTTGAGTCTGCGCGAGATTCTCGGATAGCGCTCCTTGTCTTGCGGTGTAGCGCACACATGCCGCTCATCATCTAAACTGCTGTATTCCATGCGAACCTTCTTCAAACTCGTCGTGGCGGTCGTACTGGCGTTTGCTCTGTGGTTTGGATGGGCGGTCCTGCTGCCGCTGAAACCTTCCGAGACCAAGTACGTGCTACTGCGTCCGGGCTGGAGCACGCGCCACATCGCGCGCGATCTGCAGCGCGAAGGCGTCATCCGCAGCTCGGCGGCATTTCTCATGCTGCAATACGCCGAAGGATTGAAGACCCTCAAGGCCGGCGAGTACAAGTTCGACCAACCCGCCAGCGCGATGCAGGTGTGGCGTCGCCTGGTGCGCGGCGATGTCTATGCGCGCACCGTCGTCATCCCCGAGGGCTATAACATGTTCGACATCGCGGCCACGGTCGAGCAGGCGGGCCTGGGTTCGGCGGCCGATTTTCTCATTGCGGCCAAGGGAGATGTAGTTCTCCTCCGCGAGATCGATCCCAACGCCCAGTCGCTGGAGGGATATCTCTTTCCCGATACCTATCAGTTCACGCGCATCGATACCGCGCACGACCTGGCAGCGGCGATGGTGCATCGTTTTCGTCAGGAAGCGCAGAAAGTCGGACTGCTGGGTAACGCGGACACGCACCGCATCGTGACCATGGCCTCCATCGTGGAGAAGGAAACCGCGGTGCCGGAAGAGCGGCCCATGGTCGCCAGCGTGTACTACAATCGGCTGGCCCGAAACATGGCGCTGGGGGCCGATCCCAGCGTGGTCTATGCGGCCCTGCTGGCCGGACGTTATCGCGGCGCCATTTATCAGTCCGATTTGCAATTCGACTCGCGCTATAACACCTACAAGTATCCCGGGATGCCTCCGGGCCCGATCGCCAATCCGGGCGTCGCCTCTTTGCAGGCCGCGCTGCATCCCACCCAAAGCGATTTCCTCTACTTCGTCAGCGACAACAACGGCCACCACCGGTTCGCGCGCACCATGGAAGAACATGCGCGCAATGTGATTGCGTATCGCCGTGCGCTAACCGCCAAACAGTAGAGCAATGACAGCCCGAGGGCCCGCGAGCGTGTTCGGTATAAGCAGGTCTGTGGACGCCGATTTAACGGGCTTTTGGCCTCGTTAAGTGAGACAATAAGCTATGACTTACTATCGCGTTGAATTTCCGGTCGGGACCCCCAAGCCCCATCACCCTAAACGGTTTCGCACCGAAGAAAAAGCGAAGCAGCACGCCAGAAAAGTCCTTGGCCTAACCGAGGAAGGTATCTTGGCATCGAAGGTCACGATTCTCCCCGTCAGCAGAGATGAAGCGCCATTATCATGATCTGCCCTAGCTGTGGCGGCGAATTGTCGAAAGTCTGGCAGCCTCAACAGGCGGTCAGCTCGCCACCCGTCGCGCGAGTGCAGTGGCATTGCGGGACCTGCGGCGGGACCTACACCCGCGAGCAATTACGCACCCCACCGAAGCGGCATCCGCATGCCCCGGCGAGAGAGCCGGCCTTGCTTAAAACTTGACGGCGCGGCGACTTGTCCGTGAAGGGAACGCGCCGAACATCGCTCTTTGACCTATGTGTCATTGACCCCGCTTTATCCAACATGCTATAAAGACTCGCCTTTTGTGCTGCGCCCGTTGTGTGCTTGTAAATACACACGGATGGGTGCAAGTGTTCCCGACGCGGCCAAACCTCATCACTTCCGTCTTGAAGTGGAAGCGCGTTTCCGGGATTCCAGCAGGCCTACGCGCGTTTTTTTCTGGCGATCTGCAAAGACGCGAGCTAAAACTCTGTGCGCCTGGTCGGCTGGGCGGTAATCGATCTCATGGAAACGCTGCCTGCGATGTATCGCGGGCGAGCGGAACAAATCTAACGCCATTTTACGGGTGCGGCCCGACGAAACGGGCGCGGCCCATCGGAGGAATCATATGCACACCTGGCTCGCCGTCCTGCGGCGGCTGTCATCCCTAAGAAGCTCGGCCAAGTTGCTGACCGCCGCGCTTACCTTGTTCCTGCTGAATGCTGCCACCGCTCTTGCCCAACCCAGTGAGGCGGCCGGCGAAGCTAATCTGCGGCTTCCTGACCTCTCGTCGGTCAGCTTCCTGGGTATGACTGGGCATAACATCCTGCTGATCGGCATCCTTTTCTGCTTCTTCGGACTGCTGTTCGGACTGGCGATTTACATGCAACTCAAAAACCTGCCGGTCCACCGCTCCATGCGTGAGATTTCCGAACTTATTTACGAAACCTGCAAGACCTACCTGATCACGCAAGGCAAGTTCATCCTCATCCTTTGGGCCTTCATTGCGGTGGTTATTGTCGCCTATTTCGGATGGCTGGCTCCCGTACCCGGCAAGCCGATCGGCGTTACGGTTCCTGTCATTTTGGCCTTCAGTCTTCTCGGAATCGCGGGCAGCTACGGGGTGGCGTGGTTCGGCATTCGCGTCAATACTTTCGCCAACTCGCGCACTGCCTTCGCCGGACTGCGCGGCAAACCGTATCCCATCTATGCCATTCCCCTCAAGGCCGGAATGAGCATTGGCATGATGCTGATCTCGGTCGAGCTGCTCATCATGCTTTGCATCCTGCTGTTCGTTCCGGGTGATTACGCCGGCCAGTGCTTCATCGGTTTTGCCATCGGCGAGTCGTTGGGCGCGGCGGCCCTGCGTATCGCGGGCGGCATTTTCACCAAGATTGCCGACATCGGTTCCGACCTGATGAAGATCGTCTTCAAGATCAAAGAAGACGATGCGCGCAATCCGGGCGTCATCGCTGACTGCACCGGCGACAATGCCGGCGACTCGGTTGGTCCCAGCGCTGACGGCTTCGAGACTTACGGCGTCACTGGCGTGGCGCTGATCACGTTCATCCTGCTGGCGGTTAGGGACCCCAAGGTCCAGGTGCAGTTGCTGGTTTGGATCTTCATCATGCGCATCATGATGCTGGTCTCCAGCACCGTGGCGTACTTCCTGAACGAAGCGGTTGCCAAAGCCCGTTACGGCAACTCCGACCAAATGAATTTCGAAGCGCCGCTTACCTCGCTGGTGTGGCTCACTTCCATCATCTCCATCGTTCTGACTTATATCGTGTCCTATCTCATCGTGCCAATTTTGGGCGGCGATCCGACCCAGTGGTGGAAACTGGCGACCATCATCTCCTGCGGAACCCTGGCCGGCGCCGTGATCCCTGAGTTGGTTAAGGTATTTACCTCGACGGAATCGCGACACGTGAGAGAAGTGGTGATCTCGGCAGACGAAGGGGGCGCGTCGCTCGGTATCCTGTCGGGCTTCGTGGCTGGCAATTTTTCCTGCTACTACCTCGGCTTCACCATGGTGACCCTGATGGCGATAGGGTCTTACGTCAGCCAGTTCGGGCTGGGTGAGCTGATGCTGGCTCCCGCCGTATTCGCCTTCGGCCTGGTCGCCTTCGGCTTCCTCGGCATGGGACCGGTAACTATCGCGGTGGATTCCTACGGCCCGGTGACCGACAACGCGCAATCGGTGTACGAGTTGTCTCTGATCGAAGTAATTCCGAACATTAAGGGCGAGTTGCAGAAAGACTACAACATGAGCGTGAACTTTGAACGCGCCAAGCACCTTCTGGAAGAGAACGATGGCGCCGGCAACACGTTCAAGGCCACGGCCAAACCGGTGCTCATCGGCACGGCTGTCGTGGGAGCGACCACCATGATCTTTTCCATCATCATGGCGCTTACCGGTGGCCTGACCCACGGCAAGGAGAACTTGTCGCTGCTGCACGCCCCGTTTGTGCTCGGCCTGATCAGCGGCGGCGCCATCATCTACTGGTTTACCGGCGCTTCCACGCAGGCGGTCACCACCGGCGCTTATCGCGCGGTGGAGTTCATCAAGAGAAACATTAAGCTGGAAGGGTCGGACAAGGCCTCGGTGAGCGACAGCAAGAAGGTGGTTGAGATCTGCACCAAGTACGCGCAGAAGGGCATGTTCAACATCTTCATTGCGGTTTTCTTCGTGACCCTGTCCTTCGCCTTCGTGGAGCCATTTTTCTTCATCGGCTACCTGATCTCCATCGCGACATTCGGCTTGTATCAGGCCATGTTCATGGCCAACGCCGGGGCCGCCTGGGACAACGCCAAGAAGATTGTGGAAGTCGAACTGAAGCAGAAAGGCACGGCGCTGCACGATGCCACCGTGATCGGCGACACCGTGGGCGATCCCTTTAAGGACACCTCCTCGGTGGCCATGAACCCGATTATCAAATTCACCACCTTGTTCGGATTGCTGGCCGTCGAACTGGCGGTGAGCTTGACCGCTAACAAAGGGACCGCATTCAGCCACGTGCTGGCGGTCATCTTCTTCGCCGTCTCGTTTGTGTTCGTGTACAGGTCGTTCTACGGGATGCGGATCGTCAAGACCGCAGCCTGATTGCAATCCTGCCAACCGCAAACGCCATCCCACGGGATGGCGTTTTGCATTGGCGCTGATGTGGACTGGAGCGGGCGGCAGCGAACAGTTATACTGCCCGCCATGCGCGAACTTCGGCGTCAAATCGAGTCTTACTATGCGATGGGAGCGGAGGCAATCGGATTTCCCGAGGCCGGCGAAGCCTTTTCGCGATTCCGCGATGCCCTGACGGCGGGCACAGTTCGTGCTGCCGAAAAGGCCGCCGGCCGCTGGCGTACCAATGAGTGGGTGAAGCAAGGGATTCTGCTGGGCTTTCGCATTGGCAAGCTGGCGGAGAGCGGAGACCCGCGCGTGCTCTCGTTTGTGGACAAGGATACCTACCCCATTCGCCACTTCGCTGCCAGCGACCTGGTGCGCGTCGTCCCCGGAGGCTCGTCGGTGCGCGCTGGGGCTTATGTAGCGCCATCGGTGATTTGCATGCCGCCGATGTTCATCAACGTAGGCGCTTATGTTGACGAAGGCGCAATGATCGACTCCCATGCGCTGGTCGGTTCCTGCGCTCAGGTGGGCAAGCGTGTCCACATCAGCGCGGCGGCGCAGGTCGGCGGCGTGCTGGAACCGATCAACGCGTCGCCGGTGATCATCGAAGACGACGTGCTGATGGGCGGAAACTGCGGCGTCTATGAAGGCACGCAAGTGGGCGCGCGCGCGGTGCTGGGGGCGGGCGTGATCCTGACGCGGTCCACTCCCTTGTTCGATATTGTGCACGGCGAAATCTACCGCGCGACACAGACGGAACCGCTGCGCGTGCCGGAGGGCGCTGTGGTCGTGCCCGGTTCGCGCGCCATTACCAAAGGCAAAGCCGTGGAGTGGGGACTGTCACTCTACACCCCAGTGATTGTGAAATATCGCGATGAACGCACCAACCGGGGGGTGGAACTGGAGGATATTTTGCGGTAGGCCAGAGCGGCTCTGAACCTGGATTATTCATGAGCGCAGGTAATTTCTTGGAGTGTCATCCTGAGCGACGAGGTCGCCGCGGCGACCGAGGAGTCGAAGGACCCCTTTGGCCACCAGCAATCCGAGATTTGTTGCTGTGCCAAGCAGCCACACGGTGATTTCTGGCAGCTATAGGGATCCTTCGACTCCGCGCCCGCCCGACCCGCAAAAGCAGCGGGTCGGAAAATCTTGCGGGCGCTCCGCTCAGGATGACACTTCCAGGTTCATGAATAATGCAGGTGAAGGCCCGCGCTTCCCGTGCATTGCGGCTCTATGGTTCAATCCACCAAACCACGAGGAAACCTCGCTCTGCTGAGCGCAGCTATCGTTGCGCTGGCTGCCCTGTTGTGCTGGCGCTTCGCGGGACAAGCGACGATGCTCGTCGCCGCGCTGCGCTGGACTGCGCTTGCCGCTCTCGTGGTTTATGGCTGCCTGCGGCGCACCCTGACCGCGTGGATCTTCATCGCCATGCTGCTGGGTGCGGCAATCGGCCACGATTTCCCCAACGCCGCCACCAACCTGCGAGTGCTGGCGCTCATTTTTCTCCGCCTCATCAAAACCATCATCGCGCCTCTGATTTTCGGCACGCTGGTAGTGGGCATCGCCGGCCACTCCAACCTGCGGCAAGTTGGCCGGCTCGGCCTTCGCTCCATCATTTATTTCGAGATCGTCACTACGATTGCTATCTTCCTCGGGCTGGCAGCCATTAACATCAGCAAGGCCGGAGCCGGCGTGCACTTGCCTGCCGCGCCAGCTACCGAGACAGTCCCAGTCAACAAGCTGAGCGCGCAAGACACCATCCTGCACATCTTTCCCGAAAATATTGCAAAGTCGGTGGCCGATGGCGCGGTGCTTGAGGTCGTCGTCTTCAGCCTGATTTTCGCCGTCGCCCTGGCCATGATCAGCGAACCAAAGCGCCGTCCCATGCTGGCGTTCTGCGAGAGCCTGAGCGAGGTGATGTTCAAGTTCACCAACCTCGTTATGTACATGGCGCCGCTGGGTGTTGGCGCCGCGGTTGCCTACACTGTGGGACATACCGGTCTCGGTATTCTGACCAGCTTGCTGAAGTTGCTTCTCACGCTATATGTCGCGCTGGCGGTTTTTGTGCTCGGCGTGTTGCTGCCCATTGCGCTGATCTTCCGGGTCCCGCTGCGCCGCTTCCTCAAGGCAGTGGCGGAGCCGGTGACCATCGCGTTCGGCACCGCCAGCTCCGAGGCCGCGCTACCGCGGGCCATGGAGGCGATGGAAGCCATTGGCGTTCCGCGGCAGATTGTCGCGTTCGTTATCCCCACCGGCTACAGCTTCAATCTGGATGGCAGCTCGCTCTATCTCAGCGTCGCCGCGATCTTCGTCGCACAGGTCTCAGGCATTCATCTTTCCCTGGGACAGCAACTGCTGATCATGTTGACGCTGATGGTCACCAGCAAAGGCGTTGCGGGGGTCTCGCGAGCGGCGCTGGTCATCCTGCTGGCGACCGCCAGCTCCACCGGACTGCCGACCGAGCCGGTGTTCCTGCTGCTTGGGGTCGATCAACTACTCGACATGGGCCGCACTGCAGTCAACGTGCTGGGCAACTGCCTGGCGTCGGTGGTGATGGCAAAGTGGGAAGGCGAGTTCGGCACAGAGGCGCCGCCGGGTGCCGGCACTCATCCAGCTGGCACTTTCTCGCGATAGGCTGCCACCTGCACGTCCCATCCCAAATCCTTCACCATGGCGTCGCGCAACTGTGCCGCCGCCGCCGGTTCGCCATGAACGAGGTAGGTCTCCTTGGGCGCACTCTTGAAGGTGTGCAACCACTCCAGCAATTCCGGCGTGTCGGCGTGATCGCTGAACTGTTCCAGCGCTGCCACCTGCGCGCGAATCGGAACTTGCTGGCCGAAGATCTTGACCTCCGAGGCGCCGCTCTTGATGGTGAATCCCCGCGTTCCCGGCGCTTGGAAGCCGATGAACAGCACCAGGTTCTTCGGGTCAGGCAGCCGCTGCATCAAGTGGTGTAGCACGCGCCCGCCGGTGACCATGCCGCTCGACGACACGATGATCGCCGGGTAGCTCGACTCATTGATCTTCTTGGATTCATCCTGCGTGGCATCGAAGTAAAAGTTTGGCCACTCCAGTGGGGAGCCGTATTTTTGGATCAGCGCCTTGGTCTCAGAACTGAACTCTTCCGTGTGCTTCAAAAAGATCTGCACCGCCTTGATCGCCATGGGACTGTCGGCGTGCACGGGCACGCGCGGCACCTGTCCTGTCTCCATCAACTCTTTGAGCAGGAACAAAAACTTCTGCGTCCGCTCGACGGCGAACGACGGGACGATCACGCTGCCGCCGCGCTTGAGTGTGCTGCGAATCAGTGCCGCCAGTTCCGGACGGGGATCGGTGTGCGGGTGCAGACGGTTGCCATAGGTGCTCTCCATCACCAGCAGATCGCACGCTTCGCCCTCGGTCGGACCGGAGTGCACAACTTTGCCGGGCGCGATCTGGCTGTCGCGCACCCGGCCGATGTCGCCGGTAAAGAGCAGTCTCGGCGACTTGCCGTTGGACGTAAGCGTAATTTCAGTCATGGCGGAGCCGAGGATATGGGCGGCTCGAACAAATCGGAACGACAGCGCGCCCGTGAGTTGCTTGGCTTCGTCGAAGTTCACCGGCCGGAAGAGCGTCATGCACTGCTGCGCCTCCTCCATGGTGTAGAGCGGCAACGCCGGCACGTGCTTGCTGGCCCGCGTCTTGTTGTAGTACGCCGCGTCTTCCTCCTGCAGGTGTCCGGAGTCGGGAAGCAAGATGCTGCACAGATCGATGGTGGCCGGGGTCGCGTAGATGGGGCCGTGAAATCCTTGCTTCACCAGGCGCGGAATCCATCCCGAATGATCGAGGTGGGCGTGCGTCAGGATGACGGCGTCAATCGCATTCGCCGGTACCGGCAGGTCTTGCCAGTTGCGCTCCCGCCATTCTTTTTGCCCCTGGAAGAGGCCGCAATCCACCAGTACCTGCAACGGTGGCGCGCCATTGTTGTCCACATGGATCAAATGCTTCGAGCCGGTAACCACTCCGGCCGCGCCAAGAAACTGAATGTAGCTCAAATCGTCCTCATTCTTACGAATTAAAGAGCATTATTATCGCGCAGACGCGACCCAGAATGATAACAGTGTCTCCGAAAAGACGATTCACCACAGAGTGATCCGTGTTTATCCGAGGTACATGTTTGTTCTTTATGTTCTTCAACATCACGGCTGCTTGCCTGGAATTTCATAAACATTGTTACCCAGGTTGGCTTCCGGAACGCTCCCATCGTTGACCACGATCTTGCCGGGCGCCACTGGCACCTCGATGCGGCCCGTACCCTTTTCTCCCGCCTTCACCACTACGCGGACACTCCTCTCCCCGGAAGGAGTCTGAATCAGCACCGGCACCTCCGCTCCTGCGCCGCCGCGATTCTCGATGGTCGCGGTAACCAGAAAGCTCTTGTTGGATTCGCTGAGCAGGGGGCGAGTGTACGCCGAGGCCACATGAAACTCCGGCAAACCGCGATCGCGATATACCCAGTCGTCGAAGAACCATTCCAGATCGCGTTTGGCGCTGCTTTGCACCAGATGCTGAAAGTAGCTGGGGTCTTTATCGGCGCCGCCGCGAAAGGAAGCAATGGCGCGTTGCAGGGCGTCATTGCCGGTCATGTCGCGCAGCATCCAGAACACGAAGCCGCCCTTGCCCCGCAGGTAAAGCTCGTCATTGGTGTTGAGCAGAGTGTTGTTGGCGGCGTTGCTGTCGGGCGAGGATTTGGTGGCCTTCGGATGCGCTGCTTCTTCCACTTGCACCAGGGGCCCGCGATATTGGTCAAGAAATTCCAGGGCTGCATGTCTTCCGCTGCGGCGTTCGACCGCGAGGGTTTGCAGGAATCGCTCCAGTCCATCCTGGATCCAGGCGTGCGGAGAATGGAACCGCGCCGCCACCTGCGCCGGCAGCAGCAGAAGCTGCAGGGTCGCGGTTGGGGCTTCGCGCAGCGGCGTGAACAGCACCGCGCCATTTTGCCAGGGATTGGCGTTGGGATCTGTCAGCTCGACGATTCGCGCCGGCTGAGTCGGCTCGCCCAGCCAGTCGTGCAGCAGAGGGTCGTTGGCTTCGGCGGCAACGGCGTAATCACGGGCCGACGAAGTGTGATCGGCAACATGCAAGAGCGTGACGGTTGGCCTGGCCAGCTCGACGTAATCGGCGACTGCAAAAGTTGGGACGGTCTCCCCTAGCCCAAGCATACTTGCCTTCGTCACCAGCGTGGCGGAAGCCTTGTCGTCGCGCACTTCCGGTGCCAGGTTGCCTTCGCCGGAGCCACCCATGTTGGTCACAATTCGCAAGGGCTGTTTGCCATGCCCGGCTTCGATCGCGAACCCAGCCGCGAACTCGCTGCGGTCGTGCCGCTGCTTCCAGCGCGCGATGGCGTCGAAAACGGCGTTGCCGTCGCTCAGGCTCACCGCTTCGATGGCCACGGGATACCAAGCGACATAGCCGAGTCCCCGCACGGCGGTGAAGGCACCGCTGATCTCGTCCCAATCGTTGCGCGCCGCCACATCGGCGGGAGCGCCCATGCGCGTTAGCCGCGTCGCATCCGGCGTGATGGTTCCGCCGTATTGCACATCAAGCGTGACCGTAGCCGCCGGAGCTACTTCTTTCGGCAGCGTGACGATCGCCTCCGAGAGGCTTCCCGTGTGGTCGATGTCGGAGGTGTAGTTGTCGCCGAGCCACTGCAGGGGCTTGTCGTCCAGAGCGATGGCGTTCCATGCCAGCGACGACGATACCTGCAAAGTAGCCAGCTTCTGCGGCTGGTTGGAATCGTTGCGCAGAGTGAGCTTGCCGGTGACCGCGATGACCTGCGCGCTGCGGTCCACTTGCACTTCAAGCTGATATCGCGAGATGGTGAAGGCCTCGCGGTCAATCGCGAGCGCAGGCGGCCCTGGGGAAAGCACGAGAATGAGCGCTATCAAAAGCCGCATAGAAAAACATCGCCTTCCGACAACTATCTGTAATGATAAGATAACCAGTTGTGGAGAAGCAGAACAGCATGAATGTCGCTCTGCCGCCCGAGCTCGAGAGGCGCGTCCATGAAAGCCTTGACAGGGGCGAGTTCGCCAACCCGGATGAGTTTTTCAGGCAGGCCGCAGAGCTTCTGTTAGAGGTCCGGCACGGTGAAGGCCCGCCAATGCCCGTGGATGAGTGCTGGAATGGACGAGTCGAGGCTCTCATCAAAGAGTCCCAAGCTAGTGGAGACGCGACCGAAATGACCGAGCATGACTGGCGAGAAGTAGAACGCCAGGGAATGGCCCTCCTCCGCGCCCGAAAGAAAGCCTGAAGCTCAATGGGCCGGGCTATCGTAAGGCCTGCTGCTCGGCGCGACCTCATTCAGCACTTCGCTTACATCGGCGAGAACGGCAGTCTTGCCACGGCGCGTCGTTTCCAAGCGGCGGCCCGTGCCACTTTTGCGGAACTCGCAAAATCACCGGGAATGGGTGCTCCCAAGAAAATGCCGAAGTTCCCCGAAGTAAGGATGTGGCGGATCCGTGAATTCGAAAAATACTTAATCTTCTATGAGCCCATAGGCGGCGACGTTGAAATCTTACGTGTCATCCACGCTGCACAAGATTACAACCGGATCGTCAACGCGACTTGAATCCCGGCTCAACTTACTCGCCTCCCTTCACCTTCCCGTTGCCCCGTCGGCGGCGCTGTCTGACCAATTCATACATCACCACCCCGCCCGCCACCGACACATTCAGCGATGGCACGTGGCCGAGCATGGGAATGGAGACCAGGAAGTCGCAGCGCCTGCGCACCAGGTCGTGCAGACCTTTGCCTTCGGCGCCGAGCACGATCGCGCAGTGCATGTTGTAATCCACTTCGTCGTAGCTCTGGGTGCCGCGTTCGTCGAGGCCAACCGTCCACACGTTGCGCTCTTTCAACTCATCCAGGGTGCGCGAGATGTTGGTGACGCGCGCAATCGGCAGATGCTCGGACGCTCCCGCCGAAGCCTTGACCGCAGTGCCCGTCAATCCGGCGGCGCGGCGCTCCGGGATGATGACGCCGTCCGCGCCGGCTGCGTCGGCCGTGCGGATCAGCGCGCCCAGATTGTGCGGATCTTCCACGCTGTCGAGCACCACCAGAAAGCTGTGCTCACCGTGGCGCTGGTCGAGCAGCGTGTCCACGTCCGCGTATTGTTTGCTGCTGGTAACGGCGATGACGCCCTGATGGGTGTTGGTGTTGGCGGTGCGGTCGAGTTGTTCGCGCGGCAGAAAGCGCACCTGCACACCGCTGGCGCGGCAGTCGTCAATAAGCCGCTGCACCCGCTGGTCATGCCGCTCGCGCGCAATGCCGACGTATTCAAAGCTGCGCGCCCCCGACTTCAGCGCCTCGCTGACCGAATGGATACCGTAGATGACGACCATGTTTGAATTTAGTGTACGACACGGGAGCTGTCAGCTGTCAGCCCCGGCTATCAGCCATTTACAGCTTGTCATCCCGACCCAGCCCGCCGCGGCGGGCGAGCGGAGGGACCTGCTTTCGACTGAACCGCAATCCTCTTTGAGGATGCCGCATCAGAGCAGTCCGATTCCCTTGGCAGGTTGGTTCCGGCGCTCCATCTCGGTATAGTTAAGGTTGAGCAGTTCTGTATTCAGGAGACTGGATGTCACTATCCGCCATCATTGTGGATGACGAGCAGCTTGCGCGTGACGAGCTTGCCTATCTGTTGCGCGATCTCGATGTGGACGTCGTCGCGCAAGGCAAGAACGGCATGGAAGCCGTGAACCTGATCAAGGAGTTCTCGCCGGAACTGGTCTTCCTGGACGTGCAAATGCCCGGGCTTGACGGCTTCGGCGCCATCAAAAAGCTGATCGACAAGAAAGTGCCGCTGCCGCAAATTGTGTTCGCCACGGCGTACGATCAGTATGCGGTGAAGGCCTTCGAAGTGAACGCAGTTGACTACCTGCTGAAACCCTTCGACAAGAAGCGGGTCGCGAAGGCCGTGGAAAAGGCGCGGCAAAAACTGGAGACCGCCGGCTCGCCCAGCGACCAAATCGGCACCATCGTCAAAATGCTAGAGCAGCAAGCGCGCCCGCCCGCCGCGAAGGTTCTGCTCAAATCGGCCGGCCGGCTCTTTCTGGTGGACCAGAAGGACATTTGCTACGCCTCGATTGAGGACGGGATCATCACCGTTGTGGCGACCGCGATGGAGGGCCAATCGAACTGCCGCACTTTGGAAGAACTGCTCGATTCACTCGACCCCAACATGTTCTGGCGTGCGCATCGCTCGTATCTGGTAAACATCAATCGCATCAAGGAAGTCGTGCCCTGGTTCAAGAGCTCGTACCAGATCCGCATGGAAGACAAAAAGCAGACCGAGGTTCCGGTCAGCCGAGCCCAGACCAAACGCCTGCGGGAACTGTTTGGGTTGTAGGAAGCAATGCCTGCACCGTTCAGGATGACACTTCAAGAACCCGCTACTTCGACTCCTGAACCTTCCGCACCACCTTGGTCACCATCTCGCGTGGCGACAGGCGCAGCATTTGCACGCCAAAGCGGTTCTTCCATCCCGGAATGACCACGCGTTTGCCCTGCTTCATGCCTTCATAGGCGACGCGCGCCACCTCGCGCACGTCCACCAGCAGAGGACTGGTTGCCAACCGCGTGTCGCCGAGATGGGCGCGCTTCTGAAAGTTAGTCTTCACCGGCCCGGGACAGAGGCAGGTCACGGTGACGCCGGTGCCGCGCAGCTCTTCCGCCAGCGCTTCAGTGAAATGCAGGACGTAGGCCTTGCTGGCGTAATAGACGGCCATGAAGGGTCCGGGCTGGAAGGCGGCGGTGCTGGCTACGTTGAGCAGTTTGCCCTCGCGCGCGCGAATCTGCGGCAGAAACAACTTGGTGAGGTGGGTCAGCGCCACCATGTTCACCTGCATCATCTCGGCTTCGTTGGTCCAGTCGGTGGAAAGAAACGCCCCGCCGCCGCCAAAGCCGGCATTGTTCACCAGCACGTCGAGGACGATGCCGGCCTCCTGCAATTCCTGGTAGAGCTCGGTCGGCGCTGCCGGATGGGCCAGGTCCTTGGGAGAGATGCGCACGGTCACGCTGTAACGCGACTGCAGGTCGTCGCCCAGTTCGCGCAGTGCGCCGCGACTGCGCGCCACCAGCACCAAACGATAGCCATCGCGGGCGAACAGGTGCGCCAGTTCCAGGCCAATGCCGCTGGACGCGCCCGTGATCAAGGCCGTCTTAGGAGCGAAAAAAGGATTGCTTGCACTCACCACTCTGTTATAGCGGATTTCGCGTCATCGCAGCAGTGACAAGTTACTTCGCCGCGGCCTTGGTGTTGCCCTGCGACTCCAGGAAAGTCACGATCTGCCAGCGCTGCTGTTGCGACAGGTTTGACCACGAGGGCATGCCCGATTCCAGCTTTCCCTTGGTGATGAACCAGAACAACTCTCCGGGTTTCGCGTTCCTGACTGGCGCGCGGTCGAGCGCCGGCGCCGGTCCTATTCCCTGAAGATTACTGCCGTGACATTGCGCGCAATTCAGCGCATACAGCTTCTGGCCGGCTGCCGCGGCGGAGGCGCTTTTGTAGGGGTTCTTCATCTCCGCCGCCGACGCAGGCGCATTGCGGAAGCCGGAATTCTGGGCGGCAGCGTAGGGCGCCAGCCAAAGCGCCGCGCCCACGCTCACAATTGCGACCGAGGTGAAAAGAATGTGTGCGCGTGAGATCACAAGATCGACTCCAATTTTCATGCTTTGATAATTGATAGAGGTTGAAGATCGCGGCCGCGTCGCTGCTGGCCAGCCGCCGATTCACAACAAAGGCGCGCAGAGGTTCTTCCGCGCGCCATAGTTTCGCAAATGGTTGACCGTCCTCGCAACGCGGCTCTACCGAGTGGCGACCGCCTCCTACACCTCGTAGATGCTGTACCAGGGAGTCGCGGCCTTGAGCGCATTGTTTACATTGCCGATGTTCTTTACGCCTTCATCCTCCAGCCAGGCGCGGAAAGCGGCCCCACCCTTTTCGGCGAAGATGGGGATGCCGTCTTTCCAGGTGGCGCGTCCACAGAGCACGCCATTGAATTTCACGTCCGCTTCGGCGGCGAACTCCAGGCCCTCGATGAACTCCGAATTGCTCACCCCCGCCGACAGATAGATAAACGGCTTGCCGGTTGCGCCAGCGGCGGCGCGGTAATGGTCGAGCGCTTCCTTCTTGGTGTAAGCCTTGGTGCCCTTGAACGATCTTGCGCCCTCAACGAACTGCAGGTTTACCGGGACCTCGACCTTCAACACATCCACGCCGTAGCGGTCCTTCGTGAACTCCGCCATCGACTTGGCCACAACTTCAGGCTTCAGCTTCGCGTATTCGGCGCCCTTCTCGTCCAGGCCCTCTTTGTAGCCCACGAGTTCGAGGAAGAACGGAATGTCGTTGGCCTTGCACTCGTCGCCGATACGCTCGGTCCACGCATGTTTGTGATCGTTGATCTTCTTGTCGTCATACGGCGTGTAGTAGAGCAGGATTTTTACGCAATTGGCGCCCGCTTCCTTCAGGCGCTTCACCGACCACAGATCGAGCAGGTCCGGCAGGCGGCCGGGCAGAGTTTTGTCGTAGCCGGTCTTCTCATAGGCCAGCAGCAGGCCCGCACCCTGGGCGCGGCGCTTCGAGGCAGGCAGCCCCCACTCGGGATCGAGCAAGATTGCGCTGGCGTGTTTGGTCAGCACCTCGGTCACGTGGATCTTGAACTCTTCCAGGCCGGCGTCGGTGGCGTAGCTGCCCAGCGCTTTCTTCAGCGAACCGCGCTGGTCCATGGCGGCCGCGGCGATGACGCCGCGATCGTTCGAAACGGCCTTGATGCCCGCAAGTTTTCCAGGAGTAAGTTTCATGACAGAACCTTCCTCAGGCGCGGCGCGCCCGGTATGAACGATTTCGAATTTGGTCCTACAGGACAGCGGTTGGGCCGCGGTTGCAGAACAGAGAATTCTAACTGAATTCCCAGGCCGCGTGCGAGGAGTTCTGAGCGAGGTGGAGGAGTTCTGAGCAGCGATGCCACGGCGAGGTATTGTTTGTCTACCGTAGCTCAGTGTCTAGTGCTTCATTCCCTCCATCACCATCTTCGTGGAATCCAGGTCGAGCGCATAAGAGTATCCGGTGCACTTCACCGCCGGATTGGTGGGCGCGAACATTCCCTCGGGATTGTTCTTGAACAGCCAGACATGGAGATCGTAATGTGCCATCTCGGCCGGCATCACCGGCTCATGGCCCTTCCATCGGCCCCAGAAAATCCTGGTTGAAGAGCCTGGGCCGCTCCTTCGCGATGGCCAGCGGCATAAGCCACTCCGCACCGGTCAATTGCAGCTTACCGCCGGCGTCCGGTTCGTAAAGCAGAATCTGCGGCTTCATCGGGTCAAGCACCGGGCCGATCAGTTGCGCATTGAGAAAGTGCACGCCCATGGCGCCCTTGGGATACTGCTCGTGCCCAGGCAGGGGTTCATTGGGGAAATTGATGCAACCGAGAGTCGAAAGGTATCCGTCGTGTATTGCCACCACCGGGTCCCGGTATTTCTCCAGCGCGGCACGAACTTTCAGCAGCTCGGGCGGCATCGTTGACGCCACTGGCTTGGTCTCGGGTCTGGCTTGTGCCGACGTCGTCACCACCGTCAGGACGGCGAAGATCGCCGCGAGTAAACACCTGCCAACCGGGTTCAGAGTTGTATTGGGGAACATCCTTATACTCCAGGGTAAGAAAGAGTACCCCGCATCCCACCACTTTGGCAATCACTGCCTCAGGTGCAGCCCAGCTAGCACCGCCTGCTGGCGTACGATCAGCGACTCGATGCCGTTCCTTGCCAGCGACATCATCTTGGCCAGTTGGGCGTCGTCGAAGGGACGGTGTTCAGCCGTAGCCTGCACCTCGACAATTTTCTTGCTGCCGGTGATCACCAGGTTCATGTCCACGTCGGCGCGCGCGTCCTCTTCGTAGCAGAGATCGAGCATGATCTCGCCATCCACGATACCGACGCTGGTGGCGGCGATGTAGTCGCGGATGGGCGCGACCGTCAGCGCCCCCGACTCAATCATGCGGCGCATGGCCAGCCCCATGGCGATGAAGGCGCCGGTGATGGACGCCGTGCGCGTGCCGCCGTCGGCCTGAATCACGTCGCAGTCGAGGAAGATGGTGCGCTCGCCCAGCTTCTCCAGATCGGTCACCGCCCGCAGCGAGCGTCCGATGAGCCGCTGGATCTCGTGGGTGCGCCCACTCTGGCGTCCTTTGTTGGCCTCGCGTGGCGTGCGGGTCAGCGTGGAGCGCGGCAACATGCCGTATTCGCTGGTTACCCAGCCTTTGCCGCGGTTGCGGAGAAATTGCGGCACCGTGTCTTCGATGGTTGCGGTGCAGATGACGCGGGTGTTGCCCAGTTCGATCAGGCATGAGCCTTCGGCGGTGGAGATGAAGTCGGGAACGATGTTGACCGGCCGCATCTGCTCAGGCGAACGATTATCGGAACGATAGATCATACGCGGCGATTGTATAGGACTTCCGCTGTTCGCTATTCGCCTTTCGCTTTTCGCTAAGAACGCGGGAACGGCACGAATCGGTGCCCCATTGGCCGAACAGCGCGGTAGAAAATGCAGCGCGCAAAACCCAACCCAGAAGCGACTGGCGAAGAGCGAGGGGCGAAAAGCGGGGGTACAGCTACCCGCCCAGGTCCACATGCTCGACGTGATCGACCTGGCGGCCGAGGAAGCGAGTGGCCAGGCGTTTGAACTTGTCGGTGGAGTCGGTCACGTAGAAGCGAAAGGTGCGATGCTCGGCAGGAGACATTGTTGCGGCAATAGGGGTCCTCCGACTGCGTTCGGTCGCTGACGCGCCCTCATTCCGCTCAGGATGACAAATCACATCCTCCTCAATGATCATCTTCACCACGCGTGCGGTGGATTCAGCGGAGTCCACAATCTGCATGTGAACAGGCGCGATGCGACGCAGCAGCGGCGCGATGAGCGGATAGTGGGTGCAAGCGAGCACCAGAACATCGGCCCGCTCCGGCGCTTGCTGCAGCGCCTCGCCGAGATAAATCCTGGCGACCTGCTCGGTCACGGGATGCTCGATCCATCCTTCTTCCACCAGCGGCACGAAAAGCGGACAAGCCTTTTCATGAGCTGCCACGCCATGCCGCTGCAGCGCGTCGCGGTAAGCGTGGCTGCTCACCGTGGCTTCGGTGGCGATCACGATGGCCGCGCCACTCTTGCTCAGTTCGGCCGCCATGGCCGCGCCGGGTTCGACTACTCCCACGACCGGCACATGTGCAGCTTGCTGAATTCGAGGGAACGCGAGCGCGGTTGCGGTGTTGCAGGCAATGACCAGCAGATCGATATTCTGCGCTTCAAGAAAACCCGTGGCTCCGATGGCATAACGCGCAACCGTTTCCGCCGACTTGGTGCCATAAGGCAGGCGGGCCGTGTCGCCAAAATAGAAATAATGCGCTGGCAACTGCTCGGCCATGGCCTTCAGCACGGTGAGGCCGCCGACCCCCGAATCGAAAACGCCAATGCGCGGTAGGGTCACTGCATATCCTTTACGACCTGGCCAATATTGCTGGCTTCGTAGAATCGACGCAAGTCGGCGTGCCCGGCAAGCGTCTCGCGCTCCTGCCCGTTGACCAGGATCTTCACCCGTCCGATCTTGCTGTCGTTGGCGTTGAGCGTCACCACGATGGACGCAACGGTCAGCTCTTCGGCGAGCACGCCCGAAGGATGCGCATCCGCAAAAGCGGCATTCGTGTCCACTACGGCGGTGTCGTCGCCTAATAAATAAACGTCGCGGACATCCGCGCCAGCACCGATGGGATGTGGTGACGACGATGGCAAATACTGCTCAAACAGGGCCCGCAGTACCGCGCGGTCCCGTTCGGTGCGCTCCGGCGGCAAGGTCACGTTCACCTGCGTCCGGCGCAGCGTGCCATCGCTGTCGGAAGCGATGTAAAGTGTGACCGTCGTGGGCGGACCATTGCTGAGCGGAGCCAGCGCCCGTTGTTGTTCCGCGGCGAGTTGCTCATCGCGGGCCACCTTTCGCTTCAGGTGCAGGGCGTAGAACCCCAGGCCAACAGCGATCGCCGCCAAAACCGCAAACATCACCAGGACGCGCCGGGTCACGGTCTCACCTCGGGCAGTTTGGCGCGGACGGCGGCAACGCCGGCGGCGATGGATTGCGCCACCTGCTCCTGGTAGGCGGCGCTGGCAATTTCGTCCACATTTCCGGCGGGAGGCGCGATCTCAACCGCAATGGCCGGGGCCGCAATATTATTCATCGGACGCAGCGGCGCCAGCAGCGTGGCATTGGGCAGTTTGCGGGACTCCAGTTCCGCGGCCACCGAGCCGGCGACCGAGCCGCTTAAGTCCAGGAAGGCGGCTTGCGCGGTGTCCCACGGCAGAAAACCTTGCGGCGAAAGGTTGGCCGCAGGCAGCATCGCCGTGAATACGTGGACGCCCTGTCCGGTGTTGGCGGCGTGCAGTGCGATGTAGAGCGCGGGACGGGCTGCATTCGTCCAGGTGGCGCGCTGGTCGAGAGTAATCGCAACGTCGGAATTGCGCAGCAGGCCGGCGGCGATGCCGCGATTGGCGAGTTCATGCTGCACCCGCCGCGCCAGCGCCAGCACAACATCCTTCTCCGGAAGCGAAGGGGTGATGGCCGCTCCAATGTCGCTGCCGCCGTGCGCCGGATCAATCAGCACCAGGAAGCGTGGCGCAGCGGGCTGCCGCGGCTGCGGCGATGGGTTTTGCGGATTGGCCGGAGCCGGCGGTAGCGGTGCTGGCGCTTCCTGGGTCACAGGTGCGGCAGCAGGCGCACCTGTGATGATGATGGTCCTGCCTCCGTCGGCGAAGTTGGCCATCATGGGAGCCGTTCCCGTCACATCAAGTTCAGCCAGGCCATCGTGCTCTGAAAAGCTGGCTCCCGAGATCAGCGGGTCGCTGTAAGGGACGTTTTCCGGGCCGGTGGAAACGATGGGTTCCCGGCGAAAGGTGAGGCGCACTCGTCCCGGTTCGGTGGCGATAGATGGATTGACCGGAGAAGAGAAGCCCAACAGCAGACGCGAGGGGTTGTCTTTGTGCAGCTCCAGGGTGTAGCGCAGCTGAATATTGCCGATGAACAGACGGCGCGCTGCAGCATGAAATTCAGTGTCGGTGGCGAGCAGCTTCGAGACTAGATCGCTGGTAACGGACAGTGGGAGGTAGCCCCGGCCATTCTGAAGAATGAAATTTGCCGGCAGTTTGTAACCGTTTCCGCGGACCTTACCCTTATCTTTCCCGCCGGTAAATTGCACCTCCAGAGGACGGCCACCCGGGGGCGTAAAGTGCAACTTGTACTTCTTGCCGTCGATGCGGGCATCCACCGACCCCAGCGGCTCCAATAGTTCCACCAAACCCGCATAAGGCTGGCCATTCACCTCCAGCAGTGGGACCGAGTACGAGGTCCGGGGAGAATACACCGTAAGCTGATTCTGTCCGGGCGATTGCGCGTGAACGCCGGTTTGGCGAGTCAGAAGGGCCGCAAACAGCAGAGCCGAACCGGCGGTGATCGCCCAGGCAAGCCGCGATCTGCGACCGGAAAGCGGCAATCTAGTGGCCTCCCAATGCCGAGCCTTGTGCGGCCTCCCTCAGCGAATAGATGGTCAGGCCGCTCAGCATCTTGGGATAGAAATCCGTGGACTTTTGCGGCAACACTTCGCCGGCGAAGGCCACGTCGCGCATCTGCTGCATGCGAACGGGATTGATAAGGAACGCAACGTTAGCGCCGTTGCGTACTTCCTCAATCGCTTCGCCCGCGTCCCGCACATATTTCAGGTACTTCTGATCGCGAATGTCATCCTCCGACATTCCGAGTGCGTCTTCCAGCACCAGCTTATGCAGCTGCACGACATCGAGCGCGCGCTGGCGTTCCGACAGACCGGCGAGGCTTTTCGAATGCTGCTCGGCGCGCGAACGCAACAGGAAGCTGCCATGCGACGTAACCGCAAGTAACGCGGTGGTGTCTTTGCCGGCCGCGCGCAGCCGATCGAGAGCGGCGGCAGCACCTGTCAGCGGGCCCAGATCCTCGACCTCGAAATTCTTCTGAAGCTTCGCCACCATGTCAAAGATCGCAAAACCCTTCATGCCGAACACCACGCGATGGGTTGGCAGGACCACCAGTCCAAGAGCATCCATATTGACGAAGGTCATCATCACCCGTTCGAACGGGGCTCGAAGATCGGGGCTACCCGGTTTCCTCATCTCATTGCGGTAGGTCAAGGCTGTCTCGTAGCGATGGTGGCCGTCAGCAATGATCAGCTTCTTATCGGCCATCTTCGTCTGCACGGTTGCAACGATGGCGGGATCAGAAACTTTCCACATCCGATGCAACACATCGTACTGGTCGCGCACCTCCACCGTCGGAGGACCGCTCTGCCGCAAAGCATTGTCAATCCCTCCCGCCGGATCGGTGTACAGCATGAAGATCTGTCCGCAATGGGCCTGTAGGGCTCGCAACAAGTTCAGTCGGTCCGCCTTCGGCTTGCTGAGCGTCTGCTCGTGCCGGAAGACGACCTTGCGGTCGTAGTCCTCCACCTGCCCCAGGGCGATGAAGCTGCGCCGTTCGGCGATCGCGCCGGAAGCGTCGCCGGGGACCTTGAAAGTCTGGGTGTAGAGATAAATGCTGGGTTGCGGGTCAGGCACCAGAACGCCTTCGGCCCGCCATTGCTGCAAAAAAGCGGCAGCTCGCGTGTACACGTTCTCCCGGTCATTGTCACCGGCCTGCGGCTTGCCCAGAATCACGCGCACCAGATTGTACGGGCTGGCTGCGTAATACTGGTCCTGCATTGCCGGGGTGATTTTGTCGTAGGGCTGGGTTACAACTTCAGCGGGTGACACCTTGGAAGGGTCATACCGCAGGGCCTGGAAAGGAAAAATGTCCGCCATATAAGGGCTCCGCCTCCCCTAAAAATGCGTATTCGGTATCAGAAAAATTCCTTCGGGAGGCACCCCGATTGTAGCAGTTCAACAAAAGGAAACCCCAAGCGCTGGAACTACATCAATAGGGGAGAAAGCTCCGGCATGATGGCTCTTGGGGGCGGTTGCCGCGGGGTTATCTGACTCCCCAAGCTGTGATAACATTCAGCCCACAGTCCAGAAGGATCTTATGGCCCGCGGTCGAAGTTTGGGGTTCGGGTCAAACTGCTCGACGATTCGGTACCCGTTTCAGGTTCAACGGTCGGAACGTTTTTCGAGACGGCCCGTCCAATCCTTCGTGCGTGTCGCAAAGGGCCTGCTTCTATTACTTGCGTTTGCTTGCCCAGCCTTTTGGCTGATTGTTCCTAGCTACGCACAAAACGAAGATCAGAACGTACATATCGCTCCTCGCGAAGCCAAGAAACCTGACCCAGTTCCGAGCGCCGAAATTGCCGTACCGCCGGGGGTCATTGTCGATCCCAGCCTCAAGACGCACACTAAGCCGCTCCGGAAAGACGTGGACCTGGTGCTGGTCCCGGTGACCATCACCGATCCGATGAACCGGCTGGTAACAGGATTGGAGAAAGAGAATTTTCAGCTCACCGATAATGGAAGGCCGCAGGAGATCCGGCACTTCTCCAGCGAAGACGCTCCCATTTCCCTGGGCGTCATCTTCGATATCAGCGGGTCCATGAACGACAAGATCGACAAGTCGCGCGAGGCGGTGGTGGAATTCTTCCGCACGGCCAATCCCCAGGATGAGTTTTTCCTGATCACTTTCTCGGAAAAGCCCGAGGTGCTGGTCGATTTCACTTCTTCCGTCGAAGACATCCAGAGCAAGCTGGTTTACGCCGTGCCCAAAGGCAGAACGGCATTGCTCGATGCCATTTACCTGGGCATGAATCGCATGCGCAGGGCGCACTACGAGCGCAAGGCGCTGTTAATCATCTCCGACGGTGGCGACAACCACAGCCGCTACACCGAGGGCGAGATCAAGTCGATGGTGCGGGAAGCCGACGTTCAGATCTATGGCATCGGCCTGTTTGACCTTGGTTGCAAGACGCCAGAAGAATGCGAGGGACCCGCCTTGCTCACCGAGGTGACTGAAGTGACGGGAGGGCGGACATTTCCCATCGGCAATCCGAACGAACTGGCGGACGTGGCGACAAAGATTGGCATCGAGCTGCGCAACCAATATGTGCTCGGATACCGTCCAACCAGCCCAGTACGAGATGGCAAGTGGCGCAAGATCAAGGTGAAACTGAACCCTCCGAAAGGTCTGCCACCGCTGCACGTGTACGCCAAAACGGGATACTATGCACCAACCGAATAGACGCCGCCATTCGTTCGTAATGCTAATGGGATCGGTCCTGTGCTTGGGAGCCTGGATGGTGGCCCAGAATCCGGCTACCCCGGGGCAGCCGGCTCCGGCTGGCAGCGCCGCCGGCCAGCAGACCGCCCCCGCGCAGAATCCGCCAGCACAAGCACCACCGGCAAATGCTCCGGCCCAGAGTGGCCAGCAGGACGCAGCTCCACTACCGCCCGCGCCCAGCCAGCCCGGGGACACGGTGCAGGTCCCGCAGCAAGGCGAAGAGCCCACGGTACAACAGGGCGATGTCTTTGTTTTCAGGAAGCAGGTTGACGAAGTCACTTTGCACGCCACCGTGGTGGACGATCACAATCGCCTGATCACCAACCTGACGAAGAACGATTTCACCGTATTCGAAGACGGCAAGCCGCAGAGAATCACCTCGTTTCGTAACGAAGACATTCCCGTCGCCATGGGCATCGTCATCGATAATTCCGGTTCCATGCGGGAGAAACGTCCAGCGGTGAATGCCGCAGCCATTAACCTGGTGCAATCCAGCAATCCTCAGGACCTGGTCTTCGTGGTGAACTTCAATGAAGACTACTTTCTCGACCAGGACTACACCGCCAAGATTCCCAAGCTGAAGGACGCGCTGGAACGGATTGAATCGCGCGGCGGCACGGCGCTCTACGACGCGGTGGTTGCCTCCTCGGACCACCTAAAGAAAAGTGGCGCCCTGGAAAAGAAGGTGCTTCTAGTGGTGACCGACGGCGAAGACAACGCCAGCCGCGAGTCGTTGGAGCAAGCGCTGCGCCGCCTGGAAGAGAAAAATGGTCCAACGGTTTACACCATTGGACTGCTCCAGGAAGAGCGTTCCAAGCGGGCCCGCCGAGCGCTGCGCGAGATGGCCGAGGACACCGGCGGGGTCGCGTTCTTTCCCAAGGACCTCAGCGAGGTGCAGGCCATCACCTCGCAAATCGCCCACGATATCCGCAATCAATACACCATCCAGTACAAGCCCAGCACGCCGCAGAGCGTGGGCGGCTATCGCACCGTGAAGGTAGAGGCCAACGCCAAGGGCTACAAGAGGCTTCAGGTCCGCACCCGCAGCGGATATTACGCCGGCCAGCAACGGGCCCCAGTAACCGAACAAGCCGGCACCAAGTAGTGATCAGTGGTTAGCACACCGTTCCGTTTTCCTATCTAAACAGGCCCGCGGCGGTTTCTGCGGCAACGGAAGCCCACGCATTGACCGACCGATTCCCATTCACGTAGGCTGGGTGGTTCGTGCTTAGGTGCTCATGAAGACTGCTGAAATGACTTCCCTGCGAGTCGCCGAAGACATTACCGAACTGGTCGGCGAAACCCCAATCCTTCATCTGCGGAAAATCGTTCCCCCCAACGTTGCTGATGTCTATGCCAAGCTCGAGTACCTGAATCCGGGCGGCAGCATCAAGGACCGCGCCGCGCTGGGCATGGTCCTCAAGGCCGAGCAGGCAGGATTACTGAAGCCTGGCGCAACCATCTTTGAGGCGACAGCCGGTAACACCGGGGTCGGGCTGGCGCTGATCGGGTCGGGTCGCGGCTATAAGACCGTGCTCGCCGTGCCCGAGGGCTTTTCCCAGGAGAAGGTCACTCTCATGGAGGCGCTGGGCGCAGAGGTGATTCGCACTCCGCGTGCGGACGGCATGGAGGGCGCCATCCGCTACGTGAAAGAGCGCGCCGCCAAAACGCCCAACTCGTTTGTCGCGGGACAATTTGAGAACCCGGCCAATCCTGACTTCCACTACGAGACCACGGCCCGCGAATTGTACGAGCAGTTGGGCGGGCAGATCGACGCTGTGGTGATCGGCTCCGGCACCGGCGGCACCTTTACTGGGGTGGCGCGTTACCTCAAGGAACGCAATCCGCGGGCCTTGGCGATCGTGATTGAGACCCAGGGTTCGGTGTTAGGTGGAGGGCCGAAAGGCGAGCACGAGGTGGAAGGCATTGGCGCCAGCTTCATTCCCAAGACCTGCGATCTGTCCCTCGCGGACGAGGTCATCGCCGTCAGCGATCATGACGCCTTCGACATGGTGAAGAAGCTGGCCGCGATCGAGGGGGTCCTGGCGGGATCGAGCGCCGGCGCAGCCGTGTTTGGGGCCATCGAAATCGCGCGACGGCTGGGTCCGGGCAAGCGGGTGGCAACCATCATTCCTGATTCCGCCGAGCGCTATCTGTCCAAAGATATTTTCCACTTCAACGAGAAACATTGATTCACCACGGAGACACAGAGGGCACGGAGAAGAAGTAACAATAAAAACTCCGTGATCTCCGTGCCTCCGTGGTGAAAAAAGAATTCCTTTCTTCTCTGTGCCTCTGTGGTGAAATGGTTTCTTATGCCAAAACGCAATCTTCCTGGATTCTCTACTCGCGCCATCCATGTCGGTAACGATCCCGACCCGTCCACCGGGGCTGTTGCTCCCGCCATATTTGCCACCTCCACGTACGCTCAGGAAGAGTTAGGCAAGACCAAAGGCTACGATTACTCGAGGGCCGGCAATCCCACCCGCACGCGGCTGGAGCAGAACCTCGCCTCGCTGGAGGGCGGCCTCGCCGCGCCAGTCTTTGCCAGCGGAATGGCTGCGGTGGGCGCGCTCTGCCAGTTGATGAAGTCGGGCGACCATGTCGTCGCCTCCAACAATCTCTATGGCGGCGTGCCCCGGCTGTTCAACCAGGTGATGGTGAACTTTGGTCTCCAATTTACGTACGTGGACACGGCTGACCCGCGCAATGTGGAGCGCGCCATCCGCAAGAACACGCGCTACGTGTACATCGAGACGCCCACCAATCCGCTGATGGGCCTCACCGACATCGCGGCGGTCAGCGCGATCGCGCACCAGCGCGGCTGCGAGGTGGTGGTGGACAACACCTTCATGTCGCCGTACTTTCAGCAGCCGATCAAGCTGGGCGCGGACCTGGTGCTGCACTCGACCACGAAGTTCCTCAACGGCCACAGCGACGGTCTGGGCGGCGTTCTAGTGTGTACCACAAAAGAACAAGCGGAGAAGCTGGCGTTCATCCAAAAGGCCGCGGGCGCCATCATGTCGCCGTTTGAGTGTTGGCTGGTGCTGCGTGGGGTGAAGACGCTGGCCGTCCGCATGAAACAGCACGACGAAAGCGGGCGCGTGATGGCCGATTATCTCAGCCGCCATCGCAAGGTGAAGCAGGTTTTCTATCCCGGGCTGAAGAGCCATCCGCAGTACAAACTGGCGTGCCGGCAGATGTCGGGCTTCGGCTCCATGATCACGTTTGAGACCGGCTCGCTCGGCAATGCCAAGCGGCTGCTGAAGCGGGTGCGCGTCTGCACCATGGGTGAGTCACTGGGCGGAGTCGAAACGCTCATCTCGCATCCCGCCAGCATGACGCACGCAGCGATCGGGAAGAAGGGGAGAAAGGCGATCGGGCTCACCGATGGAATGGTGCGGATATCGGTAGGAATCGAGGATGTCGAGGACTTGATTGCCGACCTGGAGCAGGCGCTGGGTTAGTGCCCGCTGTTCGCTAATCGCCTTCGCCATTCGCCAAAACCTTCGCTGAGGCCGCTTGCTAAAGGCTAAGTGCTAAGAGCTAAGTGCCAACTGCCAACTGCCAACTGCTACTCAAAGAACTTCGTTACGCCCTCTTCCAGCACGCAAATCTGGCGCTCGATGCCGCGCCGCTTGGCGTCGGCCTTCAGGCGCTCCACCGGCTCGTCCACCGGCTCATATGAGAGCCGAAACGTCCCGTAGTGCATTGGAACCATCCAGCGCGCGCCCACGTCCAGGAACCCCTGTACGGCGTCTTCCGGACTGGTGTGCACTCTGCGAAACGAATCGGGATGATAAGCACCGATGGGAAGCAGCGCGACCTGCGGCTTCAGGCGCTCGCCGATCTCACGGAAGCCGTCGAAGTACGCGGTGTCTCCGGCGTGATAAATCGACTGCGCGCCTGAACGCACGACGTATCCGCCATAACCGCGATGCACGTCGCGCACAATGCGCGCGCCCCAATGGCGCGAAGGAACGTGCGTCACCTCCACATTGCCGAGCTGAAAGCTTTGCCACCAGTCCAGCTCAATGATGCGCCCGTAGCCCAGGTCGCTGACCAGGTCGCGCACATGCCGGGGCACGATGATCGCCGGACGTTTGCCGGTCTTGCGGCGGGTGAGCCACGCAATCGCGCGCAACGACGGCCGGTGCAGGTGGTCGAAGTGCGCGTGCGAAACCAGCACCGCGTCGATCGCCGGCAACTCTCGCAGCTTCAATCCGGGACGGCGCAGCCGCTTGAGAACGAAAATCCAGCGCGCGAAGTTGGGATCAACCAGGATGTTCCTGCCCCCGATCTGGAGGAAGAAGCTGGAATGTCCGATGAAGGTTACGCCCAACTCGCCACGGCGGGCGAGCACAGGCTTACGGGCGACGCCGGTGCGAGGCGTCAGGGCGGAGCGCCGCACCAAAGTTCCAAACTGCCTGGCTTTGCGCCGGATCGTGATTCCTAACATGAGGTTGTAACTATTAGACGCTGTTCGGGACGCTGGCGATGCGGCGACGTGTCCCCAGGTTCGACCCTTTGCTTGACCTTAGCCAGCTACTCAGCTTAAATCAAATGTTTGGTTCCCTTTGCCGGCAAGCGCCACTTTACCGCAGCGTGGGGAACTGCGAAAACAAGGAGCAGGAATGAAAATCGCCTTTCTCGGATTGGGCATTATGGGACGGCCGATGGCCTCCAAGCTGGTCGCGGCAGGACATGAGGTGTCGGTATGGAACCGCAGCGCCCGGCAGCACGTCGACGGCGCAACCACGGCGGTTTCTCCCGCCGACGCCGCCAAAGACGCTGAGGTTGTTTGGCTGTGCGTTGCCGATACCGCGGCCGTGGAGCGCGTTGTCTTCGCCGAAGACGGCGCCGAGCAGTCGCTGCGCGAAGGCATGATCGTGGTGGACTCCAGCACCATCTCGCCCTCGGCGACCCTGCGCTTCGCCGAGCGGGTAAACGCGCGCGGGGTACATTGGGTGGATGCTCCCATCACGGGCTCGAAAATCGGGGCAGAGAACGGACAGCTTATCTTCATGGTCGGCGGTTCGAACGAAGCCGTCGAGGCGCTTCAGCCCCTGTTCAAGGCAATGGGCAAGCTGGTCATCCACATCGGGGAGACCGGCAAGGGGCAGGCGGCGAAGATCAGCATGAACCTGATGATCGCCCTCATCTACGAGGGGTTCGCCGAAGCCTTTGTACTCTCCTCCAAGCTGGGGGTCGATCCGCACAAGCTCATCGAACTGATCCAGGCGTCGATGGTGCGGTCGGGAGTGGTGGATTACAAAGCGCCGTTCGTGCTGCGCCGCGATTATTCGCCGAATTTCCCGCTGCGCCTGATGCACAAAGACATTCACCTCATGCTCGACACGGCCAAGGAGGTCCGCGTCAAGTTGCCGGCGCTGGAAACCGTGGACGAGATCTACGAGCTGTCCAGCGAAGAGGGCTGGGACGATCTTGATTTCGCGGCGACGCTGGCCCTGCTGGAAAAGTGGGCGGGATTGGGTGGCCAGCCGAAATAGAACGACGGCCGAAAGATGTAACGGCCAGCGTCAGCTCGGCTTGGGTGCGTCCACCACATACCAACGGTTGGGATTGCCCGGCTCGATGTGATTTTTTTCGAAGGATATCTTGATCCGCCGCCGCAGCTCGCGGCTGACGGCATACTGCGATCCCGGCCGGGTCTTCACCAGCAGCAGGTAATCCACTTCACTGCCACTTATCTTCTCGATCCCGGGCGCTTCCGGTTTGGCGACGATCATTTCCGTGAATTGGGGATCGTTGGCCACTTCCTCGCCAACTTCCTTCAGCAGCTTGATCACCTGATCGCTGTCGGCGCCATAGGCCACGGAGATATGCATCGGCAACTGCGTCCAGTCGCGCGTGAGGTTGGTCACAATGTTGATCTGCCCATTGGGTACGGTATGCAGGCTTCCGTTGTCGTCGCGCAATACGGTGCGGCGCAAGGTCATGGCCTCAACCGCTCCCTGCACGCTCCCAATCTTAATGGTGTCGCCGATGTCGTACTGGTTCTCCACCAGGATGAAGAAGCCGTTGATGAAGTCGTGGACCAGAGCCTGCGCTCCAAATCCTATGGCCAAGCCGGCGATGCCGGCACTGGCCAGCAGCGGCCCCATGTTGATGCCCAGCAGCGGCAGGATTTGCAGCGCCGCCAGGAACATGATGACGAACACTCCGACGCTGAAGATGACGCTCGACAACGTCCGCAGTTGCTGCGTCCTCAGCGCCGACGGCATTCCTTCACGGCTGCTGAGTTCGGCCAGATGTCGCGATGCCATCTTGAGCAGCCGGGTGAGAATGAACGCAATGATCAGAACGCCGATGATGCGCGGCACCTGGTGGCGCACGAAGTCGAAGGCATCGTCGCCCCAGGCACTGAGCATCTGGAAGATCCCCTCTTTCGGAGTGCGGTGGGGAAGCATCAACAGGGCTTGCAAAGGTTGTAGCACCGGGGGCAGCCTTTTCCTCGATTCGTAATCGAGTTTAGAGTAGCGGATGACAGCACAAGTGGCAAAGGTGCTTCTCCCATCGGCGCCTGCCCGCGGAATATAATCTCGATTCTTATGACATACTCATCCGCCTTGTTGCGCAGGTTGATAAAGCTCGCCGTTCTTACCGCAGTGCTCTTCTTCAGTTGTGGAATCGCGGGCTGGGCGCAAACCGCCGGCCAATCCACCCCTCCGCCTCCAGGGGTTCCGCAAAAGCGCGATGAGGACGCCTGGGAAGCCCAACAGAAGCGCGAAGCGGCGAAAGAGCAAAACCTGAAACGCCAGCAGGACCTCAAGAAGGACACCGACAAGCTGCTGGAACTGGCAACCCAACTCAAGCAATACGTGGACAAAACCAACGAGAACACGTTGTCGCTGGAGGTCATCAGGAAAGCCGAGGCAATTGAAAAACTGGCTCACCGCGTGAAAGAGAAGATGAAGGGGGAATGAAGAAGTGCTGCCAGCATTGATGTAGCAGGCATGTACGCCTACAGCCGTCCTGAAGAGCGTCTGTGAGGACAAAGCTTAGTAGTTGCCACTGGAACTTGTTAACGGCAAATTCAGCGCCGTAGGCGCGGCATAGTTTAGCCCAGCACGGAGCCGCAGGCGGAGTGCTGGGTAAAGCTCAACCGACATGGGGGAGCTATCAATGCGTAGCTGCCGGGTGCTGCTGTAGCAGGCCCACCTCCGCCGCCACCTTCTCCAGCCGGGCGCGATTTTCTTTCTTCATCGGCACCAGCGGAAGCCGATAGACCTCCTCAACGCGGCCCATCATGGCCAACACCGCTTTGGCCGGACCGGGATTCGATTCGATAAAGTTCGCCTGCATCAGCGGCAGATATTTGCGGAAGAGCAGGCGGGCGGCGTCCCACTCATTGGCCAGGGCGGCCTGGGTCAGGCGCGCCATCTCCGCCGGGATTTCATTCGATACCACCGAAATAATGCCCACTCCGCCGAGTCCAATCACAGCCAGCGTGACGGCGTCATCGCCGGAGAAAACCAGGAAATCTTCCGGCACGGTGGCGCAGACCTCGGCAATCTGCGAGATATTTCCGCTCGCCTCTTTCACCCCGGCGATGTTGGGGACCTCGGCCAGGCGGAGAAGCGTGCTGGTTTCGATGTTGGTTCCGGTCCGGCCGGCAATGTTGTACAAGATCAGCGGCTTTGCCGAGGCTTCGGCAATGGCTTTGAAGTGCTGGTACACGCCTTCCTGCGTGGGCTTGTTGTAGTACGGCGTCGCGGTAAGGACATAATCGACGCCTGAACGCGCGGAGATTTCCTTCGCTTTGGCCACGGCTTCGCGCGTGTTGTTCGAGGTGGCGCCCGCCATGATGGGCACGCGGCCCGCCGCCGTCTCGATCGTCAAGTCAACGACGCGCAGCCATTCGTCGTGGGACAAAGTCGGCGTTTCTCCGGTGGTGCCACACGGAACCAGGAAGTCGATGCCCGAGTCCACCTGCCAGCGCACCAGTCCACGCAGCGCTGCTTCATCGAGACTGCCATCCAGTTTGAAAGGAGTGACCAGAGCGGTACCGCATCCACGCAGTTTCATGTCAGCAGGATAATCCAAAAACGAGATTCACCGCAGAGACACAGAGAAGATTCTTCTTCTCTGTGTCTCTGTGGTGAAAGAAGCGCATCAGAGCTGCGCGAAAATGTCCTTGAAGTCGTAGAACCCAGTCCTGCCCGCGATCCATTCGGCTGCCAGCACTGCGCCCTCGGCAAAAGTGCGGCGCGACTTGACTTCGTGGGTGAGCACGATACGATCGCCGGACGAGACCAACTCCAGCGCGTGAATGCCGGGAACGTCGCCTTCGCGCTCGGAGGTAATCTCGATGCGCTCTCCCGATGCCTGCTCCAGCAACCGTTGTAACGCCGCAGCAGTGCCAGAAGGCGCGTCCTTCTTGTGGATGTGGTGGCGCTCCGTAATGTGTCCGCGATAGTTGTGCGCCAACGCCGGCGCCGCAGCTTGCGCGATCTGAAAAAACAGGTTCACGCCGTACGAGAAGTTTGCCCCGAAGACAAATCCAGTGCCGGCTTGCTGGACTGCTTGGCGGACGCGATCAAGTTCGCCGTACCAGCCAGTGGTGCCGACCACCATGGCTTTGCGCGCGCGCACACAGGCGTCGATATTCCCCAACACCGCATCAGGCGCGGTGAAATCAATCGCCACGTCAACGTTGCGCAGGTGTTCGGGGGTGAGCCACGCGGCGTTCTGGTTGACGTCGGCATCGATGCTTTGCACCTGGTGTCCACGCTCGCGCGCGACCTCGGCGACCAGCGTCCCGGTCTTGCCGAGTCCCAGCACCAGCAATCTAAGAGGGGCGGAGTTCAATCGAAAACCTCGGGATCGACCTCAGCAAAAAACTTGGCATGCAAGCGCCGCACCGCTTCCGGCACATCGGTTTCGTCGATCACGAAGGTCAGGTTGATCTCCGACGCTCCTTGCGAAATCATGCGCACGTTAATGTCGCCGATGGCATCGAAAACCTGCGCCGCAACTCCGGGCGTATCGCGCAGGTTCTCGCCCACCAGGCACACGATCGCCTTGCGCCCCGCGTACTTTACGAAGGCGAGCTTCTCCAGGTCGGCGGCGATCTGGGGAATGGCTTCGTTGGAATCGACGGTGAGGGAGATGCTGACTTCCGAAGTCGATACCACGTCAACCGCGCAGCGGTGCCGCGCGAAGACTTCGAACACCTTGGCCAGAAAGCCGTGGGCCATGAGCATGCGTGCGGCAACGATTTCGACAATGGTGATGCGGTTCTTGGCGGCGATTGCCTTGAACAGCGAATGCGAGCGCGGTGTCCTCGACAGGATGCGCGTGCCCGCGTTTGACGGGTTGCGCGAGTTCAGCACCAGCACCGGAATGTTCTTCTCGACTGCGGGAAGCACGGTCGCAGGATGCAATACCTTGGCGCCGAAGTAGGCCAGTTCGGCGGCTTCTTCGAAGCTGATGAGCTTGATGCGGCGCGCCTCGGGACATAGGCGCGGGTCGGTGGTCTTCATTCCATCCACGTCGGTCCAAATCTCGATGCGCTCGGCGTCCAACCCCGCGCCGGCCAGGGCGGCGGAAAAATCGGAACCGCCGCGGCCAATGGTGGTTGGAATACCTTCCCGCGTCGCGCCAATGAAGCCGCCCATGATCGGCACCCGGCGCTGTTCAAGCAGCGGCTTGACGCGGCTTTGCAGGCGATCGTTGATCGCCTCAACTTGCGGAACCGCCCGGCCGTGCTGCGAGTCGGTGACGATCACCTGACGCGCATCCACCAGCGTTGCCGGGATGCCGCGTGCCAGAAAAGCAGCGGTTGCGATCATGCTCGACAGGCGCTCGCCGAAGGAAACCACATAATCGCTGGTGCGCGGCGTGAGCTCACCGACCGCGGCAATGCCTCGCAGCAACTCGTCGAGCGCATCGAACTCTGCTCCTAAATCGCCATGCAATTCGGTGTGCAGGCCGGTGCCCAATAATTCGCCGGCCGTCAAATAATGGCGCTCGCGGAGATGGCGGCAGAGGTCGAGCGTCTGCTCGCGTTCGCCTCGTCCTGCGGCCGCCGCCATGGCGAGCAACTGGTCTGTCACCCTGGCCATGGCGCTCACCACCACGAAGGGCCGCTCCGGCAAGCGCGTTTTCACAATGGCCGCGACACGATCGATGGCGGCGGCGTCTTCCATGGACGTCCCGCCAAACTTCATGACGATCACGGCCACACCACCGGCGAAGGAAGTGGAAGCTCTGGCATCACGACAGGAAGCCCTGCGCCTTGAGGAGTTCGGCGTTGAGAATGGCGGCGCCAGCGGCGCCACGAATGGTGTTGTGCGAGAGCACCGTGAACTTGTAGTCGAGCACGCCGCAAGGGCGAAGCCGGCCCACGCTCACCGTCATCCCATTCCCGCGGTCCACGTCGAAGCGCGGCTGCGGCCGGTCCGGCGCGGCATCGTAAAAGATCGGTTGCGCGGGCGCCAGCGGCAACTTCAGCTCCTGCGGAGTGGAGCGAAACTCGTTGAATGCCGCGATCAGTTCGTCAGCCCCGGCCTTCCGCTTCAACTTCACCGACACGGATTCGGTGTGGCCATCTTCCACCGCAACTCGATTGCAGTGCGCCGTCATGGGAAAGGTTGCCGGTTCGACCCGCTCGCCGGTCAACTGTCCGAGGAGTTTGCGGGTCTCCTCCTCCATCTTTTCTTCTTCCTTGGCAATGTAAGGAATGACATTGCCCAGAATGTCGAGGGAAGCTACGCCCGGATAGCCTGCGCCGCTGACGGCCTGCATGGTGGTAACGAACAGGGACTCGATGCCGAACTTCTGATGCAGCGGCGCCAGCGCCACCACCAGTCCAATCGCCGAACAGTTCGGGTTGGTGACAATGTAGCCGCCCGACTGCCTGCGCCAACATTGCTTCTCGATCAAGGCAGTGTGGCTGGCGTTCACCTCGGGCACGACCAGGGGAACGTTTTCGTGCATCCGAAAGGCGCTGGAGTTGCTGACCACGGCGCAACCGGCCGCGGCAAACTGAGGCTCGAGATCGCGTGCGATGCCCGCATCCAGCGCGGCGAAGATGACCCGGGGCGCACCTTCCGGAGCGGCATTCGACACTTGCATCTGCAGTACACGCTCGGGGATGGGAGTCTTCAAACGCCAGCGCACGGCTTCCCCATAGGCTTGTCCAGCGGAACGATCAGAAGCTGCCAGCCACGCAACTTCGAACCAGGGATGGGCTTCGAGCAACTGCAAGAAACGCTGGCCGACAACGCCGGTAGCGCCCAGAATTCCGACGGCAATTTTCTGCTGAGACATAGTGGTGAAAGACCAAGTTATACCACGTTCGACCGCCGCTAGAGGACGAGCAGCGATTGCGAAAATATCAGCGCCAACAGTGGGACAGATGCAGACTCAAGACGATTTCCTGCGCCAGCTCTTCGACGCTCTTGCCGGTCGCGCTCACGGTGAGATCGGCGGTGCGATAGAACGGGAGGCGTTGAGCGTAAAGCAGGCGGAAGGCCTCGGGCGTAGCCGCGAGTGGTCGCGGGTTCGGCGGTAAGTGCTGGTTAGCGGCTTGGCAGCGCTGAAACAGCCCCTCGATCTCGGTTTCCAGGAAAACCACGCGCGCGCCGCGGCTACGCAACAGTTCCGCGTTGGTGGACTGCACAAAGGTACCGCCGCCAAGCGCAATCACCGTTGGACCAGACGCCTGTTGCAGCACCCAGCGCAAGGTGTCAGCTTCGATTTCGCGAAAACCGGACTCGCCGCGCAGGTGAAATATTTCACGGACCAACAGCTTCTGTCTCAGCTCAATTTCGTAGTCGAGGTCAAAGAGCGACCAGCGGAGGAGATTCGCCAACGAACGGCCAACCGTGGTCTTGCCAGCGCCCATGAAACCCGTGAGCGCAACCAACTCAGGGCAATGAGTAAGCCGGTCGTCTTGATGGTCTGTGCACACGATAGTGGCGGCAATAGGTGTCGTTATGACCCGGAGAGCATAATTGCAAGCTGTTCGTTGTTGCTGAATTCTAGCACCGCGGCGGGCCGGCCTCGGCGGCGGGCGCGGGCTGTGACACTGAGGTTGTAGGGGCCCTGCGACCATCAGGGGATGATCCGCATTTCAACTTCATCTACTGTGGGCAGCCATGCAACTCATACAAATTGGCGTGACCAAGCAGAAGACGATCATGGACCTGATTCAAGAGATGGCCGCAAATCAGTTTTCCGAGATCGAACAATTGAAGGCCGCTGCACGCTCCCGGGCGAAAAGCAGGCGGACTCGCGGCACTGCCCGGCGCTGCGATTCTTCCAAGCCCCAGCGGTGATGGCTCATCCTGCGCCCAACTCGCCAGCTTTAGGCTAACTCTGGTCTGACCCTACCTGCGCCATGCAGCCGTACACGCTCCTCAATCCATCACAATAGCGACCGCGAACCGTGCGCCTTCTGGAGTGGTCTACGTCAGACGCAGGGGAGCCCCGCTGTCTCCGTGCCCGCACTGCTGCTACATACTTCCGATAAATGCTGTAGCATCGCTAGAGAGGTGTTACCAATGTCGTATCGGAATGGGGACAAATCGCGCGAGCATCGCCTGCGCAAGGCGCGCCAGAAGATGCGCCTGAAAACCCGTGGTCTGCAAGTGAAGGATGACGCCAAGGCGCCATCTGCTGCTGCCAGCGGTCCCAAGAAGTAATCGCCAGCTCACTTCTCGATTATGAGTTCGCCATCCCGACGCCATCGCCGGCAAGCGGAGAAAGCGGTCGGCCGTAAGGGATTGAAGAATGGTAGGCACGAGGGGACTCGAACCCCTGACCTTGCCCAGGCTACCCGCCACGGCATGAGTCGATGCAATAGCGGGCGTGATTCTCGATCTTCTTTCAAACTGACACACTACCCAATCGTGGCTGCCTTGCGCCGACTGCATCCGGCTGCATATACTCTGAAGGTTTGCCCGCCGATGCTGGATGGCAGTCGACGAACGCGTCCACCGAATCGAGCCGCAAGACGCCCGCAATAATTCGGAGAAATCTATGGCTACAGCACAGACTCTTGAGCAGGAAAGTAATCCCTGGGAACAACAGGCGGCGCGCTTCAACCTGGCCGCCGAAAAGCTGAAACTCGATGCCGGCCTGTGGCGGGTTTTGCAGCAGCCCAACCGCGAGATCATCGTCCACATCCCCGTCGCCATGGACAACGGGCAACTGGAAGTGTTCACCGGCTACCGGGTGCAGCATTCCATCGCGCGCGGTCCCGCCAAGGGTGGCGTGCGCTATTCGCCCGATGTGACGCTCGACGAAGTGCGCGCCCTGGCCAGCTGGATGACCTGGAAGTGCGCGGTGGTGAACATCCCGTTCGGTGGCGCCAAGGGCGGCATCATCTGCGATCCCAAGAACATGTCGCGCGGCGAACTGGAGCGTATGACCCGCCGCTACACCTCGGAACTGATCGAGTTTATCGGCCCGGAGAAGGACGTCCCCGCCCCCGACGTCAACACCAATGAGCAGACCATGGCATGGATGATGGACACCTACTCCATGCACATGCGCCAGACGGTGACGGCGGTGGTGACCGGCAAGCCGCTCAACATGGGCGGCTCGCGAGGCCGCCGTGAAGCCACCGGCCGCGGCGTAATGATCATCTGCGACGAATCCATCAAGAAAAACAACATGACGCGCGAGAACACTCGCGTGATCATCCAGGGCTTCGGCAATGTCGGCTCCAACGCCGCGGTCCTCATGCACAAGGCCGGTTACAAGGTGGTCGGCATCGGCGAATGGGATGGCGGCTTGTACAACAGCAAAGGCATGGACATTGCGGCGCTGTGGGAATATCGCCAGAAGGAAGGCACCATCCACGGCTTCAAGGGCGCTGAGCGCGCGGACACCGAAGAACTGCTGATCACCGATTGCGAAATCCTGATTCCGGCCGCCACCGAGAACGTCATCAACTCGGGCAATGCCCACAAGGTGAAGGCGAAGATCCTGGTCGAAGGCGCCAACGGGCCCACCACGGCAGCCGCCGACGACGTCCTTAGCGATAAGCATGTTTTCGTGATGCCCGACATTCTGGCCAATGCCGGTGGCGTCACGGCGTCGTATTTCGAGTGGGTGCAGGACCGTCAGGGCTACTTCTGGAAAGAGTCGGTGGTCAACTCGCAGCTGGAAGACATCATGGTTTCGTCGTTCGAAGACGTGGTCCGCTATGCCGAGGCCCACCAGGTAAACAACCGCATTGCGGCGTACATGCTGGCCATCGATCGTGTGGCCTACACCATCAAGCAGCGCGGGATCTACGCGTGAGAGCAGGCTCCTAACTCCACGGCATTCTGCTTTGAAGGGGCGCACCTTCAGGTGCGCCATTGCAAATCCTTTATTCTTGTCATCTCGCGCCGACTTTAGTCGGCGAGGGATCTGTTTTAGCAGGGATACCGTGGAGCCCTACGCGGCGCTTTTCGTCCGGCTGCGCTGATAAAAGAACGACACGGCCAGCAGAATCGCGCCCAAGACGATGAACGCAGCGATGCGGTATCCGCGCTCCAGGGTGCTGATGTCCACCAGAAACACCTTCAACACCGTCATCGCCAGCAGAACGATGGCTTGCCAGCGCAGGAACGCCGAGCGTTTCCAGAAGCCCACCAGCATCAGGCCGCTGCCGTACACCATCCATACCGCGGAATAGGCGAAGTCGCGGACCGTCATGATGCCATGCCGTTCCTGGAACGAGTAAGCCGCTGCCAGTTGCTGCTCAAAGTACCCCAGCACCTCGAAGTGCAGAGCCAGCAGCGCCAGAACATTGACTCCGATGATCGCTGCTCCGGCCCACTGGCGATTGTCGGCGCCTCCTTCGTTAGTGACGAAATAAGCCAACAAAGCCAGCGCGCCGATCGCCAGCAGATAGAGACCAAATCGCGGGTTGATCAGCAGCGGCTCGTGGCCGAAGGAATCCACCATAATCAAGCGGAAGATACCGAGAAAAAACGCACCCGTGCCGAGAATGCGCAGCAACATTCGTCCGCTGCGATGCGCTACCCAGAACAGCGCTCCGCCTTCGACGATCCAGCCCAAAGCGTTCCAGTAGCTCTCCAGCTTGATCGGGATGGCAATGGTGAGAAAGCCGACACCGAGCGCAAGATATAGCGGCCCGAACAGTGGATGGGCGCTTGCTTCACGTCTTTGCAGCGCGCGGCTGAGGACGAAGAACAAGGCTGCAACCGCAACCGTGAGCCAGGCCAGTTCAAAGCGGTAGTGCTGGTACAGCATCGAGTAGGTGGCTGCGAAATAGCAACTGGCGCTGAGCAGCACCAGCGCCACCAGAACGTTCGGGTACCGCTCCAGGGCGGACTTGCGTCCCAGGAATGGCGCTGCTGCGTACAGCAGGAAGAAGAAACTGGCGAAGGCCAAGGTCGTGGCAAGCTGCTCCTCGGTGTAGTAACTGGACGCCCATGCCGCGAAGAGCAAAGCCGTGCCGATAGAGCTGGCCAACAGCAGCCTTTGCCAGCCGCGAACGGCGACCACCCACACCGTGCCCAGGTCAAGCAGCGCCACATAAGAAAGCAGCGCGACCTCATGATTTTGATTGGTGGAGACCAGCACGGGAGTTAGAAATCCGCCTACCAGCGCGAAGGCGGCCAGGAGCTCGGAATCCTGGGTCAGCGACATGGCCACTGAGCTTGCGGTCACCAATACCATGGCCAAGAATGCCACCGGCGCGGACACCAAGTGATAGAACTGGAAAGCGGCCCATAACGACAAGTACAGCGCGCCGATGCCAATGGCCTTTAGGGAGTAGGCGAAAGCCAGGAAGGCGCGCACACGAAAGCGTTCGCTCCACCGGATCAGCCCGACACCTGCCACTAACCCGATGGCAACGCGTGTTCCCGGTCCGATCCAATCGTTTTCGATCGCGAGCTTCAAAAAGTAGGACAGCCCAACCAGCACGGCAACGATGCCGATGCGGTTCAGCCATTGGCCGCCAATGCGAGTTTCCAGCGAAACTTCGGAAACCTCGGTTTTCGCTGAGGGAATTGGAATCTGCGGAATGCGCTGCGGCTCATGGAAATCGGGCGGGACCGCCGGTTCGCGAGAGTCGCGCAGCGTGGGCGACACCTGAGCCACGGCAGGCGGCGGTTCGGGCTGAGCGGATTCCACCTGCGCAGGCGCGCTCTTTTCAGCGGCGCTCTCGACGGCAATATCGCCCCGCGCCAGTTGTTCCAGGCGAAAAACTCGTCGCGTGAGCTCCGCCATCTGCTGTGTCAATTGTTGCAGCTCTTCGGATTGCCTGGAATCCGTCACGGTGTGGCACCAATGGCTAAGCTTACGATACGCGAAAGTCAAAACCCCGGCAAAGTATTGGATCGATTTCAAAATTGTTGTACTTGGCAGGACGAGCTAGTGCGGCATGACCATTACACACAGGGAACCTGCGGCGGCGCCGATGATCTAGAGACTGCGTCCGCGACGCGGTCACCACCTTTGAGCAGAACTGGGGCGCGATCGTCACCGAGTTACTGACCCTGCGTGCCACCAACAACACCATTATCCGCACCATGGACATCTACGATCCCTACGTCGCTTCGGGCATGCAGAAAGGCATCTTTACCACTCTTGAACCGTATCTGGACGAGGTATACAACTACATCCACACTACGGCGGCGGCCAACGGCATTTCAGTCGCAGATGTCCACCAGGCCTATAACGGCGCGGACGGCACTGAGGATCCTGACGGTCAGGGACTGATCGCGGTTGACTGTTTCCATCCCAATGATGCCGGCCACAAACTCATCGCAGACCAGGTTCGTGCCCTGGGATACGCACCCTTGCATTAAGTCGGGTTAGAGGCGGACACAGTGACGGCGGGGCCGATGTCGGTATCATTCCGTCCGCTGCCAAGCGGATCTTCGACCGTGCGGCAGTCGCGCTGTGGCCCACTAGGTGGAATTCCACCACCCGTAGTGGATCATTTGGCATTTGTTTGGCTGCCGGTCTGTTCCCAAATGACTCGGGCCGAATGGGACTTTACACGGCAGCACAGGAATTCGGAGCGAGAAAGTGCTGTTAATAACAAAAGACTTATTGGCTTCGTTTCGCAAATGCTCATCGTCGAGCCTTTCGGATCAATCTTAAGCTCTTGTACCCCACTTTGCCGGAGGCGCTGCCGCTCAATGCTAAGGGCCAAGATTCACCGCCCCGTCAATCTGGCAGAGTGGCTGGCGCTAGCCACAGCGCCTCTGCGGGAGGCGCCTCTTTCACCCGCGAGATTGTGCTGGCCGCTCAACTGCCCTGCCGCACCGCGACCTGCTGACCGTTTCTGGCTGCCACGGCTCTTGTCATGGATCGACGCCGGTCACCAGCGACGACCTTTTGCTGGGTCTGGGACCATCCGCACCATGAAGGTGGATCGACAATAAGAAGCAGATCTGGAGGATTCCTTACTTCGTCCTCAGCTTCTGTTTGGCGACCAGGCGCTGAATAAACTTAGGCCCATCCTTCTTGTAGGCCTCAACGCCTTCAACTAACAGCAACTCGCAGATCTGCGAAATGCTTCTCGCTTCGCTGGCAGCGATTTCCTGAATCTCGTCCTTCAAACTGGGCGAGACCCGAAACGCCAAGAACTGCTTGTTTATAGCCACGAAACGAATATATCCGCTTGGAAAAGAAGAAACAATCAGGAATTTATATTGCATTCAAGCATATCGTATGTTATCGTTTATATATAAATCGATATGCTTGGAGGTTTTTAAATGAGCGAGTCTGAAGCACGACGCTCCAGTGCACGCCCGCGGAGGAACTACCCTCTGGTACGGGAAAACTTGCGGTTCGCCCGCCGGCTGATTGCTGGTACTTTGCCCATTCGATTGGCCGAGCCGCTGAAAACTCTATCTCAGGATTTTGACTTTTCTCTGCGTAGAGGTGAACTCCAGCTCCTCAACAATTCCTGGTACGTGACCCACACGGGTCTTCTTCGCCTGGCGCGGCGCAAGAGATGCCGCGGTATCCACGTCGAGGCTGTCGATTCTCTGTGTGATTCCGCGGCGAATCGTTTCGTACTCAAGGCGACGGTGTATCCGTCCAAAGATTCCGCCGGTTTCGTCGGCTACGGCGATGCTGACCCTTCCAACGTATCTCTGCTGGTCCGCGGCGCCGAGATGCGCATCGCAGAAACTCGAGCCGTCAATCGTGCCCTGCGCAAGGCGTATGGCATCGGGATTTGCTCGGTCGAGGAAATCGGATCGACTTCTGGTTCTACCGCGACAGCTTCGGATCCGCATAAGTTTCCACCCCAAAATACCAACGGCAACGGAAATGGTCATAAGGTCCGCGACCGACTCTGCCAGATCATCCGCCAGCACAAACTCGATCCCGAACTGGTGAAAGCCTACGCCGTCGACTTCTGCGGTACCAAAGCCCTGAAAGACGCTACCCGCGAACAGGTCGAAAGCTTCGTGCAGCAGCTGGCAGACGCGGCCAAGAGGGACCGTGATGGCCTGCTCTGTCAGCTCAACAGCTATGCACCATCAAGCCAGGAGGTGGCGGGATGAAACGTCATGTTCCCGGACTCTTTGACACCGCGCGGGATTCGCACTCCGAGGTTCCAGATGGCATATTTCTCGTCCGGCTCGATGGGGCGCAACATCGTTGGCAAACCCAGAAGCGCTTTTATCTGATCCGGCTCTCCGTTCTTGAACCCAAGCCGTTCGCCGGGCGCTCGATTGTCAGCCGTCTCTACTGCACCCCGAAGGCGATGTGGAAGCTGGGCTGGTTCCTGCGGGATTTTCTCTATGACCCCGAACTGTTGAGCCAGGACGAGGTCGACGAGCATGCCCTGCGCGGTCTGGTCGGCGTGGTGAAGATCAGCCACACCGTAGTCAACGGCATCTCACTGGTGAACTTCGACGGCTTCGCCCCGGCCAGCCAGTGGGAAGAGCTGTCCACGTCCGTCCGCGTTCCGCCGGCGAGCAACGATAAGGGCTCGGGGAAGGTGAGGGCATCACGATGAATTACAGCTACACCCAGATTTCCCAGTACCTGACCTGCCCTCGCCGCTACCGCCACCGCTATCTGGATGGCTGGCAGGAGAAAGATGTTCGCGCAGCCATACTCTTCGGCCGCTGCTTCGAGCAGGCGGTGGCGGCTTTATTCCGCCACGAAGACCCAGCAGCAGCCCTGTTCGAGCAGTGGGCGCCATGTAAGAACCTGGAGCTGACGTACTCGGGCAACGACACCTGGGACCACATGCTTCAGCAAGGCGTTCAACTGCTCGAGCGCTTCACCCAGGACGGCCGCGTTCAGATTCACCAGCCGCATAGCCATCAACAGATCCGATTCACACGTGCGCTGAGTTCTGGCAACAGCTTTGTCGCCTTCGTCGATGCTGTCGGCGAACTGGACAGTACACCCTGTGTGCTGGAGTGGAAGACCAGCTCCGCCCGCTATCCCGAGGAACCGGACGGCATTGCGGCCCTCGATCCGCAACTGGTCTGCTATTCCTGGATGACGGGGATCAATGAAGTCGCGCAGGTCGTTTTCGTGCGTAAGCGCATGGTGGAAGTCCAGTATCTCCGGGCTACCATCACCGACCAACAGCGGCAGGAGTTCGAGACCCTGGTCGACGACACGGTAGGTCGGATTGAGTCTGTACTGTTCCTGCCGCATAGCGGCATCCGCTTCCCCCAGAACCCCTGTACCACCTGTCCCTTTCTTGGGCTCTGTCTCGACCAGCGCGATCTGGTGGAGATTGGCCTTATCCGCAAACCGGGAGTCGATCTTGGTCTGTTTGACGAACTTGGTTACTAAGTATCCGCCTATGCCGCCCAAGCTGAATCGCCGCCGCGGTCTGGAGGTCCTGAGCAGGATCGACGCGATCCTAGCCTGGGAAGCCCGCCATGAGAACGAGCGCGATACCAGGTTCGTGGAACTGGGCAAGTACCTGTGCGAGGTCCGCGCCGGCCAGTACTGGCGGCTGGAGAAGCTGAAGTCGTTCGATGAGTTCCTGGAGCGGCGGTTTCCGGAGTCCCGAAGGAAGGCCTACTACTTGATGTCGATTCACGAACAGCTTCCGCCCCAGGTGAGGAAGGAACTGAAACAGGTGGGATGGACCAAGGGGCTGGAGTTGGCCAAGCTGGCGCGCCAGCAGGGTCAGCACTTCGAAAGTGCAACCTGGCTGCACAAAGCCAGACAAATGCCCAAGGCGGAGTTCCAGCGGGAAGTGGAGAAGGAGCTGACGGGCAAGGACAGCGAGCCTTCGGAACTGATCTATTTCAAAGTCTATAAGAGCCAGATCCCGGTCATCGAGCGGGCGATCGAGGCCGCGGCTTTGATGCTGGGGACGGACAAGTCTCGGGGCTACTGCCTGGAGATGATCTGTGCGGACTTCCTCGCCGGGGCCTCAATCGACGGCAGCAACCCTCAGATCCTGTTGCAATCCATTTCCCGCTACTACAAGTTTCTGCCCAGCCCACAGCAGGAGGCTTTTCGATCTGAGGTCGCCGGGCAAGCCTCGTGAAGAAAATCCCATCCAAGAGCCCGCGACTGAGACTCGATGCGAACAGCTACCACGAACTGCATCGGCAGATCCTGGAGCGCGACGGCTGGCGCTGCCAGGCCTGCGGCAGCATGCAGAACCTGCAGGTGCATCACCTCAAACTGCGTAGCCGGTCCGGTGGCGACGAGGAACAGAATTTGATCACCTTGTGCGCTGAGTGCCACGAACGAGTCCACCGAAAGTCCGGCTACGAGGCTGGTCCTCTGTAGGATAGATGAGACCTCCAATAACTCATCTGCCGATCACATGGGCGGGCGCAGCGGCTTCGCCAAAGTGCGACGCTAAAACTCCAACAAAAGAGCTGCCACAGGTGAAGGTACTACAGCTACTCTGGCCTGAGCGCCTAAGACGTGAATTCTCGGCTGTCGATGGGGATGACTATGGCAACCCAGTCGTGCGTCCAAGCTCATTTTTCCGCGCAGTACCGACCGGCAATTGGGCGGTTGCCCTCGCAGGGTCGGGGAATCGTTCGTTCCGCTGCGGCCTAAGTAAGCGCTCGCCTTAGATTCCCAGTTTGGCACTAGCATCCGATTCATAGGCTCACCACTCGAAAATTCTTTCTTGCGCCGAGTGATTGATTGGAGGCGATTTTGCTTGACCGATTGCGCAGCTTTCCCTATGCTAGCCAGCGTCGAGCAGAGCCATGGCTCGGCAGCAAATACACTCGGGCGGAGCAAGTATGCGCTTGCTCTCGTCTGTTTTTCGCTGGGGAGCGGCGAAGTTCTCCGGGTCTCGAGTGGGATGAAGATGTTCGCGAAGTCGCTCGTTGCGGTACCTCGCCGGACTTTAGGGAAACACCTCATCTAACTGAGGATGGCAGAGCCTTGCCACTCTATAAGTCAAGCTGCCAGCTCAACTAGTTCCCCCAATTGAAAGCCATCCACTGAACATTTCAATACACAGCTAGAGGTTAGAAGATTGTGAAAAAGACAGCGGGTAGAAGTGTCACCGAAGTGCGTATCATCGAGGCCGCTGTTCAGCTCTTCTCCCGTCAGGGGTACAAGGGTACCAGTACGCGGGAGATTGCCCACTTGGCCGAGGTGAATGAAGCCACCCTTTTCCGCTGTTTCGTTCGCAAAGCCGACCTCTTCTGGGTGGCGGCGGAATCGCGGCTGAACCGGTTGAAGTTGGGGCGAGAGCTGCAGCAGGGCCTGGCGACTGATCTGGATCCATCTATCGTTGTTCCCATGCTGGTGACATTCGTGGTGGAGAACATGTCACAGCATCCGGAACTGATGCGGCTTTTGTATGTCGCCGGCTTTGAACTGCCGGGAGGAGCGGACCGGATGTTCCGTGAGCATCTGGGCCCGATCTTCGACGCGGTGAATGCCTACTTCGGCAGGTGTGCGGCACGCGGCGTAATTTGCGATCTGGAACCCACGATCGCCACGCTCGGACTGGCTGGCGCGGTGAGTGCTCACCAAAACCTGCACCACCTCTTTACCGGACGCGACTTGCCGTGGGATGCTCGCGATGCGGCCCCAGCCTACGCTCAATTCTGGCTGAATGCGCTTCGCCAGCCGGCTCCGACGCGCCAGGTTGTGAATAGCGGTAGTGACTAGATGACCACGCTTCCGGAACACGAGATTTGGCTGCCCGAGCAGAAATTCCTGCTAGGCTTGTTTGCCTCGCCAAGTAGCACTTCATGCCGGACCCAACCTGGGTCCTGGGGAGATTGAGATTGAAAGTTCTTCCGAAAGTGAATGCCGATTTGCGAAACTACTGGAAGCTTCTTGCCGCGATGATGCCGCTGGTGCTGTTCGCAACTGTGATGGCGGTTTTGCCGGGCGCCATCGCGCAGGACCGGCAAAACGCACCGGTGAGTCAGGCTTCACCGCCAGCCCAGGCGCCAGCGGAAGGACAACCACCGCCCTGCACGTTGACCGCTCCGTGCCCGCCCAACATCGTGCTGGACGACACCCAGACACTGCCAACTGCGAATCCGCCCAATGAGGTGGCTCCTAAGGCGATGCGGCCGGCGCCCAGAAATCTCCCCAAAGTCGTCGAGCTCACCGACTTTCAGCAGATGGTGCTTGCTTCTCTCGGCAAGTCGCTGCCCATTTACGGGCTAAGCCTGTTTGAGACCGTGCCCACCACGTTTGCTCCCGTGGATCGCGTCCCCGTCACGGCGGATTACGTTATCGGTCCCGGCGACGAGCTGTTGATCCGGGCCTGGGGACAGATTGACTTGGATGTCCACACCCGCGTCGATCGCAATGGCAGCATCTTCGTCCCCAAAGTTGGAAACCTGAATGTTGCCGGCCTGAAGTACGCCCAGGTCGAGGAGTTTCTCAAGTCGCATATCGGGCGCATCTACCAGAATTTCGATTTGAACGTGAGTATGGGCGAGCTGCGCTCGATTGACGTCTTCGTGGTCGGTCAAGCACGGCGTCCGGGGCGTTATACGGTCAGTTCCCTGAGCACGCTGGCCAATGCGATCTTTGCTTCAGGCGGACCGTCGCCCACTGGTTCCATGCGCCACATCCAGCTAAAGCGCGGCTCCACGGTGGTCACCGATTTCGATCTCTACGATTTACTGCTCAACGGCGACAAGAGCAAAGATGTCAATCTGTTGCCGGAAGATGTGATCTACGTGGCCCCGATCGGGCCCCAGATTGCCATGGGTGGGCAGGTCAACGTGCCGTCTATTTATGAACTCAAAGGGGGAACCGACTTAGCGGAAGCTCTTCGCCTGGCTGGCGGGCTGTCCACCACGGCATCTGGCGGCAAAGTCTTTGTGGAACATATTAAGGACCACCAGATGCACAGCGTGGAGCAAGTCAGTTTGGACGCCGCCGGCTTGGCCCATCCCATCAAAGATGGCGATGTGGTGAATGTCACCCTGGTGTCGCCGCGCTTCGAAAATTCCGTGACCTTGCGCGGCAACGTCGCCCAACCCGGCCGCTATCCCTGGCATGAAGGCATGCGAATCAGCGATTTGATTCCCAACCGCGAGTTTCTCATTACCTGGGAATACTGGAAGCAGCAGAATGCTGTGGCCCTGCAGGCGCAGGAAAGCAAAGGCCGGGTGAGCAGTACCACCAACGAGATCAGGCGCAATGCCCCGGAGATCAACTGGGATTATGCGGTGGTGCAGCGCATGAGCGCGCAAGACCTTTCGACGCAGCTGCTGCCGTTTAACCTGGGCAAGGCCATTCTGGGCAACGACGATGCCAGCAATCTAGTGCTCCAACCAAGTGACATCGTCACCGTTTTCTCGCAGGCCGATCTGCGCGTCCCCGAAAACAAGCAGACCAAGCTGGTAAGACTGGATGGGGAGTTTGAAGCCGCCGGGATCTACCGGGCACAGCCGGGCCAGAGGCTGCGCGATCTGGTGATGCAGGCGGGAGGACTTAGCCCTTCGGCCTATCTTTATGGGGCCGAGTTTACTCGGGAGTCGGCGCGCGTCGAGCAACAAGCACGGCTGGACATGATGATTGCCCAGACCGAGCAACAAGTCGCCCGGCAGACGGCACAGATGGCACAGAGTGCCAGGACCTCCGACGAGGTGACGGCTGCCAGGGCCGTGCTGGAGGCGCAACGGGCCAGCCTCGATAAGCTTCGCCAACTGCGGGCCGACGGCCGCATCGTTTTGAACCTCCATCCCAACGACCAAACCGTGGATGCGATTCCGGACATCACGCTTGAGGACAACGATCAGTTCTTTGTACCCAGCCGTCCCATCGTGGTGAATGTCGTGGGCGATGTTTACAACCAGGGGTCCTTCATCCAACAACCCGGCAAGACGGTTTCGACGTATTTGCGCAGCGCCGGAGGTCCCACGCGGGACGCGGACAAGGGCAGGATCTTCGTGGTCCGCGCCAACGGAGCGGTGGTCAGCAAAGATGCCGCTTCGCACTTCTGGTCGGGAGGGTTTGAGAGCATGGTACTGATGCCAGGCGATAGCATCGTGGTCCCCGAGCAGACCAACAAAGGCAGCCTGCTGCGCGGGATCAAGGACTGGTCGCAGATCCTGGGAAACGTGGGATTGGCAGCGGCGGCGATCAACGTCCTGAAGTGATTTTGGGGTGTCATCCCGAGCGCCACATGGGCCTGCGACCTACACATCGGGATGAAAAACTTTATGGCCTGTCATCCTGAGCGACGAGTCCGGTCGCCGTGGCGACCGGACGAGGAGTCGAAGGACTCCTATACTGCCCACTTACTATCGAAGGGACCTTTTGGCCGCCAGCGATCCCAGACTTGTCGCTGCCCTAAGACGGCCACACCGTGATTTATGCGGCTATAGGGGTCCTTCGACTCGGTCGCCGCGGCGACCTCGCTCAGGATGACAGACAGAAAGCAGCCGGGAATTTCGGTTGCAGCACTCAATAGCTGAAGTCGTCTCAACCCGGAGTTGGTACTTATGATGGAAAGCTCGAGAGTATCGGAAGCGCCCGCCGCCAGCGGCGCCGGAGTTTACGATCGCGATGTGCTGTCGAACCTGCCGCCTGCCGTCGAAGGCCCCAGAGAGGCCGATGCGATTGCCGTGTTGCAGGTGCTCGCCAACAGCAAGATGCGCATCTTGAAGGTGACGCTGGTTGCTGCCCTGCTGGCCCTCGTCGTTGCCCTGCTGCTGCCCAAGATGTACACCGCAACCACGACGGTTTTGCCGCCGCAGCAAAATCAACCGAGCGCGATCGCCATGCTGGGGCAGCTGGGGGCCGTTGCCGGGCTGGGTTCGGCGGACCTGGGACTGAAGAACCCTGACGATCTGTTCGTGGCCATGCTGGGGAGCCGCACCATTGAAGACCGCCTCATCGACCGCTTTGATCTGCGCCGGGTGTACTCGGTCAAGCAGTATCAGGCAGCGCGTAAGGAACTCGCCAAGCGTAGCGACATCGTTGCAGAAAAGGAAGGATTGATTTCCATCTCGGTTACCGATGGCGACCCCAAGCGGGCTGCTGAGCTGGCCAATGCGTACGTGGATTTGCTGCATGAGCTCAACGGCAACTTGGCCATCACCGAAGCGGGCCAACGGCGCGTGTTCTATCAGCAACAACTCGACACCGAACGCGAAGCCCTCGCCCAGGCGGAAGTGGCCTTGAAGCAGGTGGAAGAAAAGAGCGGCCTCATCCAGCCCGACGCCCAGGGCAGGGCCATCGTCTCGGCGGTGGCCGACATGCGCGCGCAGGTGGCCATTCACGAGGTGCAACTGCAGGCCATGCGCACCTACGCGACCGAGAGTAACCCTGATGTGAAACGGGCGCAGCAGGAACTGGCCGGTTTACGAGCACAATTGGCCAAGCTGGAGCGCAATACAGGCGAACTGGGAAACGGTAACCTGCAAGTGCCCACTCGCCAGTTGCCCGCCGTGGAATTGGAGTATCTCCGCCAGTTGCGGGACGTCAAATACCACGAGGCGCTCTACGAGTTTCTGAGCAAGCAACTGGAGGCCTCCCGCATCGACGAAGCCAAGGATGCCATCCTGGTGCAAGTGGTGGACAAAGCAGTCCTACCGGAAAGGAAGTCGAGTCCCAAGCGGGCCCTCATCGTGTTAGTCACGTCGGCAGTCGCCTTCCTGCTGTCCTGTCTGGGCGTACTTATCATGGAGACGCTGAGGCGCAAGCAGGAAGATCCCATCGAGCGTGCGCGTCTGGCGCAGCTACGGCAGTCGTTGAAATTCTCATCCTGGAACTCATGAGCACCGCGACGCAATCCATCCCGGCGTTTGTGCCCGCATCCCGGCCAATACCAGCAGCTGCTTTTGAGGTGCTGGGCTATCTGTCGGTGGTGGGAATTGCGACGCTGTGTTTTGTGCTGAGATGGCTCAGTCCGAACGGCGCCGTGGTCATTACAGTAGTGCTGCTCGCCGCGCTAATCGTGCTGTCGTGGGTGCGCTTCGATCGAGGGCGGCACCCGTGCTTCCTATTCCTTTGCATGCTGATGCTGTTTCAGGGAGGCCGCCTGATCGGGTACTGTCTTGGCAGGATTGCGGACCCGTTCCTGGTGGAAGCAATGGTTGACGCTCCTTTCGGGATATCAAGGGACCAGGCTGGCATCGTCATGTTGAGCATTGTCCTATCGGCGATCTGTGTCTATGCCCCTTGCCGGTGGAATTACCGGCGGATCTCCCCGCCAACTGATGTTGCAGTCCGCCGGTATTTGCCTTACCTACACTTGGTTTTCTTTTCCAGCCTGCCCTTCCTGCTCTACAAGAATTACCTCTACTATCGGTACATCCGGGGGCACGGCGGATACATGGTTTTCTTCAGTGACTACGGTCACCTCGCCGCAAGCGTTCCTCTTGTTGTCCGAGCCGTGGCGTTGTTGACTCTTCCTGTTCTAGTGGCGATTTTTGTCTTCGAAAATAGAAAGAAACTCCTTTACACGGTGGTGGCCCTTTACTTCTGCAGCAGTGTGGTGATCTTGCTGACGGGTACGCGAATGGGACTGTTCAGCTTGATTCTGACCCTCTGGTACGTGGCGAGAATTAAGTCCACAAGAGATACCCGCATCTGGCGCGTCGTGGTTCTGGCTGCTGCGCTGGTCGTGGTGGCGAATCTGATAGGCCTTGCGCGTTCTGGGGAAGACGGCGAGGGCCGTTCCGCGGTAGATCCCGTGGGCTTTATCGCTACGCAGGGAGTATCACTTGCCGTCACCGAAGTCGCTGTAGTGCACAGAAATCTGTTCAAACCGTATGTTGTTTCTTACCTGCTACATGAGCTACAAATCGAATTTATCTCTAGCGACGTGTCTAGTTACTTTCGTGGACGGCAGTTCGGCTTTGACGTCTCAGTTTTCCTGAATCCATACATGTTTAAGCAAGGTTTCGCCACTTCAGGTGCATACGTCGGGGAGGCCTATGTCGTCGGTGGAATCCTTGGCGTGATTGTGATTTCGCTCCTTATTGGCGGCGGGCTCCGCTTCATGCATGCGAGTAGCCGGAATGCCGAAATGCTGTTATTGGTGGCTTTAGCCCTTCCGGAAGTCCTATTATTGCCAAGGGGGTATCTCCTGGGCTGGGGATCTGCGTTGATTAGAGCATTCGTCCTGCTGGTGCCGCTTGCCCTCGGGTGGAGTTTGTACCAATTGGTGACCTCCGTCGTCAAGACTCCATTGATAAAGTGCGAGTAAGTCGAAACAGTCCAGCCGATCCCCAACCCAGAAGAGAGCTTACTTGCCCGATAGCGACCTAAAGTTCTCGTTGATTCTCGCGACTGTAGGCCGGACTGAGGACGTCGCCAATTTTCTAGCCCACTTAGCCTCGCAGTCTTACCGGTGTTTTGAATTGGTTGTGGTTGACCAAAACCAAGACGACAGGCTAACACCAGTGCTCGCGAGTTATTCCGCGAGATTCCCACTCCAGCGTTGCAGGTCAGCCCCGGGACTCTCTCTCGCCCGCAATGTTGGTCTCAAGCGTGCGAACGGCAATGTCATTGCATTTCCCGACGATGACTGCTGGTACCCACCTGACTTACTCGGTCGGGTTGCACACGCCCTGATTGTGCATCCCGAATTAGGCGGGGTCACGGGAAGGCCAGTCGACAAATCGTTCTCCCGCTTTCACAAGGATTCGGGTCCAATCAACAAGCACAACGTTTTCCTCCGCTGCTCTTCGGTCACGATGTTCCTCCGCAGGAGTGTCGTCGATGCGGTTGGGGAGTTCGATGAAAACTTGGGAGTTGGCAGTACAGGTGGGAGAATCGCGGGGGAAGAAACCGACTATCTTCTTCGCGCATTGGAAGCTGGCTTTCAATTTTATTTCGACGCTGATATTGAGGTGTTTCATCGCGAACCAGCGTTGTTATACGACCGCAAGTCCGACAGGAAGGCGCGCGCGTATAACACGGCATTGGGATATTTGCTGCGGAAATACCGGTATCCTTTTTGGTATGTTGGGAGGACTTGGTTGCGCTCGCTCGGAGGTGCCGGCGTTTCGGTTCTCGCCTGGAATTTTCCCAAGGCTCGTTATCATGTTGCTGTCCTCGAGGGCAGAATCGCGGGTTGGCTGAATGCAAAACGCTCTACGAATAAATAGCCTCAGAAGGCAATAGTCTGCAAGCGGAGGTTGTGTGGAAAGACTGAAAGCGGCTATTTCACCGTTTGTCCCTTACCGCGTGAAAAGAGCTTTGCTTGCCACCGTGCTGTTCGATCGTCCGTCGAAATTGGTTCTTGGGTCGTTTGGCCCTTTCGAGATTGCGTTTAGAAGGGGCACGGCCGATGAGGCAGTTATTAAAGAGAGCTTCGACCGGGATACGCTTCTAGCAGGCGTTCCGGAGTATAAACCTGCCAGCGACCATATCGTCATTGATGTGGGCGCCCACATCGGCGCATTCTCTCTGCTGGCATCCTCCAAGGTCCCGCAAGGCAAGGTGTTTGCCATTGAAGCGAGCGCGGATACCTTCGACTTCTTGCGCATCAATGTAGCTTTGAATCGGACCACAAACATCTCCGCCCACCGCCTTGCATTGTTGGACAAGCGCGGTACCTGCACTTTGCACCACGATGCAGGAAACTGGGGACATTCCGTGGTGAAGCGTCTCTCCCATCGTAGTGAGTTGGTCGAATGCTGCAGCTTGGCAGAATTCATGGACGACAATGCAATTAGGCATTGTGACTTCATTAAGCTGAACTGCGAGGGCGCTGAATTCCCAATTTTGCTGAGTGCGTCTGGGAACACCCTCCGGAAGTTCTCTTTCATGTTGGTGCTCTATCATTGCGACCTATGGCGTGCCAACACGGAGGCCGACCTCGTAGAGCACCTGCGAGCCAATGGATTTGAGTGTGCGATCCGGAACCGGACGGAGAAGCGTGGATGGATTATCGCCCAGAATGCAGGCTCATAGTTCAGCGTCACCTCGCATGAAATGACAACCTCACCCGGTAAATATCTTCGCAGCGTTTTCCATCTCGGGTCAGGTGAAGCTCTGGGTCGCGTGGCGAACGTCGCTATCGTGATGTTGCTGGGGCATCGTTTTGGTGTGGTGGTGCTGGGAATCTACTCGCTGGGCACAACCCTGTCTGCCTACATGCAGCCCGCCATAGATTTCGGTCTGAAGCATATTGGGGCGAGGTTAGTGGCGCAATTTCCGGCTTCATCGGCGGATATCGTCCGCCGGGTGCAGCGTCGCCGCGCCGTGATGGCCACGGTCGCACTGCCGCTGATTGCCATCTACGCGGGTTTTACCAGTCTTCCTCTGGACATGAAGGTTTTCCTCTTCGTGTTTGCCGGTATCGCTGCCCTGTACGCCGCTTCACTGGAGTGGGTAGCCTGGGGCAAGGAACAGCTTTGGCTGGTCGGGTGGTCCAAGGCCGTGGTGCCGATCAGTATCCTGATGTTTCTAGCAGCCGGGTCGTTGCACGGGCAAAGCATCTTTCGCTGGGCGATCGCTGGCAATGCCGCCGGGTATATCCTGCAGAGCATCCTTTTCTGGATTTGGTGGAGGCGGCATAGGACGGACGAGGAAGGTACGGCAGAAGACCGGGACGCCATTCGCGATGCGCTGGCGTGGCGGCGCACCAGCGTAATGGGCCTGGCTTGGTTTAGCAACCTTGCGTTCGTCTCTGTAGACATGCTCATGCTCGGCTTGCTGGCAAATGCCGAGCAGGTAGGACTGTACAGCGCGGCCTATCGAGTGCTCAACCAGGTGCTGGTCACGTACTATCTCTTCGTGAATGCGCTGTACCCGCGATTTGCTCAGCACTCGTTGAAACAGCGGCTGGCGATGCTGCGAGTGCACATTCTGCTGCCGTTATTCGGTGTAGGTGTTGCTGTCGCCGCGCTGGTCACTGTTTTCCGTCGTCCTGTGCTGACCGTTCTATTTGGGCAGGGCTTTGTCGCATCGGCGCCGTTGTTACTGGTGCTGGCCTGCGCCATTCCCGTGGACTTCCTGGTGTCTTACCTAAGCAGCGCCTATATTGCCTGGTCCATGGAGCGCCATATGCTGAAATGTGCGTTGCTGGCTGCGGGGACCGATGTCGTGCTAAACCTCTACGGGATTCCTCGCTACGGCGCGATGGCCGCAGCCGTCAACACGGTGATCTCCTACCTCGTGTACCTCGCTGCCCTGTCCTTCGTTGCTCGCCGCGTCTCTCGTGAGGGCGATACGCTTCCGCAAACAGCCTAGGACGAGCCGAGCAGTATCTTCCACAGCTCCGACCAGTTCCGTGCATAAGGCGGATTGATCGCCACATCGGGTGACCGCTGAAAGATTGCCTCGCCCTTCGCCGCTTGCATCATCAGATCCGCAAGTGCATTGGCGTCATGAGGGTCGAAGAACCGGACTTTGCCAGACCCCGCCGCGGTTTCGTGTGCATAGGGCAAATCGGCCAGCAGCATTGGTTTACCAAAAAGGCGGAATTCGCTGATCGGCAGGCCCCACGTCTCAAGTCGGGAAGGGAACAGCAGGCAGTCGGCTTCATCGTATAGATCAAAAATACGTTCACGCGCAAGCAGACCTAGCCAGCGTACCGATCGCACGTCCGCGAATTCTTTCTGCACGTGTGCGGCGTACTTATTCACCGACGCATCGAAGGTTAGCCAGAGCTCGAATTGATTGAAACCTCGGCTTTCCAAAATCCGCGCCGCTTTCAGGCACAGTTCCGGGTTCTTATACGTGCGGGGAAACATGGGGTAGAAGAAACGGAATGGCCGGTTCATCACTTCATCCGGGGACTTTCGGGAGGCGGTCGGCGGGTTCAGTGCCGGATGAGCGACGACAACATTCTTTGTGCCATAGAGACGCATGAAGCTCTCGCGAATCCAATCTTGCTGCACAATTACGTAATTGTTGGCGTGAATGTTGATCCGATAGAGGAAGCGGTAGAAAAACGTAAATAATCCGAACCGCCAGTCTAAGAAGAACTCAGGAATCGTTGTACGGTAGAACAGTGAGGGATTTTGACAATACACGGCCCGAGTTTCGGCGGACACGTTGGGAGTGATGTCGTGCATTGAGAGCCAGAGTTTGGGCTTCAGTCGCGCACTGATTCCTCTCGCAGTCCAGTATTCAAAGCGTACACGGGCTAGCCATGAACGCATGATATTGGGATATTCGAAGTAGGTAACACCTGCAATGTCGAACAGATCGCGGCGCTTAACCAGCGCGACGATTTCGTATTGGTCACCGTATTCCCGCGCCAGCGACGCTAGCGCATCGCGGAAAACAGACAGCGCACCTACCTCCCTCACGTTGACGCCAGAAAGGACAATTCTTGGTTTCAAGCTGTTATCCCTGCGAGAACCAGTTGTGCGTATACGGATACCCTAACAGCCCGTGGTGAAAGTGATGTCATTCAGAAAACAGCGAGTAAGACATAAATCGCACCCAATGAATACAGGCACTTACGACCGACGCTGCGGCCTAGCTTGCGGGTTCGAGAGTTTCACCACAGGCTGCTAAGCGCGTGCACATTCGTCATAAGACAGAAGACTGTTGCTGCTGAGGCCGATTTTATATGAAAGCCGTTCTCCGCGCAGGAGGCGGGATTGGTTGCCGAAATTGGACTGGCGCGGTCGGTCGTAACTATCCCGAGGGTTACGGATGGGCTATTGGCGGAGGCGTACGGTTCCTGAGGTTTCTCGCGACGCTCCTTTCTATTTCGATCCCGAAGAAGATGGGTCGATGCAGCGTGCGGTACTGTACGCTTTCAACAACGACGAGGCACGCGGGCAAGTGATCGAGCGTGGCCAAAAAGTCGCTGCGGACTACACGTGGGAAAAGTGCGGACAGCAAACCGTGGCACTGTATCGCGAGTGCCAATAGAACGCATGCAGCCCAGGAGCATTCGATCGACTCCGCGACCAAGCTGTTATCTGTGCGGACAACCTGGGGCGCATCTGTATGAAGGATTGGCAGACCGGATGTTCGATACGCCCGGTGTTTGGAACATCCAGCGTTGCAGCAATACCCAATGTCAACTGGTGTGGCTGGATCCGCGCCCTGTGGAATCGGACCTGGGCAAGCTGTATGAGTCGTACTATACCCACGAGGGAGCTCCGAAACATGCGCAAGCGGAAGCCAATCTTGCGGCTCGGCTGCGATGGTTTGTGAAGTTCGGTTGCTTTCCCGGGACCGGCGCGGAGAGGCACGAACTGGGCTTGGTTCTCAAGGGATTCCAGCGTCTGGCCAGTTTTATACTTCCACCCTTGGTTGCCGATTTGCCGGCAGGTAAGCCGGGCAGGTTGCTGGATCTGGGCTGTGGCGACGGCGATCTTATCCGCGCTGCTCAGGACCGGGGATGGAACGCTGAAGGAGTAGATTTTGATCCCGCCGGCGTCGAATTTGCTCGCCGTCGAGGATTAAATGTCCACCTCGGGTCGCTGGTTAGCCAGGACTACGCAGCAGAGCAATTCGATGCGATCGTGATGAGTCACGTGGTCGAGCACCTTTCCGATCCAATTGGTGTGCTGCTGGAGTGCCATCGTGTCCTTAAGCCGGGCGGGCGTCTGATCCTGGCCACACCCAATGTCGGCAGTCAATTTCATCGGAAGTTTGGGAAACATTGGGTCCACCTCGATCCGCCGCGCCATTTATATCTTTTTGGGGTCAACACCTTGACCGAGGTCGTTCGCCGGTCACGGTTCAACAACCCACTGAAATGTTTCACGGTCTTAGGAGCGCCATTTGCCTATGGCGCCAGCGAGCTTATCGGTCGCGATGGACACTTTACCGCCAGGCGCGACGGAACCATTGCTATCAACCTTCGGGCATACTCGATGATTCTTGTCGAACTGGCCAACCTCAAAGCCGGAAGACATCTTGGAGAAGAGCTTCGACTTGTGGTGGACAAGTGAGGATGAGCGCTCGCCAACAGCCCCGAATCGGGAATAACGTCAGGATGGAAATGGGTTGCAAACGGCGTGGAGGCGTCCACCCCGGCAACAACGTGACCATCGGCTCGAATTCCGTTATCCTCAACTCAGTGGAACCGAAGCAAACGGTTTTTGGTGTGCCGGGGCGGGCCGGACAATCATCAGCATGGAAGTCAGAATGACAGCACCTCTTCTCGATCTTACGGTCATCATCCCCAGCTACAATACGCGAAAGCTGCTGCAAAACTGTCTCGACTCGATTTACCGGCACACCGACGGAATTACTTTTGAAGTCATATGTGTGGACGGCAATTCGCCCGATGGCAGCGCCGATATGGTGGCCGAAGTCTTCCCGGATGTGATTTTGATCAGGAACACCGTCAATGAGTCGTATGCGAAAGGCGTAAACCAGGGCATTCGCCGATCGCGCGGGCGTTACGTGTGCCTGCTGGACAGCGACACCCTGATGATTGAGAACGCTCTGGGACCGTTAGTGCGCTTCATGGACGAACATCCCGCGGCGGCGGTCTGCGGCCCCAAGCTGCTTAATCCCGATGGCAGCATCCAGCATCACATTCGCAGCTTCGCGAGCTTGGGTGTCTTCTTTTTGCAGACCCTCAATTGGCACAAGCTATTTCCCAAAAGCAAGTTGATGAACCGCTATTACAACACCGCCTTCGATTATTCCAAGGCACAGCCTGTGGAGAGCATCGGCACGTCGGCGTACGTGATTCGCCGGTCCACTTGGGAAACCATCGGCCTGTTGGACGAGCGTTTTCGCTGGGCCATGCCCGATCTGGCCTACAACTACACGTTGCACCGGAAGGGTTACAAGTTGTTCTACACCCCCTGCGCGGCGGTGATTCACTTTAGCGGTAAGACAGCCAGTCAAGACGTGCTCAGGGCGCTTCGCGAGCAGCGTCAGGGACTGATCGATTTCAACGAGGCCTACGATTACTTCGGCAAGGGCCGGTTCACAAAAGCGCTGGTGCGTTTCGGAGTTCGCGCTCGTTACTGCACCAAGGTATTGGGATACTGCTTCGGCTCCGATAAGCGGGTCATCAAAGGGCCCGGCGCTCCCAGGAAGGAAATAGCCGCCCAGTCGGCGCTGGCGGTTGAACCGCGCGCCCGCGCAGCAAACCGGAAAGAGGCCACGCGTGCTGCCCTTTCTCAGTCCGGGTCAGAGGTAAAGTCCGTGCCCATCCAGTAGGGGCGGCGCAATTTCCGCCGCAGCGCGCGCCAGACGCGTACAAACGACCGCGACATCAACCAGATTACAGAGCCATCCCTGAGCATTCGCACCAGCCCCAAGCGAAACGTTTTGAGGCTCCGCATCTCCTCCAGCGCCAAAGCGGTGCTGTACGTCATGCGACGGTACGCAACCAGGCGCGGATCAAGGCACTCCGCCCATTGATCGATGATCAACAACGGTTCCCGGTGCAGCCTTTGCCGATTTGTCTGCGACATGCTGCCCGCGTGCATGCGATAACGGCACACTTTTCCTTGCACCGCTCGAGCGGGATACCTCCGCGCCACCGCGACGTAGAGGTAGTAATCGGGCACAGTTTGAATCGCGTCGGGAATGGGGCCAACATCCTCCAGCGCTGAGCGGCGCAGCACCGCCGAACTCATGGCGATAAAGCAGGCGTCCGTGAAGAGTCGGGAGAAGATGTCGCCTTCGGGCAAGGGCTGAAATTCGTGCGCGTAATCGTAGTCCCGCTGTTTCCCGTTGGCATAAAACTGAATGGCGCGCCCGTAGATAATGCCCGTGCGCTCGTCGGCCAAGGCCATCTGCTGTTGCAATTTCCGCGGCAGCCAGATGTCGTCTTGATCGAGGAAGGCCAGCCATTGCCCCTCGGCCTGGCGGATGGCGCGGTTTCTGGCTTCCCCTAACGGCGTGTCTTCCGGGGAAAGAAAATAGCGAATCCGCTGATCGTGATAGTCGGCAACAATTTTGGCGCTGTCATCGGCGGAGCAGTCGTCCCAGACAATCAATTCCCAGTCTTGGAAGGTTTGCGCAAGCACACTGTCCAGCGCCTCGCGCAGAAACGAAGCACCGTTACGGACGTTCATGATGACGCTGACCCGGGGCATGAGAGTGTCGGCGGCCTTCCGGCTCGAAGTATAGCTGAGACAATTTGGTGGAGAGAGCGCTCCGGAATGCGCAGCCTCTGGCTCCACCTCACCCGCGATCCGCATACCCGATGAAGCTCAGAAACGTTTTCGCCTCGTTCGCCAGGCTGGCCACGGGCGAAGTGTTCGGAAGGATGGCCACGTTCGCGTTATTCGCTTACGTGTCACGCCGGTTTGGGGTGGAGATTCTTGGAATTGTGGCCCTCGCCCAAACCGTTGCCGGCTACGTCATGGAGTGCTCCGACCAGGGACTGAAGCTGATCGGCGCGCGGCTGCTGGCGCGCAACCATTCGTTGGCGGCTTTCGTGGTCCCATTCGTCCTCAAGCGGCGCGCGGGGCTCACTGCGGTCGCCATTGTGTTGGGCGCGATGTATGCGCTCCTGGGCCCCATCCCTCCGGCTGCGCGCGTTTGCGTTCTGGTGTTTGACTTCGCGGTTGTCCCGTATGCGTTCGCGCTCGACTGGGTGGCGTGGGGACTCGGCCACTTTGGCGTGCTGTCCATCTGGCGGAGCGGCGTCAGCATTCTCTGTGTGGCGATGGCCATCACGGCCATGCAGCTCACGAAGCGACCGATCGCCTCAATCTCGGGCGCGAACATCTTGAGCGCGCTGGCGGGAGCTGGATTCCTATGGATCATGTGGCAGCTTCGTTGGAGGAAGCTCCAAGGCCGCGTGACCGCGGAGGAGATCGGGGCTGCCGCGGAGGAGCTACGGCCATCTCGCGTGGCAACCCTCGGAATGTCGAATCTGTTGAACCTGGTGTTCATGAATGCCGACATCCTGTTGCTGGGAGCGATGACCAGCACCGCTGAAGTCGGCCGCTACAGTGCAGCTTGCAAGCCGCTCTACATCATCTTTACCGGATTCTGGCTGCTCACGGACGCACTTTATCCTTACCTCGCCAAGGTGGAAGCTGGCGCGCAAGCCCACAGAATTCTGCTGATCGCATTGGGCGGCCTGGCAATCACTGCGTCCATCGTGGCACTGGGCATTGGCCTGCTGGCGCCGCAACTTCTGACCCTGATCTACGGATCGACTTTGGGCGCGGCCAGACTCTTTCGCATTCTGCTGATCGCGCTGCCTATCGATTTTTGTTTCTCGCTGCTCTGGACTGTGCTGGTAAGCCGGGGCTACGAGCGGCCCGTCCTGTATTCGCTGGCAGCGGCCGCTGGCGTCAACGTGTTCTTGAATCTGGTATTCATTCCACGCTTCCAAGCCAATGCTGCCGCCTGGGCAACCGTGGTCTCGTATGCCTTGCTGTTTTCGGTGCTGCTGATTTTCGTGCTGAAGAATAAGGTGCTGGCCAGCGCGCCGGTAAGCAATGCGGCTGAGACCAGCGTAGTGTGGGCCTGAGACGAAAAGTTATTTCGAAGCATCTAGCCTAGATGTCCAAACGTATCGCGCTACTCACCTATCACTAGTGACTTTAGATTTCTCTTGCGGTAGCGATAGCGGAAGGCCGCGTTTTGCACGATAGTGAACCATGACAGCATTACTGCAAAGCCGACATCAATGGGGTTGACCATGAAATCGAAAGCACTTTTGCCGGGAGTGCTTCTCTGTGTAGCTTTGTATGTATACTTTCATCTCTTCGCACTCGCTACACCGATCTTGAGAGATGGTGATCAATGGTTCTTCGCCCAGTCGGGTGCCCGCATTGTGGCTGGGCAACTTCCCTACCGAGACTTCTATGAGATCCTGACCCCAGGCACCGAGCTCGTCTATGCTTGCTCGTTCATGCTGTTTGGTCAGAGATTCGTTGTCGCGAACATATTGTTTCTACTTATAGCCTTAGTCTTCGTTTATCTAGTGACTAGCATCGCGCGTGCGGTTCTGGACGACGAACTTACCCTGCTGTCGGTAGCGATCACGGTCTTCATTGGCCTTCGTTTGACGATGGATGCGGGCCACCATTGGTTTAGTGCGGTCGCAGCCTTTGCCGCCTTGGCCTCCGTCCTGCGCACTCGCTCGCTGGCCCGGATAATGATGGCCGGTGCCTTCTGTGGGCTGAGTTCTCTTTTCACCCAAACACGGGGTCTGGCTGTGGTTCTTGCTTTGGCTGCCTTTTTCTGGTGGGAAACACGCGATCGAGAAGCCCCTGACCACGTGTTTCGCAATCGGCTACTTGTGCTCCTGGCTGCCTACGCGACTGTACTATTGAGAATCACATAATATAGTG